>MTML01000022.1 GCA_002011215.1 Archaeoglobus sp. JdFR-24
GACCGTGCCACTCAGCAGACTCGTTCACTACTCTCAGAAACGCATTGGAACCTACGAAGTCAAGTAAGTGACGTTTAAACGTTTAACAATGTCTAAACTTAAAGCATTAAAACAAGTGTAATATAAAACGGTACCTAAAACTTAAAGACCTTACAAAAAATTCATAAAACAAACCACATATTCTTTTCTGATGACGGTTCAGCTTGAGATCTCAGGACTCTACAAGAAGTTTGACGACCTGACTGTTCTGAAAGACATAAATATGCAGGTGCGAAAGGGAGAAGTTGTAGTTATTATCGGCCCCTCTGGAAGTGGAAAATCAACCCTTTTGCGATGCATAAACAGGCTTGAGGAACCTACAAGTGGCAGAATATTTCTCGATGGAGTTGATATAACCGACAAAAAGGTAGATATTAATAAGATCAGGCAGAAGATAGGAATGGTTTTTCAGCAATTTAATCTTTTTCCTCACCTTACTGCCCTTCAAAATGTCATGCTTGCTCCGGTAAAGGTTAAAGGGATTGATAAGAAAGAAGGGGAAAGTATTGCTCGAAAGCTGCTTGAAAAAGTCGGGCTTGGTGATAAGATTGATCACTACCCTTCACAGCTCAGCGGTGGACAGCAACAAAGGGTGGCAATTGCAAGAGCTTTAGCGATGAATCCTGAGGTTATGCTTTTTGATGAGGTTACCTCTGCTTTAGATCCCGAACTCGTTAAGGAGGTTCTGGATGTTATGAAACAGCTCGCCAGAGATGGAATGACCATGCTGGTAGTAACTCATGAAATGGGATTTGCCAGAGAAATGGGAGACAGAGTTATCTTTATGGATAAAGGTGTGATTGTAGAAGAGGGTTCACCGGAGGAGATTTTCTCAAACCCGAAAAATCCACGAACCAAGAAGTTCTTAAGTGTTATACTCTAAAAATGATGTTTGGTGTTTGAAGTATACTTGAACAGGCTATGTCAGTTTTTACTATCCCCTATTATAACCATTTAACCCCATCCCCAAAAACTTTGGCAATATTTAAATTCCCCTTTATCAAATTGAGTTATCATGAGCAAAAAAGAGAGTGGTCAGAGTAAACTCATAATAAAAAGAGATGGTTATCCCAGTAAAGGTGAGCTTGTAATCGGTACTGTAACCAGAGTTCTGGATTTTGGTGCGTTCGTTTCACTTGATGAGTACGAGAATAAAGAAGGTCTGATCCACATAAGTGAAGTGGCTGCCGGATGGATTAAAGATATCAGAGACCATGTTAAGAAGGGTCAAAAAGTTGTTTGCAAGGTACTCGATACAAATCCCAGAAGGGGTCATATCGATCTATCAATTAAGGATGTGAACGAAAGACAGCGGAGAGAGAAAATGCAGCAGTGGAAAAGCGAACAAAGAGCCTTTAAATGGCTTGAGATAGCAGGAGAGAAGGCAGGTCTGAACAGAGAAGATCTGATTAAAATAGGTAAAAAGCTTCTAAAGGAGTACGAAACAATTTACGGTGCTTTTGAGGAGGCAGCATTCGAAGGTTATGAGATACTCTCTAAGATCACAGGAGAGGAGGCTGCAAAGAGCATCTCAGAAATAGCAAGAGAGAACATAAAACCCCACAGAGTTAAGGTAAGGGGATATCTCGAGTTAAAAAGCAACGCCCCAGATGGGATCGAGAGAATAAAAAAAGCTTTGATGGAAGCATATGAGGTTGGCAATCCAGACGATACTGAATTAAAAATTGAGTACATTGGAGCTCCAAGATACAGGGTGATACTTGAGGCAGAAGACTACAAATCAGCAGAGAAGTTACTCAAGAAAATCACCGACAGAATTCTGAAAAAGATTAAAAAACTCGGTGGCGAAGGGAACTTTGTCAGAGAGGCTGCCTGAAGACTGAAAAGAGTATGCAGAGAATATAAGTCCTCAAAAGGCTCAATATTATGCATGAAGGTGAATTATGAGAGTAAAAATGAGAAAATGTGCTAAATGTAATAGATACACTTTTAAAGAGGTATGTCCGGTGTGTGGAAGTAAAACGAGAACTCCAATCCCACCCAAATTTTCCCCTGAAGATCCGTATGGTAAGTACAGGAGAAAGTTGAGAATGGAGATCGGATTCTTTAATTTAAGGAAATCTTAGTATAAGGAGGTGATTTTTTGTTGAATAAGGTTGATATCAGATATTTTAAAAAACCGGAAGAGCTAAATCTCAAAGACCCGGTCATGATAGAAGGTTTGCCTGGGATAGGGCATGTGGGGAAGCTTGTAGCCGACCATCTCGTTAAAGAGCTTAGAGCTGAAAAAGTACTGGAAATCTATTCCTATCACTTCCCACCCCAGGTTATGGTTGAGGAAGATGGAACAATCAGGATGCCTAAAAACGAAGTATATGTCCACAGATCTTCAGACAGTTCCCCAGACTTGCTGATTCTTGTCGGCGATTTTCAGAGCATAAGCAGCGATGGACATTTCGAGCTTGTAAACGCATACATAGATATTGCCAAAAAGTTTGGAGTCAAGAGGATTTACACCCTGGGTGGATACGGTATAGGAAAGCTTGTTGAGGAGCCATATGTCCTCGGAGCTGCAAACAGCAAAAAGCTTGTTGAGGAGCTCAGTGTATATGGTATAAAGTTTGAGAAGGGTGAACCAGGTGGAGGAATAATAGGAGCTTCAGGTCTGATTCTTGGAGTCGCACAGATTGAAGGGATCGATTCTGCTTGTCTCATGGGAGTTACATCAGGCTACATGGTGGATCCAAAAAGTGCAAAGGCTGTTCTTGATGTGCTTATGAAGATGCTCAACATAAAGGTGAGTGTAGAGGCTTTAGATGAGAGAGCCAAGGAGATGGAGAGGCTGATCGCTCAGATCAGAGAAATGCAGGAAGCCACAGTACAGCAGTGGAAGAGTGATGAAGATCTGGGCTACTTCAGGTAACTACTTCAAAATTCCAGACTTTCTTTTTTCCACCCAGTTAGAGTATGTATGAAATTCTGATTGGCTGCTGTGGATTTCCTGTTTCATTCGACAGATATCTGGAATGCTTCAATGTCGTTGAGATACAGAAGACTTTCTATAAACCACCAAAACCTGAAACTGCATTCAGGTGGAGAGATAAAACTAACGAAAGAAGTTTTGAGTTTACAGTCAAGGCATGGCAACTCATAACCCATCCATCCTCAAGCCCCACCTACAGAAAAGCAGGATTAAAGCTTGATGGGCTGGAAAAGGCAGGATTTTTCAGACCAGTAAAGATTGTTTTTGATGCATGGGAAAAGACAAAAGAAATAGCTGAGATTCTTGGTGCCAGAAAAATAATTTTTCAAACACCTGTATCTTTCAGAGAAAGTGAAGAGAATATCAGCAACATGAGGGAGTTCTTTACCACTATATCAGATAAAAAATTCAGCTTCATATGGGAGCCACGCGGGTGGAAAAAGGACAGCGTGTATGAAGTGTGTAAAGAGCTCAATCTTGTTCACTGCGCCGACCCATTCGTCACAAGACCATCCTTCGGAGAGTTCTATTATTTGAGGTTGCACGGAGGTCATAAAAAAATGTATTCTCACAAATATACAACTGAAGAACTCCAGTGGCTTTACAATTTCCTAATTAATTCGGGCAGAGAAAAAGCATATGTCCTGTTTAATAATAAAAGCATGTTCGAAGATGCATTTGAATTTAAAAGGGTTTTGAGCAAAATCTGAGTTCTAAGAATATATACAAAAAATGAGATATGAGTCGCTTAAAATGTAAAAAATATTTGAAGAGAACAAAAAACGCAGCTAATTTTTGAATATTGACCTCAAAAAATCAGCCTCTTTCTCAAGCACACTCACTTTGTCTTTAAAACTCATCCTGCCATAGCCCAAATCGTCAAGTTCAACTGTAATCTTTCCGTCATAACCAAGCTCCTTTAATTCGATTAAAATATCTCTGACCACAGGAGAGTTTAGTGCAGAAATGTGTCTTCCATTTTCGTCAAATCCACTAACATGCACGTTCTCTATTTTTTCAAATAACTCTAAAAACTTTAAAGGCTCAACAGTTCTGTTTTTAGTCGCATGATTGATATCAAATGTAAAACCCAACCCATGTTCTTCTACAACCTGAGTTATTTCCTCAGGAGTTTTACACAGGTAGTTTATCCCTGGCTCAGAGTTTTCAATACAGAGGCGAACCTTCTTGATCCGGCTGTATTTTGAGCAGATTCTAAGATACTTGTTCATCGAAGCATAATCAGCCCAGACCGGTTCTCTTGCAGCACTTCTTTTTCCAGCATGAACTGTAACTGGACTGGCTCTCAACATTGAAGCCAGATTGATAGAATATAGTGTTTCTATCAAGGTTAATTCACACACACCCGGATTTACTGAAACAGGATTTAGATCGAGAACAGCATTATGAACGGCTAGGCTCATCTTTTTAAGAGGTTCAAGCTTCTCTTCTCTCCTGTCAATCCAGAAATGGGGTGTCTCAACCCAGAACTCAAGTCCATCATATCCGGCAACCTCAACTGCTCTTGCGATACTATCTATGTCGTATTCGTAAAGAAACATACTTGAAAACAAAAATTCCATGCCTCTCTTAAGATCCTCCGGTAATTGATTTTTTCGTTAACATTAGCATTCACCTTAGAACCCAGTTGCAAGTGTATCAGTAACTTATTTAAAAAGATCTGTGTTATAACCCGATACAGAGATGCAAAGATATACTGGCGAATTTAATACTCCCTACATAGGACAAAATTTAAATTACCATCCTGATTATCAATGAATCGAGCCGCCGTAGCTTAGCTGGTAGAGCGTCCGGCTGTTAATCAGCTGGTTAATCGCCCATATGGGGCTGAACAGATACCGGACGGTCACAGGTTCGAATCCTGTCGGCGGCGTCCGCATTTCCGGTTTTACATTATGAATGTTTTAATTATATCGTTAAAAGCTAATATGAATATTGCACTTAGAGTGTTTACTCTTAGAGTGATTGAAAGGAGTGTAACGAGAATTAACTCACACTCCAACATACAATAAAACGTTCTGTGCCCTGATTGCCATATATTTGAAGGTATAGGGATACAGCCAATTATACTGCCTAAACTAATTATCTACAATCTCCAGAACCTTTTTCACAACTTTCGGAATTGCTGCTTTCACCTTTGGAGTGCAATCCTTACCAAAACTTTCCGCATCTTCTATTTCCACTGCTATAATCCTGATATCTTTTGGTATCTCCTCTCCAAATACCTCCATCCCCATTCTGAGTGTCGTTATCAGGTTCATTCCGTGAGTGCCAGAGAGAGGAATGAATGAGAACTCTTCAAGGGTAAATTCGTAAATCGTTCCTGGCTCATTTCCGAGCCTTATCGCATCTACAATTATTGCAACATCATAACCGAGTATCTTATCGAGAACGTCAAAATCCCCCATGAAAAGGGCAAAGGTATCTACACTAAGATTTAACCTCTCAATTTCTTCAATAATCCTTATCCCCACGGCATCGTCACAAAGATTGGGGTTTCCAATTCCAATTATAACACATTTCATAAAAATAAAAATTAAATCAGAAGTTTCTGAGTTTTCTGTGCAGACTGCCCTCGCTGTCGTAAACTTCGATCTCTATCGGCATCCTTCCGGGCAGTGTGTGGGTTGCACATGCCAGACAGAGGTCGTAGGGCCTGAATGCCATCTCAACGTAGTTGAGTATCTTCTCGTCAACCTCGCCACCCTTTACAAATTTCTTCGCAGCGTTTCTGATTGCAAGGTTGATTGCCGCGTTGTTGTGTGTTGTTGCAACTATGAGGTTCGCCTCTTCCACTATCCCCCTATCATCTGTTTTGTAGTGGTGTATCAATGTTCCACGAGGAGCCTCCAGTATTCCAACACCCTCTCCTGTGACCTCACCAAGTTCAGCCCTCACATCCGAATTCGTTATGCTCTCATCCTGTGCGAGCTCGAGCACTCTTTCTGCAGCGTTCAGCAATTCAATCGCTCTTGCCCAGTGGAATGACAGTATGTAGTGGGCGGGTTTTTCGCCCAGAACCTCAAACATTTTCTCATAGTGTTCCTGTGCGAGAGGTGTGTTCATCCCCTCTGAAACATTGAGCCTTGGGAGCGGGCCAACACTGTAAATGCTCGTCCCCTCTCCATCTCTGATATCGTTCCAGCCTAATTGCTTCAGGTATGGAAACTTCATGTAGCTCCACGGAATAACTCTCTCAGCCAGATATTCCAGATACTCCTTGCCACTGAACATTCCTATCTCGTTACCGTTAGTATCAACTATCTTTTGCACACCATCATAATAGTTGACCCTTCCCTCATCATCAATCGTACCCATGTAGTTGAGGACAGTCCGGTATATGTCTCCTGTAACGAGTTCCATGTATTTCTCGTTTTTGAGGATGACGTTCTCAAATATCTGAAGTGTGATCTGGCCGAGTTCAACAAGTTCTTTTGCAAGTTTCTCGATTTCCTGCCTTTCCTCCTCCTCAATTTTCTTAGACCATCCTCCCGGCAGGCCAGCTACTGGATGAATTGGCTTACCACCAAGGAGTTCGAATATCTTTACCGCACAGCTTCTCTTTCTCAGAACTTCCTTCGCAACATCCACCCCAACTTTCTTTACGAGTCCAATGAGATTTCTTTCCGCTGGATCGGCCTCTGGCCCAACAACAAAATCGGGAAGACCGAGCGCATAGAGTATTACTGCATGATCCTCAACATAGTGAGCGTTCAAAAACAGTTCTCTTATCTTCTTTGCCGTTTCGGTGGGCTCCACACCATAGACTCCATCACCTGCCTTGGTTGCTGCGGTATGGTGAACACCTCTGCAAACACCACATATCGTTGATACAGTCCTCGGAACCTCCTCGATTGGCAGTCCGGCAAGAAACTTTTCATAACCTCTGAACTCCACGGTCTGGAAATAAGCATCGGCGAAGTTTCCGTTCTCATCCATAATTATCGTAATCTTTCCGTGACCCTCAAGCCTCGTCATGGGATTTATCTCAACCTTCAATCTTCCACCTCCATCATTTCTTCCTATTTATCAGTGAGACTGGCAGTGAATATCTGTAAAGGAACTTCCCGAGGTTCGGTATCTTTTCAAGCATCTCATCAACAGCCTCATCGGTCATAAGGGATGCCAGTGCCCCCACAGCTCTCGCACCGAAATCCTTTCCCGCGACCGGTCCACCACATCCCCTGCACGGAATGTTCACCTGTGGACATGAGCCATCACAGTCTCCCTGTGTTACCGGCCCCAGACACAGATAGCCCTGCTGTAGCAGACATTCTTCATCTGGAGTTCCCTCTATCGTTCTTCTTACTTCTTCAATCGGCTTTCTGATTTCTCCTTTCTGAACAGGATTTCTCCTGCATGAGTCACACACGGATTTACCGCTTGTGATCCAGGAGCCTTTTGGTGGGAGTTCTCCCTTTATTATCGCCTCAACGGCTACCGCAACATGGTTATGGTGGGGTGGACAGCCACCTATGAAGTAGTCAACATCCACAACCTGATGCAGGGCTTTAACTTCTCCATAGAACTCGGGCAGCGTTAATTTTGATCCGTTAACATCGTATTCAGTCTGTGGTAAAACTCCATCTGGATTGTCGGTGCTCCATGTGTTGATATAAGCTGTTTCAAGCAGCTCCTCCCTTTTGTGGAAGTTAGCCAGACCAGGAATCCCACCCATTGCGGCACAGGCTCCAAATGCCACAAGAACCTTGGTCTTCTGCCTGAGAATCTTTATCACATGATCCTGTTCGCTCAACCTTACCGCTCCATCAACCAGAGCGACATCAATGGACTTATCCTCCAAATTCTCAAGGTCCTTGTATTTCAGATCAACCACGGTTGGAGCCCACCAGACTATCTCGATGTTCTCGAGAGCATCAATAAGCTTCTCAGATAAATCTACAAGGGCCATCTCACATCCAGCACAACCGGCCGATAAATATACAGCAAGCTTAATCTTGGACATTTTACCACCTCAATGGCCCGAGTTCCCTAATTTTGGCATCAAATTCTCTCATAACCTCTGCAAACCTGAGCCCCTCAGAACCGCTTATCCACTCGAGCCGTACCCTTTCTGGCTCGATACCCATCTCCACAAGCATCTTCTGAATGAGCTTGAACCTTCTGGCAGCCTTGTAGTTTCCCTCTTTGTAGTGGCAGTCACCGGGATGGCAGCCACCTATAAGCACACCATCTGCATTTCGCAGAGTCTCAATGATAAATTCAGGTTCCACTCTCCCGGAACATGGCACTCTGATGATTTTGACAGTTGTAGGATAAGAATACCTCAGGCTTCCTGCGAGGTCTGCAGCCTGATATGTACACCAGTTGCAGGCGATAACGATTATGTTTGGCTCCCACTCACTCATCACACTTCACCCCTGATCTTCTTAATAACCTCCTCAGGACCCGTCACAGCCAGACCCGCAACCTGATCCGGGTTTGCTCCTAAACAAATTGCAAGAAGCTGTACAAAGTGCAATGTGGGTATTTCAAAGTTAATCCTGCCCTTTTCCTTAAGAATTTTCACAGAGCCATCATACTGTAACAGACACGAACTGCAGGAAGTTACCACGAGATCGGGATCGATTTCCTCCTTTATTGACTTTATTTTCCTTTCGAAGAGCTTGAGCGATTTTTCGAGATTCGTGCTCCTGAGTCCACCAGTTCCACAGCAATCCGTAATTGTAGAGAAATCCGGTGCTTCAGCACCTATTGCCTCACAGAGTTCTATCAGAACCCTTGGTCTGAAGGGGTTCTTTTCTTTATCAACATAAACTTCGGATGGCCAGAGAAAGTGACAGCCCGGCTGAACTGCAATTGTCAGCCCGTCAAGTCTGTATTTGATAGATTCCTTAATCTTATCCAGACCGATATCTTTGTAAAGAACCCAGACCCCGTGCCTGACCTGAGACGTGCCTTTCCACTCTCTACCTATTTTACCCAGCATCCTGTTTACCTCATCCCTGATTTCGGGATTATGCAACATTTTATGTCTCGTTTCACTGAGACTGCCATAGCAGCTCCCGCAAACAGTGAGGATATCAACACCCTTTTCCTCAGCTATACACATGTTTCTTGCTGAAACAGCACACCATCCGGCAAGGTCAACAGATGGCATCGTTCCCCATGTGGGACAGCATGAGGCTCCTTCGAGATCTACAAGCTCCACACCAAGCTTGGGATAGATGTATCTCAGTGCATACTCCAGATCTGGCCTTCTGAGCGGAATGTTACATCCAAGAAATAATCCAAACCTCATAATACTCACTCCATTGGAATCAATCCCACTTCATCAAGCTTTGTCTCTCTTAACAAAGCCCTCAACTCCTTTAGAGCTTCAGGATATGCTAATGTGGTTGGTGGCTTTTCAGGCAGTCCAACCTTCTTTCTCGTCTCGGGATACGTTGTCTGATAGACTGCATGCCCGTACTCGTAGAGGGTTCTGAGGCCTTCCATGGTGAGAGTGGGTATCGCCAGTTCCTCGACAAGTACTCTCCTCAGTGCAAAAATCACTTCGAAGGGTTTTACGTCACGTGGACAGATCTCAGTACATTTATTACAGGAAACACACGCCCAGGGAGATGGAACGTCAAGTATTTCCTCTCTGATACCGAGGCCTAAAGCGTGTATGAGTCTCTTGTTGAACCACGGGAATCCGGCCAATGCAACCGGACAGGTTCCAGCACATTTTCCGCACTGAATGCACCTGTCGATATTCTCTCCGCCGTGCTCTTTTATTTCTTCAATAACTCCCTTTTCCAGTTCGGTTAAAATAACAGGGGTGGGGAGATCATCATCCAAGTTATTCACCTCCCAAAGCTTCAATCTGGGCTTCTATCTGCTCTGTTGTGAAACCATGCAGTTTTATGGCCTTGACCGGGCATGCAGCGGTGCAAACTCCACAGCCCTTGCAGAGAGCCACATTTATTTTGGCTCTGTATTTCCCACCTGTCTCTTCCATACTTATGGCAGCATATGGGCAAAGAGGTGCACAGATTCCGCAACCAGAACACTTTTCAATATCTACCTCAGAGATGAGGGGTTCAACCTTAACTTTGCCCTGCGCCAGTGGAACGGCCGCTGCTGCTGCCGCTGCCTTGGCCTGGGCAACGGATTCAGGAATATCACGGGGACCCTGTGCACAACCACATATGTATATTCCAGCAACGGACGTTTCCACCGGATACAATTTGGTGTGAAGCTCTTTGAGGAACCCTTCCGCACCAACATTTATTCCAAGCCTCCTCGCCAGTTCTTTGAGCCCATCTGATGGCTCAACAGCAGTGGCGAGAACGACCATATCAGAAATCAGTTCGACGGGAGATTGAAGATCTACATCATATGCTCTAACTCTGAGCCTCTCTCCTTCAGGCACCCTCTCTATACCACTAACCCTTCCAGTGATGACTTTAATTCCAAGCTCCTTGCAATAGGTGTAATACTCCTCGAAGTCCTTGCCCGGGGTTCTCACATCTATGAAGAAGATGTATATGTCAAGATCAGGATACTTTTCCTTCAGAATCCTCGCTTCCTTTAACATGTACATACAGCAGATCTTTGAGCAGTAAGTATGATACCTCACATCTCTGCTTCCAACACAGGAAATGAAGGCAATTGTCTTTGGTTTTTCGAGTTTCACATCTTTTTTCTTCTTTTTCTTCAGTTTTGGTAATTCTGACAGTTTTACGAGCTCACCCTCAGTTGGACCAGTGGCCGATATTAATCTTTCAAACTGCATTGCAGTAATGACGTTTGGTGACTCCGGACAGTACTCTTTGAAGTTCTTCTTTTCCATCACCTTATAACCTGTAGCAACAAGAATCGTTCCTACTTCAACTTCAACGATTTCTCCTTCCGGATTCCATTCGATGGATCTGTCACAGGCTCCAGTTTTGCATACCTTTTCACATGGGGCAAGCTTTGGATTTCCGGTTTTTTCGTTTATTTCAGGAGGTGTACCGAGCTTTCTGCCTCCACACTCTTTGCATGCTCCCACATCAAGAACAGCTTTCTTGGGCGCTGCCTGAGGGAACTGAATATATATCGCTTTTCTCTCGCCCAACCCTTCATTGAATTCGTCAGGAACTCTGCTCGGACAAACCTTTACACAATCTCCACAGCCAGTACACTTACTCCAGTCAACATAGGTCTGTTTCTTTCTCACCTTAACTTTGAAATTGCCAATCGATCCATCCACTGATTCAACTTCAGAATACGTCATCAGTTCGATGTTTGGATTCGTTGCAACCTGAACCATTATTGGTGTGAGAATGCATGCAGAACAGTCGTTTGTCGGAAACGTTTTATCAAGCTTGGCCATGTTTCCGCCGATGGATGGGTCCTTTTCAACGAGATATACCTTGTAGCCCATATCTGCAAGGTCCAGCGCTGCAAACATTCCTGCAACTCCACCACCTATAACCATCGCAGCCTGTTTTACCTCAACGTAACTTTCTTCAAGTGGTTCAAGAAGTGCAGCCTTGGCAACCCCGCTTTTGATGAGCTTCTTTGCCTTTTCAGTAGCTCCATTCTTATCATGCCAGTGAGCCCAGCTGTCCTGATCTCTGATATTAACCATTTCAAAGAGATATTTATTCAGGCCAGCTTCCTCGCATGCAGCCCTGAAGATAGGTTCATGTGTCCTTGGAGTGCATGCAGCAACAACCACCCTGTCAACCAACCCATCTTTTATATCCTGTTTAATCAGTTCTTGTCCCGGATCTGAACACATGAAAAGGTTGTCTCTGACAACAGCGACGTTGGACAGAGTCTCTGCATATTTCTTCACCTCTTCGATGTCAACAGCCCCTGCAATATTCTCTCCGCAGTGACAAATGTATACCCCGATTTTTGTCACAGTATGCCCACCCCCCTGAATACAGAAATCATATGCTTCCGCTCAAGTATATATTTATAAATTTTACGGTCAATTAAATTTCAAATAAACTTCTAAATCTTAGAAAATAAAAATAGTAACTCAGAAACATACTTGTTTAAATTTTATATTTTAACTGTTCTCAACAGATTATAATATATATGTATGATAGCCAATTAAAATAGCGTAAGATCAACCTAAATTTTAATACGCACTAATGAGAGAACCATTTATTTAAAGACCACAAACAGGAACGTCTTCAATAATCACCACTAAGAATTACGTGCACAGCCGATAACTAAAAAATATGAAAATTTAAATCAATACATACCATAGAAAAATTTAAATCGATATGCACGGTCATGCATATTATGGTGAGGTCTGGTATTACAACCTATTTGTTGATTATAGTGGTCGTAATATTTTCTTTAGCAACAATTGGATGTTCTCAGAAAGATGAACCAGAGGTAATGACAATATCGACAACCACCAGTCTCTATGACACCGGATTATTAGAGGATGCTATTGCTCCAGCTTTTAAGGAAAAAACTGGAATTGAGCTGCATTTTATACCTAAGGGAACCGGTGCAGCTATACAAGACGCTAAGAATGGTGCAGCTGATGCTGTTTTAGTTCATGCACCATCTGTCGAGTTTTCTTTTATTGAGAATGGTTACGGGTTAAGCAGAAAAGTAATTGCATACAACTTTTTCACAATAGTCGGAACTCCTGAAGATCCTGCTGGCATTAAAGCTTCAGATCCCATTACCGCAATGAAAAAAATTGCCGAGGCAGGAAGAGAAGGAAAGGCAATCTGGGTTTCAAGAGATGATGGTTCAGGAACGAATGTTAAAGAGCAAGCACTATGGGAGATGGCAGGATTTGATTATGAGAAGATAAAAAATGAACCGTGGTTCAGAAACACCGGAACTGGAATGGGCAAAACACTCCTGTATACAAACAATATTGGAGGTTATACGCTCTCAGATATGGGAACGTATTTGAAATACAGGAAGGACGGACTAATAGACCTGGAAGTTCTTGTCGATAAAGGAGAGGAGCTTATAAATATCTATAGCATAATAGCCGTAAATCCCGAAAAGAGCGGAAGGAACAATCTGGACAGAGTGATTGAATTTGAAAAATGGCTGTCAACAGAAGGTCAGCAAATACTGGCAAACTATGGTCTGAAAGAGTATGGGAGAGCACTCTTTTATCCAGTTTCACAGGCAGACGAGAGAACATATCAGTGGATAGTGGAACATGGCTTTTTCGACGACAATGGAAGAAAAACAGAGTGTCCGAAAAAATATAGATATGGTGACCTGAATTTCTTAGAGAGTTGAGAGGATGTTTGAAGAACCTATAAACGCCTTTCATTTAATCTTCAGCAGCCAGGAAGTATACGAGATAGCTCTCAGATCCATAAAAGTTTCAGGAGTGGCAACATTGATGGCCCTATGTTATGGTTTGCCCCTTGGATTGATTATTGGATTTTTCAGATTTCCAGGGAGAGTTCAGTTAAAGAGTTTCTTCAATGCGATGCTTGGCGTTCCAACCGTGGCACTTGGACTTCTTCTATACCTCATGCTCGTCCCAAAAGGTCCACTGGGCTCTCTTGGGTTGCTTTACACCGAAAACGGAATAAGTCTCGGGCAATCCCTCCTGGTTGCTCCGATTATAGTGAGCTTTATTGCAAACTCAATTGAGGCCGTTGAGAAGGACATAAGAGAGCTTGCATACACCCTTGGTGCATCAAATTTACAGGCTTCACTTTCTTTGATAAGAGAGGCTTCGAATGGTGTGGTTCTTTCAACAATAGCCGCTTTCAACAGAGCGATCTCAGAACTGGGCATTGCCATAATGATCGGAGGGAATATTTTTGTTAGAGATGGTGCATACAACACAAGAGTTCTGACGACTGCGATGCAGATGTATGTTTCAAGGGGTGAGACAGATATCGCACTTGCACTGGGATTGATTCTGATTGGAATAGTTTTCACAATATCTTCAATTTCCAATTATATTCACGGAAAACTGGCAGGTGATTGAGATTGGCAGTTTTAGAGGAAAATGAACAGACTTCAGATGTGAAAATTTCTTTGAGAAACATCTGGAAATTTTACGATGGTAACGCTGTTTTAAAAAACATAAATCTGGATGTTCTCAGAGGAGAGATACTCTCAATTATCGGAAACAGCGGTGCCGGAAAAACAACTCTGCTCAGAATTATGGCTTTCCTGGAGAGAGCTGAAAAGGGAGAATACATATACGACGGTACAGCGGTCGAGAACAGGGAAGTAATCCGTCAGAAGGTAACAATGGTTTTTCAGAAACCAATCATGTTCAACTCCTCTGTATATGCTAACGTCTCCTATGGTTTGAAGATAAGAGGGAACAGCAGAGGTGAGATTGACAAAAAAGTAAAGAGAGCATTGAAGGCTGTTAAGCTCGAGGAACATGCAAAGAGAAGGGCAAAAAGCCTTTCAGGTGGTGAGCAACAAAGAGTTTCCCTGGCCAGGGCGATTGCAATCGATCCGGAGGTTCTTCTTCTGGATGAGCCCACAGCCAATCTCGATCCTGGAAATGTCCAGATAATCGAGAACACAATAAAAGAACTCGCGAAGAGTGGAACGACAATTGTTATCTCCACACATAACCTTTTCCAAGCAAAGAGAATTTCTGAGAGAGTCATTCATTTGCATGATGGTCAGATAATCGAGATCAGTACTGCAGACAAAATATTTTCCAGTCCTGAGAGTGAACTCACGAAAAAATTTATATCAGGAGATATATATTTTTAGAATTTATTATTTCACGGAGGGTTCTGAATATGGATGAAAAAAGAGGTGAGATAAATAAGGATGTATTTAAAAATTCCTGTAAACAGGATAAAAAATTCGAAACGAAGTTCAGAATATGGATTGAGAAGGATGGAAAACACGTTCTTGGAAAGGGTGGAGCAGAGATTCTCCAGGCAATAAAGGATGAGGGTTCGATTTCAGCTGCTTCTAAAAAACTTGGAATGTCCTATAGATATGTATGGAACTACATTAAAAAAATAGAACATAACCTCGGTGAGGAAGTTGTAATCAGAGGGAGGGGTGGTATAAAAGGTGGGGGAACTGTGCTGACAGATTCAGGTGAGAGGCTTCTTTCCCACTATATATTTGTCAACAAAACAATCTGTGAGACTTTATTCAATCTTACATACAGTAGATCTCGAGAATTCAAAAACTGTGAACAGTGAAGATTGAAAAATAAAAAATTCAGGGTATGTTTTTACCCATCTCTCTTGCTATGCTGATCAGCATTCCTATGGTTTTCTGCACCTCAGGCTCCCTCAAAGCCTTAATAAGACTTACCAGACCGACCGGTTCTGGTTTACCTGAGCACCTGCATATTGAATCTCCTATTGCACTGAAAAGTCTCAATGAGTTCTCGTTACTGAATTTAGCGGCAATTAATCCAATGTTTGTAAGAAGTTCTGAATTCTTCGCAACCACCTCATCTGAAAGTGAATCCTGGATGATCTTGATCAGTGCTGCCACTCCAAGAATCGTTTCGAAAGTCCCACTTCTCTCAAACCAGATCAGTTTGTCAATGAACCCATTAAGCTCATCTTTATGTTCAATCAATTTTTTTGCCACTTCCTGAAAAGCATCTTCTTCAGGTTTTTTATTATCCTTAGCCGAACTCAGGATCGAGATCAATGAATCCGCATTACTTGCAAGCTCTTTCAGTTTTCTGATATCTTCTTCAGTTAAATTCACCTCAATCACCACCAGTTAGAGTACCCCTCTTGCCGTAAGCCAGTACATTTTGTTATAGGCGATTTTACTCCAGTGGATGAACTTGTTCGGTTTGACGAGTTTCGGTGGAGTTTCATAATCGAACCATATGTAGGTGGCGAGATCAAATCCCATCTCTATGAAACACATCGCCTTTCCAAAGTATCTTGCAGTGGGAGGTAGAGATTTAATCTGTGCAGCAATGTTTTCTGAAATTACTTCAGCCTCAAAATGAGCGACACTTCCTGCTTTGCTTACAGGGATATCTGTCGCGTCGCCTACAGCATATATGTTGTCATAATCTTTTACTTTGAGTGTATATCTGTCCGTCGGGATCCAGCCATTCTTGTCACCCAGGCCAGAATCTATTACGAGTTGAGATCCCTTGTGCGGTGGGATCGCTATGAGTAGATCAAAATCCTCTTCCTCCCCTTCGAGAGTTATCACCTTTTTGTTCTTCGCATCAACTTCGATTGGATTGAAAAAGGTCTTGTATTTTATTCCTCTCTCATTGAAAAGCTGTTCAACCACACTCGATACATTCTGCATCAGAAACACGCTGTTTATCGGATAAGTGTAGAGTATTTCCACCTTATCTCTCCTTCCAAGAAGCTTGAAGAAGTCGTGAAGCATAAAAGATACTTCAATAGGAGCAACTGGACATTTGTGTGGTATCCCCATTATACTTACTACTATTTTGCCACCTTCAAATCTCGCCAGCTCATCTCTCAGTTTTCTCGCTCCATCTACATTGTAAAACCAGTGACCACTCTCAACCAGCCCGGGGATTTCCTCAGGAACGACTCTCGAACCCGTTGCTATTACAAGGAAATCATAATAGTGCTTTTCTTTCTCAGTTTCAACGTAATTTTCCTCTGGAACAACTCTAATCGCCCTTTCAATTCTCAGATCGATCATGGGATCTAAAAGATACTTTATTTCCTTGAAAAGCTCCGACTCTTCCATTCGATTGAATATCATGTACAGCAGGCCGGGCTCATAGAGCTGTTTGTCCCTTTCAGAAATGAGCGTGATCTTAACTTCATCATTCTTAATTTCTTCCCTGAGTTTGTCCGCAAGATAATTAGATACGAGTGTTCCACCAACACCTCCACCAATCACGAGAATTTTTTTCACAATATCACCTAAAAAAATAAAATTTTATTTAATTTTTTTAACAATAATCCTCCAGTAACTATCCTCCTGCACAACACCGATGAGTCCATGACCGGCTTTTTCGACCCATTCCGGAATGTCTTTTGCCGAACTCGCATCACTTGATAGAACCTCGATCACTTTCCCGACTTCCGCATCTTTGATCGTCTTAACAAGTTCCATGAGCGGTCCAGGGCAAAAGCTACCTCTTGCGTCTACAACTATGTCAGCTTTAATTTCCTCAGCTTTCACGCCATCACCTCAGATGAAAAGCACCTGTGCTCCTTCAATCATTCCGAGGAATGTCGTTACACCGAGAACATCATCAAAAAGGTCAACGAACTCATCAATTTTCAGACCAAGCATGTCCATAACCATCCCACAAGCGTAAAGTTTCAGATTTCCCGTTTCCTTTGCCTGTCTGAATGTTTCAACGAAAAGTGGCACATTTGACTGTAACATTCCCTTCCCAAGATCTCCTGATGTTTTCCATGCTTTATTCTCCACCACATCCTTTTTAAAGGCCATCAGACCATCCATGGTGGCGAACACAAGCACTTCAGTTCCTAAAGTTGAAGCTATGCTCCCGATAATACTCGCAGCCTGCAATTTTTCAAGTTCTCCGCTTGCAAGAACCAGAGCAAGTTTTCCCATTTTACATCACCTCTGGATCCATATTAAGATACACCTATATAAGTTTTTCTTGGTTTTTTAAAAAACCATCAAAACTAATTTTAAGTTAAAAACATAAGCGTGATGAACCCAAGACATATTGCCGAAGTGAGCTTTCATTTACAGGATGCTGCACCTAAAAAAACACTGATAGAAAACTCAAAATACATGTATTCCAAAACATTGAAGAAATGAAGGAAAGACTTAAGGGGTGGCTCCTTGATGCAGATTATATCACCATTGATGGTAAAGCAGTTGTAAGGCTCTGGTGTAAGGACGAAATGGGTATTTTCACAGCATATGATTTTTCCTTTAAACCTTATTTTTATGTTATAAAGGATGACGACTTTAAAAAAGAAGAGCTGATGATCAAAATACATACAAAAAATGAGATCATGTCTCCCTTAAAAATAGAAGAGTCAGAAATGAAGATTTTTGGCAGAGAGGTTGAGGTGTTCAAAGTTTATGCTCAACACCCCCAGCACGTCCCAAAACTCAGAGAGACAATCTCACAGTTTGCCAAAGTGAGAGAGGCAGACATTCCTTTTGTGTACAGATATCTGATAGACAAAGACCTAGCGTGCATGGATATGGTTAACATCGACGCAGAGCAAGCAACGATCGGTAGAAACACCAGAGAGTACAAGATCACCAGTATCGAGAGAGAAGACGCAGAGGGTTATCCTGAGCTATCTGTTCTTGCATTCGATTGCGAGATGCTCGCCGAGATGGGCATGCCAGATCCTGAAAAAGACCCGATTATTGTGATCGCAGTAAAATCCGGAGATTATGAGAACATAATAAATGGTGACAATGAAAGAGAGATCATAAATGAATTTGTGAGCATCCTGAAGAAAATCGATCCTGATATAATCGTTGGATACAACCAGGATAATTTTGACTGGCCATACATAAAAAAAAGGGCTGCAAGATATGGTATAAAGCTCGACATTGGAAGAGATGGCAGTGAATTGAGTATTAAAGGTGGAAGACCGAGAATCCCTGGCAGACTTAACGTTGATCTTTACGATATTGCCATGAGAACGATAGATGTAAAAATAAAGAAACTCGAGAACGTTGCAGAATACTTGGGCAGAAAAATTGATCTTGCAGACATTGAGGCAAAAGATATAGCGAAAAACTGGAAAAGCGGGAACAGAGATGCCGTTATAAAATATTCAAGACAGGATGTTCTCCACACATATTTTATAGCAGAAGAACTGCTCCCAATGCACTATGAACTTTCAAGAATGATAAGAATACCCCTCGACGATGTCACCAGGATGGGGAGGGGAAAGCAGGTTGACTGGTTACTCCTGAGCGAGGCTTACAAACTCGGTGAACTTGCACCAAACCCCGGTGAGCGTGCTGAACCCTATGAGGGAGCATTTGTTCTCGAACCGGCAAGAGGGTTGCATGAGAATGTTGCATGTCTCGACTTCGCATCGATGTATCCCTCCATAATGATTTCCTTCAACATAAGCCCAGATACCCTCTCCAGTAGAGACTGTGATTGTTATGTAGCCCCTGAAGTTGGACATAAGTTCGTTAAAAGCCCGGACGGGTTTTTCAAGAGAATCCTCAGGATGCTTATTGAAAGAAGAACCAAGCTGAAGAAACAGATGAAAGAGCTCAGCCACAACACACCTGAATACCTCCTTCTTAACATAAAGCAGGCAACACTGAAAATCCTGACCAATTCGTTTTACGGTTACACGGGCTGGAATATGGCAAGATGGTATTGCAGGGAGTGTGCAGAGGCTACGACCGCATGGGGTAGACATTTCATTAAAACATCCGCTAAAATAGCTGAGGAGATGGGATTTAAAGTTCTTTACGGAGATACAGATTCAATATTTGTTAAAATGGATAATCTTGATCTTCCTCAGCTAAAAGAGAGGGTTGTAAAGCTCATCGAAAAACTTTCCTTAGAGCTTCCAATTCAGATAGAAATTGACGAACTCTACAGAACCGTCTTCTTTGTGGAGAAAAAGAGGTATGCCGGTTTAACAGAGGATGATAGAGTTATCGTTAAGGGTCTTGAAGTTAGAAGAGGAGACTGGTGTGAACTTGCCAAGAAAGTTCAGAACAGAGTGATAGAGACCATACTTCGAGAAAAAGACCCAGAAAAGGCTGCAGAGATAGTTAGAGAAGTTATTGAGAGGATAAAAAGAGGAGAGTACAGTATTGACGAGTATATCATATACAAAAGCCTTACACGAAGACCTTCCAAATACGAAAGCATCCAGGCACATGTTAAGGCTGCAATGAAGGCTGAAAAGAAAGGGATAATTTATTCGATAGGTTCAAAGGTAGGATATATCGTAACAAAGGGAGCTGGCAATGTTGGAGACAGAGCAATACCCTCAGACCTCATAGAAAGTTTTGACGGAGAGCTAATCAGAGACGAGGATGGAAATATTTATAGAATTGACAAGGATTACTACATAGATCACCAGATCATACCTTCGGTTATGAGAATGCTCGAAAGATTCGGTTACTCTGACAACCAGATAAAAGGCAAAGCGGAGCAACAAACACTTGATTCCTTTTTCTCATAACAACAGTAGAAAACAAGTAGTAGATTGTATATTGTAGGTGGTAGGTGGTAGAATGTACATTGTGTTCAGATGCAGAAAGTGTGGAAGATACCTTTACAGCAGCACAGACAAAAAAACCAGAAAATGTACATGCTATTACACCAACAAAATTGAGAGAGTTAGGGTTGTTGCACGAACTGATGATGAGAGAATAGCAGCAGAAATCGTAAGACAGAAACAGGGCAGTGGAACTGGTTTCAGAGCTCTTGGGTGAAGTGAGACAATATAAAATGGTTAGGTTAAAGAGTTAAACGGGTTAAAGTTAAATCTGAATTAAACTGAGCAAATATATTTAAGGGGCAGGATGGTGATACTATTTACAAATTTGAGATTGAAGTGTGGTTTAGAGATGTTGATTCTTTCGGACATGTGAATAATGCGGCCTTTTGCAGCTATCTTGAGACTGCACGTTTCAAGTATTTCAAAGACAGACTTGGATCTTTCGATGATGCCAGATTTGTTCTTGCGAGAGCTGAAATAGACTATATATCACCACTGGGACTGGAAGAGACGGCTGTGGTTGAAATGTGGACTGGAGATATTGGAAACTCGAGCTGGGAGTTTTTATATAAAATAGTTGAGAAAGAATCTTCAAGAGATATTTTGAATGCGAGAACCGTTCAGGTATGGTATGATCTCGAAAAAATGAGAAGTGTCCCGATCCCGGATAACATCAGGGAAATTCTGGAGAAGGACAGAATCAAATTATAATCAGTTATGATGAATCCTTCAGCAACATTGAACCCTGTACAACAATCTTTGGGAGCTTATAAGCAAGCTCTTCTATGACAGACTTTAACCCATCCAAAAGTCCGATAACACTAAACATTAAATATTACAGCTTTAAATCAAAGACTCTGAATAATTCTCTGGAAAACAAAACTTTGAAGAAGGCTGAAATGTCAACAGGTGTAGAGACTTTTATTGCTTGCATACCTCAAGTTAAAAACTTATTTTTTAATAACTCCCCGAATCATTCAGTCTTTTTACATTCGAACTACTTCGAATATTCGAACTACACTTTACATTCAATCGTATTCGAATCACTTGGATTTATTTGAATAGTAAAAGAGTATATAAAAAATTATATAGAGAAATGATGAGAGAGATAAAAAGACAGGAGGTGAAAAATTCGTGAAGAAGGTGTGGATTGTTAGATTTTTGTTGCCTGTAATGTTGATAATGACAGGAAGTTTTGCAGCGAAATCGTGTTAATTATTATGAGCTTCCTGTCAAAAAAACTTATACTGCAACTTCAGGAAGTTACTGGCATGTTATGAGCCACTGAGGAGATTATCCTCTTGAGCATAGTTCACCAACCACATATCAGACAAAGAGTGGTTTATATTAGCCCTTCTCTCAACGACTTTAACACCTTTCTTGGTTTAAACTTAAAACTCATCATTTATATGGGTGTTAACATATCTGGTTTTATACATCAACAAATCCTCCGTAACCCAATAATTCAGAAATGATCAGACTTATTCCGAGAGTTTTGTAATAATCCCGTTTTTCCTTGCCCTTTTCAGCGCCAATTCTGAAATAAAGACTCCGGCCATGATATATGCTATACAGAGAGCATAGCCAATCAACAGAGGATTCGAGTATGTAGATGGAAAACCGTAAAAAGTTCTGAAAAACTCAAGAAAGTGTGTAACAGGAATTAAGAGTGATATCATCCTGACCCATTCAGGCAAAACCGAGATTGGGTAGTATATCCCACAGATCAGCATAATCATAGCAGTAAGAGTCCATGCAGCAATTTCAGCTCTTCTGCCAAAGACAAGAAGAAGTATGCAGGCACTCATACCTATGAGCATGGCAGTCGTAAAAAGTCCAAACAAGAAGAGGATCAGATCAAAAAAGGGAACCTTTGTAAGGTTAAAATTGAAAAGGCGTATGCTGAAAAAAGAGAGGATAACAAAAGCAACAAATCCTCTAAGAATTCCCACAAACCATGTCCCCATGACCATATGGTAAAAAGTAACTGGAGAAGCGAATGTGTATTTCAGGCTCTTGCTCCAGACATCAAATAAAAGAACATACGTTACATCAAGCTGAGCGAGTTGTATTACACTCAAAGAGACTGCCCCCACCATAATAAAAGCCAATTTGTTCTCATCCAGTTCGAGATAACCACCCATCAAACCAACTGAGAAGAGACTTACAAGTGGCCAAAACAGCATTTCGAAAATTGTGAAAAAATTTCTTTTAGTCATTATCAGGTTTTTGTAGGAAAATGCCAGTGTTTTTCTAATCTCTTTTTGCAAGCTCGACAAAAACATCTTCAAGATTCGCCTCCTCCATACTAATTTTTTTGATATATCTGTAGACGGGGCTTAGCAGATTCAAAACATCTTTAATTCTTTTCTCAGCATCATCAACCAGGATTGTTAACCGCTCTCCTTTTAAATCAACTCCAATAACACCTTCTACACTTAATTTAGGTAACTTTACACCAGAGCTCAATTCGATAATTATTTTATCTCTTGCCCCAATAATTTTTTTTAACTCTTTCTGTGTACCTGTAGCAACTATTCTTCCATGATTCAGGAAGGCAATTTTATCACAGAGCTGTTCAGCTTCAGACATATAATGGGTTGTCAGAACTGTTGTTATGTTGTATTCTTCATGGATCTCAAGAATCTTTTTTCTTATTCTCCTTGCCACATCCGGATCCAGCCCGGTTGTGGGTTCATCAAGAAAAACGAGTTCTGGATCATTTATGAATGCTTTTGCAAGACTCAATTTCTGCTTGTTTCCAGTAGAGAGTTCTTCAAATTCAACATTCCTGTACTGAGACAGATCAAACATCTCTATAAGCTCTTCAATTTTACTCTTATTGCTCATACCATAAGCCATGGAGAAAAATCTCAGGCATTCGTAAACCGTCAGACTCCAGGGGAGGTTTGGACTGCCACTCGTCATATTAATTCGCTCTCTGATTTTGTTAGTGTCCTTGAGGGCATCCAAGCCCAGTATTTTCACAGTTCCCCTATCTGGAATAAGCAGTGTGGATAAGATAGAGATAAGGGTTGTTTTTCCTGCTGCATTTGGGCCCAGAATACCAAAAACCTGTCCACTCTCTATTTCCAGACTTAAATCTTTCAAAGCAAAGTTCTTCCCCCCAAAGAAGGATTTATACACCATCCATACGTTTTTACACTCAACAGCAAACACAAATCTTCATTCACTTCTGATTATTTAAGCGATATGCATTCTGAGGTTTTCGAAAAAAAAATAAACTAGTAAGACTCTGGCAGAACCATGATTGAGATTCTGTTCATCATTACAGTCATAGTTTCTATCTACATGGCTTGGAACATAGGAGCAAATGATGCTGCCAATTCAATGGCCACATCTTATGGAAGCGGTGCCCTGACTCTAAAACAAATCATTGTCATAGCAGGTATTCTTGAGTTCTGTGGAGCTTTCTTTTTTGGAAGTCGTGTGACCCATACGATAGGCAAAGGAATTGTCCCGATCAACCTTCTCGATCCCCATATCATCGCTATAGGGGCTTTATCAGCCATATTTTCTGCCGGGCTCTGGATCACTATAGCAACCTACTACCACCTGCCAGTATCAACATCACATTCCATTGTAGGATCCATGCTTGGGTTTGGTCTTGCTGCAGTTTCTGAGAACCTCCTTAAATTTGAACAGATAAGATGGGGTATATTATCTAAAATCGCTCTGAGCTGGATAATATCTCCAGTAGCCGGTGCTGTTATGGCTTTTGTAATCTTTTCAATCATCAGATTTTTTATTCTCTCGAATATGGATATCGATAGGGCTGAAAAAATTTTTAGATACCTACAGGTTATCACAGCATGCTACGTTGCATTTGCACATGGAAGTAATGATGTTGCCAATGCCGTTGGGCCCGTCTCAGCAACCTTTGGTTTTACAGAGGCCCCCTCATGGATACTTGCACTTGGTGGCTTAGGTATCGCAATCGGTATAGCGACGTGGGGTTACAGAGTTATTGAGACGGTTGGTAAAAAGATCACTGAACTTACACCCACAAGAGGTTTTTCAGCAGAATTTTCCACAGCAACAACAGTCCTTGCAGCTTCATATTTTGGTATGCCTGTTTCAACAACACATACACTGGTTGGGAGCGTTCTTGGAGTTGGATTCGCCGGTGGTCTGGCAAGTGTAGATCTGAGTGTAGTAAAAAGAATTATCTACTCGTGGATTCTTACTATTCCAATAGCGGCAGGTTTAACAATCTCGATATATACTGTACTGGTGGTGTTGCTATGAGGTTCATAAGATCGGTAACGGATGTCTTTGGATACTCTCCTTTCAAGGCAATCCATAAACACAGTGAATACTGTGAAATAGCAGCTGATCTCCTTGTTGATCAATTTGAGGCTTTTGTCAATGGTGATAAAAATAAAATATTTGAACTGGAGCAGGAGATAGATGATCTTGAACATGAGGCCGACAAGATAAAACAGGAAATACGAACTCATGTGACAAAATCGCTCAGATTGCCGGTTGATAGGCATGACCTCCTTTCCTTCCTCAGTTATCAGGATCAGATTATCAACTATATTGAGCATGTTTGCCACATGCTAACCTATAGAGGAGCGAAAGATGTCGATAAAGAGATTGAGAGAAAGTTCCGTAAACTGCTCCACAAAATAAATGAGATTATCTGTAAGTATGAGGAACTAATTGATCACGTTGCAAAATTGATCGCCACTTCTTTCAGCAAAAAGGAGATCACTGAAGTACTTGTCCATGTGAATGAGGTGGAGATCGTCGAACATGAATGCGATATTGTTCAGATTGAACTCCACAAACTTCTGCTGAACAGTGAGATGGATCCCTTTGATGTTATTCTGCTGAGAGATATTGTAATTCAACTCGGAGAGGTGGCAAATAGCACTGCAAGAGCTGCAGACTCATTTAGGACGATGATACTGGGTAGATGAGGGAGCAAATATAAAACTTAAAGCAATAGACATTATAACCGGCATGTAACATTGGACATACAACATTTGGATGGATAAAAAGTTTCTTAAACCAACCCATGTTCGAAAAAGCCTTAGCTATAAACTGCTGGAGGTAAGATTATGGATTATGAAAAAGTGAGACCACCAGATGATGGAGAAAAAATTGAATTCGAGAATGGAGTTCTGAAAGTACCTGAAAATCCCATAATTCCATATTTCGAGGGAGATGGCATAGGAAAGGACGTTGTGCCTGCTGCAATCACCGTTTTAAATAAAGCGGCTGAGCTTACCGGAAGGCAAATTTCATGGTTCAAGGTCTATGCTGGTGAAGATGCCTATAAAATGTACGGCAATTATCTGCCAGAAGATACGTTAAATGCCATAAGAGATTTCAGAGTTGCTCTTAAAGGACCCCTTACAACCCCCGTTGGTGGTGGTTTCAGAAGTCTGAACGTTACAATCAGACAGGTTCTTGATCTGTATGCTAATGTTAGACCCATATACTATCTCAATGGTGTGCCAAGCCCGATAAAATACCCTGAGAGAGTTAACATGGTAATTTTTAGGGAAAATACTGAGGATGTGTACTCAGGCATAGAGTGGCCAGAGGGAAGCGAGGAGGCGAAAAAATTGATCAGATTTCTCTCTGATGAACTGGGTGTGCAGTTAAGAGATGACTCTGGAATAGGGATTAAGCCCATAAGTGAATTTGCCACAAAGAGGTTGGTTAGACTTGCCATAAAGTATGCTATCGATAACAAAAGAAGAAGTGTAACCATAGTTCATAAAGGGAATATTATGAAGTACACAGAGGGTGCCTTCAGAGACTGGGGTTATGAGGTCGCACGAGAGGAATTCCCGAACGAGACAATAACTGAAGCGGAGCTATGGGAAAATTACGATGGAGATCCAAAGGGAAAGATTGTCGTGAACGACAGAATCGCTGACAACATGTTCCAGCAGATACTCACAAGAACAGCAGAATACGATGTGCTTGCCATGCCGAATTTAAACGGTGACTATATGAGCGATGCTGCTGCTGCGATGGTTGGGGGACTGGGCATAGCACCTGGATCGAATATCGGTGATGGAATGGGTGTCTTTGAGCCGATTCATGGTTCAGCACCGAAGTACGCTGGCCAGAATAAAGTTAATCCAACTGCAGAGATACTGACGGGAGCACTCATGTTTGAGTACATGGGATGGAAGAACGCAAGCGAATTGATAAAAAGGGCTGTAGAGATGACAATTAAGAGTGGGATTGTAACCTATGACCTGCATCGCCACATTGAGGGTAATCTGGTCGGTACATCTGAATTCGCAAAAGCAGTTGTTGAAAATATGCTGACACTCTGAAACGGGTTGATTTTTGTTTTTGAACAATTTCAGCCCTTTTGATTTTTACAAAAGCATATTATAACAAGATGCAATTCACAATAATTTGATATGATTGCCCAAATTTTTTCGAAATAAATTTGAATAAATGCATGCCCGTTAATACGAGAATACACCCCGATACAACACTACAATACTGAAAGACTATATTGTGTATCGTGATTGAATTAACAGAGCTCAAATTTCCTTATTACTACGAAAACTATATATATTGTAAATAACTCAGGAGAATTTAGAAGGAGGTGAATTAAAATGGCTGAATTGCCTATCGCTCCAATTGACAGGCTGATGAGAAATGCTGGAGCGGAAAGAGTTAGTGAGAATGCAAAGGAGTTGCTTGCAGAAGTGCTCGAAGAATGGGCAACAGAGATTGCCAGAAAAGCTGTTGAGGTTGCAAAGCACGCTGGAAGAAAGACTGTTAAAGCAGAGGACATCAGTCTCGCGGTTAGAACCTAATTCCTTAGAGGTTATTTTCATTAATTTATTTTTGTATTTTTGTTCAACTTTTTTGTTTTTCACTTCCACACCACATCCTTTGAGCAGTAAAAGATATGTTAGTTGTTCAATTAAGACCATTATCCCTTATTTCACATCAACCTACATTTAAACTCAGGCCCTCATTTAAACTCGAGATTAATATTAAATAGTTGAGGTGCTTTTAATTCTCTCAATGAGAAGTGCGGAAGTTAAAGAAGGTATTGAGAGAGTGGCTCACAGAGCTCTTCTGAAGGCATTAGGAGTTACCGATGATGAAATGGAAAAACCGTTTATTGGAATTGCAAATGCATTCAACACCATTATCCCCGGACACATGACTCTTGATAGAATAACGCAGGCGGTTAAAGAAGGTGTTTATTCTGCTGGAGGGGTTCCCTTTGAGTTTGGTGTCATCGGAATTTGCGATGGGATCGCCATGGGCCATGATGGTATGAAATATGCCCTGCCCTCAAGAGAAATAATTGCCGACAGCATAGAAGCAATGGTTGAGGCGCACAGGTTTGATGGTCTCGTTGTTGTTGGTTCGTGTGATAAAATAGTTCCTGGTATGCTTATGGCAGTTCTGAGGCTTAATATTCCGGCTGTTGTTGTCACTGGCGGCCCAATGATTCCGGAAAGAATCGGTGAGAGAAATGTGACCATATCAACTGCATTCGAGGCTGCCGGGATGTATAAAGCCGGTAAACTGGATGATGATGAGCTCAAACTCTATGAGGACTTCTGCGCCCCATACTGCGGGAGCTGTCAGGGGCTTTATACAGCCAACACCATGCAAATAATGACTGAAACGCTTGGTATGAGCCTACCATATTGTGCAACATCGCCATGTAGCTCATCAAGAAAACTCAGAATTGCTAAAGAGAGTGGAAAAAGAGTTGTTGAGCTTGTAAAGAACGATGTCGCACCGAGGAATTTCGTTACGGAAAGATCCTTTGAGAACGCCATTAAGATGGATATGCTCATCGGTGGTTCAACCAACACAGTCCTGCATTTACCCGCCATAGCAAGAGAAGCAGGCATTAAGCTCGACCTCGACCTTTTTGATTCTATATGTAAAAATACACCCCACATCGTGGCAATAGATCCAGCGAGCAGTTACACCATTGCAGACCTTGATGAGAGTGGAGGCGTGCCAATGCTCTTCAGAAAAGCCAGAGACCTCCTTCACAATGAGATGACTGTCAGCGGACTGAAAGTTCATGAGATCGCTGAAAAAGCATTCGTTAGAGGGAGAGACATCATAAAAGATATTCAGAACCCATTGCATCCCCAAGGAGGAATTGCAATACTGAAGGGGAATCTGGCAGAAAGGGGTGCTGTAATAAAAGCCGCAGCCGTGCCAGAAGATATGATGGTTTTTGAGGGTAATGCCAGGTGTTTCGATTCCGAACAGGAGGCACTTCAGGCCATTCTTAACAGGGAGATCGCGGAGGGAGATGCGGTTGTAATCAGATATATGGGGCCAAAAGGAGCTCCTGGAATGCCGGAAATGCTTCTACCAACCGCCGCTATTTCAGGTATGGGATATACAAGAGTTGCACTGATAACAGATGGAAGATTCAGCGGAGCTACAAGAGGTCCTTGCATCGGACATGTATCTCCTGAGGCGGCTGTCGGAGGTAATATCGCGCTTATTGAGGATGGAGACAGAATTTTCATAGACATACCTGCCAGAATGATCGAGCTCAAAGTAAGTGAGGATGAGCTTGCAAAAAGAAAAGAGAAATGGAGACCAAAGGAGAAAGAGCTTTCAGGATACCTATCCAAATATGCAAAGCTTGTAGGTTCTGCAGATGAGGGCGCGGTGTTGAAGTAGGTTAAAAAGTGGGCAAGGAATGGCAAGAAGTAAGTTAAACTGATAGTCCGTAACCAAGTCTTCAACTCGGCAATCACCAACTGTTAGTACTAAATTTTTTGCTTAATTTTATCTCTGTAGATTATTCTTATAACGAGTATACTTATTTCAAAAAACACAATCATAGGGCCAGCCACCATCACCTGTGTGAAAACATCTGGAGGTGTGATTGCTGCTCCGAGAATGAAGAATGCAATATAAAAGTGTCTTCTGTAGTAGGTTATTGTTGAGTAATCTATAAGATCGTTTCCCACGAGGAAAAGAAGTACGAGGGGCATCTGAAAGACAACACCAAATACTGTAATCATCAAGATTATGAAGTTTATGAACTCTGCTATTGAATACGTGGCCCGTACTCCCTGAGATACAGCATTGCTATACAGAAATTGCATGAAAATCGGGAGCATCAGAAAATAACCGTATGCCACACCCATCGAAAAAAGGGCAGGTGAGGTTATACCATATTTCAGAGCAGTACTTTTCGATATATTCACATTCTCCATAACTTCTGTCCTTTCTTTAAGTGCTCTGTAAATCAGGTAAATCAGGTAAGGTAAACCAGCCGCCATCCCGAGATAAAGACTGATTTTCAGTTTAAGGATTAGACCTTCGAGAGGTGCCAGATATATCAGTTCCGCATCCAGTGGTAGAAGGTCTTCGCGTATTCGGGAGATTAGAGGGTCTGCAACAAAAGCGAAAACAAGTGCCCATGTGATAGAGATTATCAGTATGAGTCTCAAGAACTTATTCCTTACCACCAAGAGAACTTCTGCCGCATCTGACGCTGTGAAATCGGCCATCGAAGTATGTTAAGTGGTAAGTATTTAAACTTTCACCAGAAGTATATTGTGAGGTCAAATTTTATAAAAGAGTTAATAAATAACACTTCAAAATGTGGTGATGAAAATTTACTTGATGTTTTGCTGTCTGAACACACCATTCGATGACCAGTACCCGGAACAGAATCAGACCTGAATCAGAAGCCTAGTTATTCTACTTCATTACTAGATTGAAGACTGGAAAATGATAGGATGTGAGTAGGCAGAGTATGGTTAGATTTCTTCAGTTATTCGAAAGAGGTGGGGGAGATTACACAAGAGATAGAGAGAAGTGGCTGGGTAAGGTGAGTGTTAGAGGACTGACAGAAAAGATCAGAGATAGATGTGGATGAATTCATTGGTTCTAATCCAATAATTCATCGGTTCTAAATTTAGAATTCGTAAAGTCAGATCGTATTGCTTTTCCACATTTTGTCCTGTTCCCACTAGTGCCTTTTTGGAGAGAAGTCTAGAGAGGCAAGGGTGACATAAACTACGCAAACTACGCGCATTTTAAGATTTCAGAATGGGGTGTCTGAGGGTCTGAGTCTACCGAGAATTGTAAATACATAAAGTCGCAACCATTTACAACCATTTCCAGAATGAGAAGGATAGCAAAATACTTATATTCAAATTCTATCAATAATGCGAAGAGCCGCCGTAGCTCAGCTGGTCGGAGCGGGTGACTTGTAATCACCAGGTCGCGGGTTCAAATCCCGCCGGCGGCTTGTTTTTCCGAATTTCACCACTTCAACTAGTACATTAAATATAAGCTAAGAGGAAAAGCCAAAAACATCAGAATTTATCATAAAACCTCAGTCTCTTCCCAACCACTTCAGGTAGTGGATTTTATTGCGTGGAGCATTAACAGGAAGTTCAATTTTGGTGATGATTCCTATTTCAGCCTGATTGAGGAGAAAATTGTCAATAAGAAGGAGATGCTGCTATGGGAATCCTTATGATAGTCCTAAATTCAGAGAAAGGTGGACCCAGACCACCTGAAAAGTGCACCTCAAGGTACACGGGGTACACGGGGCAGTCTGGCCTACCCACCCGAGGTTACGTATTAAGCATTATCACATAAACGTTTCGAATGTAAATCTGGTTCAAATAATAGATGGTGAGTATCCTAGATTGATTCCTTTACTAATGGTTGGGCAGAATTTAAAAAGGTGAAAATATGAATAATCTTGGATATAAAGAAACTCCAATCGGGAGGATTCCGGAGGATTGGAAAGTTGTCAGATTGGGAGATGGAAGTGTTGCAGAGATAAGTTATGAGACAGTCTCCTCCGTCATCAACATACAACAATAAAAGAGAAGGTTTACCCTTTCTGCAAGGAAAAGCAGAATTTGGAGAGATCCACCCATCCCCAACAGTTTACTGCTCAAAACCAATAAAAATAGCTAAAAAAACGATATTCTTCCTTCAGTGAGAGCACCAGTTGGTGATGTTAACATAGCACCATTTAGATGCTGTATTAATATAGTGTTAGCAGCCATTAGAACTAGAGATAATAAGCTCCATTTTCTGTTTTTGTTTTACTATCTGAAGTTCAACGTCAAAAAATGTGGAGCCATATCATCTGGTTCTACTTTTAAAGCAATAAGGAAAGAAGACATTGAGAATTATCTAATTCCACTCCATCCTCTCGAAGAACAGCAAAAAATCACCAAAATTCTATCAACTGTTATAAAAAGCCCGAACTCGAAAGAGAACGGAAGGAGAAGCTTGAGAGGATTAAGAGAGGTTTGATGAATGATTTGCTGGCTGGGAGAAGAAGAGGCTCATCAGCAAAACATTTATAACATCTTAAATCAAGTGGGAAATGTGGGAAATATGCCAGTAACAAAAGTTGATGAAAAAGGTAGAGTTTTGCTGCCCAAGGAATTAAGAAAGAGAATGGGTATAAAGCCAGGAGAGGAGTTTCTGATTACAGATGTAGATGCTGATGCAGTCATTCTCAAGAGAATTGACGTTAAAAAGATGCTTGAAAGCATAATTGAGAAGGCTAAGGGTGTAGACTTTGACAAGCTCGAAAAAGAGATCGGAGAGGAAGGTAATAGAGTTGCAAGAAAGAAGTATAAGGTTTTTGATTGATACTAATGTGTTCATTGCAGCTGTTAAGAAAGGCTGGACGAAAACAAGACAACGAATTTAATTCTTAACTTATTAACGAATCCAGACTTTGAGATTGTAGCAAACGATGTTTTGCTTGCAGAGTATGAAAAATATTCTAAGGAATTAAGTGCCGAAGAATTTCTTGAGTTTTTAAAGGTTAAAGTCAGCGTAGTGAATCCTTCAGGGGATGAGGTAGAAAAGTGCAAGCCTTATTTTCCAGAAAATGAGGTGGCGCTGACGTTGTTCATGCCGCAACATGTCTGAAAGCAAAGGCAATTCTGATAACAAATGATAAACATTTTGATGAGGTTAAAGAGACTTGTTTAATAAATGTTTGGAGCATTTCAGAGGCAATAAACAGAATAATTTATTAAATTTTAAATCTAAAAATCCAACAATATTCTTCATTGTTGACAGACTCGAGCTTGAAGAACAACTCTACAAGGAGTTATACTCCCTCGATATTGTAGAGCCTGAAATTATAGGTTCTATAAGAGAACTGAAGGAAGTTTTGAGCTATGACGATTACAGGGGCAAGAGGGGCGTATTTATCACACTAATTCACAAGTTCAGACCTGAGGAATTAAGAGATTTGCAAAAGGATTTTTCAACTATTAAGGGGCTTTATCAATCGCAAAAACTCCCTAACAACCATTCATAACCTCAAATACTACAATTCCCAACCTTCACCAAAACTTTTTTACCTCCCAGATTTACTAATACTTTCATGATTATTTCCTGTGACTGGAAAGAGGCAAGAAAACATCTTCTTAACAAAATACTCCACCAAGGAAAAAAGTATCGCTCAAGATTTGGAGATACAATACAGTGTGAGCCCTCACTGGTTGTTGTGGAGGATCCGTCCTTTTTCTTTAAGCTCGAATATGATTTTTCGGGCTGGAGATTTTGCGGAGAGAGCTACACTGATAGAGTTGATAATCTGATAGATATTGCTGCAAAGAAACTCAGATCAAGCCCATTCACCAGGAGAGTTTCAATACCTGTGTGGAGATCGAAAGATCATTTTTGTGATAACTCACCGGCAATAACTGAAATCAGCTTTTTACCGGTTGATGAAAAGCTTCATGCTACTGCATTCGTCCGTTCACTTGATGCATATAATTTCTTCATGCATAACTCAGAATTTATAAACTATGTTCTCGATGCAGTATGCAACAGAATCGATATGGAAAAAGGAAGCGCTGCAATGCTCATTTCAACACCCCACATCTACACGAGAGATATTGAGAAAGCAAAAAATGCTGCAAGTGAGGAATTAAATGAACTCTTTGGCTATCATGAACTTGCTACCCATCTGAAAGAGGATTATCTCTCAACTGCCTGGCATTCAGCCATGGAGGTCATATACTACAATGGCAAAACAAAGAAGACAGAGTGGGGAGAGATTTTCGATGGACAGGAAGAAAGTAAATTCGTCCAGAGATTGCTCATAGAAGTTAAAAATCCCTATGAGCATCAGATCCATGATAAAGCCCCCTTCACCAGAAAATATGGCATCGAATACGCTCACGACTATATGATCCACGCAAAGTGCATTGACAGGCCAGTTTCAGAACCTATCCTCAAAGAAGGAGAGGTCTACACCTATGCTGAAAGGGCAAGATACTGCGAAAAAGATGAAATAACAGTAGATCAACTTTTCACTGTCATCAATAAATTGAAAGAGGAGCCTTTCAGAAGAGACTGTTACGTCGGCATTTCGAGGCCATGGGACCTTGAGAGTGATGAACCACCATGTCTGAGGGGGTATCAGTTCGTGGGAATCGACAATGATTTGCTTGCAGGTATATTTTACATGAGATCCAACGACATATACGGTGCGATGCACGCCAACGCTTTTGCTTTCTCAGTTCTAACACAATATATTGCAGAACTGGCGAGATTTGGAAAACACATCTACTACCATTTCGCCGTTGATGCCCATATTTACGGTAACTTTCTCAGTTCGGTTAAAGAGATCCTGGAACCTGAGACTCCAGGCTATCTGTCGGAAAATCGAAGGAAAAGGTGAAAAAATTCTCTGGTAATTGAACAAATTCTCTGGTAATCGAACAGTCACAATCAATCTGATACTGAGTACTCACAATCCAGACATTCTGAAATCTCTGAGGTATTCATTACACCCTATCGGTTTAATCCATTTTCAGCGATTAAAATTCAAAAAATGAAAAAAGTTTATACTCTCCTCTGAAAAATGGTTTGTATGAGCTTTACAGGGATGGCCATTGAAATCAACCTTTCAAATAGGGACTATTCAGAGATACCTGTTAAAGATACAAAATATGAAAGGAACGCTGGAATTGCTGGGATCGCCTATGAAATCGCACAAAAACTACACAAAAAAAAGATGGATCCCCTCAGCGATAGGAATTTTATAATTTTTGCTGCAGGAATTCTCACCTCAACAGGTTTACCCGGAGCGACAAAAACATTATGTATAACCAAAAATCCCCTCAACAACACCTTTGGGCCTGGAGTTGTAGGTGGAAGGCTCGCTAAAGATATTAAGAGTGCTGGATACGATCTGATCATAATTAAGGGATCTTCTGATGAACCCATTCTTTTAAAAATTAGTTCTGATACAGTAAAATTCCTGGATGCAGATAGATTGTGGGGAAAAGACATTATAGCGGGAACTGAATTTCTAAAAAAGAAAGAGAAAGGTTCGGTAATTGCTATTGGTCCTGCAGGAGAAAATCTCGTCCCGATATCCATTGCACTCGTTGATGGTTTCCACCACCTTGGTAAAGGAGGGCTTGGAGCAGTTTTTGGCTCAAAAAAAGTTAAAGCCGTTATTGTTGAAGGCGAAAAACAGACAGAAATATTTAACAGAGATAAATTTGAGCACTACAGCAAACTGCTGAGAGAAAGAATACTCTCAGACAGGCTCACCAAAATTTACTCGAAAGCTGGTATAATGGCCGCCTGGGACTCCTGGGCCAAGATCGGATACCTCACATATAAAATGCGTTCGAAACTCATTTCAGAGGGCAAAATAGCCGAGTTTGGTGTTGAAAAATATCTGGAAAGGATTAAAAATAGAAGTCTGGGTTGTTATGGCTGCCCATCTCCCTGCAAAGCTGAGCTCAAAAGAGAGGATGGTTTGACAAAAGCCTCCCTGTATTTTGGTGTCTCACTTTCATTTGGAGTGCGATGCGGAGTTTCAACCGCCGAGGAGGCTGTTAAGTGTCATGATGCTGCAAACAGACTTGGAATAGATGAGTTAACTTTTGCTGAGTTGTTTGACATGCTGATGAGCTTTATTGAAGAAGCAAAAATATTCGAGGATGAGATTGGCTTCCCGATTTCAAGAGATGCAGAATCAGTTTTGAGAATGCTGAACATGACTGCCTACCGATCAGGAATTGGTAAACATTTTGGTGAGGGTGTTGAAGGGCTTGCTAGACTATTTGGCGAGTGGATAAAAAAGGAGAGCCATTTAATTAAAAATATGGAATGGATTTTTGATCCAAGAGTGAGTTTTGGAAGTGAGTCCTTTGGTGCTCTTACAAACCTGAGAGGTGGTCATGAAGGTCCTGTTAGCGTTACAGTTCTTCCCGAAAAAAGTGAAGAGAGTATAAGACGATATCTTGAGAAGATTGGAGCTGAAAAAATTATCGACTCTATTTTTGCAGGAGGGTTTAACACAGCCCTGTATACGGTAGCTACCGAGAACTGGCTCTGGTTGCTAAACGGAATGGGGTTCTGCAGAAGAGAGACAATCGCGAGAAATCTGGATATTGACCTGATCAGAAACCTGTTTAATCATGCTACCGGTTTTGAAATTGAGAATGAAGATCTCATTAAGGGTGCAGAAAGAGCTATATCGCTTGCACGTTCTCTAAACTGTTCAGAAGGGTACAGTTTTCAGCAGGATATGCCCCCCAAAAAATTTTTTGAAGTTTTAAAAATAAAAAAAGAACAAAAAGTGATCACAGATTATATTACAGGTAAAAGGATTTCAGAAGAAGATGTGCTGAGAATGATCAGGGATTACTATCGTGCGCGAGGATGGGGGGAGAACGGTTGTCCTTGAAGAGTTACCTTTGAAGAGAGTTATCTGAAATCACTTGCAAGCTATTTACTGTTTGTAGATCTACCGATTTATATATATGCAACAGCTTTCCAGTTTATACAATGAAAATTAAAAGATCCCTTTTAAAAATGATTCTTGCTGTTGCAAAAGACAGTTATCCTTATGAGATTATTGCTCTGCTTGCTGGCAAAAAAAACGTTGCAGAGGAGCTTATTATACTGCCATTTGAGAGCGGGATGACAAGTGCAATAATTCATACCGAAATGCTACCTCTCGGTATGAAAATACTGGGAAGTGTTCACAGTCATCCCACTCCAAATAACACTCCATCTTCTGCAGATATTGAGATGTTTTCCAGGTTTGGCAGATATCACATTATTGTTGGATATCCCTATACAGAGAGAAGCTGGAGATGTTATGATAGATTCGGTAAAGAAGTAAATGTAGAAATTGTTGATTGATATGAAATGATCTGGATTTTTCTGCTTAGTTGAACGCTTAGTTGAACATATTATTGCATCCAATTGCCCTGGCTGAACAATTTCTCATCTACTCAACAAACGCAATATCAAAGATTTTTTATGCACATCTGCAGGCGAGGAATAGATGGTAAGAGTTGTGGCAACAGGAACCTTTGAGATAATTCACCCCGGTCATCTCAGGTTTTTATCAGAGGCAAAAAAACTTGGAGATGAACTGATTGTAATAGTTGCAAGATCAAAGAACGTAAAACACAAACCAAAACCTGTGATACCTGAAGAACAGAGGAGAAAAGTTGTCGAGAGCATAAAATACGTTGATAAAGCAATACTCGGAGATGAGAAGGATATCTTTAAACCCATAATCGAGCTAAACCCAGATATAATTGTTCTGGGTCATGATCAGCATTTTGATGAAAAATGGCTCGAACAGGAGTTAAGAAAAAGGAATATTAAGTCGAAGGTGGTAAGAATTACTGTTAAAGAACCCTGTGAGTTCTGCAGTTCAGCAAAAATAGTCAAGGCGTTGATTGAGAAAAGAAAAGATCTGTATTCTGCTGATTGATTCTTCTGCTTACCACCCTGTTTACTGGAATTTAATAATGCAATATCAGCAGATTGTATGCAGGGGTATGGAAAAAATATTAAAATCGCCTCATAACTTTAACTTTTCATGAAGTTTGATGAACTTTTAATGATTCCCGGACCGGTTCAGGTTCACAGCAGGATAATCAATGCCATGGCCAGGCCAACCATAGGGCATAGAACACCCGATTTTTCAGAAATAATGCAGAGATGCACTGAGGGATTGAGAGAGCTTTTCGGGACTGATGGTGACGTATACATCATTTCAGGTTCCGGAACTGCAGGAATGGAGGCCGCAATTTCAACTTTTTCAAAAGTTAAGAAAATTACATGCATCGATAATGGAAAATTTGGTGACAGACTTTGCAGGATTGCATCAAAATATACTGAGGTTGATGCTATCAGATTCGAATGGGGTAAATCAATAGAACTTGAAAAGATTGAGAGGTCACTGGAGGGAGGGAGTGAGGCAGTTGCATTTGTGCACAACGAGACCTCTACAGGCATACTGAACCCGGCCAGAGAGATCGCAAGGCTGGCAAAGAAATATTCTGCTCTCGTTATAATGGATGGTATCACCTCCGTAGGAGGGGATGAGGTAAAGATGGATGAATGGGAAATAGATGTGGCCATTGTTGGATCTCAGAAATGTCTCGGAATTCCACCAGGTCTGGCTGCCGTTGCAGTAACTGAGAAAGCATGGGAGTTCTACAACGATAAAGCTCCCTTCTACCTAGACCTGAATGCCTACAGAAAGAAATTAAAAGACTGGCAAACACCTTACACCCCAGCAGTTCCGTTATTCTTTGCTCTCGATGAGGCCATAAAAATGATATACGAGGAGGGGCTGGAGAACAGGATAAGCAGGCACAGAAGGTTCTCTAAGGCTGTGAGAGAATGGGCCATTACGGCAGGTCTCGAACTTTTCCCCGAACTCAATGAATACAGCAATTATTCAAATACTGTAACAGCCATAAAATTACCTGCTGAGATCTCAGACAAAGAACTCAGAGGGACATTGAAAGAAGAGTATGGAATAACAATCTCCGGCGGGCAAGAACACCTGAAAGGAAAGATTTTCAGAATTGGGACAATGGGCAATATTGGAAAGAGAGAAGTTCTTTCCACCCTGGCAGCAGTTGAGGATGTTCTGATGAGAAAAGGAGCTGCAAAGCCTGCATTGAATGTGGCAATTGAGATCCTTTCAGGTTAACGGTGGTGATCGATATGAAAATTGGAATCGCAGACACAACATTTTCAAGGATAAACATGGGAAAGATCGCGATAGATGAACTCAGATCAATATGCTCCCTCCCATATGAAAGATATACCGTTCCGGGGATAAAAGATCTTCCGATCGCTGCAAAGAAGCTTATAGATGAAAGAGAATGTGATATTGTAATTACCTGTGGATGGGTTGGTGGTACAGAAACTGATAAACTGAGCTATATCGTGCTGAGCATGGGCATCCAGCTCGTTCAACTATTAACGAATAAGCATGTAATAGATGTTACAATTCATGAAGATGAGGCTCCAAGCGAAGAGGAGCTTCTCATGGTCGCAGAAAATCGTGTGAGAGAGCACGTTAGAAATGCAGTTGACCTGCTACTAAGACCAAAAAAGCTCGAAAAAATGGCTGGAACCGGTCAAAGACAGGGATATGGAGATGTCGGGCCAATCCTTGAATAATCCCTGAATTTTGAAGAGGATTGGAGAGGACAATACTATATTAGGATAATATTATATTAACTGTAAAATTAATTAAAACTGAAAATTGTTTTTTAATGCTACTATTTCTGCAGTTGTTAAGAATCCAACCTTTAATGGCAGCCAACCCCCACCAGTCTGCACCAACCACCACCCACCACCCCATAAATAATATTATATATCTTTTCCCACCTTCCCACTTCGGTGGTATTAATGGAGAAGATTAAGCTCGGTCTGGTGGTTGCTGAGTTCAACAGAGATATAACATACATGATGGAGGTTCTTGCAAAAGAACATGCTGAATTCCTTGGTGCTGAAATTACAGAAATAATTCGTGTCCCTGGAGTTTTTGACACACCCATTGCCATTAAAAGGGTTCTGGATAAGGGTGGCGTGGACGCGGTTGTAACTGTCGGTTGTGTGATTGAAGGCGAAACTGGTCATGACGAGATTGTCGCTCAGCATGCAGCCAGGAAAATAATGGATCTTTCTCTGGAATACAACAAACCCGTAACCCTTGGAATATCCGGACCTGGAATGGGCAGAATTGCTGCCCAACAAAGAGTGGATTATGCGAAGAGAGCTGTTGAGGCTGCTGTTAAGCTGGTTAGAAGGTTGATGGAGTATGATCAGCAAAAGAGTTAGTGCTGTCAGTCCATCAGCAACTTTAAAAATTTCTGAATCTGCAAAAAAGCTCAAACGAGAAGGAAAACCAGTTATTGATATGGGTGTCGGCGAACCGGACTTTCCAACGCCGAAATACATCGTCGATGCAGCCTATAAAGCAATGTTGGAAGGCAAGGTTTTCTACACTCCCACCAGAGGGGTTCCAGAACTTTTAGATGTGATTTCCGAGAAGTTGAAGAAAGAGAACGGGATAGAATTCAATCCAGAAAACATCATTGTAACTCCTGGAGCCAAATATGCAATTTTCGAGGCTGTAATGAGTGTAATCAATGAGGGAGATGAAGTTATACTGCTCGATCCTTCGTGGGTTACTTATGAAGCTTGCGTTCAAATGGCTGGAGGAAAAGTTGTCTGGGTTCCACATTCTGAGAATTTCAGCGATGCTCCTGTTGAGGATTACATAACCAACAAAACAAAAATGATCATATTCAACTCCCCCAGCAACCCCTTAGGTGTTGTTTACCCGATGGATTTCTTGAAGAAATTGAGGGATCTGGCTGTTGATGAAAACATCCTAATAATGTCGGATGAAATTTATGAGAAAATACTGTTTGAAGGGGAACATGTGAGCATCGCATCTCTGGATGATATGCTGGAGAGGACAATCATCATCAACGGCCTATCCAAAACATACTCCATGACTGGCTGGAGAATTGGATATGCTGCTGCACCTGCAGATATTGTTAAAGCAATGGCAAAAATGCAATCTCATTCAGTAAGCCACCCTACTTCCTTTGTCCAGTATGCAGCAATAGAGGCGATGAAGGGTGATCAGTCTTTCATCGAAGAGATGGTAAAAGAGTTCAGAGCAAGAAGAGATCTCCTTATGAGTGGATTGGATAAACTCGGAATCAGATACGCTCCTCCAAAGGGTGCTTTCTATATTTTTATGGATGTAGAAAGAGATAGTATGAACTTCTGTCAGGAGTTCCTAGAGAAAGAGTTCGTTGCTACAACCCCTGGATCTGCTTTCGGACAGAGTTATAAGACGTGGATAAGAGTCAGTTATGCAACCTCAAGAGAGAACATAATCGAGATGCTGAATAGGTTGGAGAGATTTCTGGGCTGACTTTTAGTTGTATTTAAGATACAGATATTTTAAATTTTTGAAGAATTTTCTGATATTTTTTCAACTATTAACAGAGGTTTCTGAACGCTCTGTTTTTGTTTTTTGGTTTAGACACAAAATAGCGCAATATTTATATGCATTTTATTGGCTTTAATGCATTAGTATGTCATGTAATATCAATATTAAAACCGGAAGATATTTCGATAAAAACATACCACATGTGTTTTACACAGACGATATTAATTTACTTAATGTGGAGGGGTAAACTTGCCAAGAGTTGTTGTAAAACCAGAAGTCTGTATAGGCTGCCATCTCTGTGAGGTATGGTGTGTGGTCGCTCATTCAAAATCCAGAGATATATTAAAAGCATTCAAGTACGAGAAAGAGAGACCATTGCCAAGAGTGCTGGTTGAGGAGAACATTCCATTGACTTTTGCAATGCAGTGCAGACATTGCAACGAGCCAGACTGTGTTTTTGCATGCATAAGCGGAGCTCTTTACAAAGATCAGGAGAGTGGAAAGGTCGTACATGATGAATCGAGGTGTGTAGGATGTTACAGCTGTGTGATGGCATGCCCATACGGTGCAATAGTAATCGACCAGAACAACAGAAAGATTACCAAATGTGACCTGTGCGAAGGACTGGATTATCCCATGTGTGTTAAAATGTGTCCAAATGAGGCTCTCATATATGAGGAGGGGTAGAATGGAGAGCTTTGATGTTGTCATAATAGGTAATTCAGCAGGAGCAATTGGATGTATTGAAGGAATAAGAAGCAAAAACAGCGAAATGAGCATAGCCGTTATATCGGAAGAGACTCACCACGTTTATTCGAGAGCACTTATCCCCTACTATCTTGCCGGAAGGATTGACCTCGAAAAGATATACTACAGACCCCTTGATTTTTACGAAAAAATGAGCGTCACTCCAATTTTGGGAAAAAAGGCTGTTGCAATAGATTTTAAGTCCAGAAAAGTAATGCTCAACACGAATGAGGAAATCGGATATGAAAAATTGTTGATTTCAACAGGCGGAAAGCCCTTCATTCCCCCGATGGAGGGGCTTGAAAAATCGATGAGTAATGTTTTTTCCTTCGTCAGTCTGGATGATGCCATCGGAATAGAAAAATTACTGAAAGCTGGCGCCAAAAAAGCAATCATCCTTGGTGGTGGAGTTATAGGCCTTATGGCTGCCGAAGTTTTAAATGAAAGAGGAATTGAAGTTGATGTTGTCGAGCTTGCAGATCGTGTTCTTGCTCCGGTTGTTGATGAGAAGACATCCGAGCTTGTAGAATATGTATTCAGGCAACATGATGTAAAAATTCACACCGGAAAGACTATAAAGAAGGTTAATGGTGAAGACAGGGTTACAAGCGTTACTCTAACTGATGGTACGGAAATACCATGCGACCTGCTGATTATGGCGGTTGGAGTGATTCCAAGAGTGGAGCTCGTAGAGAGCACAGAAGTTAAAGTTAACAGAGGTATACTGGTAAACAGAAAGATGGAGACTTCTGTGAAAGACGTCTATGCATGCGGTGATTGTGCTGAAGTTTATGATTTTGTTGTCGATGATGTGAGAGTTCTGCCACTATGGCCGAACGCATACTTTGGAGGTAGAATCGCTGGTCTCAACATGATTGGCGAGGAAAGAGAGTTCGACTGGGGTACTGCGATGAATGCTATGCATTTCTATGATGTCTACATAATAAATGCCGGTCTGAATGTTACTGAAGAGATTGCTGAAAAAGAGGGTTTTGATGTCCTGAGCAACCTGGACTTCGATAAGAAAATCTACAGAAGGGTGGCTCTGAAGAATGGAGTTATACAGGGGCTTGTTTTCGTAGGGAAAGTGGAGAGAGCCGGGATCTATTTGAACCTAATGAGAAAGAGAATCGATGTATCGGGATTCAAGGATGAGCTTTTAGAGTACGATTTCGGTTTCAGCAAACTTCCTGATGATGTTAGATGGAATCTGCTTCAAAAAGAAGTGATTTTAGGCGTGATTTGAGGAGGGCTGGAGATGAGATTTAACATCAGACATGAAAGTGAGAGATTTCTGCCAGAAAAGGACATCCAGGCATGCGGTCTTTTTGGAGTTATGAACATTAAGGGAGAGAGATTTGGTGGAGAGAGAGCAATTAAAGCAATAGTCAACATGAAGGCCAGAGGAAACGGTCTTGGAGGAGGATATGCAGTTTATGGCCTTTACCCTGAATACAGAGACTATTATGCCCTTCACATAATGTATCAGAACAAAAATCTCGAAGCCAAGAAAGAAGTAGACAGATTTCTCTCAAATAATTTCGATATTGTGTATGATGAAGAGGTTCCCACCAACCCTGAAGCAGATGTTATGTATCCACCACTTGTATGGAGATACTTCGTTTCACCAAAAAAGAGAGGAGAGAGCAAAAGGTTGAGTGATGATGACTATGTGGTTGCAAAGGTTATGCACATAAACACATCCATAGATGACGCATACGTATTTTCTTCGGGCAAAGATATGGGTGTTTTTAAAGGAGTGGGATTTCCGGAAGATGTTGCCGACTTCTTCATGCTCGATGAGCTTTACAAAGGTTACCTGTGGACTGTACACAGCAGATTCCCAACAAATACTCCGGGATGGTGGGGTGGAGCGCATCCCTTTAGCATTCTTGACTGGACTGTGGTACATAACGGAGAGATCTCATCTTACGGAACTAACCGAAGATTTCTTGAGATGCATGGTTACTTCTGCACGCTCTTTACCGATACGGAGGTCATGGCTTATGCTGTTGACCTTTTGATGAGAAGGCAGGGACTTCCAATAGAAGTTGTTTCAAAGATTTTTGCTGCCCCGATGTGGGATATAATAGATTACATGGATGAGAAAAAAAGAAAACTGTACTCCACTCTGAGAATGGTTTACTCTCCTTTGCTGATTAACGGGCCTTTCACTGTCATTGTGGCCCATCATGGGGAGATGTTTGGAATCACAGATAGAATTAGGCTTAGACCTATAACAGCCGGAGCTAAGGGAGATTTTGTGTTCCTATCATCAGAGGAGTCCGCTATAAGAGCTGTTTCACCAAAGCTTGATCTTGTGTGGACTCCACGTGGTGGAGAACCGGTTGTTGTCAGGTTGAATAAAAAAGATCATCTGATTAGCCTGAAGGAGTCGATTTAGATGACATTAAAAACTCCAAGAAGTATATCAGGAGGTATAGTATGAAGACATTCCTTCTTCCTGAATTTACGATAGAGAGGAGAGATGAGAGGTGCATAAGGTGCAGAGTGTGCGAGAGGCAGTGTTCTCAGGAGGGACATTACTACGATGAGGAACTAGATACGATGTTTCACAGAGAGGAGGTATGTGTTGGTTGTCAGAGGTGTGTTGTTTTCTGTCCCACCAATGCGCTTGTTGTGAGACCTCATCCATCTGAATACAGACCTAATGCCAACTGGACAAGAGAGAAATTGCAGGATCTTAAGAAACAGGCTGAAACCGGAGGTGTTATACTCACAGGTAGTGGAAATGATAAGCCATACCGCATATACTGGGATCATCTGGTTTTGAATGCCTCACAGGTTACAAATCCTTCTATAGATCCTTTGAGAGAGCCAATGGAGCTCAGAACATTCCTTGGAAGAAAACCAGACATGCTGGATATAGAAATCAGCGACGAAGATGTTGAGATTAAGTCAGATTTATATCCAAACCTGATGATTGAAACACCTATAGTCTTTTCTGCCATGTCTTATGGGGCAATCAGCTACACTGCATTCAAGTCATTAGCAATGGCGGCAAAGGAGTTCGGTACGCTATTCAATACAGGTGAGGGTGGGCTTCCAAAAGATATGAGAGAAAAATACGGTTCAAATGCAATTGTTCAGGTTGCAAGCGGAAGGTTTGGTGTCGATCCTGAATATCTGAATGTTTCTGCTGCAGTTGAAATAAAGATAGGTCAGGGAGCAAAGCCGGGAATTGGTGGACACCTCCCTGGTGAAAAAGTATCAGTAAATATATCTGAGACAAGAATGATACCTGAAGGAACTGATGCTCTTTCCCCTGCTCCACAGCACGATATTTACTCAATTGAGGATTTATCCATGCTCATTTACGCTCTAAAAGAAGCTACAAACTACGAAAAGCCAGTAAGCGTTAAGATAGCTGCTGTCCATAATGTTGCAGCTATCGCTTCGGGAATTGTGAGGGCAGGAGCCGACATAGTTGCCATCGACGGTCTGAGAGGTGGTACTGGAGCCGCTCCCAAAATAATAAGGGACAACGTGGGAATTCCAATTGAACTTGCCCTTGCAGCAGTAGATAAAAGGCTGAGAGATGAAGGGATCAGAAATAAATGTTCAATTCTCATAGCCGGAGGAATAAGATGCAGTGGAGATGTGATCAAAGCCATCGCACTTGGAGCGGATGCTGTTTACATTGGTTCGCCTGCCTTAATTGCAATGGGATGCACCCTCTGTCAGAAATGCTATACTGGCAAATGTGCATGGGGTATCTGCACTCAGGATCCCTACCTCACCAAGAGGCTGAATCCTGAAATAGCAAGCAGACGACTTGTCAATCTCCTGAGAGGGTGGAGTCATGAAATAAAGGAGATGCTCGGAGGAATGGGAATAAATGCCATTGAGAGTCTCAGAGGTAACAGGGATCACCTGAGAGGTGTTGGTCTTGAGGAATGGGAGCTGAACGTTCTGGGCGTGAAAGGAGCTGGTGAATGATGATGTGTTTATTTTCATATCAAAATTTGAGGTTAAGGTTTTAAGGTTGAGGTGATATGGGATGTCTTCGAGTATGAAGTTCACCCTCAGGGATATGTTTCTTGGAGGGGTAAGACCAATTGATAAAATAATTGATCACATCAAAATCGAAGGTGAGAACGCAACAATTGATGCTTCAGGATTGAAACACAAAGAGGTCAACGATTTGCTCAGGTATGCAGCCCTGAAAAAAGTGAAGAAAGTGAATCTGAGAAACGTGTGTGGTCAGAGATATATTGGTACGAGGCTTCATATCCCCAATCCCTGCCCCAAACTTGAGATTTACATCGAAGGCATTCCCGGTAACGATCTGGGAGCCTTTCTTGATGGACACAGAATAATCGTTCACGGAAACGCACAGGATGGGGTTGGGAATACAATGGATGATGGAGAGATTGTGGTTCATGGAAGGGCTGGAGATGTTGTGGCGATGTCAATGAGAGGAGGAAAGATTTTCATCAGAGACAACGTTGGATACAGAACGGCAATCCACATGAAAGAATATGTGGGTAAAATACCAGTCCTTGTTATTGGTGGGACTGCACAGGATTTCTTCGGAGAATATATGGCTGGTGGAATCGTCATTCTCCTTGGCCTGAATCTGAAGAAGAAGGAGAGGCACAAGGCCCACTACATTGGAACCGGGATGCATGGTGGAGTGATCTACCTTAGAGGAAAGGTTGAAGATTATCAGCTCGGAAAGGAAGTTGGGATTCTCCAGCTTGATGAGGATGACTGGAAAATCATTGATCAGTATGTAGGAGAGTACAGTGAACACTTTAAGGCTGATAAGGAGAAAATAATGGATGGTGAGTTCATCAAGCTTGTTCCAGTATCCAGAAGGCCATACGGAAAAATCTATGCCTACTGAAAAGCTGTAAAGCTGACAGATTGCTGCATTAAAATTTTATAATTTCATCCCATGCATTAAAATTTTATAATTTCATCCCAACTTCATTGAAATGATAGAGTACTTTATTTCCTTTGCCGGTGGAGTTCTTTCTGTAGTATCTCCATGCGTAATTCCTGTCCTTCCTGCCATTTTTGCAACTTCTGAGGGGAAATGGAGTTCCGGTTTCCTCATTGTTACCGGTATGGTTTTTTCCTTTGGAATTCTCGGATTTATTTTTGGATTTATCGGAACTTTCAGTTATTTCAAGTATATTTCCTACGTTATACTTGCCATATTCGGATTGATTCTGCTATCCGACAGTTTTTACAGCAAATTCGCTCATGTTTCTTCCAATATCTCATCAGGTTCAAGCATGGCTATCTTAAAAATGAGGGGGTCCAGTCAGAAAGGGATTTTTAAATTAATTTCGTCCTTTATTCTTGGTCTCAGCCTTGGAGCGGTGTGGAGCCCGTGCATAGGGCCACTCCTTGGAGTGATTCTTGGATTAATATCGCTCAGCGCAAATCCTTTCAATGGTTTCTTTATTATGCTTTCTTACGGATTTGGTATGGCTTCAGCAATCTCTATTTTTTTGATGTTCGGAAATAAATTAGCTGGAGAAAGGTTAGTTAAAAAAGAGAGCACGATAAGAAAATTTTCAGGATTTTTGATTCTCTTTTTCCTTCTTACAATAATAACAGGAATTTTTGATTCCTTAGAAATATATCTGGCAGAAAAGATGAGATTCATAGAGATAATTTTTCAGGAGTTTCTTCTTCAGTTTTGAAGAAACCTTCAATATCCCGTCCCGATCTTAGTTCAATTAAAATAACCAGAGCGGAAGTGATTTTAAGACTTCAATGGAACATCAATTACCATAAAATCTTCGGCCACGAACGTATTCTTAAAAATCTTCTTCGCTTCTTCCAAAAGAGGTGTTGCATCTTTGGAATATCTTGTACTTATATGTGTTAGAATGAGTGATCCAACATTTGCCTTCTTCGCTATCTCAGCAGCTTCTCTTGCAGTAGAGTGTTTTGTTTCCCGGGCCCAGTTGATGAGCTCTTCGGTGAAAGATGCGTCATGTATCAGCACGTCCGCATTTTTTGCAACTTCCACGATTTTTTCGACTGGCCTTGTATCTCCCGTATAAACAATCTTTCTTCCCGACCTTTTGGGACCAACTACCATCTCCGGCGTGATAATCTTCCCGTCCAATTCGATTGCCTCTCCTCTAACCAGTTTTGAGTAAAGTGGGCCAGGGGGAATACCAAGAGCCTCTGCTTTCTCCCTGTTGAACTTCCCCGGTCTGGGATTTTCTATAAATACATAGCCGTAGCTCTCAATCAGATGATCAGTCTTGAAAGCCTGAACTTTAAATCCATTAAACTCAAATATTGCACCATCTTTTACTTCATACACTTCAATTGGAAAATCAAAGTGATCATAACCAAACATCTTAAACATTGCTGCCAGAAACTCTGAATACGGGCTGTAAAAGCTAATCTTTTCCTGCCGATCGTTCAATGACATTGTCTCGAGCAATCCAAAGACTCCCGCAAAATGATCAGTATGCAGATGGGTGATGAAGATGTTGTTGAGTTTTCTGAAGCCAGTTTTGGCGATCATCATCTGCCTCTGCGTACCCTCTCCACAGTCAAAAAGAATTTTCTCTCCATTATAATTGATTAAAATAGATGAAAGATTCCTCTCGATACTTGGAACAGTACCGGAGGTTCCAAGAAATATAATTTTCAAAAACATTATAAAAATATCCTGAACTCCTATTTTATTTCAAATTCTCGGATATTAGCTCTCAAGCACTATTTCGATGTTAACATCTTTGGGAACCTGGATTCTCATTATCTGTCTGAGTGCTCTCTCATCTGCTGCTATGTCGATAAGTCTTTTGTGGATTCTCATCTCCCAGTGGTCATAGGTTTCTGATCCTTCACCATCCGGAGATTTTCTGACAGGAACCACAAGCCTTCTGGTAGGAAGTGGAACCGGACCACTCATTTCAACACCAGTCTTTCCTGCAATCTCCTTGATCTGTCCACAGATTCGATCGAGATCAACTGGATTCATCCCAGAGAGTCTTATCCTCGCTCTGTATCCTTTTATTGCCATAAAAAACGCCTCAAACCTCAAAAATAAAAGAAAATTATTTCTTCGGTGTTAAATCAAGAACCATTCCAGCTGCCACTGTCTGACCCATGTCTCTGATGGCAAATCTTCCGAGCGGTGGAATTTCTTTGACCTTTTCAATGACCATTGGCCTCGTGGGTTCGAGCTTGACAATCGCTGCATCTCCAGTCTTCAGATACTGTGGCCACTCTTCTTTGGCCTGACCTGTCCTTGGGTCGAGTTTCTTCTGAAGTTCAACAAACCTGCATGCTACCTGTGCAGTATGTGCATGTATAACAGGAGTGTAACCCACCGTTATTGCTGTTGGATGCTGGAGCACAACAATCTGTGCTGTGAAGTCCTTAACGACGGTCGGTGGATTGTCCGTATGTCCACAGACGTCTCCTCTCCTCAGATCGTTCTTGCTTACACCCCTGACATTGAAACCGATGTTATCTCCCGGGAAGGCTTCTGGAATCGCTTCGTGGTGCATTTCAATGCTCTTTACCTCACCGTTCACTGCAGCGGGTTCAAATATAACCTTGTCTCCAACCTTCAGAACTCCAGTTTCGACTCTCCCCACGGGGACAGTTCCAACACCGCTGATCGAGTAAACATCCTGAATCGGAATTCTGAGTGGTTTGTCGACAGGCTTTTCTGGTGCCTTGAAGGTGTCAAATGCTTCAAAGATTGTCGGTCCATTATACCATGGTGTCCTCTCAGATTTCTTCAAAATGTTGTCTCCGTTATATGCAGAGGTTGGGATCATTGCAATTTCATCAACCTTATAACCTACCATCCTGAGTAACTTTCCTACCTCATCCTTTACTTCCTCATACCTCTTCTGGTCGTAGTTTACTTTGTCCATTTTGTTAATCGCAACAACAATCTGATTTATTCCAAGTGTCCTCGCAAGGAAGACGTGTTCTTTTGTCTGTGCCTGTACACCGTCATTTGCATCAACGACAAGAATAGCCGCATCTGCCTGTGAAGCTCCAGTTATCATGTTTTTAATGAAATCCCTATGTCCCGGGCAATCAACAATAGTAACATAATATTTCTGAGTCTGGAATTTCCTGTGAGCGACATCAATTGTAATCCCTCTTTCTCTTTCCTCTTTCAACTTGTCCATGACCCATGCGAACTCGAAGGTGGCCTTTCCTTTCTCCTGTGCCTCTTTTCTGTATTTCTCTATAATGTGTTCAGGAATTTCTCCTGCCTCATAGAGCAGCCTACCAATTAATGTGCTTTTTCCATGGTCTACATGTCCGATCATGGCAATATTAATGTGTTCTTTTTCCTTAGCCATAATACCATTCCCCCATAATTTTCTTTCCATTCGCTTTCACCAGAAGGGTATATAAAACTTTCACCCCGAGGATATCAGCTATCACATCGTAACGTCCTAAGTTTGAAGAATCTTTGCAGGAATTTGCACTATCCACTGATATCCACCAGCACACAGATTCATCTGTATCTGAATGGTTATACTGTGCTATCTGAGTCCAAAATTTCAGAGTTTTAGTTTGATTAATATCTTCAGTAGTTTCCAACAGTTGAGAATTTATATAACTAAGAACATACACCACCAGATATAAAATATAAACAAAAATTATAAAAAAGTTAAAGTAGAATCAAGTTCAGGCTAAAAAGTCTTCAGGCTTGGGTATCTCAAGCTTTAGACCTTTTCTCTTCCTGACCTCCATTACAAAGGACTCAAGCATTCCGGCAGGAACGAGCTCAAATCCTGCAAACTCAGTACTCCAGATTGCTTTTCCTGCGGTGGCTGAACGTATATCTCCGGCAAATCCGAACATCTCTTTAACAGGTGCTTTTGCAATTACAGTCACCATATCTCCTTCAGTCTTCATTTCAATAATCTGACCTCTTCTTCCCTGAATCTCTCTTGAGACATTTCCAAGCATATCCTGAGGTACAGATATGAAAACCTTCTGATAGGGTTCAAGTAGTGTTGGATTTGCCTGCAACATTGCTGCGAATATCGCAGATCTCACTGCCGGAATAACCTGTGCTGGCCCCCTATGAACCGCATCCTCGTGAAGCTTGCAGTCCACCAGTTTCACTTTAAGCCCCATAACAGGTTCCCTTGAAAGCGGACCTGCTCTCATTGCCTCCCTGAAACCTTCCAGAATCAGCTCCATTGTTTCATTCAGATACTGAATACCCTTTGTGACATCCGTAAATATGTTGCCTTCATAGTATTCCTGAATTCCCGCAGCTTCCTCTTTGGTGAGTCCTGCACTCTCCAGAATTCTTCTACGTTCTTTTTTGTCCATTTTCATGTCAACTTCGCCCTCTTTGAATAACCTTACAACTTCCGGAGGCAGAGGCTCTGTAACGATGTAGAATCTGTTGTGTTTGTTTGGGCTCTTTCCTTCTACAGTTGGAGAAACTGCAGTGATCGTTTCCCTGAATACCACTATGGGTGGAGAAGTTATGACATCAAGATTTCTCTCTCTTTTTATCTTTTCGACTTTCACTTCTAAATGGAGTTCTCCCATTCCGCTCAGCAGATGCTCTCCTGTTTCCTCATTTAAAGTTACCTGAAGTGTTGGATCTTCTTTGGCAAGTGATCTGAGGACTTCGATTAATTTTGGTAGATCTCTGGGGTTCTTTGCTTCAATAGCCATGGTAACTACCGGTTCGCTTACATGTTTTATCGCCTCAAATGGTACAAAGCTTTCAAGGTCAGTGCAGGTTGATCCCGCTATAGCATCTTTCAATCCAACGATGGCAACTATGTTGCCTGCTGGAATTTCAGGAACGTCCACTCTCCTGGGCCCCATGAATAGTCCAACATTCTGTATTCTGTTCTTCGCCTTTCTGTCAACAATGTATAATTCCATACCACCTTTAATTGTCCCACTAAACAGCCTGCCGACCGCAATTTCTCCAGCATGCGGATCTGCAACTATCTTGGTAATCATCAATGCTACAGATCCTTTTGGATCACATTCAATCATAGCTTTTCCTTCAGGACTGTTTGGATCTCCTTTCCAGATTACTTTAATTCTCTCTTTTTGAGCTTCAATGGGGCTTGGAAGGTGTTTAATTACCATATCAAGAACAACCCGATGGAGGGGAGACTTCTTAGAGAGCTCTTTTACATTATCCTCCCTGATGTAATCCGTTACTTCTTTGAAACCAACACCAGTATCTTTCATCGATGGCACACTTACTGCCCACTTGTAAAGTGCCGAACCGAAAGCAACGCTTCCCGCCGCAACGTCCAGCTTCCACTCTGAATATTTTTCAGGTCTCATTGCCTTTATCAGCTTGTTTACTTCATTTATGACCTTTATAAGCCTATTTTGCATCTCTTCAGGACCGAGTTCAAGTTCCCTTATAAGCCTGTCCACTTTATTCACGAAAAGGATTGGTTTTACATTTTCCCTTAACGCTTGTCTTAGAACCGTTTCTGTCTGAGGCATTACTCCTTCTACAGCATCGATGACGACAATAGCTCCATCAACAGCCCTCATTGCTCTTGTTACATCTCCACCAAAGTCAACGTGGCCAGGAGTGTCAATAAGATTGATCAGATATTCCTCACCCTTAAATTCGTGAACCATTGAAACATTGGCTGCGTTGATGGTTATGCCTCTTTCCTGTTCCTGAGAATCGAAGTCAAGATAGAGTTGTCTTCCAGCCAGCTCCTCGCTAATCATTCCTGCCCCCGCAAGCAGATTGTCACTGAGTGTTGTTTTTCCGTGGTCTATGTGTGCAACTATACCCATGTTCCTGATTTTATCAGGTTTGTGCATCAATTCTATAATCTTATCAACCCTTTTTTTTGCTCTTGTCATAAAATACCACCTTGTATCAGCTGATTTTAGTGCAATTTAACGTTATCTTGCACTCTTCGCAACTCTCTCAATCTCTTCCTTCTTCGCCACAGCAAAGCTCTTGCTATCATTATTTGCTGCAGCAATAATTTCATCAGCAAGGCAGGCCTCTATACTTTTTTTGGATTTGAAGCTTGCCCTTCTTGCCCCTTCAGCAATATTTCTCAAAGCGATGTCAAGCCTTCTGAGACTTGAAGAGTCAACAGATTTCGGAACAGCTATACCACCGTATTTCAATCTCACAATCTCCTCCCTCGGTCCGGCATTTATAAGAGCATCAACCAGAACCTGAAGAGGATTTTTCTTAGTTTTCTTCTCAATTATCTCAAAAGCACCTTTAACAATATTATAAGCAAGAATCTTCTTTCCCGTATTCTTTTCCTTTCTCATAACTTTATTTATGAGTCTCTCAACAATGAAGACCTTCCTTTTCCCAAATGGTACCTTTGCATGCCTTCCATGCGTGTGAAGAACGTAAAGTGGTTTGAGTGAGATGTAGTTTTCCAGTGCAGGATCCTTTACCTCAACCTCATTCGGGTTATACTTGCCGAACACAAGCATTTCTTCATCTGATAGTCCATACGCCACGATTCCACCCCTTTACCTCAATGGTTTTTCCTTTCTTCCTTTCCAGAGCTCCTTGAGCGATACATTGTTCACCTTGACTACCTTGTATCTAATCCCCGGAATGTCTCCCATACTTCTGCCCATTCTTCCACCAATTTTCTCCACTACTACTTCATCATGCTCATCAATGAAATTAATCGAACCATCTCCTGGTGTGAAAGCAGAAATTTGCTTTCCGTTTTTGATGAGTTGAACTCTCACTGCCTTTCTGATACCTGAGTTCGGCTGCCTTGCTTCAACTCCGAGCTTCTCAAGAACGATTCCTCTGGCCATAGGTGCTCCTTCGAGGGGGTCAGATTTAACATTCAACCTGAGAACCCTCCTTACGTACGATTTATCGCTCCACCTGAACTTTTTCTTCTGTTCAATCAATTTTCTTCCCGCAAACAATCCTCTACCCATAATCATCACCTTAATCCACTTTGCTTCCGACCTCTTCAGCTTTCCAGACTTTCCAATTATTCATTTTACTATTATTCCCTCAATATCGTGATGCCTTTTTGCAAGCTCTTTGGCTTTATTTATATTTTTTCCACCCTTGCCAATCACCAGACCCTTCATTTGAGGGTTCACAGTGATTACAGCATATTTCTTATCTCCTTTATCAAGCAGCTTTACAGTTATATTAATGGGTTTAAAAATGTTTACTATAAACTCAACAGGATCATCCGAGTACTCAACCACCTCGATTTTTTTACCTATCAATTCCTTTGCTCTCTCAATATTAATCCCACCTTTTCCAATGGCTGTACCCATGTCACCTTTTTTTACGACAAAGACAACTTTATCATCTTGAACAACACAGTCCTTGACGCTTGCACCAGTAATGCTTTCAAAAAGAGTTAAAAATCTGATACTTTCCGCTGAAAGTCTAACTCCCATTGTACCATCCTCTGATTAAATCTCAATCTGATTAACTGCATTTTAAATTGCATTGAGTATTTCAGACTCGCCAGGCTCAATCACTGCAAGCATTGAAACTCCAAAAGGTTTACCACAGGTCGCTCCAAGATCCATGTTTGTACCCTTAAAGGTTATAACAGGAACCTGGTATTCTCTAAGTGCTTCCCTGACATCCTCTGGACAGTTCATCGCCATTATAACAAGTTTCGCTTCTCCCCCTTTGAGTGCTTTTATTGTTCTTTTTGCTCCTAAATACACTTTTCCTGTATTCAAAGCCTTTCTTAAAGCTTTTTCCACATCAATCTTCATTTCTTCTTCCCTCCGACCTCAATTTTCGCAATCAATTCTACATCTCCCGTTCCAAGTTTTATGGGCTGTCCAACAATTATGTTTTCAGTTATGCCAGTTAGGGTGTCAACATCACCTCTAACCGCTGCATCGAGCAAATTATTAACTGTCATTTCAAACGCAGCCCGAGCAAGGATGCTCTGTTTTTCACCAGCCACACCATGCCTTCCAACCTGTCTCAACTCACCAGCAGAGGTCATTGCATCAGCAACAAGCATTATATGTCTTATGTCTACTTCAAGACCTTGTTCTTCAAGTGTGGCCATAGCCTCCCTTATTATTGCATTTCTCGCCCCTTCTATACCCAGAACCTCATATATCTCATATATATTGTTTGTTGTGGTTCTTGTAAAGTCGACACCCTTGATTTTCATGATCTTTCTCAGATTTGAGCCTTCAGTGTAGAGTACATACTCATCTCCTTCTTTCCTTATAATTACTCTCTTAATTTCTTTGATGCCTACCAGAACGAGTTTTTTAAGTTTCTCAAAAGTTGTCATCAAAACTTTATAAGACGGTTCTTTTATTTGGATTACAAGTGTTCCATCTTTTTCTTCAATATCCATTTTCAGCCCTTTTTCAATTTTCTTCCTGACATCCTCAACTGTGAGATGTTTTCTTTCAAGTGCATTTTTGTCAAGAACAATGTGGATTCTCATATTTCGTATATCTGTCACGACCTCAGCAATGTCCAGTATATATGTTGCCTCAATCCTGTTTGCGACTTCCCTCGCCTTTTCCCTGCTTGTTGCGTATTCTCCAGTAAGTCTTATTGTCATCATAGGTGTTGATGGGTTCTTTCTGACATCCATAATCTCAATAAGCCTCGGTAGACCGAGCGTAACATCAATTTCAGCCACACCTGCATAGTGGAAAGTACGCATCGTCATCTGTGTGCCGGGCTCTCCTATAGACTGGGCAGCAATAATCCCTGCTGGCTCGCCAGGCTCAATCAGATTGGCTAAATAAGCCTGAAAACATCTTTCAACAATCTTCCTTGCCTGAGTTTTCTTAACATCAAACTTTTCAAGTTCTGTGTTAATTTCCTGTTTTATTTGATCCGGAAAGGGATATTTATCAAGAATATCTCGATACTTCATAATCCCACCTCAGGATTTCTTCCCTTCTTCAGCCTTAACAGCCTTTGATTCAACAACATCCTCACCAAGAATCTCCCTCATAATTCTTTTGACATCCACAGCCTTACCTCTGAAGCTTTTCATCGGATCGACACCATCTTCACCATATCTGAACTGAACTACCATGCTCGAAGTCTGTTCCTTAACAGTACCATCATACTCAACCTTCAGATCCTGAAGCGCATTAATAAGTCTCCTCTGGAGATAACCTGACTGAGAAGTCCTGACTGCAGTGTCAACAAGGCCTTCCCTACCTCCTATAGCGTGGAAGAAGAATTCTACCGGGTTTAATCCTTCTTTGTAGCTGCTTCTCACAAAGCCTCTTGCCCTTGAACCCAGCTCTCCAGGCTTGAAATGAGATAGAGTTCTATTTGTGTAAGTGTAACCTCTTTTGATTCTCTCTCCTCTGACCGACTGCTGTCCAATGCATGCTGCCATCTGGGTCAGGTTCAGCATAGAACCCCTTGCACCACTCACAGCCATTATCACGGCAGAGTTCTCCATACCAAGATACCTTCCAGCAATTTTACCAGCTCTGTCTCTTGCTCTACCAAGCTCCTGCATAATTTTCATTTCCAAGGTTTCTTTAATGCTCCTTCCTGGCATGGGTTCGAGATTTCCTTCCCTGTACTGATTGATCAGCTCATCCACCTTCCTTTCAGCCTCATTTAAAACATCACGAATCTGCTGAATCGCCTCTTCAGGAATCTCCTCATCACTTATACCAAAGGAGAAACCAGCATTCATTATTGCCCTTATGGAAAGCTGTGTCATGTTGTCGATAAACCTCTTTGTTTCTTCTGGGCCATATTTCCTCATAATTTCATCGATGATTATGCCCTTGAAAGCTCCAACAGATTTTTCATCAATTGTCCCTGTTTTCAACTCACCATTTTTAATTACAACATAAGCGTCGTGTTCACATTTCTCCTCTTCGCAACTCTCACATCCCTGACAGATTTCAGCCTTGAACTCCAGCGAGATGTTTGGTAAGATCATGCTGAAAACCTGTTTTCCTGTCCAGAGCTGCTCTTCTTTATATTTTGGTTCAGGTATCTCTTCAATTTCAAGTGCTCTGATCAGGTAAACTACCTCTTCCTTCGTGAACCTCTTTTCACCTCTTGTGAGAAGATAGAGTCCACTTATATGATCGTGGATACCTCCAATAATTGGACCACCAAATCTAGGAGAAAGTATGTGTTCCTGAACACCCATTAGAATCTTGGCTTCTGCCTGAGCTTCGAGGCTCTGTGGAACGTGCAGGTTCATCTCATCTCCATCAAAATCAGCGTTATAGGGTGGACAAACTGCAGGATTTAACCTGAATGTTTTATATGGCAGCACTCTGACGTAATGAGCCATAATGCTCATTCTATGAAGGGAGGGCTGCCTGTTAAAAAGAACAATATCACCATCCTTCAGCTGTCTTTCTACAATCCATCCCGGTTCAAGTTTTTCAGCTATTTCTTCAACATTCACATCCAGCAATCTGATTCTCCTGCCATCACTTCTGATAACATAATTTGCTTTGGGGTGCTCCTTCCTTAGAATATATTCTCTTGCTTCTTCAATGTTGCTGGAAGTCACAAACAACGGGACTGTGAGCTCCTGTGCGATTGTCAAAGGTACGCCAACCTCATTAATACTGAGATTTGGATCTGGACTGATGACTGTTCTTGCTGAGAAGTTAACCCTCTTTCCTGAAAGACTCCCTCTGAATCTGCCCTCTTTTCCTTTAAGTCTCTGAGCAATTGTTTTGAGTGGTCTGCCACTTCTATGCCTTGCTGGTGGAATGCCGCTCACTTCATTGTCGAGATAGGTTGTGACATGATACTGAAGGAGTTCCCAGAGATCCTCAAGGATTAATTGGGGTGCTCCTGCTTCCTTGTTTTCCATAAATCTCTGATTAATCCTTATTATATCAACAAGCTTGTGAGTGAGATCATCCTCACTCCTCTGACCTGTTTCAAGAATAATTGATGGTCGAACAGTTACTGGTGGAACAGGGAGAACTGTAAGCACCATCCACTCAGGTCTTACAGCTTTTGGATCTAAACCAAAGGCCAGTATATCATCAGTGGGAACTTTTTCCAGCCTCTCTCTGACATCTTTGGGTGTTAACCTGTGTTCTCTCTCATAGATAAACGTCGGTTTCTCGAATTTGATATCAAACTGGTCTGCATCACAGTGGGGACATTTTTTGACGGGCTTGGTTATTCTGAAGACTTCTTTTACTACATCCTCAAAATCCTGACCGAGTTCCTTTCTTCTTTCAATTTCTGCAATGAACTTCTCTTTTTTCTCATCTCTGAGCAGAATTCTGCCACATTCTCTGCAGGTAGAACTCAAAATTTTGGAGATCAGCTTGGCGTATCCAACATGTATGACTGGAGCAGCCAGCTCTATATGTCCAAAATGACCTGGACATTCACCCGCTTTCCCACCACATGTCTTGCATTTGAGACCAGGATCGATTACACCAAGCTTTGGATCCATTAAACCTGCTTCAATTGGGAAACCATCGTCGTCATAGGTTTCAGGAGTGATTATCTTTGTTACACTCATCCTCCTTATTTCCTGAGGACTTAAAACTTCGAATCTTATTGAATGAATTCTTTTGGGTATCATACCAACACCTCATTATTAATTCTTTTTTCAACTTTCAACCGGATAAACTGATTGATCATACTTTTCGGTTGAATATTCATGAATCCGATCAAGCTTTATCACCAAGAACGAGTCTTGGAGCCACCATCATTGACTTCAGCTCATCGAGGAGTAGTTTGAAGGCATAACTCATTTCCACCTTATGGATGTTGCTGTCATCATCACATATGTAGCAGTAGGCAGTGTTCTTTCTATAATCAAAAGTTGCTACATGACCGCATGTTCCACAGACATAGACTTCTACTTTGTCGGATTCCTCCAGAAGTCTATCCTTAAGGAGTAAAGCAGCACCATGTCCTATGAGAACGTCCCTCTCCATTTCTCCAAATCTGAGACCACCCTTTCTTGCTCTACCCTCCGTAGGCTGTCTCGTGAGAACTTGAACTGGTCCTCTACTCCTTGCATGAATCTTGCTCGAAGCCATATGATAGAGCTTCTGATAATATATAACCCCAACGAATATGTCTGCAACAAACTTCTTTCCAGTGATACCATCATACATTACTTCTTTACAGGTGTGGCTAAATCCGTACTTCTTAAGGGCGCTTCTCAAATCATCTTCTTTTTCACCGTAGAAGATGGTTGCGTCTATTCTTCTTCCTTCAAGAGAACCGACCTTTCCGCCAATCATCTCCAGAACATGCCCAACAGTCATTCTTGAAGGGATTGCGTGCGGATTGATTACAATATCCGGAACGACTCCACTCTCCGAGAACGGCATATCTTCCTCTGGTACAATCAGACCTATAACACCTTTCTGACCATGTCTTGAAGCGAATTTATCTCCAAGCTCTGGAATTCTCAGGTCCCTAACCCTCACCTTCGCAAGCTTTGACCCTCCTTCAGACTGTGCAAGAAAAACACAATCAACTATGCCTTTTTCATTTGATCTCATCGTAATTGATGTTTCACGCCTCTTTTGAGGAGATATCCCGAGTTCAGTTGGCTCTTCAAGGAATCTTGGAGGAGATGTTTTTCCGATGAGTACATCATCTGGACCAACTTCCGTTTCAGGGAGCACAAGACCATCTTCATCAAGGTGAGCATAAGCCTCAGCACCCCTGAAACCTGAAATGTCCGCTCCGGGTATCTCAAATTTATCCTCCTGACCACCGGGGTATCTCATCTCTTCAGTTTCATATGTTCTGAAGAAGTGGCTCCTTCCAAGCCCTCTTTCAATACTTGCTTTGTTAAATATAAGCGCATCCTCAATATTGTAGCCCTCATAGCTTATTACAGCAACAACAAAATTCTGCCCTGCCGGTCGTTCATCAAATTTAATTTCCACCTGTGTGTCTGAGGTAACTATTGGAATCTGAGGATAATGGAGAAGATGTCCTCTTGTGTCAGCTCGCCATGGAAGGTTTGAAAATGGCAAACCAAGGCTCTGTTTGATCATCGCTGCCCCCATGGTGTTTCTTGGAGAGGCGTTGTGTTCAGGATAGGGAACCGAACCTGTGCAGATCCCAACGATAAGCGATGGATCGAGTTCAAGATGTGTGTGCTCGGGTGTGAGATCTTTCTCATCAACAGCAACATAGGCGTTCTCTTCCTCTTCTGAATCCAGAAATTCTATAAGTCCCTGCTTCACCAGATCCTCAAACTTCAGCTCGCCCTCTCTTATCGCTTCAACATGGGCTTCAGTCACCACCGGTTTTCCATTTTTCACCACGATCAGTGGTCTTCTCGCCCTACCCGCATCTGTATTTATCCTGACCTCGTTCGAATCAGGATAGTACACAACATTAATCTGATTCGAAATTTTACCGATTCTTCTTAGCTTCCTTATCTGGTTTGCAAGCCTTTCTCCATTATCGTGAAATCCAATGAGCGCACCATTAACATATACTCGAGATTTCATTTAACCACCCTCATAACCTACTTTTAATGGGTTCAACACCAAGCTCAAACAGAGCATTTATTACTTCCCTTTCATCAGCCCCCACACTGACTTCAGCATACTGGGCAAAGTTTTTCACAAGACCACAGTTTGGCCCTTCGGGTGTTTCACTAGGACAGATCCTTCCCCACTGAGTTGGGTGGAGATCTCTTGCTTCGAAATGAGGCTGAGAGCGGGAAAGTGGTGAAATAACTCTCCTGAGATGAGAAATAACCGAAATATAATTGTGTCTGTCTATAAGCTGAGAAACTCCAGTCCTTCCACCAACCCAGTTTCCAGTTGCCATCGGGTGCATTATCCTGTCAGTAAGAACATCACTTCTGACTGCTGTGTTCATTTTCAAAGGCCTTCCCCTCACCTTTGCCCTTTCTAACTGATACTTTACATCCTTTATTAACCTGAGAAAAGCAACTCTAAATATTTCTTCCATTAGGTCTCCTGCGAGCTTCAACCTTTTGTTTGCGTAATGATCTTTATCGTCCTCCATCCGCATTCCAAGTGTCAGTTCAAGTACAGCCTCTGCCATTCTTGCAAGGAAGAATGCCTTGGCTCTGCGACTTTCCGGTTCTGTTCCCAGATGAGGGAGAAAATACTGATCGATAACCTGATTTGCCCTGTTAAGCCGATATTCTCTGCTCTGTCCTGGAGCAACTCTTCTTCCAATGAGCTCTATCGCCTCATCCTTTGTGTCAACTTCAGCAACCTCAACATTCTCAAGCATGAACTTCATTATTTCTGGGTTTTCACTAACCATCGTCACTATTTCCTGATCTGTTTCAACTCCCAAGGCTTTAATCAGAGTGACAAATTGTATGTTCTTTGGAATTTGCGGGAAAGAGACTTCAAGAATGTTACTTTTCCCTCTTTCAACTACTACAAGAGCTCTATATCCTGATCTTTGACTGAAGACTTTGGCAATTTCAATCGTCTCTCCATACCTTTCCTCTTTTTCCAGAAGGATTTTATTTGGAGCAAGATCTTCAAGTGTCATCAGCGCTCTCTCACTCCCATTTATTATGAAATAGCCACCAGGATCCAGAGGATCTTCTCCCTTCTCAGCCACATCATCAACATCCAGAAGGTTGCATTTCTTCGATTTTACCATTATAGGCAGCATCCCAATTTCTACAATTTCTTCTTCGAGCTCTCTCCCTTCATCAATAACCTGCGCATGAAGTCTTATTCTTGCAGCATACGTCAGGTTTCTCAATCTTGCAGTAGCAGGATAAAGTGGTACAATTGAACCATCTGCTTCCTTAATAATCGGTTTTTCTACATTGATTTTCCCCAGCAACACATATGTGCCAGGAATGTCAAGTTCTATCCTTTTCTGTTCATCTATAACTCTTTGCAAACCTTCATCTACAAATCGATTAAACGAGTCGATCTGGTGTTTTACAAGTCTTTCATGAGTAAAATAAGCCCTTGCCAGAACCCTCCTATCAATCATCCTTTATTCACCCCTCAATTAATATCATTTCCATAACTACTCACACCACAAATCGAAACCGTGGCCAAAACAAACACGTCCTGAGATAAAACACACTAAGTCCACAAAATTATCACTCAAACCCATCACTCCAAATTCCAATCCTCATACCTTTTCAAACAACCAGCCGGTAAGCTAATGATTTACCCGAAGTGCGACTTTCTCTTATTATTTTGACAATATCTCCAACTTTCGCCCCAATCTCCTTGGCGATTGGGTCATCAGCTTTAATCTTTGGTAATTGCTCTCTATTTATATTAAGTGCTTTCAGAAGCTCCTCCGCCTCCTCCTCAGTCATTATTTCATGCTTTGGAACCAGTATATGATCCTGTAATTTGAACTTGGTCATTTTTCTTCACTCCATAAATTAATGGGAACGGGCTCGACGGGATTTGAACCCGCGGCCAACGGGTTAAAAGCCCGTTGCTCTGCCTGGCTGAGCTACGAGCCCACAGGTTTTATTCCCCGATAGCATCTGGATATAAATCTTTTTCCGTAGTGCAGAACATAACATGAGTCGACTTTTAAATTTTCTGTTGGTACTGTTAAAAGTCAATAAAATTAAAATGTTTTAAAGAAAGACTGATATCGGTATTTAAAAAGCTATTCCCTGAAACCATAATCTCCAAAAAGTGGAACAAACCGGACAGCTCCCCAGACCTTCTTATTAACATTACCTTCTCTATCTTTTTCAACCACAATCAGCTGCTGGAAATAATCCCCTACTGGAATCACCATCTTTCCACCTGATTTAAGCTGATTAACAAGAGGTTCAGGAATATCTGGGGCTGAAGCTGTCACATATATTTTGTCATAAGGTGCTTCTTCTTCATATCCTCCACTTCCATCACCCACAACCACGACCACATTGTCATACCCAAGTGCGCTGAGGATATTTCTTGCGGTTTCAGCCAGCTCTTCTATCCTCTCAACAGATATGACTTTTCCTGATTTTCCAACAATCTCTGCCACAACCGCTGCATGATATCCTCTCCCAGTTCCAATTTCCAGCACCTTTTCCCCTTCTTTAAGGTCTAAAAGTTCACACATTATAGCCACCATATGAGGTGCACTGATAGTTTGCTCTCTACCTATAGGTAAAGGAGAGTCGGTATATGCCTCCCCACGATAGTTGTAAGGAACGAACAGATGTCTGGGGACTTTCAACATGGCCCTGTAAACTTTCTCACTCAAATCTAACTCCGACTTCAGCCTGTTTACCAGTCTCGATCTTCTGTCGGCATAATCATCAGGTCTCTCAGTCATTCATTACTCATGCAACTTTAATTGATTTATTAATTTCTGTTATTAAGTTAAAGCCACATTAAGTTAAGTCGCTTGGATGCTACTAGAGTTGGTCAGTTTTGAATGAGGGAAAATATCTTCCTAGTATTTATGAAAAAGATAAATATGTGATGTACTATTCAGGCTTCATCGGACTTAATCAAAGTCCAGTGCCTGGCCAAAGTAAAATTTATCATTTATTAGCAAACTTTCATTTTCTGTAGATGAAAAAGACAGAAAAGATGAACAGGAAAGAACTGGATAAAAAGGTGACCTTTATCTTTCTTGAAGCATCAATCGAGACGATCCCACCTAAGCTACAGAATCGGCCTTCAATCCTAAAGGAATCGAGAAGGAGAAACAAAAAACCCGAAGAAATCCTGCTTGACGATTCTAAACATCACTTTCTGATGAGATCGCTGGAGAACTTCAGGAAAAGAGGGAGACCGGACATTCTTCACATGTGCCTTCTTTCAGTTCTCGATTCCAGAGCATCAAAGTATGCAGACATTTATGTTCATACTCAGAAGGGAGAACTTATAAAATTTTCAAACAAATTAAGGCTTCCAAGAAACTATAACAGGTTTGTAGGGCTTGTGGAAGACCTTTTCGTTAAAAAATCGATCAGGGCACAAGGAGAAACACTGATTGAATTTTCCAACCTTGATTTAGAAGAGCTTCTCAACAGCCTTGAATCAAACGAACTTATTCTCTTCACTGAAAAAGGTAGACATTCAGAAGAAGAATTAAATCTGAAAAAGGAATGTACTATTATGATTGGTGCTTTTCCACACGGCGATTTTGAGAAAACCACACTTAAAATTCTTGAGAAGTTTGACGTTATCGATATTTCACTTGGAAGTGAAAATTTGACGAGTCTTTATGTAACTAACAGAATAATTTGTCTGTGGGAAACGAAGAACCTGAAATAATGAGCACGGGATGATGAGAATGGCAGAGTTTAATGAATTTAAATTCATAGAAATTGCTTCAAAAATTTTTAAAACCACCAAGAAGAGTGTAATTGCTGGAGCGGGAGATGACGATTGCGCGGTTGTGAATATTGGAGAGAAATTCGTCGTTCTGACAACAGACAACCTCCATGAAAAAGCAGACTTTCCAGCAGGAATGCTGCCCGAAGAGATGGGCCATATGGCTCTTGCAGTCAACCTGAGTGATCTGGCTGGGACCGGTGCAAAACCGGAATTTTTTCTTTTTGATATAACGCTGAGAGAGGGAATGACAGAAGATTTCTTTATAAAGGTTCTCAGAGGAATGGCGAAACTTGCAAAAAGGTATGATGTGGCAATTGTGGGTGGAGATATTGACCTTGGCGATGAACTTTTTATCACAGGTTTTGCAGCAGGAATTGCGGATCGCTATATACTCCAGTCAGGAGCAAAGCCAGGCGAGAACATATACCTCACAGATATGACGGGAAAAGCGCAGTTGAGTTTGGAAATGCTTTTTTCAGGCAAAGATCGTGAAGAGATACCCTATGCCAGTAAACTCTTTACACCAGTTCCGAGAGTTGAGGAGGGTATAGTTGCATCCAGATATGCAGGTGCCATGACAGATATAAGCGATAGTCTTGCAATATCTCTGAACCTGATCAGCAGAAAGAGTGGTGTTAGAATGGATATCTTCGAGAGAGACATCTCCCTCGATCACCTCACCGAATTCGTTGATAAAAGAAAAGCACTCGAACTTTTTTTGTATGCTGGAGGAGATTACGAGCTAATTTTTACAGCAGAAGAGAGTAATATTGGTTACAGGATAGGAGAGGTTCGAAAGGGCAAGGGCGTATATTTTGTCAAAGAAGATGGAGATAGAGAAAAAATAGAATTCAGAGGCTATTCCCACTTTTGAGTTTTCATTTCGACTTTATAGAGATTGTTTTCGCTTTTGTGCATTCAGCAACTCGATTTAACCTTTCGTTTATTAACCCTGTCACTCCTCTATCACTGTACCAATGTCTTTCACATCCCCTCTAACTGCTTTTTCTATATTTTCAGGACTTCCAAGGAAAATAATTGTCTTTATCCTGCTTCTTTCAATTATTTTTGCTGCAAGAAGGTCGAGAACGTTGCTGCTACCTGCTGAGGTTTTATTTTTCAACACAACATCTATCAGTTCTTTGAACGTCATTTTTTCATATCTTGTGGCATCCCTGTTCACTCTGGGGTCTGCGGAATATACCCCTCTCACAGCCGTTGCGTTCATAAAAACATCTGCATTAACAAATTCTGCAAGAAGTGCAGAGGTTGCATCTGTCGTATGGCCTGGGAAGGTGCCACCCATTACAACAACAGGATGATAGAGTGAGAGTTCGTAAGCCAGCCTGAAATCATCAGGTATGATCTTCGGAGCTTTCTTAATCGCTGAGGCAAGCAACATCGCATTGAGCTTGGTCACAGAAATGCCAAGATAATCACAGAAAGTTTCATCTGCTCCGAATTCTCTCGCCACATTGATGTATTCTCTGGCTATTCTACCTCCACCAACCACAACAAAAATGGTGTGATTTTCAGATAACGAATCAATCGCATTTGCAAAACTCAATATCCTTTCTTTATCAAACTTTTCACCAATAAATACCGAGCCACCCAGAGACAAAACTATTTTCATCCATTCTTCTTGACCCATACGAAATTAAATGTTTTCTATTATTTCGATTTTGCTGAATTCAACATACCACCAAAAGGTTTATATTCACATTATTTATCATGTAGAATAGGTAGACTAAGTGGGGTGATAAAATCGTACGAAGTTGTTTTTACAGGGGTTGAAAGACCGACTGCAGCAGAAATACTTGCAAAGGCAGCCTTCAGAGAAGGTAAGGAGTTTAAAATACAGATAAAACCCGAATTCGATGAGAAATGTATCAGAGTTCTATTAAAAAACGGAGAAAAAGGTGAGAAAACAAGAAGATGGAAGAGTGTTTTTATAGTTAAGGCTAAAAATGCTGGCAATCTTATATACAAAATTCCGAAGAACAGAGAATGTGCAGTTATACTTGATTATCCAGGCAAAGAATTCCATGAGATGAGTTTTTCAAGCATGTTAGTCAGAGGATTGAATGCTACCAAGATTGCAGAAGAGCTTTTGTGTGGAGATGAATTTCCTATGTTAGGTGCACTGGCAAAAACAGGTTTTATATCCCTTCAATCTATTATTGCAGCTATTTACAAAACGTTTGATAAATTTGAGGCACATAAAAATGCAGTTGCAGTAAAGAGAGGTTTTGATAACTTTAAATGGTAACGCAGGAACATCAGGAACAAAAAAGTTAGGTATCCTCTCCCAATTTCAGGAAATATTAATCATTAATTTTTGAAAGTTTAATTAACTTTAAATATTCACTATCCACCCCATATTTTTATGTATGAGTTGAAAAACGAAGTGTATTACTATCTCAGGAGAGGGCTTCCGCTAATGGCCCTTGAGAAAATTCAGACTGGCGGTCCTGAAGAAATAAGAAAGGTTGCTATGGATCTTCTCAGGAATCCTGGACTTGTTAAAGATATTGAAGAGGAGTGGAAAGATATTCTTACACTTATATATTTTTCCCATTTCTCACTGATCACAAACGAGATGCTGGATCTTGAAAGTCTTGCTGCCTGGTCTGTTTCTTCTCTAAACGCTGCAAAGCTTTCGAGAAAACTTGGATTATCTGAACTAGAGGCGCGGACGCTTTCAAATGCTGCTAAAGCACTTTCACTGATGAATCTATCAGAGCAGGCGAAAAGAGCATACACCGAAGCTGATAAAATCTACAGAAAACTCGAGATGAATGAGGAGAATCTCCGGGGTTTTATTTCAAACCTTAATGACTTTGGTGCCTTCTGTATTGAGCAGGAGGAATTTGAGACTGCTGGAAAGTATTTAGAGGAGGCTCTCCAGCTCGCTGAGAAGAACAGAGATGCAATTAAACCAAGTTTTTTTGCAGAAATATCTAGTAACTTAGGGTCTCTTAGTACTGAGCTAAGAAGATTTGATGAGGCCAGAACGTATTACACCAGATCAGAGGAAATTTTCAGAGAACTTTCAGAGAAAGATGAAAAATTCAAGGTTGAACTTGCAGTTCTGCTCAACAATTTTGGAGCGATGTATAGAGAAATGAAGAGGTTTGATGAGGCCGAAGCAAAATTCGATGAGGCAAAAGGGATCTTTGAGGAACTTGCAGAGAGAAACGAGTTTTTCAAAGGATATCTTGGAGATACTCTCAGCAATCTTGGAATGATTTACAAGAAAACTGGAAGGTTCGATGAGGCTGAGAAGGCTTTTCTTGAAGACATGAAGCTTAAGAAAGAACTGCTCAGTAAAAATCCAGCCTATCTGAAAAGCTACGCCCACAGTCTTGATAATCTGTCAGATTTCTACAAGGAAATTGGAAGGGAAATTGAAGCAAAAAGATATAAAGAGGAGGCAGATAGAATCTACAACAAAATATTTTCAAAAAAGAGACCATCTAAAGATGCAGATTTAAGAACAGCCAGCTGATCATACTTAAGTTTATTGAAAACCAATAATAATCATAAGATACTCCACCATGGTAATAGCAGCATAGATTGCGGCAGAGGTGTGACAATAAAAACGGCTAAAGCGATGCTAAAAACAAAATGTATTTGAAAGTACAGGAAAAACAATGATTGTTTACAAATTTTTTTAAACACTTCTTCCCCCAAACCACCAAAAAATTTAAAACAACTCAGCGTTTTTGATTGATGAACCGATGAATGATGACTTTACGGAAGGAGGTGTTAAAATGGTATATGTGAGATTTGAGGTTCCTGAAGATTTGCAGAATGAAGCTCTCGCAATGCTTGAAAAGTTTAGAGAGACAGGTAAGATAAAAAAAGGGACGAACGAAGCAACAAAAGTTGTTGAAAGAGGGGTGGCTAAGCTTGTTTACATAGCAAAGGACGTTGAACCACCTGAAATAGTTGCACATCTTCCACTTCTGTGTGAGGAGAAAAACGTGCCGTATCTATATGTGAACACAAAAAGCACACTTGGACAGGCTGCTGGCCTGCATGTAGATTGTGCAGCAGTTGCTGTGGTTAACGAGGGTGAGGCAAAGAAGGAGCTAAAGCAACTTGTGACAAAGATTAATGGACTTAAAAAATAAATCAAGTTGTTGAAAGATTAATGTTTAAGATTTATAATTAGAGGTGAGTTCTGTGGCTAATGAAGAAGACATTCAACCAGCCGAAGTAATTGAAATAATTGGAAGAACAGGCATGCATGGAGAAGCTACTCAGGTTAAAGTCAGGGTTCTCGGAGGAGAGAATAAGGGAAGAATAATCACAAGAAATGTTTTTGGCCCTGTTAGAATAGGAGATATTCTCATGATAAAAGAGACCGCAAGAGAAGCAAGAAAACTCGCTCTGAAATAATCCGAGAGGTGTTGATTATGGAGACCAATATCTGCAGTTTTTGCGGTGAAGAGATCGAAATCGGTACGGGCAAAATGTATGTCCGGAGAGATGGCAGAGTGCTATATTTCTGCTCAGGGAAATGTGAAAAGAATATGCTCAAACTCAAAAGAAACCCTAGAAAACTGAAATGGACTAAGAGATACACAAGAAGATAATCGATAAAGGGTTGATAGAATGGCTGATGTGACCGATTCATCCATAGAAAAAACTTTTGTAATGATAAAGCCAGATGGCGTACAGCGAGGGATCATTGGAGAGATAATCACTCGGCTTGAAAGGAAGGGCCTTAAAATCGTAGCTATGAAAATGATGCACATTTCAGAAGAGCTTGCATCTATTCACTACGCAGAACATCATGGAAAACCATTCTTTGAAGGGCTTTTGAGCTATATCACAAGCGGACCAGTTGTTGCCATGGTTGTCGAGGGAAAGAATGCAGTAAAAGTCGTTAGAACCATCGTCGGATCAACTAATCCCGTAGAGGCTTCACCGGGCACGATCCGGGGAGATTTTGGAATGGATGTTGGAAGAAATATAATTCACGCCTCTGATTCCCTAACTTCAGCTGAGAGAGAAATAAACCTGTTCTTCAAGCCAGAAGAGATTGTTAGATATAAAAAAGCCGAGGAAGAATGGATTTACGAGTAAGTCTCTGATAGAATTAACTTTATTTAAAATCCCGGAACCATGAAAGCCCAGGAAAAGTCTGAAAGAGCACTGCGGACACCTATTGTATCTGTACTGGGGCATGTAGACCACGGTAAAACAACCCTGCTCGATAAGATAAGAAAGGGCAGGGTAGCTGCTAAGGAAGCTGGAGGCATAACCCAGCACATAGGTGCAACAGAGATCCCGATTGACACCATTAAAAACATCTGTAAGGGAATATGGAAGACAGATGTTGATATTCCGGGTCTGCTCTTTATCGATACACCTGGACACAGAGCATTCACAAATCTGAGAAAAAGAGGTGGGGCACTGGCTGACCTAGCAATCCTAATCGTTGATATTAACGAGGGTTTCAAACCACAGACAGAAGAGGCTATTTCAATTCTAAAGACCTTCAAAACCCCATTCGTCGTGGCTACAAATAAAATTGACAGAATTCCAGGATGGCAAAGTTATGGATACGTCCCCTTTCTTTACAGCTACCAGCAACAAGAAGATGTGGCAAGAACGAGACTCGACAACCGGATATATGAGATAATTGCTAAACTCTATGAGCATGGCTTTTCTTCCGACAGGTTTGACAGGATTAGAGACTTCACCAGAACCGTTGCAATCATTCCTGTTTCTGCTTTAACAGGTGAGGGTATACCTGAACTTCTTTTAATTCTTGTTGGCCTGGCTCAAAAATACCTTGAAGACAATTTAAAATTACATGTAGAGGGGAGAGCCAAAGGGACCATTCTCGAGGTTAAAGAGGAAAAGGGTATTGGAACCACCTGTGATATAATACTCTATGACGGAACTCTTCATGTCGGGGACAGAATAGCCATAGCAGGAAGAGACAATGTGATCGTCACCCATATAAAAGGCATACTTAAACCAAGACCTGCTCAGGAAATAAGACTCGAAAGCAAGTTCAGAAACGTAAAGAGTGTTACAGCTGCAGCCGGAATCAAAATAACTGCTGCCAATTTGGAAGGTGTGCTTGCAGGAAGTGAATTCGAGGCAGTTGAGAGTGAAAAAGACATTGAAGAGATTAAAAACAGAATGAAAAAAGAATATGAGACTATTGAAATAAAAACTGACGAGGAGGGTATAGTCTTAAAAACCGATACTCTTGGTTCCCTTGAGGCGTTGATTAATGAGCTAAAGGAGTCCAGTATTCAGATTAAAAAGGCCGAAGTCGGAGATATTGATAAAAGAGATGTTATTGAGGCTTCAGCGAACAAAGATGAGCTAAATAAAGTTGTACTTGGATTCAATGTTAAAGTGCTTCCAGGTGTTGAGGAGGAGGCTTCCAAATTCAAGATTAAAATATTCAGAGAAGAGATCATTTACAACCTCATAGAGAACTTCCTAAAGTGGAGAGAAGAGGAGAAAAGAGTCAAAGAGAGGCAAAAAATTGAGGAGCTTATTAAACCCGGTAAAATCAAATTACTGAAGGAATACATCTTCAGAAGGAGTAGGCCGGCAGTCATTGGTGTTAAGATTCTTGCTGGAGAGTTGAAAAGAGATGTGCAACTAATCAAAGCGGACGGGACTCCCGCTGGAGTGGTCAGGAGTATACAAAAAGAGGGAGAGAACGTTGGTATTGCAAAGGAAGGAGAAGAACTTGCAATATCTATAGATGGTGTTACAATAGGCAGACAGCTGAACGGTGATGAGATACTTTATGTCGAAGTCCCTGAAAGGCATGCAAAGGTGATTGAGCGGGACATCATGGACACGCTGAGCGAAGAGGCTAAAAAAGCCTTTTCTGAATATCTTGAGATTAAAAGAAAAGGAAATCCCTTTTGGGGACGGTAAAAAGAGCTGAAGAGTTGTAGAAACACAATAACAGATTAAATGAGATACAACTGTCGGATCAAATGAAGGCAGACGATGAATGTGTGAGGATAAATAATAAATGTTGAAGGTAACCGAGATAAGTTGCCTGAAGGAAGGTAGAGTATGCATGAGATTAATTAAAAAGATAATAGATAAAAATTGAAAAGAGGTGATAAATATGGAATTTAAAGTTGTGATTTCAGATCCTTCAACAGGGGTGGCCTATCAAAAGGTCATAAGTGGGGCTAATGCGAATAAACTTATTGGAAAGAAAATCGGAGATGTAGTGAGTGGAACAGTGGTGGAATTGCCACCAGATTATGAACTGAAGATATGTGGTGGAAGCGATAAAGATGGTATACCAATGAGGAAAGATATACCTGGAAATGTGAGAAAGAGAATACTGCTCGCCGGTGGCATTGGATACAGGCCAAAAGAGAATGGCCTCAGGAGAAAAAAGATGGTAAGAGGAAATGTCATCAGCAGAGACATTGTTCAAATAAATATGAAAGTAGAAAAACACGGAAAGATACCACTCTCAGAATTCTTCAAGGAAAAACCTGCTTGACGGGTTAAAGAATAATTTTAGATTTGCAGATTGATGCTTAGATGTTCCGATGAAAGAGGGCAAGCATGGGCATACTGGAGGATAAAAAGAGAGCCAGAATTTTTTATAGATATTTTTCAAAGATATATGATAGAGTGAATCCGATCTTTTATGCAGATCACATGCTCGAAAAAGTAATTGAAATGGCCGAAATAGGTGAGAAGGATTTCGTGCTTGAAGTTGGTTGTGGGACGGGGTTTACGACATCCGGGATTGTGAAAAAAACCGGACAGAAAAATATTGTTGCTGTAGATCTGACACCAGAACAAATGAATAAGGCGATAATCAGATTTCCAGGTGTTAATTTTATCAGGGGGGATGCTGAAAATCTTCCATTTAAGGACGATTCTTTTGATGCATCGATTTCCGCAGGCAGTATCGAATACTGGCCCCACCCGCAGAAGGGCATAGAAGAGATGGCTCGAGTTACAAAATCTGGCGGGAGAGTTGTAATTCTCGCACCAAGAAAGCCAGATAACATCCTCGCAAGAAAATTTGCAGAAAGCATGATGCTATTTCCCTCCACACAACAATGCGTGGCATGGTTCGAGAAAGCTGATCTTGAAGATATCAGATTTATAGAGATTGGCCCGAACTGGTTATGGAAGAAGCTCGTTGTAATAATTTCAGGGCGGGTTACCTGAAGTTAACATGAGATATTGAGTTAACAAAAAACCAGTTAAGGTGAAAAGATGAGTTCAGATGAGTTTTTTGATACATCTAAGGATTTCAGAATTTTAATTGCTGAAAAGGCTATTTATGAATTAGAAAAGCTTTTTCAGGCTGTAAAATTACAGAAAAGGCGAGAATATCTGAAAGAATTAAAAGAACTTTCAAGTGACATACAGATAATAAAATACTCCTACGTCACCCCAAAAGACATTAAAAACCACGATAACTTTAAAAAAATTGTTAAAAAAGCATCAGAAATGCTTGAAGTTACCAGAGGTCTTGAAAGAGATCGCATCACAATTCAGATAAATTATTGGCTGGAATATCTCGCGAGGCTTCCAGAGATGATGGACAGAGGGGTTATTTCAAAGATTTATGAGGCGATAAGGTTTTTTGGTGGAGAAATAGTAAATCGACGGGAAATTGATAACCTGTGGCTTTGCAGTGTCGATTGTAGTTTCAGGATGGATGTCATCACGAACAGCAAAGAATACAAACAGGGAAAAAATGTTGTGGTAGCTTATCTACCCCCAAGAATCTTTGGGAAGCATATCAGTGAAGGCATGTTCACTCCCGCTACCGTTGAAAAGAAGGGAGAGTTATCGATAGATGAAATAAGAAAACTGGGTCCATTTAATGAGGTGGAGGCTATACTTCTGGATTTTCTTAAATAAGCTCAAACATATTTAGAGATTATAAATCGACGAATACAATCAGTTTACCAAGTATTATTCCTTACTCCGGAATTATGAATTTCCTCAGAGATTCAATGTTAACAAAGCTCTCAAAGAGCTCTTTTACACGATTGGTTTTAACCTTACCCCTTATTTTGGCTTTTCCAAACAGTTCGTCAAGAGTTTCTGTTGTTGTCAGAGTATCTTCACTTACGAGCAGAATGGGAACTCCTTTCGCTTCAGCTCTCTCAATAATGAATTTTGAAGGTTTTAGATTTCCGGTAAGGATTATCAGCTTTATGTTTGGCACCTCAAGAGCTACAACCTGAAGATCTGCTCTGTCGCCCCCAGTAACAAGAGCAGCATTCCTCGATTTTCTGAAATATTCAATAGCACTGTTCGGTGACATGGCTCCAACGATAATCTGCTCTATAATCATATTTTCTCTCGGAGATACAAGATAATTCCCATGAAGAGCTTCCCTGATCTCATCAGCAAAAAGTCCCCCAATTATTGGATCTCTCGGAATCACACCGATAATCTCCATGCCACTTTTCATGAGGAGGGCGCCTGCCACACTTTCAATATATGTCCTCTTATAGCCGGAGAGCTTGTTGAACAGCACTTTTTGAAGTCTCGAGCCGAACAATTCTCTCGCTGCAAGCACTCTATCCAAGACAAAATCGTTGGAATACTTAACAACCATCATCACACTAAGATCGAGGAGTTGTGAGACTGCAATGTCCCCCAGACCCACTGATGATCCGATTTTGTAATCTATTGAGCCCTCAACAAAAACGATATCCTTGTTTTCCGCTATCCTGTTGAAAGAACTCCTAACAACATTTCTCAACTCTTCAGGGTTTGCAATATTTACAAATTCGACATAGGGCATTTCAAGTACAATAGGACAGACGTCCTTAACTTCATCGTCGATTTCGAGCACCTGAATAGTATTCAGAGCATCTTCATCGACAATATCCCCACCATAATATGTAGGACTGCTCCCAAAGGGCTTGAAGTAGCCAGCCTCATATCCCATCTCCCTCAAAATAGATACCATAGCAATTATCATCGAGCTCTTTCCAGAGTGACCTTCAATTGACGATACCATCACATTTTTTAGCTTCATCGAGTTCATTATTCTCCATTAGTATAAATCAATTATCGTATGAGTCAGAACCGAGTGAGGGTTTACTCAAGCAGACTGAAAAAAATACGAAAAAAGTGTCGGGAATCCAAACGGTCTGGCCGATGAGTTAATAAATATCCCAAGCATTCATGCAATCAAAAACTCCTTCAGACCTTTTAACTAACCTTTCCATATATTAATCAGTATTCCAATCAGCAAAGGAATTAAATATCGAGGGAAAGATCGAGTTTCAGGTGATTAAATTGGCACCGGTTGACATCAAGAAACTCAGATTTGGAACCGAGCTTATCAAAAGAGGATTTGCCAAGATGCAGAAGGGCGGGGTTATAATGGATGTAACCAATGCTGAACAGGCCTCAATAGCAGAAGAAGCCGGAGCGGTTGCTGTAATGGCCCTGCACAAAGTACCGGCAGATATACGACAGGCCGGTGGAGTTGCAAGAATGGCAGATCCGAAGAAAATACAGGAAATAATGGATGCTGTTACAATTCCAGTAATGGCAAAGTGCAGAATAGGACATGTTGCAGAAGCTCGAGCTCTGGAGTCACTGGGAGTTGATATGGTAGATGAAAGTGAAGTTTTAACACCCGCAGATATCTTTTTCCATATCGATAAAAGAAAATTCGTTGTTCCATTCGTTTGCGGAGCAAGAAGTCTCGGTGAGGCGTGCAGGAGAATCTATGAAGGAGCTGCAATGATAAGAACTAAAGGAGAGGCCGGAACGGGTAACGTTGTTGAGGCTGTAAAGCATATAAGACTGATAAACAGGGCAGTTCAGGAACTTGAGAGTATGGATGATGCATATATCATGCGGGTTGCAGAGAAGTACGCGAACGCATATACAAGGCTTCTATCGGATATCAGAGAAGATCAGGGTTTTGAAGGAGTCTCAAAGGATGATGTTGTTTTTGAAGAATACACACTGGCGGAGATAATAGACGATCTGTACAAAATCCTTCTTGAGATCAAAGAGATGAAGAGGCTTCCGGTGGTTAACTTTGCAGCAGGTGGTGTTGCAACCCCTGCAGATGCAGCTTTCATGATGCAGCTCGGTATGGATGGTGTTTTTGTGGGTTCGGGAATTTTCAAATCCTCAAATCCACCAGAATATGCAAAAGCCATTGTTGAGGCTGTCCAGCACTATGACGACCCATCTGTTGTTGCAGAAGTGAGCAAGGGATTGGGAGAGGCAATGAAAGGACTTGATGTATTAAAGCTCGACGAGAGCGAAAGAATGGAGACAAGAGGAGTTTAATGGGGCATAATATGTCCAAAAGATCACTGCATACACTTTAAACTTTCAGACTGCTGGTGTTCTGATGCGGGTTGCTGTGGTCGGTGTTCAGGGAGATGTCGAAGAACATGTCCTTTCAGTAAGGAGAGCTCTGGATAGGCTGAAAATTAATGGGGAAGCGATTTCAACGAGGAAATCGGGAGTTGTATGCAATAGTGATGCGGTGATAATACCTGGTGGAGAAAGCACAACAATAAGCAAACTGATTTTCAGAGAGTCGATAGCAGAAGAGATTATTGAACTTGCAAAAGACGGAAAACCTGTCATGGGAACTTGCGCAGGTTTAATACTTCTTTCAAAACACGGAGATGAACAGGTAGAAAAAACGAGAACAAAATTGCTGGGATTAATGGACACGTGGGTCGAGAGAAATGCTTTTGGAAGACAAAGAGAGAGTTTTCAGTTGCCTTTACATATCAAAGAAATTGGTGTTTTTGATGCAGTCTTCATACGGGCCCCGGCAATTAAAAAAGTAGGTAAGAACGTGGATGTTCTGGCAAAAATTGAGGATAGAATAGTTGCCGCAAGGCAAAAAAATATTTTAGCTCTTGCTTTCCACCCCGAATTGACCGATGATACAAGAGTTCATGAGTATTTTATAAAGCTCGGGCTTGATTGATAGTGCTCCACACTCGCTCCTAATGGCCCCCTAATCTCGGCTCTTAAGCTCTTAATCCTGATCTCCAGACTTAATCACATATTAGTTCAATCTTCGTTAGTCCAATCTTTGTCCCTCAAATTTTTTACACATTCTTCATAGCTTTTAATCATGGGCAGTTTGAGTCTTAGAGCCGTCACAGGGATCGGGTATCTTATACCTCTCCTGTGGGTTGCTTCGAGATTTCTTGCTATTTCTTCTGCCATCTGATAGGGAAATGAGAAAGCCACTTCATCATCCTGCGTCAGGCCAAAGAGTCTATCACCGTAACAGGGAACGACGAATCTCGGTTTTTTTTCTATATATGCCTCGAGATATTCACTGCATGCACCCCTTCCAAGAATTCTCGTTTCAAGTCCACCACCTTTTTCATGTAGAACTGCATGCACCATTCTGAGGATTTGAGCAGCGTTTCCATAGACTACAACGAAATCCACTTCCTTACATTTCTCAAGAGGGGCAACGACACAACCCTCGAATTCTCCTGGTTTAAGCTTGGGAACGGCATCCTCGAACTTCACACCAAGCTCCATATGTGCAGCATAACCGGCATCATAGGCAAGCCTACCTGATTTGTAAATCTCATCGGGTTCAGCAAATCCGTAAGCTATAATCCCCAGAGGACATGTGGTGTTCACATCGAAGTAAACAGTCCATCCGTACCTTCTCGCAAGCCCGTATGCCTGACAAATGGCAATATCTGGAATGAACCTTGTCTTCTCAGGAGCTTCATCTCTGCTCTTCAGAAATCTGAAACCGAGAGGAAAGGTCTGAGGTCTAAGATACTTTCCAATCACACGTGATAGTTCTGCAGGTTCCATAATTAACAGACTAATTAAACAATTAAAAATTTTATTATTTTTTCTGATTGCTCAAATTTCTTTTTTCCAGCTAAAAATCAAGCTAAAGTCTCGTTCTCCTGTGATCCTTATGGGTTTTTCCGCTTATAAAAGCATTGAACCTATCCACCTTTATCCCATTCCTGTTGAGCCATGCCTGGAACTTGTTGTTTTCCTCTATTGCTTCATCAAGCCCCCTGAACCTCACAATAACGCACAGATTATATTCGCTCCCTATGATCTCAAACACATTCTCAACATAGTCCAGTTTTTTAAGATGATCGATAAGTCTCACCATACCCTCCCGATCATTATGGATTCCCAGAAGAACCACACCCATATTGTCCATTCCAATTTTGGCATAATCAACCTTCCAGACGCCTTTTTTCACTTCTTTGATATAACCAGATTCCTCTAAAATCTTCATCCTGTTGTAAACCGTTTTGGTAGAGACTTTAAGTTCTTCAGCAATCTCATCTTGAGTCTTCGAGTTCAAAATACCCTCAATTATTTTTACATTCATGGAGTCGTTCATGGGATCGTTCAGTTCCATATTTCATGATTCATGAAATAAGTTAACTTAAATATTCTGGTAACCTGAAACACTGTTATGAAAATAATCAGGATCAGGTGGATTGGTGTAAGTTGAGATTGCTTTCTACATCTTCCTCTTTTTTCTTTAATCTCCTTTGCAGATACAAATAGCCTACAACCGCAATAAGAATTGTGACTCCCAGCAAATACTACAAGAATCACACATGTGTGGGATGATCGATGAGAAGTATTTCCAAGGGACTCTATCAATGCCGGAGCGACAAGTGTTGCTGCAAAAACGCTGAGCAATTACAACTTCAAGAGTGATTACTACGGCAGAATATACTTGCCAGATGGGCTGGATATTGATGAGCTGATGGAACATGTAAGGAAGAAGTGCAGCGTCGCATCTTATCTAAATGTTGAGAACATGATACACAGGAGAAATGCCGACAAAATCAAAGCAAGTGTGATTGTTGAGGCTGCAAACGCAGGAAGTGTTGTTGTCAGTTGCTTCGAATGGGTGTAGGATATCCGCAGATATCTGAAAAGAGGACAGGGTTTTCAGAGAGCTTGAAGACATCATGATCGGGAGCTTTTACGATGTTCTGAGCGTTTTAAAGAATAAGATCGTATATGGGAAGGGGCGCGATGATGCTTGGATTGAAAATAGTGGCTGAAATGCATGTGGCCAAGGGGCTCTGGCCCCAGTAAATGTTGAGGTTTTGACAACTTTACATTTTTTAAGCTTTTATTTTTTTATTTCTGGTTTTAAGGACTGAAAATCAATATTAGTTCATATTAGCAGAATCGAAATAGGTTAACTATTCTTCTGTTTCGAAATCATTAAATATAGTCATGGCGATTTAATATGGGGATAAAAAATGAAGGTAGATGGTATAGATAACATAACTGTTTTTGGTGCCGGCACAATGGGTCATGGAATTGCTGAGTTATGTGCCCAGGCTGGCTACAATGTAACAATAGTTGACGTGAAGGACGAATTTCTTCAAAAGGCAATTGAAAAGATAAAATGGAGTCTTTCAAAGCTTGAACAGAAAGGTAAACTTTCTGAATCAGCAGATAAAATCATGAAAAGGATAAAAACAACCACTAACCCGGAAGAAGGTGTTAAGAACGCTGACTATGTAATTGAAGCCATTATTGAAAGATTCGATATAAAATCTGAGCTTTTCTCAAAGATTGACAAAGTTGCAAAGCGGGAATGCATTTTCGCAACCAACACCTCAACCCTTCCCATAACTGAGCTCGCTGCTGCTACGCAAAGACCTGATAAATTCATCGGACTGCATTTCTTTAACCCACCAACACTCATGCCACTTGTTGAGATTATAAAAGGCGAGAAAACAAGCAACGAAACTATTGAGATTACTAAAAAGATTGCAAAGAGTATCAGAAAAGACTACGTCATCGTCGAAAAGGATGTACCGGGATTTCTGGTAAACAGAATCAATTTGCGTGTTTTCATGGAAGCAATCAGAATGATTGAGAGAGGTGAGGCTGAGGCAGAGGAGATCGATGCAACTGCCAGATACAGGCTCGGAATGCCAATGGGAATACTTGAGGTAGTTGATTTTAGCGGACTCGATGTTGTGTATTATGCGGGAATGGCAATGAAAGAGCGCGGTTACAATTTCGTTCCAAGCAAGCTCGTCGAGGAGAAATTCAAATCCGGAGAATTTGGAATGAAAACCGGTAAAGGATTTTACACCTATCCCAAAGCGGGAGGTTACTTCAGACCTAAGATAAGCAGAAAGAAAGCATACAAAGTCTCACCCGTAAAACTTATCGCTCCCGCCGTTAACGAGGCTGCCTGGCTTTTAAGAAATGGAGTTGCAACAAAGGAAGATATTGAAAAATCCATGAAGCTTGGAATGAATTACAGCAAGGGCTTACTTGAGAGTGCAGATGCCATGGGTATAGACAGGATCGTAAACGCCCTCAGAACGAGGAAAGAGGAGACCGGATACGACGAATACGAACCTGACGAACTGCTCTTGAAAATGCTGGAAGAGAGTAAACTTGGTAAAAAAACCGGAAACGGATTTTTCACTTATAGTTTTGAGAGTGCTGATTTTGGAAAGATACACTACGAGAAGAGAGGCGATGTAGCATACATCATAATGAGAAGAGCGGAGAAGCTCAACGCCCTGAACGAGGAGATGTGGAAGGGAATCAGAGATGCAATACAGAAAGCGAATGGCGATGCAGAGGTTAGGAGCATCATAATCACGGGAGAAGGAAAAGCATTTTCTTCGGGTGATGATATTGCGGAGATGTTTTCATTTAAGGGAATGGCCGACTCAAGAGATTTCTTCGAGAAGGTGGCAAGTCCGACCATAGAAGCCATTATAAACTCAGAAAAGCCAATAATCTCAGCAGTCAATGGATTTGCCTTTGGAGGTGGAATGGAACTGAATCTACTGTTCGACATAGTTGTTGCAAGCGACCAGGCAATATTTGCCCTTCCAGAAGCGAGAATAGGTGCCCTGCCACCTCTTGCATCCAGCATAGGCATTGCACTCCTCGGAAAGAGATTTATAGAGAAAGTAATAACGGGAGAGGCAATTTCAGCAGAGGAGGCGCAGGAACTTGGGCTGGTAAATGTAGTCTGCCCACCAGACCAGTTAGAGGACGTTGCAAGAGAATTTGCCGAATTGATACCGCTGAACGCTCCCAGAAGTATAGCATCCATAAGAAAGATCATTGGATCGCTGTTTAAGCTGTACTCGCCAGCCCTTGACGTGGCTATAAGAGAGATTCTCCTCGTTACTGCGATGGAAGACTTCAAAGTCGGAACTGGTGCGTTTATAATGAAGCAAAAGCCAGAATGGAAAGGAAGATGATCTGGAAGCGGGGGATCCTATGGACTTTTCTTTTACTGAAGAGCAAAGAATGTTAAGGAATGCAGTCAGAGAATTCGCAGAGAAAGAGATAATGCCTTACGGGCGAGAATACGATGAGAGGGAAGAATATCCCTGGGAAATTTTCAGAAAAGCTGCCAGACTCGGTTTTGTTGGGGCAGATATGCCGGAGGAATACGGTGGTGCAGGACTAGATTTTATTTCAATACCCATAATCGCGGAAGAGCTTACAAGGGCTGACAGCGGAATCGGCTCTGCTATCGCTGCTTCCGTACTGGGCTGTCCGATGGTAAAATATTTTGGATCAGAGGAGCAAAAAGAACAGTTTCTGAGGCCAGTGATGGAAGGAAAAACCACTTCTGCCATTGCCATAACCGAACCGGAAGCGGGCAGTGACGTCAACGCAATAAGAACTAAGGCTGAAAAAAGAGAGGACGGTTACATCCTCAACGGTACAAAAACATTCATCACAAACGGAGGTATATCTGACTGGGTAGTTGTTCTGGTCAGAACCGACCTTTCAGCAAAACCACCCTATAAAGGCATCTCGGCCCTTGTGGTTGAAAAGACGATGGAAGGTTTTGAGGCTAAACCCATCAAAAAAATGGGTCTTCACTGTCACGACACATCTGAGCTTTTCTTCAAGAATGTCTTCATTCCGGTGAAGAATCTCATAGGCAAGGAGAACTTTGGATTTTACCAGCTGATGAGATTCTTCAACGAAAGCAGAATACTCGTTGGAGCAATTCAGCTCGGGATGGCAGTTGGAGCATATGAAAGAGCACTTCAGTATGCCAAAGAAAGAAAGACTTTTGGAAAACCACTGATAGAGCACCAGGCGATACAGTTCAAGCTTGCAGACATGTT
>MTML01000100.1 GCA_002011215.1 Archaeoglobus sp. JdFR-24
TCATAGCCAAAGATCTCAGCCATCCTTGGGTTAACATATACAAAGGCATCATCCTGTATGAGGTATATGCCTGCAACAGATCTTTCAGCCAGGATTCTGAACGATTCTTCACTCTCCTTAATTTTATCCTCGAGCCTCTTACGCTCAGTTATGTCAACAACACTTGCCAGAATTGCCGGTTCACCCTGATGATATATTTGTGTGGGTCTTACTTCCAGCCAGATTTCCTTTCCATCTCTCTTAGTTGCTCTGAGGACATAGAGTGATGGAATGTCCCCATATCCTTCAGAGATAATTTCAACGAATTTTTTAGTTGTCTCGACATAATCGGGGTGCAAAAGATCAAAGGGATCGATTTTCATAAGCTCGTCTCTTGAATATCCAGAAATATCCTCCATAGCCATATTTACCATGACAATTTTCCCATTCTGATAGATGCACACTCCTACAGGAATGTTTTCAGTAACGCTGCGATATTTCTCTTCATACTCTTTCAGGGTTTCTCGAGATCTTTTAAGCCCCTCTGTCTTTTTTCCAATCTCCTTTGAGAGTACTAAACTTATAAGAACAAATGCAATAAAGCCTGTAAGAGCTAAAATGCTAATTATAAAAATTTGTCGAGCCGGGTATACTTCCACCGGCTCACCAAACCATTTGTTATAGATTTCATCATATTCACCACTCGCTTTGATTACACCAAGAGCATAGTTTATGTCACCCAATAATTCTGAATTTCCCTTTTTCACAGCAATAGCCCTGTTTCCAATTTCAATTTTTTCTCCAATTACCTTTATATCCATATAACCGTATTTATGGATGAGATAGTGTCCAGTATGGTAGTTTCCAAAAAAGGCAAAAACATCTCCTCTTGCAAGCATCCCAATTGCCTCATCCTGGCTATCAACAGCTATAATTCTCGCACCCTTCCCTGAAAGAATTTCATAAGCGATATCATCTCTTTCAACAGCTACAGTATGATTTTTAAGATCTTCAATAGAAGCTATGCCATAAACATTGTTGCCAACAAAAATTGCCAGAGTGATATTTAACACCGGATTGCTGAATTCATAAAACTCCTTTCTTGGCCCGTAATCAGCCATAAAAGCAATATCAATACTGCCATTATCCAGAGACTCCATTACTGCACTCCAAGGCATTGGTTTAAATTCCACGCTCTCATTCAAAACCTCAGCACAGGCTTTGATTAAATCGATATTGAATCCCTTAATTTTCCCATTTTCCACGAATTCATGCGGGGGATAACTTTCGTCTACACCAACAACCCATGCAGACGCCGGAGTGATATGGAGGAATAAAAGTAAAAAGAGAAGTTTTAGCCGTATTGATTTAACCACAACAGTTGAATTAGCCACAACCTACCCTCCTTAACGTAACAACAAAAATGGTTCCTCTCGGATCATTATCCTCCACACGAATGCTCCCACCACATCTGTCAATCACTTTTTTAACAATATACAGACCTAAACCTGAATGGCCTGTTTTCCCATATTTAAAGCCTTCTTCAAAGATTTTTGGTTTTATCTCATCTGGAATGCCTATGCCATAATCTGTTATTCTTATCTCGCAGAAGTCATTTTTATTCTCAATTTTGAAATCAATTCTGTTAGTTTCACTATGAATTATGGCATTTCTTACAATATTGTCGATGACAGACTTTAAAGCCTCATCAGCTATAACAGTGCAATCCCCCTCTATTTCAAAATCAACTGAAGACGAGTAATTCTCAACCACACTTTCTATTATTTCTCTTATATTATACGGTTTCAGCTCTTCTCCGCGAGATACAAGGAATTCAAGGTTTTTCATCTCATTTATGAGCTCAGTACTTTTATCAATAGCCTTGAACACAAAATCAAAAACCTTGTCATCTCTCTTTACAAGATATGCATCTACCGCTCCACCAATGATCATCAAGTTATTGAGAATATCATGCCTGGTGACTTTGTTTATCAATCTGAGAACGTCGATTAGTTCTTCAACTTTCTTTTTCGATTTCTCCTCCTCAGTAATATCAATCCCAATGCAGACAGTTAGCCATTTTTCATTCTTTTTCACAGTTGTGCTGTGCCACCAGATTAGCCTTTCACCGTCTTTAGATATAATGGGTATCCTGCATTCAGCAAGTTCTCCTTGTTTGGCTTTCTGAAAAGCTTTTTCAGCTTCTTCTTTTGCATTTTGAGGAATAAAATTGTTAAACCAACTCTTTCCAATCGCATCTTCTCTATTCCATCCCGTCAGTTCCTCACATTTTTTGTTGAATAGGACTATTCTTCCCTCCTCATCTAACCCAATTATCAGAGAGTTTGCTGCTTTTATTATCGACTCTATAAACTCTTTTTCCACTTTCAGCTTTTCTTCCAGCCTTTTCCCCTCAGATATATCTTCCACGAAATGCACAAACAAAGTAGTATCGTTCAGCTTGACCTTGCTTGCTTTAACTCTGAAATACCTTTTAAGTGATGGTTCATAAAATTCCTCTATGCCATCTTCACCTCTTAGCAATTTCAGGACAACACAGAACTCCGGTGGTGCATCGAGGGAATGAAAAACCTCGTAACACTTTTTTCCCACCACATCTCCAAAAAAATCCTTCATTTTTTTGTTTATTCGTATTATGTTGAATTCACTATCAACTATAGATGAGAAAAAGTCGAGTTGTTCAAATATTTCTTCCCACATATTGCTTTCTTCTGAAAATTCAAACACCTTATTCACCGTGTCACGCTCTGATGAGGATTATTTACGCAACATATTTATTAATGATTCTCTAATACCATTATGTGGTAATATGACAAACGACGAGAAAACGATAGAAAATAAATCAAAGAGCAAAAAAATCCTGATAGTTGATGATGATGAGATTCTGAGAGGTGTTTTAAAGGCAATGTTGTCTGAATTTGAGATAATTGAAGCCGATAATGGCAAAAAAGCTGTCGAGTTATACAGCACACACAAACCTGACATAGTTCTAATGGATATAGTCATGCCGGTAATGGATGGTACCGAGGCGACCAAGGAGATCCTCAGAAGAGACTCGAATGCAAAAATACTTGCTATTACAGCGTATGCTCCAACAAAAGGCCAGGGTATGCTTGAGGCTGGAGCGATAGAGGTAATTTCAAAGCCAATAAGGAAGAGTGAACTTGTTGAGAAAATAAAGAGACTTCTTAAATAATACCATATTCGAGACTGTTTGAATACAATATCAAGTAACATATCATATAGTCAATATATGTTGTGGAAGTTAATATTGCCATAATATTATTTTATAGTAAACTGAATATGCTTCTCACGCAGGGGGGGCATGGGTTTGAAGGTATTGAAATATAGAGCTTTGAAATAACACCTATAGGGCTTAACAACTCCTGTAGAGCTCATTAAAGCGAGTGCTATCATAATTAAACCATCAAGCGCCATCATAACTAACAAACATACCTAAACAAAAAATTTTATAATATTTTAAATCAATTTTTTGTAGATGTTCACGTTAAATCTTTCAACGCTTGTAGCAAGTATGGATTTTCCAGAATATAAGCTTCCTTACTGGATGGGTAACAAGTTTAGAGGTGGTTTTGGGAGTGTTTTATTGAGAGCGATTTGTGGTTATCTGACTCCCAGATGTAATGACTGCAGAAGTGAGGATGAGTGCCTGTATTATGCCCTTTATGTAAGGAACAAGCAAAAAAGGGGGAGATCACAGCCAGTAAGGCCGATCATTTTCATACCTCCATTCCTCGGCAGAAGTGTTGATGGGGGCGGAGAACTCGAGGTGAGAATAAACGTTTTTGGAGATTATAACAGATATCTTCCGCACATAGTCTACGGGCTGAGATATCTTGGGAAAACCGGGTTGAACAGAAATTCAAAGTATGAACTCAAAGAAATAAGAGATTTTTTCACTGGAGAAGTTGTTTATGATGGCGAATCCATAAATGTCGAGAGTTTAAAGACAATTGACCTCGGGAAAATTTCAGGTAAAAGCAAGAAAGTGAAGAAGTTGAGAGGGATTAAGATAGAGTTTGTAACGCCAGTGGAAGTTGAAAAGGTTCCTTTACCTCTAAACCACATTTTGCAGATGGTCAGGAGAAGGTTAATACTCTATGTGAATGAGTATGGAGGGGGCGAAGTTTTCGATTACAGATGTGAGGACTCGATTTTGAGTTCGGAATGGAGTAAACACAGGTTATATCATAGATCAAAAAGAGAGGGTGAAAGGTTTTTTATTGCATACACGGGAAAAGCTGAATATGAGGCTGAAATGGACGATAATGCTGATAAGTTATTAAGAATTGGTGAGCTCATCGGTGCCGGTTCCAAGTCAAGTTTTGGAATGGGATTTTTTAAGGTTGGTATTGATATTAAATGATAAAAATTAATGACAAGATAATGCGAAAATGCTCTCCACAGAAGCATGGATGACAGGCACCATATAGCCTACGGATTTATGTTGATCAGTATTTGAGATGTGCAAAGTTGTTAGCGGGAAGTTTGAGTTGAGGGATAAAGCAGGGTTAAAGCAATAAAGGGCGATGGGGGGCTTGCTGAGGGAGTGAGCATTGGTGTTGTCAAATATAAGGACATTCTGCATATAGCTTTATGGCCGGGCTTGGTGGTGAGATGGTAGTATTCTACAGACTTTCAGTAGGTATAGATTTGTTTGGAGTTCCACTGATGAGATAACACCGCAGCTCTGTTCGGGGGCTCGGGACGATTTTCAAGGCACTTATCGGGGCTCTATTGATGTATATGGCGGAGCACTAGATGTTCATGGAAGTTTCCAGAGTGGTAAATGTACAGCAGGCAGATGAGCTTATGGTGTGTCTTTTGTTATAGTGCTTGTACTGATGATGCCGGGAGGGTTTGGTTGGAGGAAGTCGATTAAATTAACTAAAATCACTTTGTTTACTTAATTTTGGATATGTGAAAAGTAAAATTTATAATTTTCTCACATATTCATTCTAAAAAGTTTGTTCGCTTTTTCAATTAAATCTTCAGCCTTTTTTACGATCTTATTCGATGGAATTCTTTTTGGATTCATACCACAATGGGCAAGATCATTTCTTAAATTGGTTATTTCGCCCCAAAATTTAATTATGTCCTCGCACTGAGACATTTTTTCAAATTTATCCATTAAACCAGTGGGTGTATAAACCTCCCCATCCCTTTTTCTTTTCAAACCATTCAGTGTTGTCTCAACAACTTCCCTGACTTCTCTTTTCAGCCATTCTTCCTTTTTATAACCAAGATTCAAAATCAAATAGTTTACAACCCACTCCCTAAGGAGTTCAACGGCCTGTAAAACCAATCCCGTTTCTATTTGATACTCGACAAGTTTAAATTGAACTAAAAGAGATTCTTCATCAAGTTTATCACCATCATACGCCATGTCAGTTATTCTTCTAATCCACTCAAAAACCTGAATAACAGGTTTGAGATTGAGGTTTGCTATTTCCTCCTCAACTGTTTTAATCTCCCTACCAATAATTCCAGCCTTGTTTATCGCTTCAATTGAACGAGAGAGTGAGATTGAATTAGAAAATTCCTCAATTCTATCTGCGAAGGGTTTCAATCTTTTTGGTTTAAAATAGAAGTTCTCTTTGTATGCTCTATCATGTGATCCTCTCAATAATCCAGAAAGAGTTTTTCCTGCCCCATATTTCACAAATTCCCTTACACCCATCATCCAATCAAGAACAGTCGTAAACTGAGTTAAATCCAGCAAAGGTGTTTCATTATCTTTCCTTGCATCAAATGCCCCATATACAACCTTCTTCACCGTTATATTTTTGATTTCTTTTAGATATGCTATACTGAGGAAAGCGACAAAGGGTATGGAGCGAAAACCATGTGTCAGATCGAACAATATTTCATCCCTATCCCTAACAGAGTCACATATCTTATCAAATATATCCCAGAACTCTTTTTCATTGTGTCCATCAGGAATCTCAACAATTTTGTGATTTTTTACCTTTAGGTTGGGCAAAATTTCCTGGAGATTTTCTTTGGCTTTTTCTGTGACGAACAATATGATTTCATCAGGGTGAAAGAATTCACATAAAGCTTCCTGGATAAATTTCGTTGTTTTTTTAAAATCTTCATAAACATATGTAGTTTCACTGTAATTACCTTTCCCGATAAAAGATATACATTTCATATTACTCCTCCACCTATCCTTTATCAGATGATCAATTCATCCTATTTAGCATATAAATCTTAACAAACTTTCTCCACTTACCTTATACTTTTTACGGCAATCCTAACCACACCATCCTTATTTTCCCAAAAGTACTTCAACAAAACGTCTTCCGTAATCTGACAGGTAGTGTCTATTGCCAGTTCTTTCAAATATTCCGTGCCTTTCCAGCAGAACTTTCTCTTCTGAAGATAGCATTTCAGGATCTGAATAAACTGCCGTGAGAATTTTCGTAAGATAACCTTTGGGATAGGGTAATGTAGGAATCCTGACTATTTCATATTCAGACTTATCTGGAAAGAGGAGAGTATCAAAGTATCTCTCTTTTTCCAGATAAAGATTGAGTTTTTCATTTTCAGTTTTTGCGTTGTAGATTCTCCGGATATCTTCTCTCAGCGATTCTAATTGCTGATTGACGATATAGACGTCTTTGCTTACTACATGAAACACACCATCAACACTCATAAGTTGTCCAAGAAGAGAGAGTGTTATGCACATGTTCTTTCTTCCGCCAGCAATGTTCAAAAGGATTCTATTACAACCATATTCCTCTCTTTCATCCCGTATAACCTTCGCAGCTATTGACATAAACCGCAAGTTTTGTTCTGTGGTAAGAACGTCGTCAAACGAAATTATCACTTCATGAACTCTGGTTTTTGGGTATTTCTGTTTCATTCCTATTTTTATCAGTTCCAAACCAGCTTTTACTGTTTCATTTTCTGTAGTCATTATAACAAGGTCAGAGATGGGTTCACCAATCCCATCCACAAACGTCGTTATGACTGGCGGACTCATGCCGAGTGGAGCAATTACTGCAGTTTTCATAGTTACCCACCCATTATATCACCCTATCAAAACTCAGCCATCCGAGAGGAAGACCGTTTGCAGTGATTCTCCTAGTTTTTGGGAAATTTTTAACAACCCTCTTTGTTACAGGATTTTTGCCCATTCCAAAAATTTTTCTTATTCCTTCGAACTCATCAAATTGTCTTACGATAAGTCCAATTGTTTTGGTAAAATACCCCGTGCTATGACCTAGCCGCATGAGTTTTTTACCCTCAACGCTGGAATAGAATTGATGAGTTTCACGTGAATACCCATATCGCTTCTCCTCTTTGAGAAGCACACTAACAAACGCATCAATTGATTCCAATACATAGTCTATCGTGAGTTCTCTGAGTTTTCCGTCAGTTTCAATGAATTCATCGAATTGGAGTGTGCAGAGTAAGATCTCCCCAGGATTGATACATTCCAGATATACCGGAATCGATTGGGGGTTTCCAATGATTTTAACTTCATAAACACTCGTTTCTCCGGCAAAACTACTATCAGTAATTCGCATGGATCTGAAGATGTCTTTATTCGGGTTACTACCGAACACAACCTTCTCAATCTCCTTAGCAGCTGATTTTCTGAGTCTTGAAGCCCTTCTCTGATCTCGGAGTCTATTTTTGAGCTTTGACAGTTCAATAGCGAGGATGTCCGGATACTCTTCCAGAAACTTATATAGGACGGCAGTTCTTATGAATCCTTTTATCGTTGAGCCAGGTATGTATGCTCTGCCTATGCTTTGAATATGTTTCTGGATTTTCAGACTCCTATTTGGAATTTTTCCAACGAATTCTATATCCCTCGAAAATGGTATATCCTTTTTATCAATTCCGAATATCTCCGGAATCTTATTTTTCACCTCACCAGTTTCAGCTGCCAGTTTCAGTTTTTCAACAAATTCTTCGCTAAATTCAACCATCTCAAAAAGCTTTTCATAATCAATTATCCTTATCTTATTATTATTGGCAATAAAATCAGTTTCAATATATGTTTCTCCGGAACCTATATGAACTGGAGATTCGACTTTAAACTTTAATTTAGCGATCATCTCGACCACCCTTCAAAGTAAATATCGCTGATTTCAGCTGGAAACACCCTAGCATAAACGAAAACTTTATGGCCAAGATAGTCAGAGTAATTGCCATAGTCGTCTAAGTCAATAAGAAATCCAGAGTCTCTAAGAACTACAGAACCCTCTCTAAGCATAAAAAAAACTGGTTTTATTGCATCTTTTGTAGAAGTTCTCGAAAAAATGTATCCGCCTCTCTTTAGGAGATCATAGCTGACGAGATTATCCTTTGCAGTAATCGCCAGACTTAGAGTTACACTGTACTCAGACTGTGGTACGTTAAGATTGAAATCAAAAACCTCATAGTCAAAATGACCGAATCCTGATGTTCGATTTCCTCCAATACCTTCATCGGCGAGAAGTCTGAAAGCTGGCTCGATGAAATCTTTAAAATCTCCATTACTTGATTTAATGATAGTGTACAGTCCGCAATCACTTTTAAAAGTCAGGACAGCATACGTATAAAGTCCAGAATTCGCTGTTGTTCTGTCAAGAGTTACAGATGCTATGTCAGTATGTTCAGCAAACCTTTCAAGTTTCACCATGGGGGAATTCTCAGGAATTGGTTCACCTTTCAAAACACACTCAAATAGATCCTTTCTCAAAAAAGACTTGGAGTAGTTTTTGAGTATTGTCTTTTCATCCCCATCTACTTTCGGTCTGACAAGTGGTGGCGGAAAATAGGAGTCGTCTCTGCAATAGGGAAACGCCGATGAAATCGTTATTTCGCCAGAACCGACCTTCTCGATGAACTCGTTGATATCAAGATTCAGGTAGGCTATGGCATTTGCAATGGCTCCAAAAAGAGTGTCAGAGTGGATTAAGTTATCATAGGACTCAAAACCTTTCAATCCACCAAGCCTTACAGGGGACCTGAACCTTAATTTTACGGCTTTCAATTCATATCACCGAAAACCATGTCCATATTTTTCAGAAGTTCATCAACCCCCATACTTTTATCGAGCAATTTTGTTTCCTCACCTTCCCCAGTATAGAACTTGGCATCCCTCACCACAATGGAATCTATCGAGAACCTCACTTTACCATAGCCCCTTGAACCTGAACCTCCAAGATAATCATCCTCAAGAAGTTTCATAGCTTTGAAGAGGTTTCTAAGATCTTCTTTCCATCGATTGTCTTCGACATTATATATTATTTCGAACTCGAATTCAACACCAGGTGGAACTCTTTCCACAGGTCTTGGATTGGCCGCTGATGTTACTCGATCTATAGATGCCTCATACTTTTCTTCGATTAATAACTCCTTCCTGAATTTTTCTTCCCATATTCCAGTCAAATAAGAATCTCTTACAAAGATTCTGGCCGGGTGGTTTGTGGAACCAGATGAGCCAAAGAGTCGGCATACATTGCATAAAAGAGCATCTTCTTCAGTATCACATACATGGATATTCACTTTCTGACCAACTGTTCTGTTAAATTCGATACCACTCACTTTTTCAAGTAATGACCTCATTTTACCCTTCAAGGAGCTACCCGGGATATAGGGTAGACCTGTGATGGGGTCCTTAATTACTGGATTGTCCATTCCTCCAATCTCAGAAGTTTCTCTGGCTGCTCCGACATGCAGACCTGTCAGCGTTTTGATCAGACCTGAAATGACAAATTTCTTTTCGAGCATTAATCACCACCTCCGAGATAATAATGAAATGCAACTATGCTCTGCATGAACTCGTAAACTCTCTCAAAATCACCGTAACTTTTAATATCTGCAAGCAGAGGATCGAGAACTGACATAAGGGGCTTTACACTCCTGTTTCTGCCTGCACTGTATGCAAGCATGTATCTTACTCTGCCAACTTCTCTCTTCAGAGTGTTTTCGTCATTTTTCATCAAATCAGATCTTTTCTTTATGTTACTCATCATTTCCAAGACTTTTCTGATCTGGTTTCTTTTTAAGTCATTTAAAATTGAATATCCCGCCACAAACATCGCTACTGAAAGTACTTTATTTGATTCACCCTCTAAAAATCCAATACGCTTTTCTTTTATTTCCAAGACTCTACCATTAAGAGTGCCTCGTTTATCTAACTCCTTTATTATATTGCCCTTTTCCCATTGCTTTAATTTTTTTAAACTCCCAAAAATTTCTTCAGCCTCGCTAAAATCGGTTATTTCTTCCCTTTCCAGCAGCTCAATCAAATCAGAATACAATCTATCACCCCCTTACAGCCAAATCAACTATTTTTAAAGGTACATCGATAAAGAAAATATCTTGTGGTATGCCCTCCTTAGCCCGTTCAGGATCAATCCTGAAAAGATTGCTGAAAATTTTCTTTACATCACTTTCTTTTTTCCTCGAAAGATAGTACATTGGAATAATAAACCAGTAAGATGATTTTTCGTCTTTAACATAGATATCTCTCGCTTCCAGCAACTTGTAAATCAGACTTCTTGGTATACAAATTTCCGGTTTGGCTCCATTTAACTCAAGTAGTCCAGAAGCATAATTTTTCCAGATTTTGATGAAAGTATTCCATTCGTACGATGTGAATCCCTCATATTTGCCTAACTTACCCACGTTCCTATCCATCAGGTAGATTCTGTTCTTTCCCTCATCCTTTGCTTTATCAAGTCTCGAAGACACCACATAAGCCATTCGAATCATCGGCATTTTCTCTTCAAAAATAGCATACCCACCACTAATTGTTATGTTTGGATTGTATCCAACAAATCTCCTGAAAAACTCCCTTATCTCAAATGCTGCTTCAAATACATCATTCCAGCTTCCACCAATTACAAGATCATCTCCCCCCGAATAGATCACCACGATCTCCCTTTCTTCCACCGAATTTCTTACCCTTGGTGTATTCAGATCATGGGATTTACTCACTATCGTGTTGAGATGTCCTTTAAAGAAGAGGTTCAACAATCTGGACAGCATTGAAGAGCGGGATGGTGTGTTATTTCTCAACCCATCTGAAAATATTTTGCCAAGGTTATCAACATCCATTTTGAGCAGTGCAATCTTATTTGCTCCAACACAATTCATTTTATCGAAGCTTTTAACTGAACCATTATCTTTAATTGCATAGTCTGACACCAGATATGTGATTTGTCTGTGAGGATAACTGAGCGGGTCAAAGCTGTTTTTAACGAAGATTACTGATTCGCCAGAAAATTCTGTTGCATCTTCTGTTTTGCAGAGATATATCTTCGAAAATGGAACTTTAAAGTGCTTGAACTCTTTGTCTTCTTTCGATCTGATGAATATCTTAGCTCTCAAGAGGCCATCACCAAGCCCCCAGAGATTATAACATGACTTACAGACTTCGATTTCTTTCTCCTCAATCCGTCTCAAACCACCTTCTTTTACCCTCTTCCCGCAAACCTTACAACTTTTTTCTGCTTTCGAGACCAACCACCACTCTTTTTCGAAAAGATTATAGAACTTCCTCTGCTTATCCTTTTTCAATTCGGCATTTACAGCATCCCATAAACTCAAACCATTGCTTTGCATTTTCATTACGGAGTTTCCATCAGCATCTACATAAGCCATCGAAAAGTACAAATCACCGTCGTACTCTTTGAGAAGCCACCTGTTCACTTCCTCTTTTAATTTAATTATAAGAGACTTAACATTATCAGTGTTTGGGAGCAGAAGGTAGAAATTACCGCCACCGATGTAGATTATGTTCGCAAAGGTCAGCTTTAACCGATCGATAATCTCGAGAGCAATGTCATATGTCAGAAATTCCAGAAAAGCCGACCTTGCCCTCAGATACTTTAAGGCACCTTTAGAGGTTATGTTGTAAATGAAGTCCTGAATTCCACTCATGTCTCCAGCAACAAACAAATACTTCTTCGTATTTCTGTTGTCTATATCAGGATTGCCATCAAGTTCATACAAATGGTATTGATACATACACGATGCTATTGCAGCGGTTGATTTTAGATGATCAAAAAGAGATATGTCATTTTCTATACTCATCTTGGATGGAATGAAGGAAGTATACTTTTCAAGGAGCATGAGAAGTTTATCCGTGTTGAAGGAGTTAAGTAAACTCGTAAAAGCGTTATCAAATTCATCAAATAAAATCTTGTATTCATATTCTCCTACATCTCTCTTCACTTTCGGGAAGTTTATATCACTCAGGTTTAGTGGTAGAGGGTAGTAATACAACGTGTCTATATTCTCTTCCTTCCCGAGATTGACTGATGAAAAGACTGATTTTAGAGGAGTCCAGTACAGAACTCCCCCCTCATCTCTCTCCATCGAAGAAATATTATCGGCTTCACATACAATTCTAAGAAGGTTATACATTCTTTTATTACCCTTAAACAATTTAAGCGTAAATGAATGGTGATTGCCTGCAAAAAGAGCAATGTCATCTAATCCTGAACCAGACAGCCTTTTACGTAAATATCCTTCGCCATGAGCCTCATGTGACTTCTTATCACTCCAGTTTGCCCTTTGCACAAATTTACCAATATCATGAAGAAGAGCTCCTGAGACGAGAATGTTAAACTCATCCATAACATGTTTGACACCTTTATAATATTAAAATTTTTGTACAGTTTAAGTAATCCACCAAATCAATTATTTTTTAAAAATCATAATGAGATTAATATATGATCTATCTTGTTGTTTATAACTCAACTTGCAAAAAAGGAGCTGAAGAATATTGAAATGCTTGCATGAGGAGTTTTAGAGTGTTTTAAATACGAATACACTAAATTATAAAACCGCGAGTTTACCAGCCGTAGTTATTCTCATATTTTCATCTACAAATCCCAAATCCTTTAATTCCCTCAAATGAGAATAAACCATACCTTTGGAGATCCCAATCTTAATTGCAAGGTTTTTAACATTTGTTTCGCCTTTTTCAATTTCTTCGAGAATCATTCTCTTAGTCTCAGAAATTCCAAAGCTAAGCAGGGGGAATTCTATGATAGATTGATCTTCCTCAGTCACATAAACAACCTGTTTAACCATGTCTTTTCTAGCATAAGCCCCAAATAATGCCCCAAATGCCTGCGGTTTTCTCCCACCAGAAACGTTTATTATGATCTCATTACCTCTGGCGTGCTCTTCTTCTATAATATCTACTACATCTTTTGCAATTCTAACAACATCATATAAGCTTGTAATTTTAGTTGCAACCTCTACAACAGCGCCCAAGCTTTTTTTAATTAACTCTTCAGCCCTTAACTTCTCCTCTGGGGCGTCTTCTTCCCTCAACAATATGATTTTTTGAGGTGAGAATCTAGTGGCGCACACCATAACAGGTTCTATAGCATAAATTGTGTTGACGAGAGTTAGTTTGGTCATCATTTTAAAATAAATGACGACTATTTTAACTTTTGTGATAATCGTCAATAATTTTGATATCTTTGCACTGTGCAATTTAGAGCCATACATGTAATGGTTAAAGGCTTACAATTATATGGTAAAGGTAAACTTTAAATAATATGATTTACAATTTAGTGCAATTGTAGTTCGTGAGGGTATATAATGGGGTTCGAAGCAAAGAAGATAATCCAATATGCAAGATGGAAAAAAGACCCTGAATTTTTGACTGCGCTAAATCATACCGATGTGGAATTTGCGAAAGAGTTTTTGAGAAAATTAGACGAGCCATTGTTTTGTAGATGGCTCTTGAAGAATGAAGTGAAAAATAATGATTACAATATCCATCACCTATATACATATGAATTCAGTCCTCCCATAGCATCTGATCCATTAATCAACACAACCTTAAATTTCTTAGTGAGAGAGTTTTTAGACTATATTGAAGAAAGATATTTTGTTTGTGTTGAATATAAAAATGGTCGAATTTTAATATTCAGTTTTGAGAATATAAACTTGAATGAATTTTTCTGGGAATTTCTGAGAGAAAAGTATGATGACGAGTTTTTAAAATACAGATGGGAGTTAATTAAATCAGCATACAGCTTAAAGGAGTTTCCAAATATAATCCCTGAGCCTCTCGAGATAAAAAACTTGATATTAACCAAAAAAATCGGATTAGAAGTTAAAAATGATATTGCTGGTTTTGGAGATGATGCAAAAAATCTCTGCCTCTTTTGTGGAAGAGAATCAGAAAACTATGAAGTAAAAACAGGTTATGCAGATTTTGCTTCACAGCGACCTCAAAAGGGTTTTTATACTCAAAACCCCCGTATATGTCCAATATGTGTCTTTTCTGTATATATATCACCAATAAGAACCTCAAGAGGCACTGGTCAACAAAAAACAGAATTAATTGCTCTAAAGACGTCTTTAAAGGAAGGTAAATTTTCCCATGTATTTAATAGGCTGTTCGGTATATCTACTGGCGATTATATCACTATTTCTGGTTTAAGTCAACAAGAAGAAAGTTATGGAAAAACTATACTTACATACCTTTCATCTTCAAGAATCCCACTTTATGTATTGAATGAAGAGGAGTTTGAAGTTATTAACCTTCTAACTGATTCTAACCTAGATAGAAAGAAAATTTTAGCAATTAAAATTTTTGAGGGATTAGTTGGATTTAATATATTGTGGAGAGCGCGAAACAACCCACAAGCAGAACAGGAATATAGAAAGGCCCATTTATCTATTTTAAAAGGCGAATATTTTTCTTTGTTTAGGCATCTCGGAGGTTTAGCTCAAATTCTTAGATCCAAAAATAGAAAATCGATTTTAGATAATGGTATTTTCAATCTTATTAAATATGGGGTGATAAAAATGGGAGAAAGACCAGATATTATTTTTGGAACTGCGCTTTTAATAGATGCGTTTTTGCCAAAACAGTGGCAGGGAAAGGATGAATTGAAAACAGAAATTAGAAAAGTCACATATTACTTAGAAAAGCCAGAGGAGGTTCTTTACAGACTCAGACAAATAAACAAGGAAAAAGATTATGCAACACTGGATAGAGATTTCAGCAATAAAGCACAATTCAAATTACTCCAAGAACTCCTCAAAAGGATACATGAAGAGGAAAATCTTGGAGATTTTGAGGAGGAACAGAGAGAAAGGAAAGAATTCGTGGAAGAAGTTTCAGGATACACTTATGATGACGCAGAGAGATTATTTTTAAGATTCGATGACATCCTGAAAGTATATGTATATATCCAAAGAATATTGTCAGAAAAGTATCCAGAACCAAAAAAGAGAGAAAAGAAATACTCTGAATTAATGAATAGAATAAAATATGCCTTAATTGCAAGACGTCCAGAACTATTGGGGGGTGAATGATGTGGGAAAAAGGATTAATATGGATATTTATGCCATTGTTGAGGCAACACAAGAATTACACTTTGGAAATGTTAAAGATTTGAATGTAAACAGAATAGAACTTGTAACAGTCCCAAGAATTGATGGAGAAATAGAAAAACTTTATATGAGTCCAACGAAGGTAAGAGGAGTTGCTAGAAGAGCACTTTTGTGGAAGCTCTATGAACTTGGTGATGAAAACGTTAAATCCTGCGGCATACCCGCAACCTGTGGAAAATGTGATTTATGTAAACTCTTTGGAGGTTTAATGACAACAGTTGGAGAGGAGGAAGGCTCTATTGCCAGTAGAGTATTTCAAGCTGGTGGTGTAGCAATTCAGGAAGTTTCTCCTGAAATAAAACAAAGACTAAGTTCACCCACATACATAATCGATGGACAAATAGGACAGTATGATAAAAATAAAATTAAACAACTGTTGAGCGAGAGAGGAGTGAAAGGTGATGTCCTCAACAGATTATCTCAGCCCATGCCTTATGAGAAAGAATACGTTGTAGCAAGCGCATTATTCCCTATTTATTGGCATGCATTGTTATTAGAAATAGAAAAGGAAAATAGAAAAATGTCAGAACCTCAAATGGTAGCATATAGCTTTTTGGAAACGTTGAAAAGAATAGGTGCTGGTCATCCGAAAGGAGTAGAGATATTTCATTACAACTGGCTTGGAAATGGAGAAGAACCTGTGTTGGTTATAGATATATACAAAGAGCCACTTGGAAAAAGACCTATAATAAGCCCAATGGAAACTGATGTGAAAAAAGCCATAGTGGAATTTGCGAAAAAAGCAAAGATGTATAACAATGTTGACAATAAATTTGAGAGATATATGGGGGAGAGTGCCCACGAATTGTTAAGGATGTTAGCCAGCGGGGAGAAAACCGAATCAAAATTACTCAACAGTTGAGGAATAAAATATGTTCCTCAAGATTTTAGAGATTACACCAACATCAGTTCTTACATTTAGAAAAGTACCGATGTCTCATAAGATAATAAATACTTACAATTTTATTCCACCTACAACTCTCTCTGGCTTTCTTTATAGGCTCCTTAAACTCGGTAGAGGTGAAGAACTCCCAACTCCAAAAAAATTCAAATCTGAAAAGCCCGAAATAAATGAATACTATATTCTGGAAACTAAAAAAGAGACTATAGGAATCTTTAGTTTGGGAGCATATCCTGTCGATTTAAAATCTTCCGTCACATTTAAAAGCTTTAGAATGGGGTACCAGCATTTAGGAAAGGGTCATTCTTTAGCTGATGGACTTGATATCTTTGATCCGAGTTATGAAAATGTTATTAACTTGATTACACAGAAAATAAGAGATGGTCAACTAAAAGACGATAATTTAGGGAAATTTCAAGAAGAGTTTGAAAAGTCAAGATATAACAAATATTACAAACGAGGTGTTTTTAAAGCAGTAATGCAAGGTTATGGGGTGCCAACTTTCCAAGCATTTAAAAAAGAAGAGCGGAGACAACCTTTAGACTGGCACTTCTGTTTTGCAGAAAGATTTTACGGGTTTCTAATTTCTGAAGATCCGAATTTACTAAATATGTTTGATGACGTAGAAAATTATGGGTACAAAATAGGAAAAGAAGGTTTTGCATATATTTCAAAAGTTCATAAAACCTCAGAATTGGTAGAGGCAAACGGAGAATTTGTCTCAAGTACAATTATTCCAACTACAAGTACTGGAATTAGACTAAAAAAGATATCAGAAGTTGAGAGCGTTTATTATTTTGATTTAAAAACCCAAAAACTTGCTAGGGATATGTTTGCTCTCAACGGCACTTTGGCAGAAGGTGGGTTCTACAAGGCCATACTGGATGGTTTAGAAATAAGTGTTCCCAAAGTTACTGTCAACCTTCTTAAAGGTGTCTGAAATGTTGGATGGTATTGCCAAGACATTTAGAGAAAATAAAAAGATAATTTTCGTAGGAATCCAAAATCACTGTGAAAATTTAAAGGAAATTGTAAAGGCATTTGATGGTAAATTTATAGGAAACAGAGATTTACTGGAGAAAGCTGCCTCTAAACATGATTTGTGGAAATATGCCACAATGAACCCTGAAGTTATAATTAATGAACGTGGAAATTTATTTGTTGGTCACGGTTCAGAGTTTCCCTCTTATTTGGTAGTAGATGGTTTTGACGAAATTGAATTTGACAGGCAAAAGAGGATTAAAAATTTCCCCAACTATTACATTCTTAATCTCATACGCCTCCATCATTCAGGTTTTAGCACTTTCAATCTCTACAGTAAAACAGACTTCATTTACGAAGCCGGAAACGTGAGAGAGAATATGACAAAATTCATTAGAGATTGGTATGCCTTGAAGACTGCTGACTGGATTGATAGCTCATTAATGGCTTCCACATTCAAAGCGAGGGAGATATTTTCCTTGATTGATTTGGGATTAAAATCGGAAGTGGATTTGGGGAAGAATGGAGATAACGAATATTACATAATACCCGAAGATTTCATAAAAAAAGGTTTGAAACTCGCATACCACTATGTTGAAACAGACATTAGCAAGGTAAAAGAAATTATCAGAAAAAAGAAGACAAAACGTGAGCAAAGAACAAGCCTAAACGACTTTTTTGTTGAGAGCGAGAAAGAGACTATTGAGGTGATTGTGCATGGACATTGAAAAAGCTTTTAGACTTATTAATGAAAACTTTAAGCCAAGGGAACATCAAAAGAAGTGTTGGGATCTGATAGATGACGATTTACCAGGGATTATTCTTTTATCCGGTACTGGCTCAGGAAAAACTGAAGCAATTTTGATACCGGCCCTATTTAAGAATAAGAGATTAGTGATGGTTTATCCAACCAGAAGTCTTGTAAATGACCAAATAAATCGAGTGAGGGACTACATCAGAGTTTTAATGTCCAATGGAATGCCAAGAAAAACAATCATACTGGATCTTGGTGATGAGCAATATTCTCTAAAATATATGCCCTTTAGAAAAGATGTAGCGATTAAAAAGATTAAATCTCAGATGAGATTTTGGAAAGATATTGGAAAATTGAAACAAATTAAATTCGTGAATAAGAATCAAGAAGAAGTACTGAATGACATTTCAGATAATTTGGAAGAGAAATTAGAAAGTTTAATTGCCAATTTTAAATATTTTGACCTTGTTTTCAGCTCTGGCCCATACACAGTAATTGAAGTAGAAGAGAACAAGAGAGGGAATTTCTTTGTAGAGAAAACTAGAAAACATTACTACGGTGGAGACGTAATATTAACTACAATAGATAAATTTCTTTATAGGTTTTTCGGATATGGGGAGAAAAAATGGAATCTGATTTATCCATATCGTCTTTATATTGATGAAGAACTTGGAAATAGGTTGGTAATTTGCTTCGATGAAGCTCACACATATGATGGAGTGTCATATACTAATTTCATTAATTTGATTTCTACATTAATTGCCAATGGAATAAAGTCAGTTGTAATGTCAGCAACACTTCCTGATGAGTTTATAACTTTGGCAAAACAAAAATTTGGTATGCGTTTTGTAAAAGGAAAAGACTATAAAGGAGAAAAAACCTATGAAATCTTAGATATAGAAGATGAAGAACGTACAAATGTGATCAAAGGATTAATCCACAATAATCTGGGAAAGAAAATAATCGTGGTAACAAATACGGTAAACAACGCCTTCAAAATTTATGAGTTACTAGAAAAGGATGAAAAATGTAAAAACATTCTTTATTTTTATCATGGGAGACTATTCTCGTTTACTAAGACAAAAATCTACAACGAATTAAAAGAGAAAGATGAAAAAAATGAACCATATATACTAATAACCACACATGCTATTGAAGTTGGATGTGATTTAAATGCAGATATACTCATAACAGATTTTTGCAACCCAGATCAGCTAATTCAGAGAGCAGGAAGATGTGCAAGAATTAAAGGAAGTAAAGGTAAGATGTATATTGTTGGGAGTTGGTTCTTGGACTCAGAGTCTTTTTTAAAGGATTACAGGAGTTTTGATTATAATAAATATGTTCAAATCTTGAAAATTAATAACAAAAAGACATTACCTGAAGAAGAAATTAGAGTGGAGACTATTAAGCACAACCTTAGGAAAGACGAATTAACAGATACTCTTTTTTACCTGTTGTTTTCCTATGTTTATGAGTATGACAGAGGTAAAGAGGAACTATATAATAGTGGAATAATTGTAACAAGATCGTGGGTCCCATCAACGAGGTTTTTCTGGTTAAGAAAAGAGGTAAATCTAAATGAGATTAGAAAGATGTGCAAAGAAATGAGTATTTCAGAGGTGGTTGAGAAATTAAAGGAGAACAACCTCGTTTACAATTATGAACCTGTGGATATAAGTTTAGAGCAGTTGATTAGTGAAAATGAGAAAATAAAAATTAACGAATTAAAAAATAAAGTTTTAGTTGTAGCTACAGAAGACTCCGAAACTGCGAGTTATGTGAGAGGAAATATTAATCCATATTTGAATGAAATATATTGTTTTTATAAATCTTTGGAATTTCCGAATGTCAAACCAATGAATGGCCTAATTCAACCACCTAAAATCTTCCAACTACAAAAGAGAGGAATAATAACTAGATTATCCCTCAAAAAACAAATTTCACTTGCTGAGAGTGATGTACGAATAGAGTATTTAAGTGAATGGAGAACATAACACTTATTATTTTAATTTTCTTTATACAATTCATGATCCACCTTGTTGTTTACGACATAACAAACGACAAAAACAGAACAAGACTTGCTAAACTCCTTCAGCAGTTTGGACTGGAAAGAGTACAGTACTCAGCCTTCAAAGGCAAATTAAACCAGAACGACAGAGATGTTCTTGCAAGAAAAGTCAACAAATATATCAAAGACGAAAAAGACTGCATCTTCATAATTCCTTTGTGTTCAAGATGTTCAAGCACGGCTATAGTAATAAGCAATACAGGAGTGGAACTCGTTAAAGATAAGAAGATAGAACTCATTTAACTTATCCACTTATTTTCTGAACTCCTCCAAAAACACTATTTCGGCTCCAGTTATATTTGCTTTGCTAACAATTTCCTTCTCCCTTGTAAACAAAGCCTTGCTCTTTGTAAGCTTTGCAGCAGCTATTGTCGCATTGTCACAGAAAGAAATTGCATTAACAGCCTTAAGATGAGCTAAAGCCGTTATGAAATCCCATGTAACTGGTATTACATCCAGAGGCATTTCATTGTAAATGGCAAACATACAATTGTAAGAATAGTCTTCATCTTCCGTTGCTCTCTCAACCACATAGCCCATTTCTGCAATGTTTATTGCACTTACGCAGGCATAATCTATCTCCTGCCTGAATATTCTACCAACGAAATCGACAGCTTTCGCGTGCAACTTATCATCTTCAAGGAAGAATGCTACAAGCAGAGATGTGTCCAAGGCGAACCTCATAGAAGGACCTCACAGGTCTTCGAGCTCATAACTTTCCCTAAAAATCTCTCCAACCTTTCTCACCAACCCGGGCTTCCTTCCCGTTCTCATCTCGACAAGCTTTAGAATTTCTTCAGCACTTTTCGGCTTTTCATCTATAACTCCCGAAACATACTCCTCTAAAGCCCTCCTCACGAGTTCTGCCTTACTTATTCCCTTTTTTCTTGCTGCAAGTTCTACCTTTCTTGCCAATTCCCTGCTCATCCTTATCGATGAAATCGTTTTGATGTTATCCTTACTACCCATATATCGGTTATAGTTCACAATGATATAAATCTTATTCCATTTTAACATATCTTCTTCATCTCACAGTATTCACACTTCCTTGATTTTTTCACCTCAGGCATCCTTTCCCCGTCTATTATTCTCTCAACCCTTTTCACAATTTCCTTCAAAGCTTTCCTGTCTTCAGGGGTGATCTCTACCTCCCTCAACCTTTTCTCATCTATAAAGTAAATATAACCCTTTTTCACAGTTACTCCAAAGTTCTCCTCAACCAGAACAGCATAGGCTGTAAGTTGTATCTTCCAGCTGTAAAAGGGATTTTCAAACCTTGTAAACTTCGCATCAACCGGACAATATTCGTCTTCACATAGAATGATAGCATCAACCACTCCCTTTATACCATATTTGGGGCTTTCGAGATACAAATTGTAAACTATATCGCCCTCAGCTTTTATCTTCAGCTTTTCATGAGATTCCTTCCCGAATACCATTTTAGACTTTTTCAGTCTTATGCCCATTACTTTCATAAAATAGACTTTTCCCGGACAGTAAAGATACTGGACAAGATCGCTCACACCTATCATTGTACTACCTCACACCGCACCTCACACTACCAGCTTACTTACCATCTCTGGGAAAAACCGGTATATTTCCTCTCCCCCCTTAAAAAAGAGGCTATTTTCCTGGCCTGCATCAGGATAATGGTTGAATAAGTGTAATTCTTACCCTCATACTGTGTTTTTGAGTCGAATCTGCTCAGCAGTTCCAAAAGTAGCTTTCTTCTCGCCCCATCTCCAAGCCTGAAAACCAAGTTATCCATCTCCCCATCTTCTTCCTTGATCTGTTTATACGTCAGAAGCTTTATTACGACCCTGTCAACAATAAACCTGAACTCTTCCATCAAATCCAGAGCCAGCGAGGTCCTCCCTGCCCTATCAGAATGCAGGAATCCTGCGTAGCAATCCAGACCTGCGAGCTCAATCGCCCTCAGACATTCAGAGTGCAGAATGGAATAGCTATAGTTCAGCATGGCATTGGTTATGTCCTGTGCGTATCTGGGGCTTCCAGGCTCTAGTCCAGTCCTGCCTTTCATTGGCAGAATCAAAGATAACCCATCCCAGTAAAGAGAGCTTGCCTTTCCCTCAATTCCGAGGATTTCTTCCCTGCAATCATCTATACAGCTTCCCTGAATCGAGATTAATTCCTTACCAGCTTTTTCGATCTCCTTTTTCAATGAGGTGAGTCTTTCAGCTATTTCCTTTTTATCTTTCCTCGCTTTGGCGAGATTTGAAAGAACAACAGCCTGATTCTTTATCTTACATTTAACGAACTCTTTTGCCAGAATTATTCCTCTCCCATCATAGTATGCTCTGTATTGCTCTCTTCTCGTTTTTACAGTTCCTACAAACGGATGAGATATCCGTGCAGTCACACCAGACTGGTCCATGAAAACAATATCAACTTCATTCAAAAGCATCAGATTTATCGCATCACTGCTTATCGAAGCTTTTCCAGATATTACAAGCTGTTTCAGATCATCTGGCTTTACCCTCTTAATCACCTTTCCTTTCTCCTTTATAGCTATAACCTCGCCTTCCCTCCCAATATATTTGCCAAAACCATCAACAACCACTCTCATAATCAGCAACAACCCTTATAAGCAGTAATTTTTGAAAATGCAATTTACATTACAATTGATGACTCCGGGCTTTTTCTCGTTGAAAACTATCTCAGCTTTTCTATCTCTTTCCTCAATCCAGAGGCTTCTAAGATTTGCATCGATATAATGAATGTCCTTTGAGATTGCTAAACGACCATCCACTGTAGAGACATAAATTGTGCAACCAACATCCACTGGAATCTCATAAAGACTCTCCAGAACAAGTGCATAGCCAGTTGTGTAAAGCCTGAAGTTTCCTGGACTGGAAAACTTGAGATCAAAGACCATGTTATGCAAATAATCATAGCAATCAACAGATATCAGTCCAGAACAGCCCAGGAGCTCCCCATTCATCCTGTGTTCTACAAGAAATGGGATAGAAGTGAGTATCACATCCTCCTCGCTCGCATAAGGTTGTTCACTCCTCTGTTTCAGATAGTTCATTCTGCATGCCGAGACGGTGTAATTCCACACTTGATTGGAGATTTCAAATTCAAAATCGGGTTTATGGTCGAACTCTAACCTTTTGGATCTTTGTATAGATTCTGCCACTGCCCTATGCAACTCTTTTCCAACTCTTATGAAGTGATTTTCCACCCCTCTTACTTTCTCTACCATGTAAAGGTAAACATCCCTTCCACTCTCGCAGTAATTGTTGCATATAATCCACATTGGTAGTTTTATATCATAGTAGGGTTTCAAAGGGGGAAAATTCCAGTTCCATCCTCTCAGTTCTTCAGGAACTGGGTTCTGTCTTATTTTTGGTCTCAAGCCCATTGTAAGAAATTTATGTTCAACCTCATTGAGGTAGTACATACCTGATATATGTTGCAAACAAAAATAACTTTTTCCATTATATTTATGATTAATTCAATGGTTGATAAAGAAGCTAATCGGTGATCAATTAAGAAGATCAACGATATTTTTTGGTTTGTGGTCGTTAATCGAATGAAAAGATAGTACTTTCTGAGTTGGATAGTTATTCATATTGTTTTCTTTGTTTAGAGCTTCTTCACATAATTTTTTTAACTTGGCATGCCTATTTTAACCCACATATTTATAATTTTATCTAATATTGTATTAGGTATGTGAGACTGTTTTGAGGATACTATTAGTCAAATACGGCAATATCAAGAATGATTTAAGTACGTATCAAATGGACATTCTTCCAGTGTTTTAAAAAAGAAGGTATTGTCTGAGAGACCTTAAAGAATTCCTTTAAATACTCGAAGACGAAAAATAGGAATTCAAAATAGTATCACTAAATCTCGGGAAATTTTAAATATTTTTAGCTATTAAAGACATTATAAGTGGGGTAGAAGAGAGAAGCTCCTAAAAATGGAGATTGAAAGATCATATAAATATTTAGGAAATTTAGTTCAACATAATCAAGTAGAAGAGAGAAGCTCCTAAAAATGGAGATTGAAAGTGATAACTTCCTGATATTGCTCTAATTTTCATCTTATCGTAGAAGAGAGAAGCTCCTAAAAATGGAGATTGAAAGAAAAGTAGGTGAAAGTATAACGTATTTCGGGAGAAGAGGTAGAAGAGAGAAGCTCCTAAAAATGGAGATTGAAAGCCCTGGTTATCGAAGTTTTTAGCACAGATCACTATTACTCCTCGTAGAAGAGAGAAGCTCCTAAAAATGGAGATTGAAAGTATCACTACATCCCTTAAAAGCAGTTTTGAGGATTCAAGTAGAAGAGAGAAGCTCCTAAAAATGGAGATTGAAAGTATAACTGCTTTTGCTGTAAAAGTGTTGTGTTCATCAACGTAGAAGAGAGAAGCTCCTAAAAATGGAGATTGAAAGATGTCTTCAGTTTCGACATAACAGCCCTCTAACACTATGTAGAAGAGAGAAGCTCCTAAAAATGGAGATTGAAAGCCACACCTCCGTTTTTATTATAATGCCCTCATCTGTGTAGAAGAGAGAAGCTCCTAAAAATGGAGATTGAAAGCTCTATCCTGATTGCCTTCCTGGAATCTTTAGCATCGTAGAAGAGAGAAGCTCCTAAAAATGGAGATTGAAAGCCGCTGAAGTGGGTCGCGGGGTTTATTTCACTGCGTAGAAGAGAGAAGCTCCTAAAAATGGAGATTGAAAGGAACTTTATGCTCAGCTTTCACCTGAACAAAAAGCAGTCGGTAGAAGAGAGAAGCTCCTAAAAATGGAGATTGAAAGATCCGAACAGGATTGCCACTGTCCCTACTCCGAGTAAGTAGAAGAGAGAAGCTCCTAAAAATGGAGATTGAAAGCAATGTCGTGAAGCAACGCAACAAATGACGCCCGTAATGGTAGAAGAGAGAAGCTCCTAAAAATGGAGATTGAAAGCAGAGTCCCACTGCCACCATCGAGGGTAGCGAACCAACAGTTTCGTAGAAGAGAGAAGCTCCTAAAAATGGAGATTGAAAGTTTTCTTTTTCCACACTTGCCTTAATTCCCACAATTCGTAGAAGAGAGAAGCTCCTAAAAATGGAGATTGAAAGAGAAATTCCTCGAGACTTATAGCCTCACGAGGTTTTAAGTAGAAGAGAGAAGCTCCTAAAAATGGAGATTGAAAGTTTTTATTACGAATGTTCGGATAAATGGAAAATTAGTAGAAGAGAGAAGCTCCTAAAAATGGAGATTGAAAGTATATCATCCTCACTCTTATCTGGGAATATCAACTTCGTAGAAGAGAGAAGCTCCTAAAAATGGAGATTGAAAGTTTTAATAACTTTTTCGACTAACCTAACCTCCATTTTGTAGAAGAGAGAAGCTCCTAAAAATGGAGATTGAAAGGAATAGTAAAAAAATAATAGACTATAGTTTGGAAAAATTGGGTAGAAGAGAGAAGCTCCTAAAAATGGAGATTGAAAGAGGAATCTAATCCACCATAAATATAAACCCGATTAATCAGTAGAAGAGAGAAGCTCCTAAAAATGGAGATTGAAAGGAACCCATGCACTCGCCACCGAAGAACCAGACCACGCGTAGAAGAGAGAAGCTCCTAAAAATGGAGATTGAAAGTAAGTATGACGACTGTCCTGACGCATTGGAAGGACTTGTAGAAGAGAGAAGCTCCTAAAAATGGAGATTGAAAGTTTGAAAGTATGTTGTAAGTTTGATGTGCACCCCATTGGTAGAAGAGAGAAGCTCCTAAAAATGGAGATTGAAAGTGTTCTTAAACTCTTCCTGTAGTGATATGTTCTCCTCGTAGAAGAGAGAAGCTCCTAAAAATGGAGATTGAAAGACCGTTCCACTATCATCTCTCAATCTTAAAATCATCTCGTAGAAGAGAGAAGCTCCTAAAAATGGAGATTGAAAGTATAGTTCCCAAACCATCGAAGCGATTGTTAGCGAGTAGAAGAGAGAAGCTCCTAAAAATGGAGATTGAAAGTGAACGAGTGGCTCGCCAGCCACAACAATCCGGTTCGTTGGTAGAAGAGAGAAGCTCCTAAAAATGGAGATTGAAAGACAGATATCATCTATTATTTGAACAAAAGATCAAAATTAGGTAGAAGAGAGAAGCTCCTAAAAATGGAGATTGAAAGTTCAAAAAGCAAAATCTTAATTTCGCCCGGCTACGTAGAAGAGAGAAGCTCCTAAAAATGGAGATTGAAAGTCGAGTGTTCGTGTGGCCGCGATAGTTGAAGATACCGAGTAGAAGAGAGAAGCTCCTAAAAATGGAGATTGAAAGTGGTGATTTAACACCAACTGCGTCTCTAACTTATAGCGTAGAAGAGAGAAGCTCCTAAAAATGGAGATTGAAAGCGATAAGTTCACAGCATCAGTGGCAACTTCTGGAGTGAGTAGAAGAGAGAAGCTCCTAAAAATGGAGATTGAAAGCTGATTTCGAAGGTGAAGATGAGGAAAAAACTCAAAAGTAGAAGAGAGAAGCTCCTAAAAATGGAGATTGAAAGATTACTTTATCTTTCAACCCCATAATACAACACCTCGTAGAAGAGAGAAGCTCCTAAAAATGGAGATTGAAAGATCTTTAATTTTTTCCCAATCCAAACTTGTAAAATACGTAGAAGAGAGAAGCTCCTAAAAATGGAGATTGAAAGCGGTTACAACACATTTTTTAGATTAGTCTTTGATCGAGTAGAAGAGAGAAGCTCCTAAAAATGGAGATTGAAAGACGCTGCTGATCCCATGGCAGCGGATGGAAAAGCAATTTGTAGAAGAGAGAAGCTCCTAAAAATGGAGATTGAAAGGTTTTGCTTCTGTCCATGCAGGCTTTTTCTTTTTAGGTTGTAGAAGAGAGAAGCTCCTAAAAATGGAGATTGAAAGGGTTTTTTCCGATAGAATCCTCTCTATGTATTCGGTAGAAGAGAGAAGCTCCTAAAAATGGAGATTGAAAGTTGGCAAATACTCTCCTTTCGTGACTCCACCCTCTCCAGGTAGAAGAGAGAAGCTCCTAAAAATGGAGATTGAAAGCGTTATGCCTCATTGTATTATTGCTTTTGTTGTATTTGTAGAAGAGAGAAGCTCCTAAAAATGGAGATTGAAAGTAAATCATGTGACTTGGAACAATTATCACGTGTAGGATGGTAGAAGAGAGAAGCTCCTAAAAATGGAGATTGAAAGACTGTCATAAATACGCTGCCCGCTGGAGTGATGTATTCGTAGAAGAGAGAAGCTCCTAAAAATGGAGATTGAAAGATCGTTGAGTAAGTGTATGGTATTGTTCTCACTTTTGTAGAAGAGAGAAGCTCCTAAAAATGGAGATTGAAAGTCTTCAAAATCAACATAACCATTTTTAGTTTCACCTTGTAGAAGAGAGAAGCTCCTAAAAATGGAGATTGAAAGACTATAATAGTATCTGCTTTAACTAATTTAAACTTTTCGTAGAAGAGAGAAGCTCCTAAAAATGGAGATTGAAAGCAATACATTACTATATGATAGGTAGCTTTTATTACACTGGTAGAAGAGAGAAGCTCCTAAAAATGGAGATTGAAAGTTGTGTTATAGCTATACCCTGTATTCCGTGTCTTCTTGTAGAAGAGAGAAGCTCCTAAAAATGGAGATTGAAAGGGGATAACAAAAACCCCGTCTGTGTTGGGTTTGAGCTTGTAGAAGAGAGAAGCTCCTAAAAATGGAGATTGAAAGGATTTTATAACTACCATAACGTTTAAGGTCAAACAACCGTAGAAGAGAGAAGCTCCTAAAAATGGAGATTGAAAGTAAGTAGTATAAGCTTTTCCTGCTTCCCGCTGAAATGTCGTAGAAGAGAGAAGCTCCTAAAAATGGAGATTGAAAGATAGTTAAATCTCTTTCAAAAGTGTTAACATTTGGGCTACGTAGAAGAGAGAAGCTCCTAAAAATGGAGATTGAAAGTTTCCACCACCTGACCGCTTCCACTCAGGTTTTACTCCCGTAGAAGAGAGAAGCTCCTAAAAATGGAGATTGAAAGTTTGTCACATAACCCATTATCTCACCCTCATTAACACTGTAGAAGAGAGAAGCTCCTAAAAATGGAGATTGAAAGTTTAACAAAGCTTCTGCCCAATCTTCCACATTCCACAGTAGAAGAGAGAAGCTCCTAAAAATGGAGATTGAAAGGTTGGCAGACTTGATAACAGAAACACATAACGCAAATGAGTAGAAGAGAGAAGCTCCTAAAAATGGAGATTGAAAGATGGAATCTACAAGCTCGAGCGGTTTAATCCTGAAAAGGTAGAAGAGAGAAGCTCCTAAAAATGGAGATTGAAAGTAGCCTGCTCTGGCTGACCCTGCAAGTCCACCGCTGAGTAGAAGAGAGAAGCTCCTAAAAATGGAGATTGAAAGGTTTATGTTTCTGCCGATTTCAAATAGTATTTTCCTGAGTAGAAGAGAGAAGCTCCTAAAAATGGAGATTGAAAGGAAAAATTTCCACTTGAGAGGGCATTACCCTAACCTGGTAGAAGAGAGAAGCTCCTAAAAATGGAGATTGAAAGCGTGTCTATACCACTGCGAACAATATGTGTTAAAACTGTGTAGAAGAGAGAAGCTCCTAAAAATGGAGATTGAAAGACTTTTTCGTTAAAATATTCTTCCAACAACTTTTTAGGTAGAAGAGAGAAGCTCCTAAAAATGGAGATTGAAAGTTGATTGTCAAACTCTTTTGCACATATAAGTATAAGTAGAAGAGAGAAGCTCCTAAAAATGGAGATTGAAAGTTTTGTATTTGTCTAAGACTTTTTTGTGTAATATGTTTGTAGAAGAGAGAAGCTCCTAAAAATGGAGATTGAAAGTATAGTCACATAAATGGCAAATCCACATAAATTCCTGTAGAAGAGAGAAGCTCCTAAAAATGGAGATTGAAAGAATTTTATAATTTTCGTAATAACATATACTCATTCAGGTAGAAGAGAGAAGCTCCTAAAAATGGAGATTGAAAGATCCCATCATTTGAACAGATTGTATCAAACAGCTATGTGTAGAAGAGAGAAGCTCCTAAAAATGGAGATTGAAAGTGGTCTTCCTTGAGGAATCTTACAACTTCCTTGATCCGTAGAAGAGAGAAGCTCCTAAAAATGGAGATTGAAAGATCAGCATGTTAAACAGTTCTATCCACTTCTTCTCATGTAGAAGAGAGAAGCTCCTAAAAATGGAGATTGAAAGTCCTCCAATTCAGCTTTCCATTCTTCTATTCCACAGTAGAAGAGAGAAGCTCCTAAAAATGGAGATTGAAAGCCTTGAGATCTTTCTCGATGTGGTCGGGTAGTTTTATGTAGAAGAGAGAAGCTCCTAAAAATGGAGATTGAAAGGTGTTGGAGCGCTTCAATCTCCTCTGATATTTCTTTTGTAGAAGAGAGAAGCTCCTAAAAATGGAGATTGAAAGATACAAATAAAAGCAAAAAAAAAGAGTATTTTCTGTAGAAGAGAGAAGCTCCTAAAAATGGAGATTGAAAGTAGGGGTATACCTTCTGGACGGATTATTTCACATTCAGTAGAAGAGAGAAGCTCCTAAAAATGGAGATTGAAAGTTCATATATATCCTTACCATTCCTATCTTTCATCCCTGTGTAGAAGAGAGAAGCTCCTAAAAATGGAGATTGAAAGGTATTCGAACCAGAAACTGACTCTCCTATTTGCAAATATGTAGAAGAGAGAAGCTCCTAAAAATGGAGATTGAAAGCAAAAACTAAAAGAGATCAATGAACAATTGAAAAAAGTAGAAGAGAGAAGCTCCTAAAAATGGAGATTGAAAGGCTTTTCTCTGCTTCCTGCTATATAGAGCATCCTTTTGTAGAAGAGAGAAGCTCCTAAAAATGGAGATTGAAAGTATAAGAAGTTTAAACGATACATTGAATCTGGTGTAAGTAGAAGAGAGAAGCTCCTAAAAATGGAGATTGAAAGCTGAATTCATCAGGAGAATATACTGTCGATTCAACAATGTAGAAGAGAGAAGCTCCTAAAAATGGAGATTGAAAGCTAAAAATTTTTAAGAGATTAAGCTCCCGTCTCGCCCATGTAGAAGAGAGAAGCTCCTAAAAATGGAGATTGAAAGGAATTTAACAGTATTTACTTGACAAATGCAGCAGAATCAGGTAGAAGAGAGAAGCTCCTAAAAATGGAGATTGAAAGGATGTAAAAAAGGCCTTACCTCTCCTGCTAATCCTAATGTAGAAGAGAGAAGCTCCTAAAAATGGAGATTGAAAGATTCTTCAGGAACTCGGACTGGATAGTCGAGATATAGTAGAAGAGAGAAGCTCCTAAAAATGGAGATTGAAAGTAAATATTTATCAAGTCCAAATTTGGATAATATGCCTCGTAGAAGAGAGAAGCTCCTAAAAATGGAGATTGAAAGTATCTTTTTCTTCTTTTCCCTAATAGCGGTTGCTCTTTGTAGAAGAGAGAAGCTCCTAAAAATGGAGATTGAAAGTCCAAGTTGCAGCACCAACAGGTGCTACATCAGGTAGGTAGAAGAGAGAAGCTCCTAAAAATGGAGATTGAAAGTTACTACTCACTAAAGAAACTACAGCGGGCAAACGTAGAAGAGAGAAGCTCCTAAAAATGGAGATTGAAAGCTGTTTCATTAATTCAAGCTCCTTAAGAGCCTTCTCCGTAGAAGAGAGAAGCTCCTAAAAATGGAGATTGAAAGAGCCCACTGATTTACAATGTTTGATAGACCAATTGTAGGTAGAAGAGAGAAGCTCCTAAAAATGGAGATTGAAAGGTTTTGTTCATGTTTTAGCGATTTGTAAAATTCCAAGAGTAGAAGAGAGAAGCTCCTAAAAATGGAGATTGAAAGGCGATTCCGTTTTTGATTGGCTCTAAAATGTCTCCTATAGGTAGAAGAGAGAAGCTCCTAAAAATGGAGATTGAAAGAAAGGTATAGAGGAAAACTGGTTTTAGGTAGAGTCGTGAGTAGAAGAGAGAAGCTCCTAAAAATGGAGATTGAAAGAAAATAGGTATTAATGAACCTACCTTATATAAACTTGGTAGAAGAGAGAAGCTCCTAAAAATGGAGATTGAAAGGTAAACTGGTGATTTTATTTCTCATAAATCACTCTCAGGTAGAAGAGAGAAGCTCCTAAAAATGGAGATTGAAAGTGTTGTGTTGAGATCTGTGTTCATCAAGCTTGCGAGCGTAGAAGAGAGAAGCTCCTAAAAATGGAGATTGAAAGATACTATACCGTGCCTGACGATGAGAAGTGGACACTAGTAGAAGAGAGAAGCTCCTAAAAATGGAGATTGAAAGTAGATTGATCTCTCGAGTTCGTCTGGATCATAGCCCGGTAGAAGAGAGAAGCTCCTAAAAATGGAGATTGAAAGAAGCAACCTCCTTTGTAATACTGGTACTTCCCACTCCCGTAGAAGAGAGAAGCTCCTAAAAATGGAGATTGAAAGAAAGAAGAAGAGGGTCTCTGTAGATGATGATAATCTCCGTAGAAGAGAGAAGCTCCTAAAAATGGAGATTGAAAGTTGACGGATTGGTCTTCTTAAGCTGGAATCCCTGATAGGTAGAAGAGAGAAGCTCCTAAAAATGGAGATTGAAGTAACTTGCAACTATGCTATGACCTTTTCGATTTTATTTTTGTAGGAAAACTTTAATGGAGGTGATAATATCGAAATAAAAATAGATATCATTGGAGGGAGTATATCAGGACTTGAGGCAGCTAGGTTGTTATCTAAAAATAATGAGGTAGTAGTATATGAGAAACATGAAGTAGTGGGTGAACCATTACAGTGTGCTGAAGGATGGTGGGCCCATACACTCAAACCACCAGAAGATTTTGTTGTGAGAGAAATTGAGAGGGCATTGATTAGATATATAGATGGAGAATTCAGATTAAAAGATAAAGCAGTGATAGATGTCCGAAATCTAATATTTACAATTGATCGCAGATCTTTTGAAAGAGATCTGGCAAAACAGGCTGAAGAGAATGGAGCAATCGTATTTACTGGTAAGAAAGTAAAAATTTCTGATTTAGACTCGGATATAATTATTGATGCATCAGGCTACCCTCCCCAGTATGATAAAGAATTTGGAACTAAAAAGAAAGGAGCAATAGCTATAGAAGCAATCTGTAAGTGCGATATTGAAGACATGATTATAGATTTACAACCTGGATTTGATGGTTACTACTGGATATTCCCAAAAGAAGAAGGCATTGCCAATATAGGAGTCGGATACTTTAAAAGAAAGTTACCAAATATGAAAGAAATGCTGAATAAATATATCAACACAGTTGGTGCTGAGCCAATAAAATGGACTGGTGGTATTATAGGATGTACTTTGAATATCCCTTTAGTTAGAGGAAATGTTGTTCTCGTTGGAGATGCAGCCGGATTATGTGATAGATTGTTTGCAGAGGGTATGTCGAAAGCTATGATTTCGTCTAGAGTTCTCGCTAAGAATATACTTAGTTTGCAGAATTATGAGCACGATCTTATGAAGGTTTTAGGGAGACATTTGTGGATAACAGGTGTCCTAAGTAAAATCAGAGATAGTACACCATACTACATGTTTGTTAAGTTGATAAAGATAGTATCATTTATGCACAAGTTTATTAAAATTAAAGGATTAAACTCCACTACTGAGCTATTCCCACCTGTTAACCTTTTGCATGATAGTTAGCTAAGCATTGCTACAGCATCTACAATTATATGGGCTACGTAGCCTGATAGAGTGCTTTTATATAGTCAACTATTTGGGCTAGCATTCCAAACAAGAAAGCACAAAACACGAGTATAATATCGAGGTGACATAATATACGTGTGGAATATTGCAAACAGTGTTGGATGATAGTAAAGCTCCACCTACCCAGCTAAACTTTTCTCCAACACTCACCAACCACATCTCTAAAAGTTACTTCCTTGACCATCGGAACAAGAGAAATACTGATTACAAAGCTAGGTTTTAAAATAACACACGTAATTTTGAAATAACACCTATAAAATCCGGAAAGAACAAAATCGAACTTATTAACGTTGCATCATTTTAAGAACCTCTCTAAGCTTTAAGTGCAAATCTACCAGTCCCACTGCGAATACAAGGTAACCTGTTATGACAAAACCAGAATGGAGGCTAAACGTTTCATGATATATCAATACTAAACCCATTAATATCGTAAAAATCCGGAAGGAGAAAGTAATATTGTAGAGGCTTATGGGAAAAGCAAGGATATCCACCATTCTCGCGTATTCTACTCATGCTAATTATAACATAGAATAAAATAGCTGTGAATATCGCACCTGGAATAATATAATTAACCAAGTTGATGTTCAGTTCCTCAAACAATACCCAGAGAACAGCAAAGTAAAAAGCATAATCCACAAGCTCCTTCTTGAATTTAGGCCTGAAATCAGCTTTCCAGAGTACAATGATCATACTGAGGTTTATATATAGTATAACGATCCATAAAATACCTATTGATACTTTTAGCAGAAATTCTGTTTGCTGAGTATAGAAATAAATATGGAGCAATCCAGAAACAGATGGGAGCAATATTGCAAAATTTAAAAGGGTAAGATCTCTCAAAACATTCCTGATCCGTTCACTTACCAATTGTTCAATCCTCTCTCTGTCGGAGATGATAATGCATAGACTTAAGTAACCAATGGCAACAAGAATAATTCCTGCTAATGCGAACAACGTGTGCTCTATGGTTGGTGGTATAATTTCCATATTTTTAGTTCATTAACCAAACATACTTAAGTTTTGTTATTATATATGATCATCAATTTTATGAGGGTTTTATTGAGGCTGCTTTTCGATTAGTTTAATTTTGCATGTCTATTTATATACATACGTTAAAACTTCCATGATTTTACAGCTTCCATAATATATGAATATCAATAAATATCCATGAATATTCAACTATAGGAACACAGAATCATAGAAACACAGAACCTCTGAGAAGGCAATGAATAAAGAAAGCAATGAATAAAAACAGAATACGCTTAGGTTCATGTCCAGCTGGAAAAAGAGAGTTACATACAGCTATAACGAAGAAACAAAGCAGTAAACATATTTTTATCTACATAAAACACCCTGTCGCAAGAAAAATGATGGGCTCGCCCGGATTCGAACCGGGGACCTTCGCCGTGTGAGGGCGACGTCATAACCACTAGACTACGAGCCCTGTCTTTTATTAGAACTATAACAACTATTGCCAGCCTATTTGTTTTTTAGTCTATTCTACAAGTCCACCAACGAATTTAGAGATGCTTCCTACATTCTTTTTGAGCTACCCATAGTTGGTTTTCCCAGCATTATATATAAAGCCAGTCTATTTCGCTTCTTTTTGACTTTTATTTATTTCTCCTTGGCTTTTGTTTTATAACCACACTAGACGGTTTGTAGACACCGGTTTGTAGACACCGGTTTGTAGACACCGGTTTGTAGACACCGGTTTGTAGACGCAATCGCAATATCACCCTAAGAATATTTGAAGGTTTTGGTATTTAAAAAGACAATAACAAATTTTAGTTTTAGTGGTTTGATAACCATCTTATTTCCTAATCTTCCTCTCCGATTTACGCATAACTAACACCCCAATCACCATAGCTATAATAGAGATCATAAAATTCCAATAATGATGCTTTTATCAAGCTTTGTAAACAACATCTACCTTTTCCGATTCTTCAAACATACTTGTTTAAACAAAAAGATATTAACTAAAATTTTCTTGGATTATAAACTATTGTATTCTTCTCCTGTCAACTAATAAGTTCCCAAACCAATAATTTTGGAGAAAATGGTAAATTATTCGGTTTGATTATTCAATTAGCTCAACATTGTCGATAGATACATTATACTTGCAATTCCGAAATTACATTTATTTCAGGAAGGTTAGCAACTTTAACTTTGATTTCCATTAGACATGAAACTCCTTTCTTTCTGGTCACATATCTACACTCTCCCATACCCCCATGTGAGAATAAGTTACCCCCAAATTTTGTTTATATCCCACTTTACTATATATCTGCGCCTCTATATATCTGCGCCTCCCTCCCATTCCCAATTCATCCAGCCACCAGACTTTCACTGAGCGCTGAATAACATTACCACATACACAACTTCTTAATGGTTGCTATCCAACCTATCCAACCTATCCTTTCTGTTTAACCTCCTATTAACTTTCTCCTTCTATTAACTTTCTCTTTCGATACATTTAAAAAGAAAGGTATCAGTATTTAATTAAACCATGACAATTGATCTTCTGTCTGAAAAATACAAGCTTAAAATAAAGAGAGTTTACCCAGAAGATTGTCAACTCTGTATTTCCGGCTATACGGGGAAAAAATGCAAGTATCTCTTAAAAATCAGAAGGGAGTTTTACTGCATCAGAGAGGCAGTTAAGGCTGTTGATTCAAGATTGAAATACTAAACATAACCGGTTCAAACAGAGTGCCAGCATTGCTAAATGTTTTTATATACTTCCTCCAATTTCTCCATTATGAACAATATTATCATTCACCCAATCGACTATCGTTACGGCACTCCTGACATGAAAAGAATCTGGAGTGAAGAGAGTAAAATAAAAAGAATGATATGGGTTGAGATCGCTCTTCTGAAATCATTATCAAAAAAAGGCTACTTTGAAATTGATTTGAAGGAAGTGAAAAAAAGAAGTCTGAAGATTAAACCAGAAGATGTAAAAAAAATCGAGAATGAGATCAAACACGACATTATGGCTCTCGTAAAAGCCATCTCAAGTGAGGTTGGAGATGCATCGAGATGGATTCACTTTGGCGCTACCTCCAACGACATTATAGATACTGCTACAGCAACACAGCTCAGAGATAGCATAAAAATTCTCGAAGTCAAAATAAAGAAATTGTTGAGAATACTGGCTGATAAAGCCATGGAATACAGAGATGTTGTGTGTCTTGGCAGAACTCATGGTCAGGCTGCGCTTCCAACAACCTACGGGTTCAGGTTTGCTCTATGGGCATCAGAAGTGGCTCGCCACTTTATTCGCATTCAGGAGATGAAGGAAAGACTTGTCGTGGGCCAGTTAAGTGGTGCTGTGGGGACGCAGGCGGCCTTTGGAGATGATGGTATCGACATTGAAGAGGAGGTTATGCGACTGCTGAACCTCAAACCAGCCATAATATCAAGCCAGATCATACCGAGAGATACCTACTGCGAGTATGTTGAGTTTCTTGCCAATCTTTCCACCACTCTTGAAAAAATTGCAACAAACTTCAGATTGCTTCAAAGAACCGAGGTAAGCGAACTGAGAGAGAAATTTGAGAAAAAGCAGGTTGGAAGCTCAACCATGCCTCATAAAAGGAATCCGATAGACAGTGAAAATGTGTGTGGGCTGGCAAGAATTGTCAGAGGTTTTGTTGAGCCGCAACATCAGAGTTCAATTCTGTGGGAAGAGAGAGATCTGACAAATTCCTCAGCTGAAAGAATAATTCTGGTTGAATCAACAGTTCTTGTAGATCACATCCTCACAAAAATGATCGATATAATCTCCAAAATATCGTTAGATGTAGAGGCGATTAAAAGAAACCTTGATGCTCAGCGTGGTTTGAACCTAAGTGAGGCTGTAATGATCGAAATAACCAGAAGAGGAGTAGGAAGGCAGGAAGCACATGAATTGCTGAGAAATGCATCGCTAAGGGCTTATGAGAGGGGCACAACTCTACTTGAAGAGCTTAAAAGGGATAGTAAAATTCTCGAATTTATATCGGCTGAGGAGCTTGAGTACATCATAGATGCAGAAAACTATCTTGGCACCGCACACAAAAAAATAGAAAGAGTTGTTCTCTGGATTGATGATATTCTGAGGGCAAAGAACTGAGTGAACAGCCCGATTCAAAAGATGATCTCGGCTGAATACAAAAGATGAAAATTCACATGGTGATGGTTATAAAAAAGTTTAAGTACAATAAGTTATTATAATGATCATAGGTGAGAGCGAATGGTAAAAATCGTACATGCTCAAACAGTACTGCCAGAAAGCATACTAGAGGAGTTAAAGAAGAAGACAGGGGAAAGTGCAACAAAGGATGCTATCGCAAAGGCCGTAGATCATTATCTCATGTGTCCATATACCCATGAAGAGCCTTTGGAGAGAAAACTTGAAGAAGTTCTTAAAAAGAAAATGAGATAATAGTCAAAATTTAATTTTTAAATCCATCGGATGAAAATCTGATGGGGGAGAATTCCTCCATCCCACTACCTTTAAAAATAACCTGGGCAACAATTTCACCTACTGCCGGTCCGATGGTCATCCCTAATCTACCCATTCCATTGGCCTGAATGAATCCGCGAATTTGCGATTCACCCACAACTGGAAATCCATCCTGTCCAGTATCATAAACACCTGCCCACTGTCTGAGAACCGAGAGCCCTCTCAATCTTGGAATCATCTCAACTGCACCTTTTGCATACCTGAAAAGAAACTCCAGCGATGATTTTGTATTTAAATTTTTGACTCCAAGGGCATTATCAACGCCAGTTTCCCTGCCAAGCACTCCTCCAACAACCTCACCTCTTGCTGACTGACTCAAATAAACCCCATTTGAAACATTAAGTAAATATGGGTCTATAAATGGTTTGAGACTCTCAATTACGCATATTTCCTCTTTTATAACTCTATTTTCAGATTTGATGCCAGCCAAATTGCTAAATTGATTGCTCCAGGCTCCTGCAGCATTAACTATGTAATCCGCCCTTACAACTTCATCGTTAACTTTTACTCCCTCAACTTCTCCATCACCGATTAGGATTCCGTTAACCTCCGCTTCAACCCGTATCTCAACTCCCAGATTTTTGCACCCTTTCACCAAACCCCAGATCACCGGCCAGGGGAAAATTACACCACCCTCTCCAATTACACCACCAATAACTGATTCGGGGTTAAATGCCGGCACAATGCTCCTTATCTCGAACGGATCGATTTCTCTAACATCAACACCAGCAGCCTTCTGCAATCTCATTTCTCTTTCCAGTACTGACAGATCTTCATCATTCTGTGCAACCTTGATGTAACCATCCTTTCTGAACAGAAAATTGAAATCCACCTCGCTCTGAATGTGATCATAAAGCTCAATACTTCTTGCAGCCAGTTTGATCAAACTTTCATTGCTGAGTAAAGGGGTGATCCCACCAGAATTTCTTCCTGAGGCTCCGTAGAGAGGATATTTCCTTTCAAATACCGTAACTTCCGCACCAGCTCTGGCAAGGTTGTACGCCACAGACAGACCCACAACACCGCCACCAATTACCACCACATTCATTCTCCTTCACCCTCCACCAGAAGATATAGCGGGACAGGATTGACCGGTGGCCTCTGAGTCGTAATTCCAATTTCTTCAGGTTTTTTGCCAGTTTTCTGGGAAAGTATTCTGAGCACGTGCATCAGACATCCCTTACCCTGACATGAGCCAGTTGTTGCACCAGTATATCTCTTCAGGCTTTCAATGTCTGTATAGCCCTCTTCGATGGCATGAATTATCTCCTCCTCCGTCAGATCCTCACATCTGCAGACGATCTTTCTGTTCTTTGTCATTCTATCACCCTTCCTGCACCTTTACCGCAGGTTTAATTGCTCTTACCTCAAAAAGGAGGTCTTTATCGATTTCAACAGTTACTAGAGAGGTTTTATCGTTTCTATGCGGTGGCAAAACCCATCTAACCACCCCTTTACCAACTTCTTCACCTTTCCGGTTCAAAAGAATGACTTCCTGACCCTTTTCAATCCAAGGAGTAAATTCGTATGAGAGTGTAACATACCCCTTTTCATCCCTGATTCTGAGCATAAAAATAGCAAGACCCGGACAGACCCGTATACACTTCATACAGCCTGTGCATTTCTCATAATCAACAACAGGAGGATCATTTATGTTATCCATTCTAATTGCATCATATTTACACGATTCCAGGCAGGGCGAGCAGGGGATTTCCTGGGGGCATTCGATGTACGCAACTGACTTTTTCCTCAACCTCTCCTCTGAGGGTTTGGGTGGAAGCTCCTCCAGTTCGAGATATCCTCTAACCAGATAACTGCTTTTCGGTTTGCTCATGCTTTCGCCTCCTTTGCAACTTCATCGGCGATTTTACTCGTATTATTGGGATTACCAGAATTAACAACCTCTTCTTCACCAATTATTACTTTTCTGATTCCTGCCACGATTCTTTCACCAAAAGGCCCTTCTCTGAACTCCCCCAGATCTTTTACTGCTTCTTCTCTCAATCTTACAGTTTCTTCCCCACCATATCCAAGTTTGATTGCCGCATCAATCCCTGCTATTCTTCCTTCCATCATTGCAGCAGTTGCTTCCTCAATACCGGCAACATCACCAGCCACATAAACCCCGCGCACACTCGTTTCACCATACTTCGTTCTCAATGGAACAAGTCCTCCAAGCTCAGGAACGAATTTCATCTCACATCCAGCCTGATAAAGAAGCTCATGGGTTGGTGAAAGTCCGACTGCAACACATATGAAGTCACATTCAATTCTTTTTTCCGTTCCCTTGACAGTACACCAGTTTTCATCCAATTTTGCTATTTCAGCACCCTCCACCTTCTTCTTTCCAATTGCTCTTACAATCGTGTGACCTGTGTAAATGGGAATTCCGAGCCTCCTGACTTTCGCGGCATGAACAAAATATCCACCTATTCTCGGCATAGCCTCGACAATTGCCGCAACATCAACTCCTGCTTGCAGAAGCTGATAGGTTAAAATCAGTCCAACATTTCCAGACCCCACAATCAAACCACGGTTTCCGGGTTTAATTCCGTAAACATTCATTAGCGTCTGGACGCCTCCAGCACCATAAACCCCTGGTAAGTCATTGTTTTCAAAAATCAGTGTTCTTTCATACGCTCCAGTAGCTATAATAACCTTTTTTGGAAGGACTTTGAGAAGCTTCTTTTCCCTTTCAACTGCACCAACAACACCATTGTAAATGCCAAAAACTTTTGTCTCGTATCTGACATCAATATTTCCCAGTTGATTGAGTTCATCCTTAAGAATCTGGGCTATTCTTATACCTCTCGTCCCTGCTCTATGCCTTCCACTTCCAAAAAACCGATGAGTCTGTTTAACGAGCTGTCCCCCCAGGAAAGGATTTTCATCCATCAAAACAACCTTTGCTCCAGCTCTTGCTGCAGAAATCGCTGCGCTCATACCTCCTGGACCTCCGCCAACCACAGCAACATCAGTTTTAATCTCTTCATAAGCTCCTTTACCTTCAAAGATAGTCTTAGGAGGGCTTCCCATCCCAGCAAACTTCCTTATCTGCTTTGTAACAACTTCCCTTAAAAATTTAGGTCTGTTGAATTTTTTATAATGAGATCCATGGGGGTAAAATCTGTCAACAAGGGAATCCAGAACCCCATAAACGTCCTTTTCAGCATCAGGAAACGAGTTCTGTGTTCTCACATTCATTCCATCCCTGACATAGACTTTGCAAACCCTCACATTGGGTATCCCATCAATTTCCATCATACACGAAGAGCATTTTCCAATGGCACAGAAGAATCCTCTTGGTCTGTGAAATCTGAAGGATCGGCTGAATATTCTCACTCCAGCTGCATAAAGGGCTGCTGCTACAGTTTCACCTTCATAAGCCGTGACAGGTTTACCATTAAAATATATTATAAGCTCTCGACCTCTTTTAAATTCAACAATTGGATGTTCTGTAAGTCTCATTTCCACACCTCTCGAGGAACGAAATTTCAAATACTCTCATAACTTCACCTTTGTAAACTAACAGATCGTTCTGCTAATAGATTACTCAGCCAAATTTTCAGTAAAACAGTATCAATTATTTAAGTTTTACCAAATTGTCTAATATTGTCTATAAAGCATTTCTTCATTTTAAATAATTTAAAAAATCGAAGACCTATTTTTACTTTGTCAAATAAGTAAAATCGTAAAGTTTTATAGATTAAAAAGTGTTGTTTTTGGTTATGTCAAATAATAAAAAATCTGAAAAAGGTTCAATAACAGTGGATGATGAAAAGTGCATCAGCTGTGGGATATGCGTTTCAGTATGTCCCCATAATGCTCTCTCACTTGAAAACGGACTCCCCATCACCACAGGAAAGTGCAAGGTTTGTGGACTCTGCGCTTCATCATGCATAACCAAAGCAATTTCGATGAGAGCAAAGAAATTCACGGATGAGACGATAATTTCAGAATTTAAAAATCTGTCAGATCCAAAAATTGTTGTTTTTTCATGCAGACGAGTTATTGACAAAAACAAGAACTATGGGGACGCGAGAGTCATCTCCCTGATGTGCAGTGCAAGAATCGATCCCTTCCTGATCGCCGAGGCTTTTGTCAGCGGAGCATGGGGGGTGATGATGACCCATTGTGAGAGCTGCAAAAATGATACAGGAAGCAAAGAGGCAATAATTAAGGCTGAATTCGTCAAAAAACTTCTTGAAAAATCAGGAATTGAGAAAGAAAGAATCCAGATTGTTGAAGGAGATTTTGAAGATGCTCTACAGAGTTTTTCAGCTGAGCTGAGATCGCTTGGTGAGCTGAAAGCCGATGCTGCTGAGAGAATAAAGAGGGCAACCCTTGACCAGCGGTTGAGAGTCCTTGTGGCTAAGATGAGAGAGGTGACTGAAGAGGGTAATGTTTACGGCGAGAAAATTGAAAGAGAGGCTTTTGAGAGATTGCTCGATGATGCAATAATCTCGGTTGTCAATTCTCTGAAGATACTCGATGTGCTGGGAGAAGGGGCCGAAATCCATGAAATTTCTGAGAAAACAGGTTTAGATGAGAAAGAGGTGCTCGACACTATCCTGGAGATGAGAAGAAGAGATTTAATTTCTGTAGAGGCGAAAGAGAAAACCCTGTTCTGTCCCAAGGGGTGAAAAAATGAGCAAATCTGTTGGAGCTGTTCTTGTAATTGGTGGTGGTATTGCCGGAATGCAGTCAGCACTTGATCTTGCTGAATCGAGTTTCAAAGTATATCTTCTGGAGAAGCATCCGAGTATAGGTGGGAGGATGTCTCAAATTGACAAAACATTCCCCACAAACGACTGTGCGATGTGTATTCTATCACCCAAACTGAATGAGGTCGGAAGACACGAGAATATTCAGATAATCAACAACGCAGAGCTTGCAGATGTCAGCGGTGAGGCGGGTAATTTTAGAGTGATTGTAAAGAGAAAACCGCTTTACGTTGACATGGAAAGATGCACTGGTTGCGGGCAGTGTGCGGCTGTCTGTCCGGTGAATGCGATTGATGAGTATAACGAAGGGTTATCCTATCGCTCCTCGATATATGTTCGATATCCTCAAGCGATTCCAAGGGTGTTTTCGATTGATAGAGAGAAATGTATCGGTTGCGGGATCTGTAAAAACGTCTGTGTGGCAGATGCAGTTGATTACAGTCAGAAGGAGGAGAATATAGAACTGAACGTGGGTTCAATAATCCTTACCCCTGGTGGAAAGCTTGCCGATCCGGTAAAGAGAGGGGAATACGGGTATGGAATATACCCCAACGTCATAACGGGAATTCAATTTGAAAGATTGCTCTCCGCCACCGGACCTTTTGATGGGCACGTGTTGAGGCCTTCAGATGGTAAGGAGCCAAAGAGAATTGCCTTCATCCAGTGTGTGTGTTCGAGAGATGATAAAACCAATCCCTGGTGTTCATCCGTTTGCTGTACCTATGCAACCAAGCATGCTATTATCGCCAAAGAACACATGCCAGATGTTGAAACTCACATTTTCGCTATGGACGTCAGAACCTTTGGAAAGGGATTTGAGGAATACGCCAGCAGGGCGGAAAATGAATATGGTGTTGTTTACCACAAAGCAAGAGTTTCTGTGGTTATGCAGAAGCCCAATGGGAACCTCATCCTGAAATACGAAAAGAATGGCAGGAGTAAGGAGGAGGAGTTCGATCTCGTTGTTCTCTCAACAGGATTTGAAGCTCCAGAAGATGCTGAAACGTATGCGAAAATACTTGGAATTGAGCTGAATGAATACGGTTTTTGCAAGACCGATCCTTTCAGTCCGCTCGAAACCTCAAAACCAGGAATTTATGTTGCCGGAGTGTTCAGTGAGCCCAAGGATATTCCCGAGAGTGTTGCACAGGCGAGTGGTGTGGCCGCAAGAGCTTCAAGCCTTATTGCATCGGAAAGGGGCAAGCTCATATCGAAAAAGGATTACCCGCCTGAGAGAGATATTATCGGAGAATCTGCAAGAATTGGTGTTTTCGTATGCCACTGCGGCATCAATATCGCCTCAGTGGTGGATGTTGAAAAGGTAGCAGAATATGCGAAAACCCTCGATAATGTTGTCTACGCAGAGCACACGCTTTTCACCTGCTCTGCTGATACGCAGGAAAGGATAAAGGAAGTGATCAACAAATACAACCTCAACAGAGTTGTTGTTGCTGCATGCACTCCAAGAACCCACGAAACTCTTTTCAGAAATACTTTGAGAGAGGCTGGTCTGAATCCCTACCTCTTCGAGTTTGTAAACATCAGGGAGCAGTGTAGCTGGGTTCACATGAATGATCCCGAGAAAGCTACCAAAAAGGCAATGGATCTCTTAAGATCGGGAGTTTCAAAAGCTAGGCTTCTTGAGCCGCTTTCATATGTTGAGGTTGACATCAACAAGAGGGCTCTCATAATTGGCGGTGGACTTGCCGGAATGATCGCAGCCCTTGAACTTGCAAATCAGGGGTTCGAAAGCTATATCGTGGAGAAGGACAGCGAGCTGGGTGGGAACCTGAAACACATCTACTACACAATAGACGGTAAAAACCCTCAGGAACTGCTTAAAGACCTGACATCTAAAGTTGAGAGCAATCCGTTGATTAAAGTTTTCAAGAATGCCAAAATAGAGAGCATAAATGGATTTGTTGGAAATTATACCACCAGAGTAAGGTCAAATGGACTGATCGAGGAATTGGAGCATGGAGTTGTCATCGTTGCAACCGGTGCAAAAGAGTACAAACCCAAGGAATACCTCTACGGCATGGATCCAAGAGTGTTAACGCAGGTGGAGCTTGAAGAAAGGCTTGCAAATGGAGAAGCCCCGAACAGTGTTGTTATGATCCAGTGTGTCGGCTCAAGAAACGAAGAAAGGCCATACTGCAGCAGAATTTGCTGTCAGACTGCCATTAAAAATGCTTTAAAAATAAAGGAGCTGAATCCTGAGGCTGACGTGATTGTGCTCTACAAAGATATAAGAACATACGGTTTCATGGAGAAATTCTACACAAAGGCATCTGAAAAGGGCGTTATTTTCATCCCATACACTGATGAAAAACCACCAGTGGTTAAAAACGATAACGGGAATATACAGGTAGAATTCTTCGATGAGTTGCTTGAAGATTACATAATCGCAGAACCTGAATACGTTGTTCTGAGTGCTGCAACAGTTCCAAGAGAGGAGAATGAGGCAATCTCAAAGATGCTCAGAATACCTCTCAACGACAGCGGATTTTTCCTTGAGGCACATCCCAAGCTCAGGCCTGTGGATTTTGCCTCAGAAGGGATATACCTGTGTGGTATAGCCCACAGTCCCAGACTCATAAGCGAGACTATTTCCATGGCATATGCGGCTGTTTCGAGGGCATGCACACTTCTGACAAAAGATAAAGTGATTATGGAGGCAAATAAAGCAGAGGTTATCAGGGAGAAGTGTGATGGATGTGGATTCTGCGCTGAAGCCTGTCCGGTTGGAGCCATCGAGGTGAAGGAGTTCGACAACAGAAGTGTTATCGAGCTCAAAGCAGAAGTCAACAGGGCGATATGCCTGGGATGTGGAGTCTGCCATGCCACATGTCCAAAGAGTGCAATAATTGTGAAGGGATTCACCCTGGATCAGATAAAGGCGATGGTCGATGCTCTGGCAGAAATGGATAAAATTGTGGTTTGAGGTGATAAAATGAGCGAATCATGCGATAGGTCTAATCAATTAGATCAGTTCGAGCCGAAGATAATAGCCTTTGCATGCAACTGGTGCTCTTATGCCGGAGCGGATCTTGCAGGAACGAGCAGGATCCAGTATTCACCCAATGTCAGAATAATCCGTGTCATGTGCTCTGGAATGGTTAATCCCGCGATGATACTCTATGCCTTCAGAAAAGGGGCTGATGGAGTTGTTGTTGCGGGATGTCATCCGGGTGATTGTCACTACAATGTCGGCAATTACTATGCAAAGAAAAGGATAGTCCTCTTAAAGGAAATGCTCGATTTTATAGGCTTCGAAAGCGATAGACTCAAACTCCTCTGGGCGTCGGCTGCTGAAGGAAAGAAGTTCGCTGAGGAGATGATTGATTTCGTTGAGAAAATCAGGAGGCTTGGGCCTCAGAAAAAGATGCTCAGCATACCTTACAGGATCTGAGGTGATATCATGGATGAAAACACACTCAAAAAATTGAAAGAAAAATGCCGAGAGATGTTGAAAGAAGATGTTGAGGTTATTATAGTATACACAAGAAAGGAATCTGAACCAAAAGAAATTCTAACTGTGATTGAATCTCCAGATGAAATAGAAAAAATCACCCTTTCACCCCTGTCAGCAAACAACCCGGCAAAACACCTGATTCATGAGCTGAAAAACAGAAGCGGAAAGATTGGTGTTGTTGCGAAGGGTTGCGATTCAAGAGCGATAAAACAACTAATCAACGAGGGAAAAATCGACAGGGAGAGAGTGCATATCATAGGAATTTCCTGTCCCGGAATTATCGATTACAGAAAGCTTATCACCAAATTTAAACCTTCAGAGGTTAAAAAGGTGACGCTTTCTGGCGATACGGTTCTGGTTCAAACGGTAAACGATGAGCAGAGAATCCCACTGGATAAGCTCATCTATGAAAACTGCCTTTACTGCACACACCCAACACCGCAGGAGTATGATTCGCTGCTTGGCGAGGTACGTGAGGGTAGGCGGGACTTCTCAGATATAGAAGAGCTGGAAAAGATGTCGCAGGAAGAAAGATGGAACTACTGGATTGGTGAACTCGAGAAATGCATAAGATGTTTCGCATGCAGGAACGCATGCCCGTTCTGCTACTGCACCGAATGTCTTGTGGATCCCACAGACCTGGCCATCTCACCAATGAGTCCGGCAGAAGAGAAGGCAAGCTATCCAAGATTTCTCGGTAAAACCGTTAATGCTCAGGATAACCTGTTCTACCACCTTTTGAGAGTAATTCATCATGCAGGAAGATGTGTGGGTTGTGGAGAATGCGAAAGAGCCTGTCCGATGGATATTCCACTGAGAAAACTGGAAAGAAAGCTGGAAAAAGAGGTAATAGAGGTGTTCGGGTATATTCCTGATGGGGATGTCCCATTCCTGGCAAGACTGGACATTTTACCGGAAAAAGAGACCACTTCCGGAAGGTGATAAAATGGATAATAAAATCAAAGCGATGATATATGATGGTAATTTTCTCAGAGATGTTGCAGAAAAACTCCTTGAGAAAGGCTATAGGGTAATCGCACCCATTAAGTCAGGAAACTATTTCATCTTTAGGGAGATCGACAATCCAGAAAGAATCTCATTGAATTTCATCAATACAAAAAAATCCGCAAAAGAATTTCTCTTTCCGCAAAATGAGGGCCTAATCAGATATAGAGAATGGATCGAGGAGATTTTGTTGGATAGCAAAAAGAGAGCTATCATCGGAATAAGGCCATGTGATGCAAAGGCCATAACACTTCTGGATGAGGTTTTCCTAAAAGGATTCAAAGATCCCTATTATGAGGCAAGAAGAAAGAACACGATTATCATAGGTTATGCATGCAACGAGACAGGAGATTACTGTTTTTGCAGCAGTCTGGGTTTAAGCCCGCATGAAACAGAAGGAATGGACATTCTGGTTACGAATCTTGGTGATAGAAATTATTTAGAGGTAATTACAGACAAGGGAGATGAGATAATCGGGCTCTTTGACGTAAAAGAGGTAACCGATGAGGATGGCAAAAGAAAGCATGAACTTGAAAGAAAAGCAGTGGAATCCACCACGAGGAAGATCGTTTCAGATATGAAAGACGTTCTTGTGAACAATTTCAACAGCGATTACTGGAGAAAAGTTGCTTTCAACTGTATTGGTTGTGGAACCTGCACTTTTCTCTGTCCAACATGCTTCTGCTTCGACATGCTTGATGAGGGTGAAAAAGAGGGAATCAGGTACAGAGCCTGGGATTCCTGCCAGTTTCCACTTTACACACTTGAAAGTTCGAGCCACAATCCGAGAAGGGAGAAATGGCAGAGGCTCAGAAATCGATTCTATGATAAGTTCCTCTATACTGTTGAGTCAAAGGGCAAGGTTTTCTGTGTGGGCTGTGGAAGGTGCATCTCCGACTGTCCTGCCGGTGTTGACATAACCGAAGTTATGAATGGACTTCTGAAGGAGGTGAGCGAATGATAGATATAGGGGCAGAGATGGAGAATCCTTACGTCCCCTTCAAAGCTGAGATCATTGATATCAGACAGGAGGTAAAGGGTGTAAGAGCAATCAAAACCTTCAGAATGAGACTTGTGGGAAGAGAGAGATTCGATTACAAACCAGGTCATGGCTGTCTGGTATCTGTTTTTGGGAGAGGAGAGAGCTGGTTCACAATCGCAAACTCACCAACACGTCCTGATCTTGAGTTCAGTGTTCTTAAAACCGGAAAAGTCACAACAAAACTCCATGAGCTTGAAGTGGGAGATATCGTTGGACTGCGAGGCCCGCTCGGCACACCATTCCCGGTGGATGAGTGGAAAGGGAAAAACATCATAACAATAGGTGGAGGTATAGGCCAAACTCCTCTTAGATCTGTCTACCAGTATGTTATAGACAACTACGACGATTATGGCGAGTTAACAATCGTTTATGGTGCGAGGACATCAAGGGATCTGGTTTACAAAGATGAACTCATGCAGCTTATCGATGAAGGATACAACGTCTACCTTTCAGTTGATATGCAGGAAGAGGGCTGGGAGCACTTTGTTGGGTACGTTCCCGATAATCTAAGGTTTAATGTGAAGCCCGATCCGGATAACACAATAGCGATAACCTGTGGTCCACCAATCATGATCACTCTCACCTTGAGGGTGCTAAAAGAGTTGGGTTTCAAGGAAGACCAGGTTTACACAACTCTCGAGAGGAGGATGAAGTGTGGAATAGGCAAGTGTGGGAGATGCAGGCTCGATGGAAAATATGTCTGCAGAGATGGGCCAGTGTTCAGATACGACAGACTTTCCAGCCTGCTTGAAAGTTAGGAGGGAAGAAGATGATTAAACTCAATGAAGAGAGAGATAAAGACCTGATAAAAGAGCTAATAGAATTCGGTGGGCACGATCTGCTCAAATGTTATCAGTGCGGTACATGCATTGCTGACTGTCCGACAGGGATTGCTGAGAGTCCACTGAGTGTTAAAAAACTCATCCATATCTGTAAATTGGGTTTGAGGGAGAGACTCATCGAAGATACGACTCCTTGGATGTGTGTCACCTGTGGAGGATGTGAGGAGAGGTGCCCGAGAGGAGCAGAGCCTTTTGAGATTGTCCTTGCGATAAGGAGATGGCAGTGCAAAGAAGATGAAACATATATCCCGCTCGTTCTCGGGGAGATATACGAGAGAGGACACACCCAGAACCTTGCAGGTGTGTCTGAACTCAGAAAATCACTTGATTTGCCCGAGGTGCCACCAACTGTGATAAGCAAGCCAGAGATGCTGGAAAAGTTCAGGAAAGTGCTGAGAAATACCAGGATAGTGAAGGAATACGGTTACATATTTGGAATTGATGAGGAAGGAGAGGAGTGAGAGGTGAAAAGATATGTCAGATAAAACACCTAAATACGGCCTTTTTCTGGGGTGCAACATGCCGGCCCTTCGCCCCGACGTTGAAAAGGCCATCAGGGTTGCTCTACCGGGTGTTGGAATAGAACTTGTCGATATTGAAGGAGCTGCATGCTGTCCTGCTTTTGGAACGTTCTACTCAGTTGATGAAGATGCTGCTCTTGCTGTCAATGCATGGAATCTCTCCCTTGCAGAAAAAGCGGGAGTTGATATCGTTGTTCAGTGTGGTAGCTGTTACAGTACACTGCGAATAGGGCGCCATAAAATACTGAACGGGAGAAAAGATGGTGTCAACAAGCTTCTGTCAAATGCCGGAATAAGCTATCAGGGAAAGGCGAATGTCAGACATGTGATAGATGTCTATTACAATGAGGCTGGCCCACAAAAAATAAGCGAGAGCATAAAGTACTGTCTGGATGGAATGAGAGCTGTCGTTCAGAATCCATGTCATGTGCTTAGACCCAGTAAAATTGTCGGATTTGATGATCCGGAGAACCCTATTGCCCTGAAGGGCATTACCAAGGCTTTGGGAGCAGATATTCCGGGCTATGAAAGGGAGAAACAGTGCTGTGGGGGTGCCGGAGGTTTCAGCAAGCGAGATGTAAAGGCAAATCTCGAGTTCGTAAAGAAGAAGTTCGATTCAATGAAAGCAGAAGTTGATCCCGATGTGATAGTTGTCTCCTGTATCACATGCCTCATGCACCTGGATTCAATACAGGATAAGATGAGGAAAAAAGGTATGATTGATTACAGCATCCCTGTTTTCGACTATTCCCAGCTACTTGCGATCTGTCTTGGCCATGATCCTGATAAAGTGGCAAGAATTTCAGTAACGCCAAGAGATGAAGTAATTAAGAGAATACTGGAGAACAAACGCTAATTTTTAATTAATTTTATAAATTTATAATTTTTATGGTTAATTATCTTTTTGCAGTTTAATAACATAACTTTTTGGTGATGTGAGGTTAAGTTCAGGAGGAAAGATATAGAATTCTCCCAAAATTTCTTCGAACCCCGAACGTTTCATCATCATTTTTCTTACGACTCAACCCTCTTATTTATGGATCCATTCTATCCAGATCTGTTGATAATTTTTATCCAAATTTGCAATATACCATAACATATAAACAATATTCCATCCCTACACTCCATAAACCAAAATAAAGGCTTTAAGAGGTGATAGCGGATGGAAGAAGGCACAAAAGGTATAAGAGTGTTAGAATGCGGTCTTATGGGGGTTGAAGAACCGAATTTCTGTGGACTTTGTGGTGTATTTTGCGCCCCGCTGAAAAAATTGATATGAATAAAAACTATATTCATTTTATTTTGGTGAGTGAATGGTTATGCCTCATGGCAAAAAATGGTCGAAATACAATTATAATGTCGAAGTTGATGGTAAGTTAGTCATTTTTAACGGATTGTACAGACATTTATTAGTAATAGACAAAAAAACCTTTAAAGAGATCGATAATATACTAACAAACACGCTGACAAACAACAAAGGATTTGATGATAAACTTAGGGAGAAGATTGAATATCTAACAAGATTAAATATAATTATCGATGATTACATCGATGAGGCTTTAATGGCTAAATTCTTAATAAACAGATGGAAATACACCACAGGTGTTTTTTCCCTCTTTATAAGTTATACTTCTGCTTGCAACCTATCGTGTAGATATTGCTATCAGGATAATTCAAAAAATTCCTCCTATCTCAGTGAGAAAAAATGGAACATTCTTTATGACTTCATTGAGAGCAAAATATCAAGAGATGACACCAAATCTCTGAGTATAGCATTGTTTGGGGGAGAACCTCTTTTAAATTACAAAGTCTTGTTGAAAAGTGTAAAGGACATAAAATCCCTCGAGCATATTGGAGTTTCTTCTGACATCACACTAATAACTAATGGAACGTTACTTAACAAGAATATAGCAGAGGAGCTTTTTCCATATATGGATGCTTTCCAAATAACTATAGATGGCACAAAGGAGTCCCATGATAGATTAAGGCCTTATAAAAATGGATTTGGAACTTACGACGTCATATTGAGCAACCTTATAGAGAATTTAGAGGAATTAGAAAACAAAGTGCAAATTCGTTCGAATATAGATGAAAGTAACTATCAAGACGTCATCAAGTTGTTAGATGAGTTAAGCTCATTGGGATTGCAGGATAGAATAAGGAGTTACGATGCTGTAGCCATTTATGCATCTCAGAAGATGGTAAAAAGTAAGGGTTTTGAGCATCTGATAACTCCAAACAAAGTGAAACTTGTTATCGAGGTATTAAAATATGCTACCAAAAAGGGATTTAAGATCTCAAAAGGATTCGTAAATGCGCTCTGTATTGGAAGTTTAATGAATGGATTTGCAGTTGATGAAAATCTGAACATTTACAAATGCCCAGGTTTTTACTATGATATTCCTGACGGATACATCGATCATAATGGAAAATTGATTATAACTAATAATAGGTTCTATAAGTTTGTTTTGGAGGAATCCGCTTGTTTTGGAACATGTGAGTTTGCTCCGATATGTTATGGTGGATGCAAATGGATGAGGGGGAGCAAAAAGATTCACTGTCCAAAACCGGTATTTATTCCCTACCTTTCTGAGCTTATAAAATATTACGCGATTTCCAATTATCCGGAGGAGATCAGATGAGCTCAGTGATCAGGGTAGAAAATATAACCAAAATATTCCCCAATGGAATCGTTGCCAATCGAGATATCACGCTTTATGTGAACGCAGGTGAAATCGTGGGGATAGTTGGCCCGAATGGAGCTGGCAAGACCACTCTTATAAGACAAATACTGGGTCTTCTCAAATCCACAAAGGGTAAGATAAGCATCTTGGGGGAGGATTCTGCAAACTCAAAGAAAGTAAAATATATAGGATATGTCCCCCAGTATCCCCTTTTCTTCCCTTCACTTACAGTAAAGGAGGTCATAGAATTTATGCTCAGATTCAACAATATGAAAGAATATGATAGAATATCTGAAACAATTCTCGAGACAGTAGGATTAGGTGACTCCAGAAACATGGCTGGATATCAATTATCTGCTGGACAGCGAAAGCTCCTTTTATTTGCCATGGCCATCAGTAAAAATCCGCAAATACTTATTCTCGATGAACCAACAAGTATGGTCGATCTCGTCCATAAGAAAATTATATGGGATATAATCGAGAATTTCAATGGAGAAGGTGTCCTGATAGCCAGCCACGATATGAATGAGGTTAGAAAACTGTGTGATAGGATTTATTTGCTGGTTGACGGGAGGATAATCGCAAAAGGTACTCCTGAAGAGATTTCCTCGATAATTGAGATGCCTGTGGAGATTAGTTTTACGGTTAAAAAATCAAAGAGTGCGGAAAAATTACTCACTGAAAAAAACATCGAGTATGAGAAGCGATTTAATGTTTTTAGCATATCTTTTCAAAATATTGACCATTGCATAAATTTTGTGAAAGTTTTGAATGATATTGCAGGTATAACATCGTTGCATGTAGATGCACCGTCTTTCGAGAAAGCTGTTTATAAACTGCTGAAGGAGGTATCATGATGCAAAGGATGAGAAAGATTCTTATCTCCGCCCTTATGGAATTCAAAAACCTAAGACTTTTCAAACTTCAAATAATTATAAGCTTAGGAATTATTCCTTTTTCCTATCTTTTCGTTGTTCTCCTATATGCAAATGGAAGTGATATCCCATACCTGCTTTCCGGATTTTCTGTGATCTCTCTCTTTAGTTCCCTAATAACTTTACTCTCGTTGAGAATAAGCAATTTGATGGAACCTGAGGTTGTTGAATTATATTCTACCCTCCCCGTCAATTATAGTGATATTATTATCTCATACACTCTTGTATATGTGATCCTCGCACTTCCACAGTCTTTTCTCTCCCTAGGGCTGTCGGCTCTTAACGTAAATTCGGTAAATCTGTGGCTCGTTGGCACAGGTGTGGTGTTGGGCATAATTCTTTTTGGTTTAATGGCTATATCATTAGGCTTGTTTATAAACAATCCATATAAAGCCCAGGGAGTGGTTCCACTTATTGGATGGCTAATGCTCTTACTTTCACCAGCATACTACCATATAAAAAATTATTATATGCTTGCTGTACTGATGGTTAATCCTGTCACCCATGTGCTAAACATAATCAGAGCTGGACTGGGCGATGGTGGATTGAGATACGTGCACCCTCATATTTTCTATTTGATCGTTTTATCTATCCTTCTCAGTGTATACATCGGAAGAAGGTTTAAGAATGTTTATATGCTTGAAAAATTATACTAATTTAAACAGCAAGATTTATAGTATTTTTAATACAATTGCTGTAACGTCACCAGATTATACATCATCAGGTCATCAGCTAATTACCAATCAGATTGTTCACCCGTAAGCTCTTCTAATTACATATGTTAATAATCTTACAGCAAATGATGCGTAATGTTTATATACGGTGGTGATGAGGCAAATTGCGTGAAGTCAGAAAACGTGAAAACAGTTGAAGAGATAAACAGGAAAATCAAAGAGGGTTCGGCTGTTGTTGTTACAGCAGAAGAGATGAAAAATATTGTCGAAGAGCTTGGAGCAGAGGGAGCCGCAAAGGAAGTAGATGTCGTTACCACCGGAACTTTTGGAGCAATGTGTTCATCAGGAGTTTTCTTCAATTTCGGCCATTCGGATCCTCCAATCAAGATGCAAAAGATATGGCTCAACGATGTAGAGGCATATACAGGAATAGCAGCAGTCGACGCATATCTGGGCGTTACGCAGATTTCTGAAACACTTGGAATAGAATACGGTGGAGCACATGTGATTGAGGAGCTCGTCAGAGGGAAAGAGGTTGAATTGAAGGCAAAATCTTACGGCACAGACTGCTACCCGAGAAAGGAAATTATCACTGAAATAAGCCTTGAGGATGTAAATCAGGCAGAAATGATCAACCCGAGAAACGCCTATCAGAGATATAAGGCTGCTACAAACTCATCAAACAGGATATTAAAGACATATATGGGCACACTTCTACCGAATTACGGTAATGTAACCTTTGCGGGAACAGGGGAGATTTCTCCACTGAACAACGACCCCGAGTACAGAACGATCGGGATTGGAACAAAAATATTCCTTTGTGGAGCTGAGGGGTATGTCATCGGGGCTGGAACCCAACATTCACCACCTTTTGGAACACTGATGGTAAAAGGAGACCTCAGAGAGATGAATACCGAATACATGAGAGCTTCAGTATTCCCAGGATACGGTGTGTCGATGTTTATAGGGATTGGGATCCCGATACCAATTCTCGACGCTGAAATGGCAAGATTTACAGCAGTAAAGGACAGAGAAATTGAGACTGAAATCCTGGACTACGGAATACCCAGAAGGGGCAGGCCAGTTGTGAGAAAGGTCAATTATGAGGAGCTGAAAAGCGGAAGGGTCGAGATAAATGGAGAAGAGGTCAGGGTTTCTCCACTCTCAAGTTACTCCATAGCAAGAAAAATAATGATCGAGCTAAAAGACAGAATTAGAAAAGGCGAATTTTTCATTACGCAACCTGTAAGCAGAATCCCTGTAAAATCAGAATTCAAACCAATGCGTCAGAGAGAAATCGTGGTTGTTAAAAACGTGATGTCCGATGCAATCAGGATACTTCCTGATACTTCGATAATCGAGGCTTCAAAAATAATAATCGAAAAGGGTGTAAACCATCTTCCTGTAACCGACAGAGAAGGGGTCCTGATAGGCATTGTAACATCTTGGGACGTAGCAAAGGCAGTTGCAAAGGGTGGTGTTGAGAGAGTGGACGAAATAATGACAAAGCGTGTGATTACAGTGTCTCCAGAGGATCCCGTTGAACTGGCAGCGAGCAGACTGGAAAGACACAACATATCCGCACTCCCCGTTATAGACTCAAAGAAGAGAGTTCTCGGACTGATAAGCAGTGAAGATCTGAGCAGGCTCATTGCAAAAAGGTAAGAGGGTGATAAAAATGATGCTTCAGTTAAAGTTTGACTCAAAAACTGTAAAAGAGCCAGTAATATCTCAGACAGCCCTGGTGAAAAAAACACTGATAAACATCATAAGAGCAAGTGTTGGGGCAAGAGAAGGAGAGCTGGTTGTAGATGTTGACGATGAAAGAGCAGATGAAATAATACAGTTCATCCAGTCAAAGGGCGTAAGTGTAACAAAAATTTACAAAAACATAGTGAAAGACGAGGACAGATGTGTTCACTGTGGAGCATGCATAAGCATATGCCCGGTGGAGGTTTTTTCATTTAATGGGGAATACCGGGTTGTAGCAGAATCTGAAAAGTGCATCCACTGTGGTGTTTGCGTTGGAGTGTGTCCACTTCAGGCACTTGACCTTCCCAAAATCTGAGTCTCAATGGTAAACTGGGAAATATAATGAGATACAAGAGATTCAAATTCAAGCATAAGGAAACAATTGTAACTATACTGGCCGAGAACGAAAAATATTACGAGATAGCGATTAATGCAATACTGGAAGCCAGAAGAGCCATTGAAAATAAAATAAAAGATGATCCTATTTTTTTGATAACTTATGAGCCCTATAAAGACTCCTGTGAAAAATCCACAATGTCGGAGCATGAAGTTGTAAGAAGAATGGTTGAAGCAGCAAATGTTGCTAATGTCGGGCCGATGGCAGCAGTAGCAGGAACAATTGCCTCATTTGCCGTTGAATCAATGGTTGAAGAAGGTGCCAGATTTGCTCTTGTGGATAATGGTGGTGACATCGTAATGTACTCACATGAAGTGATTAAAATTGCCCTTTATACTGGTAACCCACTCGATATAGGATTCAAAATGAATCCTGGAGGTTTTTATTCGGTATGCACGTCTAGTGGTACTGTCGGACATTCTGTCAGTCTCGGATTTGCGGATGCCGTAACAGTTTTCTCCAAAAACGCTTCTCTTTCTGATGCATTTGCTACAAGGATTGGAAATGAAATCAAAGAAAATTACGGGAAAATTGAGATTCAGAGAGTTCTCGAAAAAATGTGGGATTTTACGAAAGAACATATAGACGGGATTTTTGTAGTAAAGGGAGATATAATTGGCCAGATTGGAAAGGTTCCCACAGTTATAAGAACCAAATTCGAGCCTGATTTGATAACCAAGGGGTAGAATGCTGGAAATTACCAGTCAACCACAAAAACTACGTTACTATACCCATACACAGCTTTTCAAATTTTTCATGTTCCCTGAGTTCCTGAGCCTTACCTTCGAAAACCACTCTCCCACTCACTAAAAGGTATGCACTCTTACTTATCTCAAGGGCTCTCTTAACATTCTGTTCAACCAGGGCGATTGTGAGATTGAAATCGTCTCTCAGTTCGACAATCTTATCAAAAATAATGTCTGCAAATTTTGGTGATAGCTGGGCAGTCGGCTCGTCGAGCATTAAAACTTCAGCCTTTCTTATTAAAGCGGTTGCGATGGCAAGAAACTGCCGCTCTCCACCGCTCAGAGTTCCGGCCTTTCTGTTTAAAAAATCATTGAGCTCAGGAAAAGCATTTAGTGCTATTTCCCTTCTCACCCCATATTCATCCTTGGACAGGGTGTATCCAGCTATTTTGAGATTTTCCTCGACAGTAAGATCCGTAAAGACATTGTCAACCTGAGGAAGATAGGCTATTCCAAGTTTTGTCCTGTCATGAGGGGGGACACTCGTTATATCCTGATCTTTAAAGAATACATTACCAGAATGAATTGTTGTAAGCCCAAAAATGGATTTGAGCAGTGTGCTTTTACCGCTCCCATTTGGTCCAACTATGGTTGTGATTTCATTTGATTCTATCTTCGCATTAACGTCAAACAGCACATGTACTTCTTTATACCCTGCACTCAGATTCTGCGTACGTATCACCTAAATACACCTCTATCACATCTTTGTTGTTCATAATTTCACTTTCTACACCTTCTGCAATAACTCTACCATTTGCCATTACATATATATAATCAACATATGGAAGGACCAGGTCAAGCCTGTGCTCGACAATCAGGAAAGTATATCCCTTTTCTTTCAGCTCCAAGAGCCTGTCAAGAATGTTTCCTGCGAGAACCGGATTTACTCCCGCAACCGGCTCATCCATTATGATGAGCTTTGCATCTGTCATCATAGCTCTTCCAACTTCAAGCAACTTGAGCTGTCCACCGCTCAGCTGGTATGCACTATTATCCCAGAGGTGATCTATTTTAAGAAATTCAAGAATTGTAAATGCCTTCTCAACAAGTTCTTCTTCTTTTTTCTTCCATGCGGGCAGAAGGCTCATAAAAACTCCTTCTCCAGGGTTATCATCTGCAATAAGTAGATTCTCAAGGACCGTGAGTTTCTTCAAAGGCTGCGGGATCTGAAACGTTCTCACAATCCCATTCTGATATATGTAATGGGCTGGTTTGTTAGTTATATCAACACCCTGGAAGAATACCTTACCTTCATCAGCCCTGTAAAAGCCCGAAATTGTATTGATAAATGTGGTTTTACCACTTCCGTTCGGGCCTATTATTAACGTGATTTTACCTTCCTTAGCGTGGATATTCACGCTATCCAGTGCTTTTAAACCATCAAAAAATTTAGAAAGATTTAAAGTATATAGTAAATCACTTCCAGACGACTTCATTTGTCTCAGACTTCCAGATACCTTTTAATACCCACTGACAGTTCTCCACTGCCCAAATCGCGTAATCTCCAGAAGCTCTGTCGTTCCATTCGTCCAGTTTGATGTATCCACTGACAGGTTTGACTCCATATTCGCCCTTGCTGAATTTCTCTGTGACTGATGGAATGGTCTCTGCTACCTTATCTGGATCGAATTTTCCGGTTTCATCGTAGACCTGTGCAAAGCTCAAAGCAAGCACCCATGCAGCATCATAAGCGTCGAGACCGTACTGGTAAGTTGTCCTGCCATACCTCTCAGAATACGTCTTGTTCAGCTGCTCATAGGTTTCACCCTTGGATTCGAAGAGTGTCGAGTACATTTTCACCTTGTCAACCCTGTCACACATCTCTGTAATCTTCCTGCTGTAAGCATTACCATCACATCCAATCCACATCACTTTTAGAAGTGGTGAGTTCTCATTAACCTGTGAGAGCATTGTGTAGGTTTCCTCATAGCTGAATGCAACAACTGCAACCTTATCCTCACCATATTTCTCAATCAACTTATTAACTCCATCTTCAATCGTTGCAATATAGGATGAGAAGTCTGCTGGTGGGGGATCTGGATATTCAACAACTCCTGCCACTTCAATTCCATAGTTTTCAAACAGTGGTTTTGCATTGTCTGCCAGTCCTTTACCCCAAGCGTTTCCAACAAATGTTATAACAACACCCTTAATTCCAAGCTGCTGGGCCTCTTTGGCTATGGCTCTCGTCTGGAAAGTATCTGTTGCAACAAACCTGAAGATGTACTTCTTCTCTTCCGGCTTTGTAACACCAAGAAGCTGTGGAATGGCAGTAGATGACGGAGAAATGATTATTATCTTATTTGCGGTAACATATTCTGCAATATTCTTAACCTCTCCACTACCCATCGGGCCAACAATAAGTCTAACACCCTTTCCATGGAGTGCCTGAACCTTATCAAGAGCTATTTTTGGATCGACCTTTGTATCTTCAACAAATATCTCTACCTTGTAAGGCTTACCCTTTGACTCAAAGTATTTGTTAATATCCTCCATAGCAATAGTAACTGTGTTTCTGATATCCTCACCATAAGTCGTCAATGGACCTGAGAGGTCTACAAGGACACCTATGGGTACTTTAACCTCTGCCGGGGTGGCTGTTGGTGTGGCTGTTGGTTTGGGTTGCTCTGTGCCAGCACATGCCATTAAAAGTGCCGCCAGGGCAATTACCAAAACTAATTTTTTCGATAACATGTGTTAACAAATAACCTAAAAGTTTAAAAACTTTCGGTTGTACTGCGGTGCATGTCGGTCTTGGAAGGGACAATAATCTACTCCAATCTACTTGTTTTGCTCAGCATAGGTCTAACGATGACATACATAACAACCGCTGTACCAAACTTTGCCCAGGGCTCTTTCGCCGTTTTTGGATCATATATCGCTTTAACTCTTTTAAGACTATATGGCATTCATCCCTATGCATCTCTTCCTGTTGCTTTCGTCCTGGGTGGAGCTCTAGGAGTTCTAATATACACGCTCGTCCTTAAACCGCTTATATCGAGAGGTGCAGAAGTTGTTATTTTGATGATTGCAACCCTCGCAGTTGACTTGATATTACTGGGAGTTATCGGTGCATATTCAGGATATCTGGAAGTGATTTCCAGAAAGGGAGCTAAAAAGTTTATTTTCACACCCTATGATTTTACTATAAACGGCCTTTCAGCCATTTTTGTGGTGTCGATAGTTGTAATTTCTATCATCCTTATTGCGCTTTATATTCTACTTTTCAAAACAAAATTCGGGGTTGCAATGAGAGCTTCAATGGAGAATCCACCACTTGCAGAAATAATGGGGGTCAACGTTGAACACACAAGGTTATTTTCATGGCTTTTATCCGGCGCTCTCGCTGCGGTTGCAGGCGTATTACTTCCATTCAGACAGGAAATAGTCCCATCCACAGGCGGGATAATAATCGTCTCTATATTTGCTTCAAGCATTGTAGGTGGGCTTGGAAGCATATTTGGTGCCCTTCTGGGAGGATATATTATTGGAACTTCCGAATCATTTATTACCTTCAAGCTATCCACAGTTTTTGGTAGCAGCATACTTGTTTACAGCAGAGTTGTTTCTCTAATCGTACTCGTTATAACCCTGATACTCGCTCCTAAAGGTCTTGCATCAGTTAAATGGAGGAATCTAAAATGGGTCAAGAATTTCTTATCCTGAACATAATAATATGGATTGGCTTCTACCTCATTGTGTGTCTCAGCCTGAACATCGAATACGGTTTCGGTGGGATACCAAACTTTGGCCGAGCACTTGCAGTCCTCATGGGGGCAATTGCAGTCGGCGGTATCGTTAACAGAATTTTAATGATCCTGTTCGGTATCAGCGGGCAAATTGTTGATGCAAGTGGTGCTGTAAAAACCACGACAAACGATATTATTTCTCAGAATCCAGTAATTGGTGTAATTCTGCTACTGGTCTGGCTCCTTGTTGCAGCAATTTTAGGAGCTGGTACTGGTGCGCTTTTTATCCTCCCAAGTGCAAAATTATCTGAAGATTATCTTGCAATTACTCTCCTTGCGATCAGCGAGGTAACTTTTCTCGTTAGTTATTATAACCCCGAGATCATTGGAGGATATTATGGTGTGTCCGTTCCAAACGTTCTGGCATTCATACCCGGCGAGCAGAGATTGTTTGCATTTGCCTTTTTGATTGTCTCCGTCGCCGTTTTTGTGTATATCCTTGTTAACAGGATGCTCAACTCACCCTACGGGAGACTTCTGAAAGCCATGAGAGAAAACGAGAATGTTGTAAAAGCCTACGGGAAAGACATAATGAAAATAAGAATCAAAACCGTGGCGGTTGGATCGAGTATAGCTGCCCTTGCAGGTGCTTTATATTCAATGTATTCCGTAAATGTAATCGCCACAAACTTCAGCAGAGTGGAGTGGACGTTCTATCCGTTCCTGATGATACTCCTCGGAGGGCTTGGAAACACCAAAGGTGTTGTTGTGGGAGTGATATCATTCGTTACAGCAAGGATACTCCTCATCACCTACAAATTCGAGATCGTTGAAGTGCTAAATCTTCCCTTCGATCCTGTCTGGCTCGAATACATCCTATTCGGTTTCGTGATGCTGTTGATCCTGATATACAAACCAGAAGGGCTTATAAAAGAGAAACCGATAATGACCGGGCCAATAAAGAAGCTTCTGAAAGAGAAAAGTTAAACAGATGACCGGTTTCAGAATTTAAATAAGGTACAAAAGAGAGAATGTCATAAGAGGAGCACTAAATGACAAGAGAGACTCGATCAACTAAAAGAGAACAAACTAAATAAAATTAAGTAATACTAAATGGATTTGAAAAACAGATTATGCAGTTATTTACTTTACTTACCTCTTCTTTCCTTAGACTTTGGTCTGAGGCCTTTATAACCGCATTTTCTGCATGACGTTGCCTTAATCGGATTTCTAGCATTACATTTCATGCATATTTTGACATTGAACAATCTTGCCTCAGCTTCAGGAAACTTTGCCATAATCATCACCCTCGTATTCTTTGTATTTTCTTCAAAACCCGAGGTGGTTATTTAAGTATTTTGATGCTTTAATCACTTGCTCAAATCTCTGAGAACTGAATTAACTTTTAGATCCAACTTTATCTTCACAGTTTTGCAGCCATAAAACAAAAGTTAAAAATACTAATAAATAATATTAATTCTCATGCAGTTCTATACTTCTCTCTCAGAACTTTCTTATCTATTTTCCCAACACTCGTTTTTGGAAGCGTCTCTTCGAAAATTATCTTTTCTGGTACTGCCCATTTTGTTATTTTCCCTTCTTCAACGAATTTCATTAGATGCTCTCTAATTTCCTCAGCAGTAGGTGTTTTCCCTGGTTCAGGAACGATTATGGCAAGGGGCCTCTCTCCCCACTTCTCGTCTGGCACCCCGAGCACTGCAACTTCAGACACTCCAGGACACAGGCTGATAAGATCTTCAAGCGTTAAGGAGCTTATCCACTCTCCACCACTTTTGATAACATCTTTTATTCTGTCTCTTATCTCCAGATATCCATCTTCATCCATTACACCAATATCCCCAGTATGAAGCCATCCACCTTCCCAGAGTTCCTTTGTTTTTTCCTCATCCTTGTAGTATGCCTGGGTAAACCATGGACCTCTCACTACAACCTCACCCATCGATTGCCCATCCTTTGGGACGTCTTTCATTTCTTCGTCAACGACTCTTAAGTAAACGAGTGGTGACGGGAATCCTGCTTTTACTTTATACTCAAATTTTACATCCTCATCCGCATCCTTAAACTTGCTTTTCAATCCTGCAATCGTCAGCAGAGGACACGTTTCACTCAACCCGTATCCTGAAATAGTTATAATGCCTTTCTCAGCTGCTTTCTTGGCCAATCCTTTTGGTAACTGAGATCCACCGATTACCATTTTCCATCCTGGCAGTTTGAATCCTTCCGGTAAAGCGTTGACTATCATGTTTAGAATCGTTGGAACGCAGTGACTGATCGTGACTTTCTCCTCCATAACAAGCTTAAACAGCATCTGAGGTTCGTATCTGCCAGGATATACCTGTTTGGTACCTCGGAGTGTTGCAATGTAGGGCACTCCCCACGCATGTACGTGAAACATCGGTGTGAGAGGCATGTAAACATCGTTCGTTGTAAAACTCAGGTCATCATCATATCCTGAGAAGGTTATAGCTCCGACTAAGGTATGCAAAACCAGCTGCCTGTGCGTGAAGAAAACCCCTTTAGGCCTGCCAGTAGTCCCGGTTGTATAAGAAAGCGTTGCAACCGTGTTCTCGTCCAGATCCGGAAACTCATACTCAGAATCGGCCTCTTCAAGCAACCTTTCATACTCCAGATTGGTCAAATCTGTTTTTGTCTCTTCGTCCGTCATCAAAACGAACTTATCAACATCAAGCTTATCCTTCACAGATTCTATCAGCGGCACAAAATCGCTGTAAACCAGAACCAGATCATCCTCAGCATGATTCATCGTATATACAAGATCTTCCGGAGACAACCGGACATTCACAGTATGCATTATCGCCCCCATCATGGGGATTGCAAAGTAGCACTCCAGATAGCGATGACTGTCCCAGTCCAGAACAGCAACCTTTGTCCCCTTCTTAACGCCTAAACTCTCCAGAGCATTTGCAAGCCTGTGGACTCTCTCGTACAGATCTGTGTATTTGTATCTAATAATGTCCCTGTACACTATCTCCTGATCGGGGGCCCATCTAACCCCGTGTTCCAATACGTGTTTCAAAATCAATTGAAAGTTGTACATATTTCCACCCCCGATTAAATAACAATTAATAGTTTAAAAACCTTGGCAAGGTGAAAATCTCGATATTTTATAAAATTACCACTGCAATTACTTTCACACTGCTCGAAATGATGATATCCCGTTATGGGTGACAATATTCATGGATCTAAACACAATCTCAAAACTAATAGGTGGCAGCAGATTTGATGTGTGTCATGCAAAATGCACATTCGATCCCCACAACTTTGTTTACCATTCAAAAATTAATGGAAAAAGGGTGAACCTGTTAAAAATACTTCTATCATCCAATTGTAGGTTTGATTGTGCATACTGCCAGAACGCATGGAGAAGAGGTGTCAGTTTATCTCCTGAAGAGATTTCCAGATTATTCTATATAATGAAAAATAAAGGTCTTGTCTCTGGAGCCTTTATCAGCTCGGCAATAAATTACGATCCCGATACTGTTATGGAGAGGGTAGTAGAGACAGGTAGGCTGATAAGAGAATATCATAAAGGATATCTTCACCTCAAAATCGTTCCGGGAGCTTCTGAACATCTGATTAAAGAGGCTATTGAACTCGCAAATAGGGTCAGCATAAACATCGAGACCACCTCAAAAGATAGGATGAGTGAGTTAAGCAGCAACAAGATGTTCAAAGAAGATATTCTGCGGAAAGAAAGACTGATCTCCAGATATATCCGCAAATTCAGAAAAGCAGGATACAGAAAAAGCCACACAACACAGATAATTTCCGGACTTGGCGAAAGCGACGTTGAAATTTTACAGGTTATGGAAGAGCAATATAGAGACTATGAGGTGTCAAGGCTATACATTTCCCCATTTAAACCACTCACGGGCACTCCACTTGAAAGCAAACAACCTGAGAACAAAAAGCGAGTGATAAAACTGTACCGCATGGACGCTCTTTTAAGAATCTACGACTATCCGCTTAGATTTATAAAATCGATAGTAAAAGACGGATTTCTTCCCGAAGGTGATCCAAAAGTTATTATTGCTGAAGAAATGCACAAAAAAGGTATTCTGAAAGATATGCCTCCTGAGTACATACCCGGCTGCGGTAAGAAGATTTCAGAACTCATAAAGAGTGGTAAATCACTTCTGGAGATTAAAAAAAGCGGCTACAGTATCAAAAGAATTTCCGCTTACGCCGATGGACAGACAAGACTTTATCAGTTTTATGGTTAATCGTTGTATCCTTTCTACATCATTTAGTTGAATATACCCGTGTCCCCCCACTTCTAAAAACTTCTTTAAAACATTTTTCCATGACCTCAGGAGAGGTGCCATAAACTTTTCTTTCTTCGTAGCCCAGGAAAATGTAATCAATACGGTACTTTTCAACTATTTTTCGCATGATTTTGCAGTCTCCAGACTTATAGAGTGTTCTGACATCCCCTATTCTCTCAACAAGTTCATCAGGATTTGCTCTCCACTGAACCTCATGACAGTCCCATGCCACTACAGTTGGATTTGCTGTAAAGGCTGCAACCCNCCCGCCATAACCATAGCAACCCGCTGCCACCTCCAATACTACACCTTTGCGATTTTTCAAAAACTGTATAGCCTCATAATCATTTTCACTTATATCTTTGATGAACTTTGAGGCGTCGAGGGAGAACTCCGCTTTGTAATGCCTGACTGGAGTTGCAATAACTGGATAAATCAGTGATAGAACAAGCAAGAGAATAATAATAGATTTGTAAACTCTCCTATCGCCTAACGATTTAAAAATCGCAAAAGAAGCTGGAATTGAGAGAAGTATCCATGCTGCTAAATAAAACTTGAAAAAGGTGTTCATTCTTGACTCTATGGCAATAAATTCACAGGAAAGTATGACTAGAAGAGCTGAAAAAACAAGCAAGGAAAGAAAATCTCTTTTTAAAAACTTCTTAAAGGACATCACCAGAAGTGGAATGACTATAGGTGAGATTGGAACGAGTAGATACATAACCAAACCGCCAATAGAGGAGAGTGCTGCAAGTGATTTCGAATTGATTATCTCATCTCTTAAATAATATGTTACGAGAGCAAGAAGCAGTCCGAAAAAAAGAACAAATTGCCATAGAGATGTTCGTTCGTTAATCAAAATTATTCCTGCCGATGGTGTTTCCATCGTCCTGTAGAGGACGAGAATAGAAATAACAGATGCAGACAGTATAAAAATTCCTCTTTTAAGTTCCTTTCTTCTCTCATTTTCAGCCCTTAAAATCCTTAAAGAGACAACCATGAAGGTCATAAAGAGGAAAATGGGAGCATCCCATGAATTCGTGGCAAAAAGGATGAATATGACTGGAATCAAGAAATAACCGGGAATTTTATTTTCAAGTCTGTCACCAAATTTCCCGTCTCTGAAATATTCGTAAAGGAGGGCTGCTGCGAGCATCTTTACAGGAATTGCCACAAAATGTGCATGAAAATCTGCATGAATGAAACTGAAATAGGGGAATTCATTTATCGTTTTACCATAGGTCGCATCATCAATGACCCTGGTTGCGTTCCAGTAAAACAGAAAGCCTGGAAGAGTTCCCTTCATGAAATTAGAGAGGGCTTCATAAACAGCATAAAGATTTCCAGAGAAGGTCATAAAGAGAGTTCCCAGGGCAGCACCGAATGTAGGATCAGCTGAAAATTTTTTGTTTGAGCTATTTCGACAATCGTTTGAACCATCTCGGCCTGTCATATCTCCAATCAATCTTTTCATGAAGCCAAAGGAGAGCATGACAAAGTAAGCTGGGATAGATGCGATTGCAATGTTGAATCCTATTTCAGGTGGGGAAAAAGACATCAGCGTAATAGCAGCCCCGATAACATAGCCAAAGTAGTAGTAAAAGTTCAGAGTACCACCAGCAAAAAATGGATCAGGAGGATGAAATCTCTCTGCATTCAAAACCGAGTTCATGAAGGCAAAGTCCATCAACTTTTCTGCACCAAAAGCTTCCGGGATGAGGGACCTGAGAAAGAGAAAAAAGCCGAAAGTAAGTAAAAAGGCTATTTCAGACTGAAAATCGAAATTGAAACCTGATCTGTAAATATTCCATAATCCATACACTACAAAAGCAATCAAAACCAGGTAGAAAACCATTTTGAATGGGAACAGGAAAGATAAAATGAAAGAGACCAAGCAGAGTGAAAGAAAGGAGAAAAATCTGGCCAGATAATAATCCATCTTTACAGCCTGCGATAAAAGAGTCCCGAGAAGTAGATAAATTAATAACCCTACCATTTAATCACCTTACCGCCCACCAGATATGTCCTTCAGTTTTATATTGAGGGTTGTGAGCGCAATTAATCCAAGGATGAGGGTGATAATATTCTTGAGGGCATGATCTACAACCGCAACAGTGAATGCAACGCCCGGATTTATGCTCGTCGCCAGAATTCCTGTCAGGACGGCCTCATAAGTCCCAATCCCACCCGGAGTTATTGGCAGAACTTTGGTTATATTCGCTACAGAGACGGCGATTGTGGTGAGCAGAAAAAGATCATTATAGCTTCCAAAGGCATTGAGGACGATATAACATACTGCTATATCAAAAAGCCAGAGGATTACAGAAGAGAATAATACAACCGGCGAACTTCTGGTTTTCATGACCTGATTTGCATCCCTCACAATTTTCCCGACCACATTTTGCATTCTCGAAATTATTGCAAAGCTCCCTATGATAAGAATCAACAGCAATGTCGCATATATTGGTGTGGTTATGAACTCTACACCACTCATCATCAGTATCGATAGAAAGGATAGTATGAGTACAGAAACCAGATCAAAGATCCTTTCAACCGCCAGCCCACTGAATGAGGTCGTATACGGAACATCCTTTTGTCTGAAAACATATGCTCTTCCGATATCTCCAATCCTTATGGGAGTTATCACGTTCAGGGTCTGGCTTATTGCCACACTCTCTGTAGAGTATATCACCGGAACTCTAAATCCCAGTTTTGAGATTATGTATCTGAATCTCCATCCTCTCAAAAGAAAGGAAATTGAATAGAGAACCGACGCTACCGCTATGAGGTTCAGATTTGCTGAGAGCAGAGTGCTTACAACTGATTCAAAACCAACATACCATGCAATCGAGAACAATATGCTGGCTGCAAAAAGGATCGAAGCAAAAACAAATTTTCTGCTCGACTTCGTACTTTCTCCCCACATCCGCATTATCTGACCGAACATGTAGAGAATATCTCTTCCAAATCTGACCTTGGTTTCACTGCCCTGTTTCCAGGTCACCGGGATTTCCTTGACTTTGT
>MTML01000069.1 GCA_002011215.1 Archaeoglobus sp. JdFR-24
CCCCCACACCTGCCCCCACTCCAACCCCCACACCTGTTCCTGCCCCCACTCCAACCCCCAGACCCATGGGAGGCATGGAGATTGAAAAACTGGCCGATGGGTTAATCAGGTCCATAATGGCAGATGCTACAACATTCGTCCTCCTCATCGCAGGCATAGTTTTTATTTTGCTCTTCATGATATACAGGCGAAGGTGAGCATTATTACTTAGTTTTCCTTTTTTTCAGGATGTATCTTCTAAATCCAAAAGAGGTCAAGGTTTTTAGCCACTCTTCAAGTATTCTCTCAGACTCATGATCTACCGCTCTAAAAGTGAGGGGCGAAATGAATGCAATTTCTTCATCATCGTGATACAAGGAGATGCATTCCTGGTTTTTCAAGATATGTAGTGTGAATGGCGGATCAAAGAGTATGATTCTGTTTTCTTCACAGATGGCTTTCTCCTTAATCAGCTTTTTTATTGTTTCAAAGGACCCAATAATTTTCCTGAGAGACTTCTGTCTGTCTGTACCGTCCATAAAACACCTCCTTCTTAAAAACTCAAACTGTGCTGTTATTATTGTTACTTGAAGCTTTCCTCTCGCACATTGATGGAACACGGAATTTAATGATGAATGGGATAATGAATACTAAGCTTTAAAAAATGCATCGGTCTCATCTGAACATGGAAGTTTCAAAAGTTCCAGGTCTAAAAGATCCAAAACTCTCAAAATCTCCAGAGGTCTCAAATCATATAGAATGTGATGTTGCTGTTGCGGGTGTGGGTGTTGCAGGAGCCTTTACGCTGAGGAGACTATCAAGAGAACTGAAAGTGCTGGGAATAGATAAAAGAGAAAGACTTGGATATCCTGTGGAGTGTGGTGAGATCATCCCAGTAAAGAAGGAAATGAAGATTCTTTTCCCCGATCTTGAAGATTATTCGCTTTTTGATATTCCAAAAAAATTTGAGAGCAACAGAACAAAAATTATGGCTTTCATCACACCTGATGGAAAGGAATTCGATGTAGATTTTGAGATGCACGTGGTAAGGCGGGATGAGATGATTTCTAAGGTGGCTGAGGAAAGTGGTCACGAAATAATCCGTTTGGCTAGGATTGTTGATTTCAAAGTCAGAAATGATGAAAGCGAACTCATCTTAAAGGATGGCAGAATAATAAAGGCGGAGGTTGTAGTCGGATGTGATGGGGCAAACTCGAGAATAGCCAGAAAAGTCGGAGCGAAAAGAGCGCGAGTTGTGCCTGCGAAGCAGTATGTGATGAAGAACGTTGATTGTGATGAAGATACAATTTACATGTATGTTGGAAAACAGATTGCTGCTGGAGGATATGCGTGGATTATACCCAAAGGAGATGGAGTTGCAAACGTGGGAATAGGATTTGTCAGATCCGCTGCAAATCCAGGGGACAACATAAATCGAGCGCTTGAACGGTTTGTAAAGGAATATCCTTACAGTTCAAGATTTTTGAGAAGTGCTGAAGTTGTTGGTGAAATAGGGGCTGTTGTACCGGTTGATTTGCCTCTTGAGAGGGCTGTTTACGGCAACACAATTCTTGCCGGAGATTCTGCAAGCATGATCATCAGCCATGTTGGAGCTGGAATTCCACCTTCAATGGTTGCAGGAGATATTGTCGGTAAAATAATAAATGAGGCCTTTGAATCTGGAGACCTCAATGTTCTGAATAAATTCGATATTGAATGGAAAAAGGCAATGTTTGGAGTGATACGGGATAGTCACTTCATAAAAACACTATGGGATAGAATCTCAGGGAGCGATGAGAGGTTGTGCAGATATTTCAAGTTTATAAATAACAAAGACATGTGGAATATACTGCACAGCAAAACTCCTCTGAAACTCAAAATCGCACCATTATTCGTTCCATTGTTGAATAAATTTTTATAACGGTCTATTGGAAATTGGAAATCTCAAAAGGATGGGAACAGTAATTCGTTCTGAAGGGTGAAGGGACCTAAATGAAAAATTCAAATCTCATATAACTTAAAATTAGAAAAAATTAGAATCCCAAGACATCATCCATCGTGTAAATTCCAGGTTTTTCAACATCGTAGATCCACTTAACTGCTCTTATAGCTCCTGAAGCAAATGCCTGCCTGTTTGTGGCTCGATGGGTTATTTCTATCCTTTCCCCATCTCCCATAAAGAACACTGTGTGCTCTCCAACAACATCTCCACCGCGAATTCCGAAAACTCCTATTTCATCTCCTCTGAGACTCATCCCGCTTCTGCAGAATTTGAGCTCTCTCTCAATACCGCTTTTTTTAAGAACCTCGCTTATAATTTGAGCTGCTTTGATTGCAGTCCCGCTGGGAGCATCTTTTTTGAGCCTGTGGTGTATCTCCATAATCTCGATATCATAATCTTTCAAATGACTGGTTGCGAACTCTACAAGTTTCCAGAAAAGGTTAACTCCGACACTGAAGTTGGGTGTTATAACTGCAGGGACAGATAGTTTTTCTTTTATCAGATTCCACTGTTCTTCACTGAACCCAGTAGTCCCAACAACAAGTTTAATCCCTTTCTCAGACGCTATCTGGATGTTTTTAACCGCTGCCTCCGCCAGTGTAAAATCCACAAGCACGTCAGCCTTCAGCTTGAATAATTTATCTGCATGGTAAATCTCCACACCAGCTTTTCCAGTTCCAGCAACCTCTCCGGCATCCTCTCCAATTCTATGGATGTCGAACGCCTGAATCAGCTGCAATTCAGGGTCCTCTACGACATTTTTAACAATGAGTTTACCCATCCTGCCGGCAGCACCGGTTACAGCAACCTTGATCATAACAACTCTAAGGATTTCAAAACGGCCTTTATCTTTTCCGTTTTGGCATCATCCAGCTCTACCAAGGGCATTCTCGGTTTTCCTGCTGCAAGACCCATGAGTTCAAGAGCCTTTTTTACGGGAATCGGGTTAGTATCGATGAAAAGTACGTCATAGAGGGGTGTTAATCTGTGATGTAACTTCCTCGCCCCCTCGACATCTCCTGAAACAAACTTATTGTACATTTCCTTCATTAAATGGGGCGCAACGTTTGCAGCAACGCTTATAACACCCTTCCCTCCGACACAGAGAATTGGGAATGTCAGGAAATCATCTCCAGAAAGAACAGTGAAATCTTGATCGCCCATAATTCTGATTATATCGGAAACCTGCTTCAGGTTTCCACTTGCCTCTTTTATTGCAATAACTTTCTCAATCTCGGAAAGCCTTTTTACAACATCTGGTGTGGTATTAATTCCCGTTCTTGAAGGAACATTATATACTATTATGGGGATGGAGAGCTCCTCATCAATAGCCTTGTAATGTCTGTATAAGCCCTCGGGATTTGGTTTGTTATAGTAAGGTGTAACAAACATGGCTGCAGCTGCACCTGCCTTCTCAACCTCCTTACCAAGGAAAAGAGCTTCCCGTGTGGAATTTGATCCTGCACCACCAATCACAGGTAGTTTTGAAACCTCTGCAACATACCTGACAACCTCAATATGCTCTTCATAACTCAGAGTTGCAGCTTCTCCAGTCGTTCCCGAGGGAACCACAGCATCAACGTATTTTTCTAGATATTCCAGATTTCTGTCTATTCCTTTATAGTCTACATTGAAGTTCTCATCGAATGGTGTCACAAGGGCAGGAATAACTCCCCTGAGATCAAACATTCAAAAAACCCCTGCTAACTCTCCTCGTTATATATCCAGCAACTCTGTTTCTGATTGTCTTGCTCCTTATATTTGTGTACTCTGTAACAAGCTTCTTGTTCTCATCAAAATTACCTGTGAATATATCCGGATACCTCTTCATCAGTTCCATTGCTATTACCTTAATATATGATGGTTTTACTGTACCCATAACATGGCACCTCCTAAGCTGCTTTTTTTGCTGTTACACTTTATTTAAGTTTTGCGTGCACAAGGTGTCTTTGGATGGTTGCAAGATATTCAGAAGAAACATCGTAATAAATCAAAAAAAGTTAACAAAATAAATAGAAAACAAAAATCAGATATCACTTCTCGGTAATCGACAGGATCTTTTCAATGGCCTCAGATTTCTCTTCAGTTAGTAAACTAACCACAACGAAAATCACTGCTGAAAGAGGCAGCACAATAACGATCGGATCTACTACAGTCCATGGATAGGATGCGATAGTCGTGACCCCGAAAATTGCCTTGGATATTCCGAGTTCAGCAGCCTCTTTTGCATGAATAAATGTAAGGTAGAACAGCGAAGCTGTGAAGCCGATTACAACACTGCTAACAGCACCTTTTTTACTCGCCCCTTTCCAGTAAAGCCCTCCCAGGTAGGCTGGAAGGAACGATGATGCACAAAGAGCGAAAAATATTGCAGTCCCTCGGGCAATTACTCCGGGAGGCAGGATGTAGGCAAGAACAACACTGAAAAGAATTCCTGCAGATATTGCCACTCTGGTAATGAGGATTGTTTTTTCGTTCCATTTTCCTTTCAAGATTCCTGCCTGAAATACATCTCTGCCGAGAGCAGAACCTATTGTATGGAACTGACTGCTTAAAGTGGACATTGCCGCAGCAAGTAGAGTCACCATGAAAATGGCTATGAACCAGTCAGGCATCAGCGCATTTATGAATTCCGGGATTATCTTATCCACATTACCTCCTGCTACCGCTATCGATGGTTTACCAGTGAGCTGGAGGAAGTAAGCGTTGCTCAGTGCTCCGACAATGAAAGACGTGCCAACCATAATGAAAACGAAAAATGCTCCAACCGGAACGGCCTTGTCAAGAGCTCTGTCAGATCCAACAGTCATCAATCTAACCGACAGCTGAGGCTGGGCAAGAACACCTATCCCAACTCCAAGTATGAGTGTGGAGACCAGCACCCACCATGCCGGTGAGCTCAAAGCCGGAAATGCTGTCCATCCCATATGCCCCGGAATTTTTCCGGACTCATGGAAAATCTTGATTGCAACGTCATTAAAGGATGTGAGAGCCTCATGTGCCTGGGTTATTCCACCAAAGAACATGTAGGTTGCAGCGAGCAGAAATATCATGCTTAAGAGCATTATACCTCCCTGAAAGGCATCAGTATATATTACCGCGATTATCCCACCATACACAACATAAAGGGCTATTATGAGTGACAGAAACAGCAGAGCAGTATTATAGTTTATATCCAGGGATACTTCCATGAATCTTGCTGCCCCAATCAAAACTACAGCGGCGTAAAGTGGCATAAATAGAAATATTATCGCACCGGAAAAGGTCTGGAGAAATCTGGAGCCGTACATCTTTCCAAGCAGTTCAGGAAATGTTAATGCTCCGGTGACAAGCCCGAACTTCCTTACTCTTTTTCCAATTATTGCATATGCGATGAAAATCCCGACAATGACATTCAAAAATGTTAGCCATAGCAGGGAAAAACCGAAAAGTCCGGCCACGCCTCCAAAACCAATTATTGCTGAAGTTGAAATGAATGCTGCTCCGTATGAGAGAGCCATTATGGCCGGGTTTACTCTTCTCCCAGCTACTAAGTAATCTTCGGAATTGCTTGTTGATTTAAATCCAAAGTATCCTAAATAAATCGTTACAAGAAGGTATACTAACACAATTACTGCCGTAAGAAACACATCCAATTCAATCACCCCTCATTTTCAGCAGACCGTAAATTATACAGAAAATCACTGAAAGTATTGTCAGCGAAAAGCCCAACTCAGTCCATATATCAGCAAACCCTAACATCCTCCTCACCACATCCTTGACATTGTGTATCTTAGACACATATTAGCTTGGTTTATAAATTTTTCTATAGGAATAATCATGCAGAACATATGTGAAAACGATCAATGGAGTTATCCTATTAATGAAAATATTCTGCTATCAGGTTATGGAGAGTTCTTTTTGTTTAATCTTTTTTCCTGGATTTATTATCTAAAATCAGACGGTCTAAACCCTTCAGAACTTTTTTCAGGAATGGAACGATGTAAATAAACAATATGGGCCGGCATGTGTTACATTAGCTTTAACAATAAAACTCAATAAAGTTATATAACCTAATCTTATTATTATTGTTCATAGGTAATTTTGGATATTGTTCCTATAAATTTATAAGAGGTTTGGTAAAATTTTTAGAATATGAGAAATGCTTAAATATCTGGCTTCGTAGCTACGTTCATGGCACTCAAAGAAAAAGTTGAAGAGGTAATTGAAAAAGATATAAGACCTGCTTTGATGAGAGATGGCGGTAATATTGCTTTAGTTGATGTTGAGGAAGATGAGGGCATAGTTAAGGTTCGGCTTCTTGGTGCCTGTGGTGGATGCCCGATGTCACAGATCACGCTCACAATGGTTGTTGAGCAGCACCTGAGGAAGAAGATACCTGAAGTTAAGAAAGTTATACCGATTTAATGCTAAATACTATATCTCCATTTTTATTTTTAAGTAGATATTTCGCTATCAGCAACAAAAAAATTAAATAACGGTCGTAATGTTGTTGCTTATGATGATATATATAGAACCGCTCGATAAATTAATCACTGAAAAAGGGACCTTAATGGGGGAAAGAGTAAGAGAAAACTTCTTCGGTGGATTTTGCGGCTGTGGAGGGATAATGTATCAGAAAACATGGTTTCAGGATGGTAACGGTTCTATTTTGATATCTGAATGTGAGAAATGCTGGAAAAATGAGGCTCTTAATTTCAACGGAGAAACTCCTGTTGGTACAAAGAAGGAGATAAGGGTTATCGAGAGAGCAGAGTTTAAGGAATTTCTAAAGGAAGTTCTTTCAAATGCCGAATTCGAGGCTGTTTTAGCAAAGAGTTCTGGGGAGGAATACAATTCAAACGCGCTAAGTAGAGCTAAAAAGAAGCTTGAAGAACTCAATCTAACACTCGATGAGGTTTTATCGCATCTGTAATTCCTCTTACACTTAAATTATTCTGTTTTACCTGTTTTACTGATTTTCAAGATATTTCGATTTTAAAATTCTTACATTGATAATCAATCCGACAATGAGGTTTGAATAGTAGGTAACTATTCTCCATATTCCAATAAGAGCTCCAAGATAATGTTTTTCAACGAAGAGCGAGTAAAAGTAGAGCATTCCAGTTTCTGCAATTCCGCTGCTTCCGGGTGTTAAAGGAATCAGGGATATAATCACGAGGAAAAGCTGCGATGCAATCGATTCTGCCCAGAAAGGGGAAGTTCTGAGAGACAGGAGAATTGCTGAAGGCACTAAAAACTCGAATAGCCAGATTACAATTGTAATTAGGAAAAGATATAGGATTTGAGTTTTTGATTTGGTCGCAAGCTGAACAGATGCCTCTCTAAAAAGGAAAAGCTCCTTTGTGATGTAGGTGGTCACTCTTTCTGCCCTTCTGTCACCCAGAAATCTCCTGGTTATAGGTGTAAGTTTGCTGGATATTTTTTGGATGTTATCTTGATTTTTGAAGGAGAAGTACATGAATAGGGTGAATATAATAAAAATTGCCGTGAAAAGAAGTTCTGCGTAAATGCCGAATTTCGTCGAGAAACCTGAAATGAAAATCATTACTGGAATCGCTGAAATGAAAAAAATTGCATCAAGGAGCCTTTCTGCCAGAACAACCGCAGTTGACGCTCCGACGCTCATTCCCGCATCACTGAGCATTTTTGCTCTTAAAGGTTCCCCGCCAGCAGAAGATGGTGTGATTGCTGCAAGAAATCCGGAAGCCAGACTCGTTTCCAGTGAATAGGAGAAGCTCACTCCAGCACCAAGATACTCAGAGAGTTTTTTTAATCTGAGTGCCCAGAAAATCCAGAAAAGACTGTGAAAGAAAATCGCAACAATAATAAATTTATAATCGACTTCAAATATTACCTGCCAGGTAACACTCGTTTCTGTAAATTTGAAAATAACCAGTATCGTTAAAAAACTGATTAAAATTCCTACCAAGGCGGTTCTTCTCAGTTTGTGACTCTTTTTTGCGGTCTCCATTCGACACCTCTCCCTCTAATAAAATTCCAGAGAGACGATAAAGCAGCGAATTGCAATATGAGGATATGAATTAAAAGTCCTGCGGTGACTTTTACTTTTCCAAGTTTTCTAAATTTATACAGGATCAGGGGTGGTGCGAGAATCAGAAAGGGAGTAACTATCGAAATGAAATAAGGTATTGTAAGTGATGCGATCCAGGAAAATTTGAACTTTCTTTCAGCCTTAAAAACATCTGGATAATAATTCCAGAGTTGCAACCCACCAAAATACCATCTTTTACGCTGAGCATAAAGATCAGACCACTTCAAAGGGGCCTGCTCGAATACTCTCGTCCCCTCCACAAAAATCGCTTCGTATCCAAGAGTATGCATTCTTGTAGCAAAATCAGCATCTTCTGTGATTGCATTTTCATTCAATCCGTGATTCATGATCAAATCTGCCCTCAAAACTCCAATCAGACCATTGAACTGCTTGAATCCATACCTTTTGAGTAAGAAATTTATCAGATAATATTCTGCTTCTACAGTCTCCGAGCATGGATTGACAGGATTGCTTATGTAACGTCCGGAGGATGCGATATATGCTTTCGGGTTTTTTTCAAGCTCATCTACACATCTTATGATGAAATCTTTCTCGGGCCTAGAATCAACATCAAAAATAGCTATATAATCAGGATTGAAATTTTTCAGATATTCGATAGCATCGTTTATCGCTCCTGCCCTCTTCCCTCTGTTGAACTTTCTCTCAACGACATCAACACCCATGCACAGAGGAATTTTACCCCTGTTATCTATTTCATTTTTCAGATCCTTTTTCAGATTTTGTTTCAAATCCACAACGTAGACTATTTTAACCTCGAAAGGATCATAATGGAGTGACTTTATCCACTTCACAGACTTTTTAATCAACTCTGGAGGTTCAAATGGAGATACTGGGACAATCACACCTATTTTACGCATAACATCACTTTGGCTGGTTGTTTTTGTTATTAAACTTAGATGAGATTGAAATATATTTCCTCCACTTTATCAGTGACGACATCCCATCTGTATTTCTCTCTGACGGCCCTCATTCCTTTCTTCGATAGCTTTTCAGCAAGTTTACTATCATGAAGCATGCTCACAATTTTTTCAGCAAGATCATCAACATCTGAGAAAACAACACCTCCTTCAAGGGCCACATCCCTCACCCCTGGAATGTCAGATGCGATTACGGGAGTTCCTGAAGCCATTGCCTCAAGCAGCACTATCCCGAAAGCCTCAAGCCGTGATTTTGATGGCAGTACCAGAGTCTTTCCTCTTCTCATCCATTCTGCAACTGCTTCATCAGATAATTTGCCTTTAAACTCTACATTCAGCTCGAGCCTCTCTGAAATCGTTTCAAATCTGGTTCTATCTTCTCCATCACCTATAACAACAAGTTTTGCCCTTTTTTCAATTTTCTGAACAATTTTCATAGCCCTCAACAGGCATTCAAGACCTTTGTACTCCACAAGACGGCCAACATAAAGCACAATTGGCTCTCTCTCATATACTCTTTTGCTTGGAGCAAAAAACCCAACATCTACAGCGTTCGGCACAACTTCTACCTTATGAATAAATTCTGAGATTACTGGAGATGTCTCAGCATAACTCTTGGTTGTGGTGATTATCACCTCGCAGGACTCAAGCACGGGTTTTATCGCCTTCGTGTTTATCGATTCAATCATTTTCCTTATCCGGGCAGGAATTCTTACACCATCGACCACATCCGGAACGACCACATCGTTATGATAGGTTATAACGTGTGGTTTAAGTCCTCTTTTCCACACACCACGGGCAAAAAAGGGAGAGGGAACGTGAGAATGAAAAACATCCGCCTTAAATTCTGGGAAGTGAAGTGGTATCGGAGAATAGGGTATGTTTATACATCTCAACCTTATACAGTTTCCAGTTGATGATACCACTCTTACAGAATGCTTTTTTGAAAGAAAACTCGCGAGATTCCTGACGTGGATCTCAACCCCTCCGATATGAGGGGGATAGTAGGGAGCGGTCAAAAGAACATCCACAGTATCATCCTCGGGTTATTTAAATCAACCCCTCGAAAGTGAGGATCTCCTTAGCCCATTTCAGCTTTTTTCTCTTTATTTCGTCTGCCCTTTCAAAATCAAACCCGATTAGAGTTATGCTACTGGCTCCAAATTCCTTGGCAAGGATTGCTGCTCTGTCTCCATCGGTAAAGCCCCCGAAATTGTATATTTTATCGAATGGTATGCTCTGAGTGGTTCCAATAAAAAATCTCAGTTTTGGGACTATTGAATAAATTCTCTCGACGTTATCTCCATGAGCGTGTAAAACGAGAATGCAGTTCTTCCTTTGAAGATCAACGAGAATATAATCTTCCTCCTCCATGTCTGTGACATGTATGTCAGGAACGAATTCGGGGATTAGCGATCTCACAATTTTAATAGCCTTTCCGGCTGTAATTTTAACCCCCTCAAAATTTTTGATTTTCTCAATCTCCTCTTCCCCAATCACAGGCCCTATTATCAAAACATCCTTACTCCTTATTTTTTTATCGAGTATAAGCGTATCCATGAGTTTCTCTCTGGCAAGACTATACAGGATTACAGCAGATCTTTCATCCTCATCCTTTGAGAAATTAAAATCGGAAATAATTTTTGAATAAAAATCAAACCACTTATCGAGTTCCATAATCAATCTTCAGTTATTAAGTCTCTTAATCGCAATCCTGACAGTTTTGTCCTCTATTTTCCACTCTCTCAGGTACCCCTCAAGATCCTTAGATGAGAAAGTCAGTGACTGAGCGCGGGTTTCAGATTTTATGTAATCTTCGAAGCCCTTTACCAGTTCATTCTCGATATCAATTTTTACGTCAATAAACTCCTCGACATCGAGATCCATTTCTTTTCTCATTTCCTGTATCCTCCTTACGATCTCTCTGGCATACGCTTCTCTCAGAATCTCCTCGTCAAGCACCGTGTTTATGTAAACCGTGCCGGATGTGAATTCTGCAGCCTCATACCCCTCAGGGAGCCTCATCTCAATTTGCAATGCATCTTCAACCTTCATTCTGTTACCCATAATCTCGACAAATCCCTCTTTGATTACCTTCTCGATTTCCTCCTTTTTCATTGATGAAATGAATTCCGCAACCTCTTTTGCCTTCTCTTTGAATATCGGCCCAAGTTGCCTGTAATTGGGTTTTGCGATGATATCCTTTTCAAAAGTATCGACAACCTCTATTTCCTTGATGTTGCACTGCGCTTTTATAATGCTCTCGAGCTTATATACTGCCTTCCTGACGGCATCATTTTCAGTCTCCACCACCATATTTCTAAGTGGCCACCTAAGCTTCCTTTTAGCCTTCTGTCGGGCATTACTGGTCGCCTCAACTATCTCCTTAACAGTCTCCATCATCTCCTCGAGTTCTGAATCAATATGACTCTCATCCGGTTCTGGAAATTCTTCGAGGAATATTGACTGTTTCGCATCTCTGAAAACCCTGACAAAATTGTTGTAAATCCATTCAGCGAGATATGGTGCCACTGGAGCGATGATTCTCGAGCTTTTATCCACAACTCGAAGAATTGTGGAGTAAACAGCAATCTTCGATGGAGAATCCTTTTCTTCCCAGACTCTCGGTCTGACAAGCTGAATGTACCACCTGCTGAAATCCTCCACGACGAAATTCATGAATGCTCTTACAATTCTGTGGATGTTGTAGTTCTCGTATGCATCATAAGCCAGTTTGTTCAGATTCTCGAGCTTTGAAAGTATCCATCTATCCTCATCCTTTAGATTCAGATCTCCCAGCTGAGAATATCTGAACTTATCGAGGGTCATGTATGTGAAGGCAAATCTGACAGCATTCCAGTAGATATTGAGAACCCTGTTCATGTTTCTGACTTCATCCCAGCTGAATCTCAGGTCTTCCCAGACTGCAGAGGAGAGTACATAAAGCCTGAAAGCATCAACACCAACCTGCTCGACCACATCTTCTGGGCTAACAACGTTTCCAAGACTCTTGCTCATCTTCCTTCCCTGATCATCTAAGGTGAAGCCATGCATCAGGACGGTTCTGTAGGGAGCTTTATCAAAGGCGATTACGCTTGCACCAAGCTGTGAGTAGAACCATCCTCTCGTCTGATCATGACCTTCTGTGATGAAATCTGCAGGCCAGAGTTTTTCAAACTCTTCTCTGGATCTCGGATACTTCAAAGTGCCCCACGAGGCCACACCGCTGTCAAACCACACATCGAAGACATCGGGCACCCTGCACATCTCTCCGCCACATTCACACTCAAATTTAACCTGATCGATCTTTGGTCTGTGGAGATCGAGATCGCTGCTCCATGGGATCTCATCGATACTTCCAACGACCTTCATTTTTCCACATTTTTCGCAGATCCACACAGGAATGGGTATTCCCCAGTAGCGCTGCCTGCTTATGCACCAGTCCTTCGCGTTACTCACCCAGTCTTTAAACCTTGAAGCTCCAGCCCAGGCGGGAACCCATCTTGTTTTTTCTACCTCTTCGATCATTTTCTCCTTTAGCTGAGATACTTTAAGGAACCACTGCTCTGTCGATCTGTAAATTATCGGGTTCTTGCATCTCCAGCAGTGGCCATATCTGTGAACTATGTGAGATTCTGCGAGCAGCAGACCTTTATTATTTAAATCATCGATTATGACTTTATTAGCTTCCTTTACATTTAAACTCGCATATTTCCCAGCTCTTTCTGTAAAAACGCCCCTTTCATCTACTGGATTGAATATTTCAAGCCCAACTTCAATTCCAAGCTCATAATCCTCCAGACCGTGGCCGGGAGCGATATGGACGCATCCTGTGTTCTCAGCACTTACAAATTCGGCCATGTAAACTTTATGCACATACTTCTCCTGCTCTGGAATAAATTCTGTAAGGGGATGCTCATACTCCACCCCGACGAGATCCTCACCAAGGTGGGTTTCAATTATTTCCCAGCTCCCATATCCTCCCATTTTCAGCACGTTTTCTGCCAGCTCCCTCGCGAGGATTAGATATTCTTCAATTCCATCTTTTTTAGCCCTGATGGTTGCATATTCAAGAGCGGGATGCACGGCAACAGCCATGTTGGCAGGAAGCGTCCAGGGTGTGGTGGTCCATATCACAATGAAAGCATTCTTCTTACTCTTTAGTGGAAATTTTACGAAAATTGATGGGTCTTTTTCCTCCCAGTACTCAACTTCAGCATCAGCCAACGCAGTCTCACACCTCGGGCACCAGTTGACCACCATCTGTTTTCTCTCCAGAAGATTCTTCTCGTATCCTTTTTTGATCGTCCACCATGCTGCATTGATGTAGTCAGCTTTTATGGTCATGTACGGATTTTCCCAGTCCATCCAGACTCCGAGCATCTTGAACTGATCTTCCATTGCTTTTTTATTCTCAATTGCGTATTTCAGGCACTTATCGACAAATAGGTCTATGCCATAATCCTCGATATCTCTTTTATTTCTAAATCCAAGCTCCTGCTCAACTTTGACCTCAATGGGGAGGCCATGCATGTCCCAGCCTGGTGTATCACTGACCTTAAACCCACACATCCTTCTGAACCTGAGAACTGTATCCTTCAAAACTTTATTCCAGGCCGTTCCTAAATGAATTCTTCCTGTTGTGTAAGGTGGCCCATCAACGAAAAAGAATTTCTCATCTCCCCGCTCCTTGACGGCTTCATATATTCTATTTTCATTCCAGAAATTCTCTATCTCTTTTGCCACCTGTTTTGGATCATAAACTTTTGGAAACTCCTTCATTTTACCACCACATCACATGCTGAATTTTATAATCGTGAGCAAAACCGGTTTGATAGAGAGGATTAAAATATTTTGCTAATCGGGTGATTTTAGGTTGGATAGCTTATGGACAAATAAAGTTCAGGGAGTCTGCAAGAAGAGGCTGTGGTAAAAGGGAGTCGCGGCCATCATGAAAAATGATATATACTCCATTGTTCATTTATTCCAAAAAACCAAAGGGTAGATGAGATTGAAGAGGGCAAAGAAATTTGAAGAGTGGTTGGATTTAAAGCCCGTAACTGATGAGGAGTTTGAGGAGTTGTTGAACGACCCTCCTCGCGGCGACTTCAGAGGAAATAAAAAGCGAAAATTTAAAAAAATAAAGAAAAAAGAGTTCCACAGAGAATATTTCTAATTTTTTATTTTACATTTTGATGATGTGAGAACTCTGACGATTTTGAGAACAATTTTAAATCCCTGCTCCATAAAAATCACATGCATGCCTTCGTTGTAGGTGGCACCCACAGTGGGGTTGGGAAAACATCCGTTTCAATGTGTATAGCATCTGCCTTAAAAAAGAGAGGTTATAAAGTCCAACCCTTTAAGGTTGGACCTGATTTCATTGATCCCTCACATTACTCTTTCTGTGAATGGGCTGTGAACCTGGATGCTTTCATGATGGGTGAGAATGGTGTAAAGAGATCTTTTTATAAGTGGATGTCGGACAGGGATGTTGGGATAATAGAAGGTGTAATGGGACTTTTTGATGGATTGAAACTTTCAGATTTCTCTTCAACAGCCCACATAGCAAAACTTCTCGATTTACCGGTTATACTTGTAATTGATGTAAAAGGAATGTCTCTGTCAGCTCTTGCGATGTTCGAGGGATACAAAAAATTTGACAGGCAATTGAATGTAATAGGAGTAATATTCAATGGTGGAACCGCTTTCCATGAAAAATTGAAGAGAGTTTTCTCAAGCAAAGGTTATGAAGTGCTGGGGGTACTTCCCAGAAAAGAGGAGCTCAAAATAGATAGCAGACATCTCGGATTGCATCTGGGAATGGAATCAAAAAAAGACTACAAAGCCATGGCAGAAATTGGTGAGAAACATCTGAACATCGATAGAATACTGGAGCTCTCGATGAGAGATAACGTCGGAGATTATGTCGGGGAGCACATCGGAGATTATAAAGAGAGTTGTGAGTGCGGTAATGGTAAAGGTGATAAAAAAATAGGTGTCCCGTTCGATGAGGCATTCTCCTTTTACTACAGGGACAATCTAAGAGTTCTCCGCCAATTTGGTGACATCGTCTTTTTCTCTCCTCTGAAAAAGGAGATTGTTGAATGTGATTTTTACTATCTGGGAGGAGGTTATCCTGAACTTTACAATCTGGACTCCTTCTCTAGATTCATTAAAAAGGAAGCGTTGAGTGAGAAACCTATTTATGGAGAATGTGGTGGCATGATGTTGCTCTCAAGAAAACTTGAGATCAATGGCAGACATCAAAAGATGGCAGGAGTTCTTGATATTGATATAGTGTTCACCAGAAAATTGCAGGCATTGAGCTACATAAACGGTAAAATCATAGATAAGAATCCCTTTTTCAATGGAAAATACAGGGCACATGAATTTCATTACAGCTATGCTGTTCCTGATGATGATGTGAAATTCGTATTTAAAACCGACGGAAAAGGGATCAGAAATGGTTATGACGGTGCTTTAGTCTATAATACCCTTGCCGGATATTCTCACATTCACTTTTTCTCAACCAGCTTCAGGCTGTTCTGATTATATTGTTTGTTCTGATCTTACATCAACCCTATCTCTCAACTCATACAGATTAAAATCAAATAGATTTGAGTAAAATTCAAAAGACTTTTATATCAAATAATTTGGATAAGATGTCAAGGGAGGTGGATTATGCATATAATGGAGGGTTTCTTGCCTTTTGAGTGGAGTGTTATCTGGTACATATTTTCCGCTCCTGTAATTGTTTACGGAGCATGGAAAGTTAAAAGGAAAATAGAAGAAGATTCAGCGAATAAGTCACTGATCGCTGTAGCAGGAGCTTTTATATTCGTTCTCTCAGCCTTAAAATTGCCATCGGTAACTGGAAGTTGCTCCCATCCTACCGGTACGGGTATAGCGGTGGTATTATTCGGACCGGCAGTAACAGCCTTTCTTTCAGCCATAGTTCTGCTTTATCAGTCCCTGTTGCTGGCACACGGTGGAATTACAACCCTGGGAGCTAACACAGCCTCGATGGGCATAATAGGACCGTTCTTTGGATGGGTTGTTTATAAATTTGCTAAAAGACGGACGGGTCTCACTTCTTCGACTTTCATTGCAGCGGTTGTTGCAGACTGGGTCACTTATGTTGTAACTTCACTCCAGCTTGCTCTTGCATTTCCGGCTGGTGAAGGACTTTCGGGCATATTAAACTCAGCAGCATTGTTTACAGGAATCTTTGCGGTTACACAGATACCGCTGGCAATTATTGAGGGTATTGTTGCTGCCCTGTTAATGAAATACCTCTTGCAAGCGAAGCCGGAAATTGCTGGAATGGGGGTGGAAGCCTGAGAATTTTTTTGATCTGTCTGGTCTTTTTACTTACTATGGCAACAGTGATGGCTGAGGAATGGTCTGGAGCAGATGAGAAGGCTGAAGAAGCTATTAGCGAGATAAATCCTGCTTATGAACCGTGGTTTTCGCCCATCTGGGAACCACCGAGTGGGGAGATCGAAAGTTTGTTTTTCAGCCTCCAGGCAGCATTTGGAGCTTTGATAATTGGCTATGTTTTAGGGTACAACAAAGCTAAAAGGTATTATGCACGAAACGTTTGAGGCGATTCAAGTAAGTTCGAGGAAAATCATAAGAGGTCATCTCAGAATATTTTTTATCCTGACCTCTCTTTTTTTAACGGTTCTATCCCAGAAAATGCAGGTTTATCTGCTTGCCATTTTGATCTTCTCTCAGCTCTCCTATCATGCTGCGGGTAAAAATTATTTCAAGATACTAAAAATACCCATGTATTTTCTTTTACCCAGCCTCCTGATAATATTGTTGATAACGGGTGGGGAAGAGCTATTCAGATTCTGGATATTTAGCATTGGTAAAGAAGGTGCGAATTCTGCGATTATGACTGGTTTAAGGGCTTTTGCTTCACTCTCTATACTTTCCTACCTGATTTTAACAACAACAATACCTGAATTTATTTCAGCTTTAAAAAAATTGAGGTTGCCGGACTTTATCATAGAGATCGCCGTATTAATTTATAGAAGCATTCAAATTCTTCTGGATGAGGCTAAAAGACTGGATGTTGCAGCCTCTTCAAGGTTAGGATATTCAAACAGGAAGGTGTTTATGAAAACAACTGCTTTACTAACCTATTCAATTTTTCTGAAGTCATTACACAGGGCGGAGAAAATGGAAGTGAGCATGCAGGCCAGATGCTATAATGGCAAAATGCCTGTCAGAGAGGAAAAGAACTCTGGATGGAAAATAGTTGCTATTCTCACCGGGATACTTCTTGGGGGATGGTTGAGTTGATAGAGACCATAAATCTCCATCACACATACAGAAATGGAAATCATGTGTTGAGGGGTGTTAACTTTAAGGCTGAGAAAGGAGAGGTTACCTTCCTGCTTGGAAGGAATGGAGCTGGTAAGACAACACTTTTGATGCATCTTAATGGCTTGCTGAAACCGATAAAAGGGAAGGTGATAATCGAGGGAAGACCGATCAGGTACGATAAAAAAGGTTTAATCGATGTGCGAAGGAAGGTAGGTTTCGTATTTCAGAATCCGGATGACCAGATAGTTGCTCCGACTGTATGGCAGGAGGTAGCCTTTGGGTTGAAGAACCTGGGTATTGAGGATAAAAAGGTGAAGACCATTGTTGAGGAGGCTCTGAAGTGGGTTAATCTTGAAGGTTTTGAGAGTAGGCTTTGCAATCTGTTAAGTGGAGGGGAGAAGAAGAGAGTTACAATTGCCAGTATTATTGCGATGCAACCGGAGATAATAATTCTCGATGAGCCAACCGCCGGTCTGGATAGTTTTGGCGTAAAAAGCATTGTAAGGATGGTTGATAAAATGAAGAGGGAAGGGAAGACTGTAATCATTTCAACGCACGATATGGATTTTGCATATGAGGTAGCGGACAAATTTGTGGTGATAGAGGATGGAAAAATAATCCACAGCAGTGATTCAATTCCAGAAAAGGTGGCTGAAAAATGCGGTCTGAGGTTTGTGAGGTCTTATTGATATGTTTTTGATGTGCTATGTGGAATTCACTGGAGGTGAAGTATGAAAGTAACAAAGCCTGAAATCATCGGCATTCTGTTTGCAAAACTCAAACCGGAGAAACATGAAATATTTGCAGACATAGGTTGTGGAAGCGGAAGCGTTTCAGAGTTTTTTGCTCCATTCGTAAGGAAAGTTTATGCTGTAGATGTAGATGAAAATATGGTTGATGAGGCTGAAAAGAGGCTTGATAGATTTAAAAACGCTGAAGTGCTGAATATCGATGGTCTGGATTTTCTTGAGAAATATGATTATGATATTCTATTCTTTGGTGGCACGAAAAACATCAGAGAAATGTTAAAAATAGCCTCAGAAAAGGCTAAAAAGATTGCAGTAAATGCCGCCAGAATTGAAGTTGCTGTTGATGTAATAGACATTATGAAAAAAACGGGCATTTTCAGCGAGGCGTTAATCTTAACAGTCTCCAAAAGCTATGAGCTTGCAGGTAAAACTGCCTTCAAAAGCTTAAATCCTGTTTTTATGGTGGTAGGTCAGCATCCTGACTGAGGTGGTTGAATGCTCTACGGAATTGGTCTGGGCCCGGGAGATAAAGAACTGCTCACGTTAAAGGCTGTTAGAATAATAAAGGAAGTTGATGAGGTAATTGTTCCTGGAAAGCTTGCCTATGGTCTGATATCAGATATAAGAGAACCACGGATCGTTGAATTTCCAATGGGGAAAAGTGAAGAGGTCTCAAAAGAGCTTGGGGAGGAACTTGCAGAGAGGTGTGAGGACGAGGACGTTGCTTTTTGCTGTCTCGGCGATCCGGTCTTTTATTCGACTTTTCAGCATGTTGTGGAGGTTGTTAAAGAGCACAATTCGCGAATCAGGATTGAAATCATACCGGGCATAACGAGCTTCACAGCATCCTTTTCAAAACTCGGTTTGTTCGTGGACAGACCCATGCTTGTAACAACACCCGGCGATGGAAAAGTGGATACTGTTGCCATTCTAAAGGCAACAAAGCCCAGATCAATCGCCGAAAATTACCCGGATTTCAAATTCTACATGGTGGAGAGGATGTATATGGATGCCGAGAGAATTCTAACAGAGATGCCTGAAAAAGCAGATTACTTTACAGTTCTCATAGGTAAAAGACGATGGCGGTTTTAATTAAGGTTTTAAAGGTTTTAAAGGTTTTAAAGTCACTCCCGGATTTTCAGATGAACTTACAGAAAACTAAAATGTAACGTGGTTTCAAATCGCTATTCTTTTATACAACTATTTTGACTTTAACTCAATGAAAGTTTACTTCGTTGGATTCGGCCCAGGCAACCCGGAACTTCTGACTGTAAGGGCGTATAGAATATTGAAGGATGCGGATCTGATCATTTATCCAGGCTCTATAATTCATGAAAAATTCCTTTCAGAGTTCAATGGTGAGAAAATAAACAGCTACGGCCTGAAACTCGAAAAGATCGTTGACATCATCGCTGATGCGGTCAGCAGAGGAAAAAAGGTGGTGAGAGTTCAGAGTGGAGATCCCAGTATCTATGGAGCCATAGCAGAGCAAATTCATGAGCTTGAAAGAAGAGGTATTGAATGTGAAGTCATTCCTGGTGTTAGCAGTATTTTTGCATCGGCAGCATCTTTGGGTATCGAGCTCACATCCTGTAATGAGGCGGTTGTTATAACCCGCCCCGCAGGCAAGACCCTTGAAGAGGATTATCTGGATGAACTGAGCAGAATACCCTCAACCCTTGTCATTCTTCTCGGTGTCGATAAAATCAGATATGTGGTGGAGAAGGTCGGGAAGGTCAGGGGCTTTGATGAACCGGCAGCAGTGGTTTATCATGCCTCAAGGGAAGATGAAAAAGTTATCATCGGAAATCTTGGAGATATAGTTGAGAGGGTTGAGAAAGAGGAGATAAAAAGAACTGCGGTGATAATAATTGGTAAATGTCTGAAGGAATACAGGAGGTCTGTCCTATACGCATAGTTGTATTGGGTTTTGAGAGAGATCTGGAAATTCTTGAAAAGCTCTCTGAATACTTGAAAGCCAAAATTGTACTTTATGAACCGGATATCTGGAAAAATTTGTTTGAATATGATTGTATAGTAGCTTATATGCCATCCGGAATAGTGATCAGGGGGATTTGCCCCTACCTGAGGGGTAAATGGGTTGATCCGGCAATAGTTGTGGTGAATAAGGGATTGGATTATGCTGTTCCGATACTTGGCGGACATCATGGAGGGAATGAGGTCGCAAAATTTCTGGAGAATTTCGGGTTAAAGGCTGTGATAACCACTGCTATGGAATACACGGAGGGTTTAAGTGTAGGGATTGGGTGTAGAAAGGGCATCAAAGCTGAAGAGGTCGTGGATGCCATTTTGAGGTCTCTTGATGATATAAATTCCAGTTTAGAGGATGTCAGGGTCATAGCCACTGCAGAAATTAAAAAGGATGAAAGTGGGATTAAGGGGGCAGCGGATATCCTGAAAAAGCCACTGATGTTCGCCAGGAAGGAAGATATAAACTCCACGAGCACTTTAACCCCTTCAAAAGCGACCAGCATCGGACTTCAGAGTGTTGCGGAGGCTTGCTCGCTCATATTTTCGAGAGAGAAAAAACTGATCCTTCCAAAGAGAGTGTATGGGGGTGTGACTATTGCCATCTCAAGGTAAGCTGTACGTGGTCGGAATCGGACCTGGAGATGAGAAGTTGTTAACTTTAAAGGCTTTAAAGGTCTTAAAGAACTCAGATTACGTTCTGGGACATAAAAGCTATGTGAACAGAATTAGACATCTCGTAAAAGGAGAGATTATAGAAAGTGGAATGGGCAGAGAAGTTGAGAGGGTGAAACTGGCTGTAGAACTGGCAGAAAGTAATGTTGTGAGTCTGGTAAGTGGAGGAGATCCCTCGGTTTATGGCATGTCATCTCTGGTTGCTGAATATATAGAAGAAAATAAAATTGATATTTATTGTGAAGTGATCCCTGGTGTAACAGCTTTGTGTGCCGCTTCACCACTTCTCGGCTCGATTGTAAGCGGAGATCATGCGGTTATAAGTCTCAGTGATCTGCTCACTCCATGGGAAACCATTGAAAGAAGACTCAGATGTGCATTGAAGGGAGATTTTGTAATAGCAATTTACAATCCCTCCAGCAAAAGGAGAAGGAGAAATTTAATCAAAGCTTTGAGAATAATATCTGAAGAGAGGGGAGACGTTTTTCTGGGGATAGTCAGAAATGCACATCGTGATGACGAAAAGGTTCTGGTTGTGAAAACGAGTGAGCTTAGTGAAAGGCCCGAAATAGTTGATATGCATACCATTCTTTTCATACCGAATTCTGAAACTGTCCTTTTGAACGGAAAGATGGTTACACCAAGAGGATACGGAAGAAAGTATGTTCTGAGGTGATTTCATGATGGGCGATCTGACTGATGAGGCTAAGGAGATAGTGAGAAGGAGTTATGAGATAGTTGAAAAATACGTGAAAGGAAATTCTCCGGAGGATTTCATAATCAAAAGGTGCATCATCTCAACAGGTGATCCTGAAATTAAGAATTTAATTGTTTTCAGGGGAGATGCGGTAAAAGATGGAATTAAGGCAATCAGAAGGAGGAAAAGGGTGATTACAGATGTTGCGATGGTTAAGGCAGGAATAAGAGCTATGGATCTTGAGGTGCTTACCGCTATAGAGCATGGTGATGGAGCGAGCGGGAGGACGAGGGTTTCTGCGGGCATGCTCAATCTGGGAGCTAAGATTGATGGAAGTATTGTTGCGATAGGAAACGCTCCATCGGCAGCCATAACCCTCTGTGATATGGTTGAGATGGGAATAAAACCTTCATTAGTTGTTGCCACCCCGGTTGGGTTTGTAAACGCTGCAGAATCGAAAGAGATGATAAGAGGGCTGGATATACCTTCCATCACGACAGTTGGAACGAGGGGTGGTAGCACTCTTTGCGTGGCAATAATCAATTCAATAATCGCTTTAGCACTATGATTGATCCAATAGAGTTCTACAGGTATCCGGAAGAGTGGGTGAAAAAGCGAAAAGAGGTGGAAGGTAAAAAAGAGGTGTGCGGGAAAATTGGGAGCGGTCTGTACATTCTAACAGAAGATGGATGGCTCAGGAGAGGTATATCCACGGCAACTACAGCATCAGCGGCTATCTGTGGTTTGATCTGTGGTGAAAAAGAGGTAATTGTGGCGACTCCCTCAGGGTTGAAGGTTATGGTAGAGGTCAGGATTCAGGATAGCGAATCGAGGGCCATCAAATTTTCGGGTGATCATGCTTTCGATGTTACTGATGGTATAGAAATTGTGGCGAGAAAGGCAGATAAGGGGATAAATTTCGGTAGAGGTATAGGTATGCTGAGAAACAGAAAGGCTGTGAGCAGTTCTGCGATAAGGCAGATAACGGATAATTTCAGGAGGTATGCAGAAAGAAACGGATACAACGCTGGGGTTAAGGTGGAGGTTCCAGAGGGGGAAAAGATAGCCATGAGGACTGATAACGCCAGAATCGGAATAAAAGGTGGGATATCCTTGCTTGGCACAACGGGTTTTGTTGAACCCTGGTGTAAAAAGCTGATTGAAACGAAAATTGAGATCGCAAAAAGATATGATGGGGTGGCGATCACAACCGGCAGAAAGGGCTGGAAGTGGTGCATGGAGAATCAGGATTATCAACCCTTCGTCTTTGGGATGCACATCGAGGAGGCTTTAAGGGCTCTGGATTGTCCGATCATACTGGCCGGTTTACCATCTCTGCTTGTAAAATGGGCTGTTCCAGATCTGAGGGGAAAACTGCTTTCTGGAATGGATTTGGGTAAATACAGAGGTAAGATACTGGAGAAAGCCAGGAAGATAAACGGAAATGTTGAAGATGTGGTTTTGTTATGATACGGATTGTTGGTGTTGGAGTCACAGATGGACATATAACTGAAAGAGCTAAAAAGATAATTGAGGATGCGGAAGTTGTGTATGGTAGTGAAAGGGCAATAAAACTCGCAGAAAAGTGCATTAAAGGTGAGAAAGTCATTCTCAGGAAATTTAGCAGTGATGTTTATGAATCTATAAATAATGAGAAAAGGAAAGTTGTGGTGCTCTCCACCGGCGATCCAATGGTTACGGGTCTGGGAAGAAGGATTGAGGGTGTTGTTGAACCTGGAATTTCATCTGTTCAGCTCGCCCTTGCGAGACTTAAAGTTGATTTGACGGAAGTTATTGTTATGGATTCTCACGGTAAAAACAGTTATGAGAGTATAGAGGAAGTTTTGAAGTTTCGTGATGTATTGATTCTTGCTGACTCCAGTTTCGATTTGAGTTTTTTGGGGGGCAGGGAGATCACAATTCTTGAAAATTTAGGTCTTGAAAATGAGATTATACAAACAGGAAAGGCATGTGAGCTGAAAATTCGTTCAGAGCTGGTTATAATTTATGTTAAAGGAGGTGATTGAATGAGAGGGTTGGTTATTGTTGGGCATGGGAGCCAGTTGCCCCATTACAGTGAAATCATGGAACTGCACAGGCAGAGAATTGGGAGAACGGGCATATTCGATGAGGTGAAAATAGCATTTGCGGCGAGAGAGAGAAAACCCTTGCCAGATGAGGCGGTTAGGAGTATGAAGAGCGATTTGGTGTATGTGGTTCCGCTGTTCATTTCTGCCGGTCTGCATGTTGCTGAAGATTTGCCGGAGTTCTTTGGCTTTCCGAGAGGTGCTGGAAGGAAAGAGGGGGAATTCGAAGGCAAGAAGATTATAATTTGTGATCCAGTAGGTGAAGATATATTTGTAAGTTATGCGATACTGAATTCTGCTTTTGGCATCAAAACCAGCTTTTAATTTTTTTACAGACCTGAAGTTGATTGGGGTTTTACGGTTCATTTGATTGGAGATGGGTGCTGATCTGAGATGCATTCAAGGGCTACCGGAGTCAAAGCTCCTCACTCGCACAAGGGACTTCTGGACGGGTTTGTGTTAGCCTTACCGTCCCCGCATTGGATAAAAAAAGTAAAACAAAAGTTACACTCGCCCAATTATTTGTTCTTGGCAGAGATAGCACATCCATAACAGAGATAGTATATTCATAAAATACACCAATACATAAACGCGGTGAGGAAACTCTTGGTAACGAACTTCTTTCGTGGTTTGTCTTCCAGTATCTTTGACCCTCAAGTTAATTGACAAATCACCAATATCTTTAAATAACATAATCTTGATTATATAATCGTGATTATGCAAAAGTTTGTAAACAGGGAAGAAGAACTTGAAATTATAAGAGACAGCATCAAAAAAGGAGCGCTGATAATCGTCTATGGACGAAGAAGGATCGGAAAAACGAGACTTTTAATTGAAACAACCAGGGAGTTTAAGACGCTTTATAACCTCTGCATGGAGGAGGAGCCAAGCAAAACTCTGAAAAGACTCAACTTAAAACTTTTTGAACTCTTTAAAGACGAAGCATTGGTTAGGAGGCCAGTAAGTTCTTTTGAGGAGTTCTTTGGCTATATAGCCGACAAAGAGCTGGTTTTAGTCTTTGACGAGTTTCCTATCCTGGTTAGGAACTATCCTAAGATTTTAGGCCTCTTACAGGAGTTTTGGGACTTCAAGAGGACGGTTAAAAACAGTGTAATCCTCTGTGGTTCGAGTATTTCAAGGATGGATGAAATTCAAAGCTACAAAAGCCCCATTTACGGAAGAAGAACACAATCTTTGAAGGTTCAACCTTTAAATTTTAAGCACGTTGGAGAATTCTTCCCAGAGTACTCTATCGAAGATTTAATAAAAACCTATGCTGTATTGGATGGAATTCCAGAGTATTTATTGCGTTTTGACCCATACAGAAGCTTCTTTGAAAACATCCGGGAGAACTTCTTTAAAAAAGGCTTTTTATACGAGGAGGCAGAACATTTGCTCAGATATGAACTTAGAGATTTGAGCACTTATAACACGATTCTTGAAGCGATAGCCTTTGGATATAGAAGTTTTTCTGAGATTAAGGCCAAAACAGGATTAGATGGAGCAAAACTCTCAAGATACTTGAGCATATTGGAGAACCTTGGCCTAATCAGAAGGGAAATCCCAATAACACTTACTCAAAAAGAAAAGGTAAAAAAAAGAAATACACTATACCAGATCAGCGACAATTACTTCAACTTTTACTATTCATTTATCTACCCTTTAAAGGAAGAAATAGAGATCGGCCTGTTCGATGAGTCGCTGAGGAATTTTGAGAGGAATTTTAACAGATATCTTGGGTTTATTTTTGAGAAAGTGGCTAAAGAGTTTCTGGTTGAGCTTAATAAACAAGGAACTCTGCCATTTAGATTCACAAAAATTGGCAGATGGTGGAAAAGAGGCGAAGAAATTGACATGGTCGCACTAAATGAAAGGAAGAAAAAAGCTCTCTTTGTTGAAGTCAAATGGAAAAATTTAAGCTTTATGGAGGAAAAAAGAGTTTTAAGAGAGTTAAAAAGAAAAGCAGAGCTCGTAAAAGAGCTCAAAGATTATAAAAAACACTTCACTATTGTTGCTAAACACATCGAGGGAAAAGAAAAACTTGGTACTTTGACTTTTGACTTAAAGGATTTAGAAAGCCATTTTCTATGAATGAGTGTGAACAACCCTACCCTTCCTCGGGGATGGTTCGGATCTGTCAGAGAGATCGGCAGAAATACAAGATCGTTCTTGCGTGTTGTTCTCTCAACAACATCATCTTTTAAGCAGTCCGCACATATCAGAACTCCAAATCTGCCAAACTCTGTTTCGATGCTTATGGCCTCGTAAGCAGCCTTTATATTTTGCGTCGCGCCTCTTCTGTCCATAATATGGTAAATAGCTATTTTCATAGTTTTGGCTGTCATAATCAAAATATAAAGTTAACTTTAAGTTCATTCAGGTAAATTTGATTTCCCAATTAATTTGAGATTAAATCAATAGATTTTTATTTGGTTGTTATCCTGAACACTGCATGGTAGTCGCATACAGGTTAGAATGTGAGGCAAAAGGAGGTCTGACACACTACGTCATGCACGGCGAGGACTCTCCTTTCTAAATTTTTTTATTTTTTGAGGTGATTTGATGGAAACGATTGATTTTACTGACTTTAAATTCGCTTTAGAGCCAGATGCAGTCTTCTGGGCAATATATGATTCGGAAAAGGAACTTGATAAGGTCAGGAAAATGTGGGAAAGATATGGGGACGAGCTTGGAAGGGATATGGAGAAATACAGGTTTGAGGTGAATCCCGATACTGCTTACATAAACGTGACCGATTTGTGCAATGCCAACTGCCCCTACTGCTATATACCGGAGGACGTGAGAAAGAATGGCAGGAGCATGTCCAAGGATGAGCTCTATGATATTCTCAGCAGGCTTGAAGGGACTGTTGACTGGATTATATTTCACGGTTCAGAACCATTAATGGCAAAGGACAGGATATTTGATGCAATTAACGATTTCAATTTCAATTTCAATTTCGGTATTCAGACCAATGCAAAGTTGCTTGAAGAGGAGGACATGGATTTTCTGATGGAAAATAATGTTAATGTGGGGATATCTCTGGACTCTCCATATGAGGATACCAATGACTTTCTGAGAGGAAAAGGACAGTTTAAAGCAGCAAACAAAGCCATAGAGCATATGTCAAATTACAGCAGATTGAATGTGATAACCACCATCAACCGATATAACTACGAGCATCTCGAAGACATGGTTGAGTTTCTTGCCGGCAAAGTGGGACTTGTTCTGATGAATCCTGTCAGAGGGACGAGTGAGGGAGGAAGAGAGATCAGGGCTGAACCCGTTAAGGCTGCAGAGAGTTTTATCAAGGCATGCAGAAAAGCTATAGACCTGACAAAAAGTGGAACGAGGATAGTGATCGGGGATTTTGCGAACATCATTCTGGGAATTATCGCCCCCACATCCAGAGTCCTTCAATGCGATATATCTCCCTGTGGGGCTGGAAGGAGGTTCTTTGCAATTGCCACGGATGGGATTTATCCGTGTGGGGAATTTATAGGTTTAAAAGAGTTCAGAGTTCCAGCTGAGAGGCTGGGCGGTATTGTTTCCGAGTTTGAATCAGTCAGAAATAGGGTTGTTGAGAAAATTGAAGAGTGCAATACGTGCCCCTACAGACATATATGTGGAGCCCCATGCCCGGCGGAGGTTTATGCTGAAAATGGGACTATGTATGCAAAAAGCCCCTACTGTGACTTTTACAAAAGAGTTATAGAATTTGCAATTGAAACAATATACAGAGGTGAGCAGAAGTTTGTAATAAATGAGAAAAATCTGAAAGTCAGGTACAGGGTGGAGGGTTAGTCGGCAGTGAAACCTCTCAAAGACCCGGGTGAGGCAGAATACATATCCCAGGCAGAATACATATCCACAATTTAAATTAAGAATTAAAGACAACCCACTGAAACACTCTACAGAATAAATTTCCGCATGTATTCAGGTATGAAATCAGTGGCATCGATCTTTACAGCTTTGCTGAAGGAATATACCATGACATAGCCTGCTAAGTGAAAGGGAGCTTCGACTATTTCAACATCTCTCTCCATACTCGCCATGCAGGGGTAAGCACATTGATGCTGGTGTATTTCCTTCCAGAACTCATTTACGTCCACTATTCTGTACCCCTCCATCATCTTCGCAACGTAATAGGCACATCCACAGGTATCAGCCTTTACTTCAACTCTCTCAACGGTATTGCCATCCATCCTAACATCGAATTCTGGCATACCAAATCTGAAAAGGGAACAGAACTTCGAAATTCTCTTTGATTCTGGCTTTAAAGTGCACAGGGGTTTTGGTGATGTGAATTCGATCCCACTACTATTGCATTCCTTTTCGATCTGTTTCCTCAATCCGGCAGAACACCATTTTGGATCCTCTACCGGGACTATCAGAGCTTTGTAGCCGTATTCGGATATGATTGACGGCAACTCTATCAGAATGTCAGGGTGCAGATTTATGGCGATCATCACATCCGCACTCAGAAATTCCGGCAAAATTGCCCTGACATCGTCGATATAAATGCCGTAGCTTGATGGTTCAGCAAACTCATGCACCATTGCAATACTGGATGAATAATCGTACTTCTTGCAGTAATCACATCTATCTACCCCGCACGCTCCGAGATATGGACATAGCCATGGACAGGCAAGGTTGATTACGAATCTTCTTCCAAATTCCCCGCTGAAGAGTATCGAAACATCCACACCTGAACTTACAATTTCATATAATCTTTTTTTCGATTTTTGATTGCGTTCTGTTTGATCATGCCTGGGGATTCCGAAAATCTTTTACCCTTCTATATTCACAAATCAAGCGGTGGTAAAAATGCTCGAGTATCTTTATCCCCTGAGAACTTATTTGATAGTTGCTGGAACTCCTGAAGAGCCAAACCCCATGACCGCAGACTGGGTGGTTCCACTCTCTATAAATCCTGAACTACTTGGGGTTGCCCTGGGAAAGAAAAGATATACAAAAAAGCTCATAGATGAGCAGAAAGATTTCGTTGTTGCAGTTCCCACCGTTGAACTTCTTAAAGACGTGTGGATTGCCGGGACTGTGAGCGGTGCGAAGGAGAAAAAGAAAGACCTCATGAGTCTGACATTCGTTCCATCGAAGGTTGTAAAGGCCCCATCGATAAAGGAGTGCGCAGCGAATATCGAGTGTAAAGTTGTTAAGGAAGTTGAGACAGGAGATCACGTATTCTACGTTGGTGAGGCTGTGAATGTGTCGTGCGGTGATGCCTTCAAAGAGGGCAAAGCCGACATCCAGAACTTCAGATTTTTGATGCATGCAAGCTTTGGTGCGAGGTTCACCACCACCGGAAACGAGATCATCAAACCATAGTGTGTCGATATGTCCTTCGATGAAGTGAGTTCCCGGGATATGGCAGTGATAGATACAAACTGCGAATACCATGGCCTGAGCAGATTACAGCTTATGGAAAATGCTGGAAAAGGGCTGGCAGATGAAATAACTTCGAGATTTTCAGAAAAAAAGGTTGTGATTTTTGCAGGTACAGGAAACAACGGTGGAGATGCGTTTGTTGCTGCAAGACACCTCAGAGGCTTTGAAATTGAGATATTTCTTCTGGGAAGGGAGAGGGATATAAGCACCAGAATAGCAAAGATAAATTTCGAAATACTCAGGAAGTGTGGTTATAAAATTAAAGAAGTGAGGAGCGAATTGTCGATTGAGGTTGATGGGGACATAGTCGTAGACGGTATGCTCGGAACTGGTGTAAAAGGAACCCTGAGAGAGCCGTATAAAAGTGTCGTTGAGGCAATCAACTCATCTGGAGCTTTTGTTTTCGCAGCAGATGTCCCGACTGGATTGAACCCAGATACGGGAGAGTATGATACGTGTGTCTCAGCAGATGTTACGGTTACCTTCCACAGAATTAAGCCAGGACTTTTGAGGGCAAGAGAAGTTACTGGAGAGATCGTGGTTAAGGACATCGGAATACCCGATGCTCTTGAGAAACTTACCGGGCCGGGAGACGTTCAGAGAACCTATAAGAGGTTTGAAAATGCACATAAAGGAGCGCATGGGAAGATTCTGGTGGTTGGTGGAGGACCTTATACCGGTGCTCCCGCACTTTCCGCCCTGGCAGCACTGAAATGTGGAGCGGACATCGTTACAGTGATGGTGCCCAAAAAAGTGCATAAGATAGTTGCTTCATTCTCCCCTGACCTGATTGTGAGAAAAGTTGACGGGAAAACGATAGACATGTCAGATGTTTCTGAGATTGAAAAACTCGCCGAAAAACATGATGTTCTGGTAATGGGAATGGGTAGTGGAAGTATTGAGGTTGCTGAGGTAGCAGAGGAGGTTTTGAAGTCTGGAAAGGTTAAGAAAGCAGTTCTTGATGCCGAAGCAATAACAAAGAACATTCCGGAGGATGTTGAATGCATCCTCACCCCTCACAGAGGCGAGTTCAGAAGAGTCTTTGGTATTGAAGAGAAGAGCGGGTGGGAAGAGAGCGTAAGGAGAGCGGCAGAAGAGTATGGTGCGACAATTCTGCTCAAGTCCAGAGAAGATATAATCTCGGATGGAAAAAGAATCAGAATAAACAAGTCAGGAAACCCGGGAATGACAGTTGGTGGAACTGGGGACGTTCTTGCTGGCATTACAGGAGCCTTTTTTGCCCTTAACGATGCTTTCTGGAGTGCCTCATCCGCCGCATTTATAAATGGACTCTCTGGAGATCTCTGCCTTGAAGAGAAAGGTTTCAACTTCACCGCAATGGATGTGGTGGAGAAAATCCCGTATGCGATAAAAAAAGCTCTCGAATTCGGGAAATAAAAATGATGGACTGGGTTCTGGAAAGGATGCATCTTGTCAGGATGGCCTGTGAAGATGTATCAGAAAATATCGGAGATCTCAGAATTTCAATTTGCTTCCCGCTTGAATATAAAACAGCAGTCCTGATATACGAGCTCTCAAAGTACTGCATGGTTAAGGCATGCATGTTCGACGATGCCACAACGAAGTTTGATGCTGTTGAATGGCTAAAAAAACATGGAATCGAGATTGCTGAAAAAGAGGAATGCTTGGACTCTGAATACTATATGGACTGCGTGGCAACCTTAACACGTTTAGCCCTGAAGCGTTTGGCCCTTAAAAAACAAAAATTGCAGGTAAAAGGCATACTTGAGCTGACAAGAAGTGGTGTAAGCGTTCTTGAAAAATTGAACAGGTCTGGAGAGTACAATTCCGATCTCATACCAAAAACCATCTCAATCGATGATTCGGTTATCAAAGGTGAGGGTGAGAATATCTACGGTACGGGCATGGGCCTTCTGGATGCTCTTCTCAGATTAAACATCCATCTTCCCGGCAAAAAAGTATTCATCATAGGATTTGGTCGTGTCGGGGAAGGATGCGCAGAAATGCTCAGGAAAATAGGGTGTTATGTATATGTAACAGATAGAGATAGCCTGAGGTGCGCACTTGCAGAGTACAGGGGTTTTGAGGTTGTTGATGTGGAGAATGGTTTGAGTTCTGCTGATATAGTGGTGACTGCGACGGGCACCAACGGGATCATAAATTCAAAAAATTCCGGATACGTGAAGAGCGGTGCAGTGTTATGTAATATGGGGGCAGCGAGATATGAAATAGATGTCAGAGATCTCGTAAAGCTCTACAGGATGAAGCATTTTGATAAGGTCACAAAATTCTACAACGACTCAAGCCACTTTTATGTTCTAGCGGATGGAGAAGCTGCGAATCTGACCATGGGGAATGGAACTCCCATTGAAATAATGGACAGGACGTTTGCCCTTACGATCTTTGGCCTCGAGTATCTTGTAAAAAACGACTTTGATGGAATAATGAAGACGCCCCATGAAGTGGAGAGGAGGCTTGCTGATCTGTTAAAGAGATCTGTTAAAGAGTAAAGGTTTGAATTGTTAAGGTTTGTAATTATCAAAGCAATCAGGCCGGGTTCTTGGGTCGAACTATTAAAGGACTATTAAAGGACTATTAAAAGAGCTTTAAAAGAGCTTTAAAGGAGCTTAAAATAAAAAAAGGGAGTTTTAGGCGTTTATGGACTCATCCACCTCGATTGCCTCGAATCCCACGCTGTTAACTTCAAAGCCGTGAACTTTGTAAACTCCTGTACCCTCGAGATGTGCCGTTCCCACTCCCTTTGCATTGAGTCTCATGCTACCTTCTGCATAGACGCTTATGTTCTCTCCTCTGACGATTACCTTGCCCTCTCCCGTGTATGTAACGCTTCCGTCCTCGTTTATCTTTTTCTCACCAAATCCGATTGCAGCTATTACACTCTCTTCTGGAGATACTGTCACACTTCCATTGCCACGCATGATTACCGTTCCGCTACCCTCAATTTCGATTACTCCCTCTCCAATAGCCTGAAGAAATCCACTACCTTCTACATCTGCACTTCCAGTCTCATAGTTGTTCAGAAGTTTTATAATCTTCCTGAGTTTAAACTGAGATTCTTTCATGTACATCGCTGCATGCTTTAGAGCTTCGCTCTCTCTAATCAGGAATCGGTTTGCCTCTATATTGGTCTCGATGTTCATCACCCTTTCTTTTGCCATTGCAAGCTTCTCTTCTGCTTTCAGTCTATCTTCATTGAACTTTTCCAGCCATCTTTCAAGTGGTGTTGTATCCTTCCCCTGCATTCTGTATTCTTCAATAAGTTCCTCAACTTTTTGTGCTATCCTTTCGGCATTTTCAGTCATCTTTTCCATTATGAAGATCCATTTAAGAGCAAGAGTCTTTTTCAGTGAGACCTTGGCTTCCAGCCACTGAACTTTAAGATCCTTTGCAGCCTCTCTGAGCTCTTCAACTGTTTTCGCATTTTCTATCTGCTCAATAACAGCGCTTACGTCTGTAATATGTCCATTTATTTCATCTATTAATAATTCTTTTTCATCATATTCTACACTGCTGTTCTCTATTTTTTCTCTGATGCTCACCAGTGATGCAACCGCCAGGTTACCGCTTGCAAGAAGCCATTCCTTTGCCTCATCAAAGGTGTCTTCATTTATGACTATTCCAAAATGGTGCTTCAGTCTTGCTCTGTCCTTATTGTACATCTCTCTCACTTTAGATATCTCAAATGCCGACGCTGGAATCATCGAAGCAAACAACAAAAACACCATCATTGCAGAGCAGATTTTCAACCATCCCTTTTTGCCCCGTACTTCTTTTTTCATTTCCCATCACCTCAGCAAATGGTTTTCTACTTTTGATATAACGATTCTTTCAGGCTATTCCAAAATTGATACTTTTTTATGGTTTATTTTGCTTTATAAAGCTTTTAGAAACTTTATTTAACGTAAAAAAACTTTATGAACGGTTTTCTAAGATTCGAGTAAAATTGCAAAGCTCATGATTTTATGGTTATTAGGAAAATTTAAAAGCTATCCAGCCCATTCTTTTACAAATGAATCCAGTATCCAAAAAAAGATGGATATTATTTCTTATAATTTTCACGCTTCCTGTAATTAGTCCTGTCCATGGGTCGATTGTTCATGGAAAAGTGTTCTCATGGGAGACTCTTGAACCGGTAAACGGGGTGCTGGTTACAATTAACACCACTCCAGTTCAGCAAAAGGTAACTGAAAATGGAAGTTATTTTTTCGAATCCATCCCTCCAGGCCATTATAAATTGAAGGCATATTTCAAGCAGGAAGGGATTGAACTTTATGCAGAGGAAAATGTGACAATAACTCAGGAAGGTAAGTATGTTATGGATCTCATTTTGTTCCCGATTCTATTTGAAGACGATACAGGAATTGAAGAGATCGATTTCTCTATTCCGGATAATCAGCATAACGATTATGGGTGGATCTTCTGGATCTCTGGTATTGCTGTCTCGGTAGGAGCGGGTCTTATCTATCTCATATTCAGAAAGAGGGGGGAGATCAAAGATAAAACCGTGGAAACATTTGAGAGAGATAAGATCTCTCTGCAACCCGAACAACATGCAATTCCCCTTGATTCTCTTCCTGAAGACCTCAGGGAAATAACAGACATACTCATCCGTGAGGGAGGGAGAATTTCTCAAAAAGATCTTAGACGGAGACTCGGATACTCTGAGGCAAAAATTAGCCTCATGATAGCCGACCTTGAAAGACGGGGAATAGTTGAAAAGGTCAAAAAAGGTAGAGGGAATATAATTTTCCTCAGGGATGAAATTATAGATGCTGGAAAAAGAGAAGAAAGACAAGGTTTTCAGAAGGGTTGAGGAAGGGGTTGAGGAAGGGGTTGAGGTATGAAATGGTTTTGTAGGTTTAAACTTAATTTCCAGTGATTCGGTTCAAGTTCAACGGTATCTAAAAAGATTCAATCAGGTTCTTTATAATCTTCGAACATTCGAAAAGCTCCGGTATTTTCACGTATTCATTGTCCGAGTGGAGGGTTGAATCTCCACCTGGCCCGTAATAAAACGCTGGAACTCCATGTTTTCTTACATGTCTCGTATCTCCAACACCAAGACTGCAAACCGCTACAGGATTGTAACCTCTTGCTTTGATTGAGTTTGCAAGGATGTTCAAAAATCTATGATCTTTTTCTAGATCGACTCCATCGACAAACATTCCAAAAGCTCTGAGGACGCCGTTTATCTTGAAATCAGCATTATCAATGGTAAGAGCGCTTCTTATATCTCTCTGATGGATCCAGGGAGCAAATCTAATGTCCGCTTCAATCTTGCATTTTGATGCGACGACATTTCTCTTTATCCCCCCACTTATGATGGCTGGATTGAAAACAGCGTGGTTTGAACCTTTGAGCTCAAAATTAATGTTCATCTGCCTGAATCTCTCTGCAAAATCCCCGAAATCTCCCTTCAGCGACGAAAATTTTTCAACTGCCCTCATTATATATTCAGCAGCCCTGTATATAGCCCCATCTCGTATATCCTTGCTCGCAGTATGGCCTGACTCTCCGTTCACGGTTATGTCTGCAGACACCACCGATGCTTGCATAACTCCAATTCTATCTACTCCTGTGGGTTCTCCTATGAGGACATAATCGGCTCTCTCGCTTTCAAAAACAAATCCAAGTCCATTCACTCCGCCGATCTCTTCATCACATGTAAAACAAAGCTTGAGACCGCATTCAGGAGATGAATTGAGAGCTGCAGAGATAATTGCAGCTATGCATCCCTTGGCATCACATGCACCCCGTCCATAAAGCTTTCCGTCAACTTTAACAGGGTTCAGAAGCGCATCACTCGAAGGAACCGTATCGAGATGAGATGTGAGCATCAGTTCGGGTTCTCCTTTGTTCAGGTGGATGATCAGGTTCGGTTTCCCCTGCTCCCTTTCCATTATCCTGGTGGTATAGTTGGAGAAGAGATCTTCAAGAAACTCTACAGCTTTTTGAGTTGCACCGGGTGGATTTCTGGTGTCGATTTTTATCAGCTGTTCTGTTAATTCAACAGGGTTCACGTCACGAGATGTTTGCCAGACCATAATAATCCTGCTATTGTATTGATCCCAGATCGGTAACCCAGCCCAGACCCAGCTGTTCGAGTTTTTCTTTCGTTGGTATTCCCTTTTCGTCCCAGCCTCTTTCACTGTAGTACTCTTTTACCTGAGCTTCCACATCCGGAACGTTTCCTTCAGTACCACCACTCAGGGGTTTTAGGATTATCTCCGGTAATCTATCATCCTTTCCTGTAATACCACATTTGACGTTAAACATCCTCTTGAGGTTGTATATTCTCTCTCCAGTGATGTATAGTGTTTCAGGATCGAGATCGAAGCCTGTTGCGTAACTTAACAGTTTTGACATCTGGGCAGGTTTGATAGGGATGAAGGCACACATCGTCAGACAGTTGAAAAGCTCTGCATAGTTCTGCGTCCTTGCAGTGATTACCCCTTTATTCTCAGAACTGAATCTGTCTTCGCTGAAAATCCCGTATTCTCTGATTTTCAGCCCCATTTCGATATTGTACATCTGGTGTGGAAGGTGACATGCACCTCTGTTATGCGTAGCATATGCAACGGCAAGACTCGAAAATGCTCTTGGGTCGTGCATGGGAATTTCCAGTCCCTTAACATGCGTCGCCTCGTTGTTAATATTGAATTTCTCTCCCAGCCTCTTTACCCCCTCTGCAAGCATCTCCCCTCTTCCCTCTCTATAGGCTATCTCTTTGATAACGGTCCTCACCTCATCAGCATCTCCCCATTTCAGATTGAAGTCTGCTGTCCCTCTCTCGGTTAGATGCATCGCAAATGCAATCGTCACTCCAGTACTTATCGAATCGAGTCCAAAATCGTTAAGCAGATAGTTAATTTCAATGAGCGATTTCAGATCATTGTTCAGCTGGAGAGAGCCAAATGCCGCTATCGTCTCATACTCCGGGCCATGAATCATCCACCCATCTATCTCAACAACTCTCCCGCACCTTATTGAGCATCCAAGACATCCATCATTCTTTTTCAGATATTTTTCAGCCATAGCACTTCCCGAGATGCTCGTGGCATCCTCAAAACTCCCCTGTGTGAAATATTTTACAGGGAGGTCGCCAAACATCTCAGCAGATTCAACGTAGCCTGCGGTGCCGACTTCTCTAAACATATTGCATGTGAAATTATCCTTTATCCGGTCATTCAGTGCTTTAACTTCCTCCTCAAATTTTTCGGGATTTGCAAGCTCAACTTTGAATCTATCTTCTTGGTCGAAGCTGACGGCAATCCCCTTAAGTCTCTTGTATCCCATAACTGCTCCGATACCTGTTCTTCCAGCGTGTCTTGAGTTATCCACTTGAACGCATGAATATTTTACGAGATTCTCACCTGCTGGCCCGATAACAGCCGTAGAAATTCTTTTCTCTCCAAGATCTTCCTCTATGGCTTCCTGAGCTTTGTAACAGCCCAGACCCCATATCGAATCTGCAGATTTTATTTCCGCCCCATCTGAATTTACGGCGATGTAGACTGGTTTCTCAGATGACCCCTCGATGATTATACCATCCCAGCCGGCATACTTCAGATAGGTCGCCATCCTCCCCCCTGAGCTGGATTCTCCCCAGATTCCTGTAAGGGGTGATTTTGCACAAAACTCAAGCCTGCTTGTGGAGGGGGCAGTTGTTGCTGTCAGAGGTCCTGTAAAAATCGTAAGCACATTTTTTACCGAAAGAGGTTCAAAATCATAAATACCCATTCGATAGAGAATCAGCGCTGCTAATCCACTTCCTCCAATAAAAAGCTTTGCATCCTCCTCTTTCATCTCCATTTCACTAATGGATTTATCGGTGAGATTAATTCTCAGAATCTTTCCCGCATACCCGAACATTTTTCTACCTCCTGATTTTACCTGAAGATTGAACATGGTTGAATCTTAACACAACACTCAGCCCAAAAAAATGAAAATATTCTCAATGGTTCTCAGCACTTCAGAAATCGACCTCTTTTCCTTCATAAGCATAAATGAACAGCTTCCTGAAATCCTCATCGGATGGTATATCAAGCAGGGTGACAACGGTGTTATCGATGCTCGCATTCTGAACGAGTACATCCAATTTAGACATGAAATCATCTCTGCTTATCCCGTATTCCTCCAGCAAATCTCTGAAGTTGTCCGGAACCCCAAGTGAGTTCAGTAAAGAGGTTATTTTCTCTACAAGAGTGTCAACTGCCTTCTCACCCTTTTGTTCGATTCCAACGTGTGATGCGAGTTCTTCATAGTATTCCAAGGCGTACTTGGCATAGTATTTCGTTGTATATGGAAGGGCTATTCCACAGGCAAATCCGTGGGGAATGTGAAAAACTGCCCCGAGAGAGTGTCCAATTGAGTGCGATAGCCCGGCCTGTGAACAGCCGATTGCCAAGCCAGAGAGAGTTGCCGCAATGTGGACTTTTTCAACTGCCTCGCTATCTTCTCTATTCCTGTAAGCTCTTGGAAGATATTCGAAAAGCAGCTTGCATGCCTGAATGCAGAGACCATCGGCAAAGTCGTTCTTCCATGCAGAAACGTATGCGTCAACGGCATGCGAGAGCGCATCCAGGCCAGTGAAAGCCACAACCTTTGGAGGCATATCTTTTACCATTTCGGGATCAATTATGGCATAGTCCGCAATCACACTTGGGCTGATGGCAGATATTTTCCGTCCTTCTTCTGTCTTTGTGAGAACGATCGCGTTGGAGGCTTCCGATCCGCTGCCACTTGTTGTCGGTATCAGAATCAATTTTGTTTTACCCGTACTAATTTCAAGCATAGGAGATATCTCTTCAGGATCCAGACCGGGATTCTCATAGATCACCCTTATTCCCTTTGCTGCATCAAGAGATGAACCTCCCCCAACCCCTATAATGGTGTCGGGCTTGATTTTCTTGGCTATCTCCACTCCTTCAAGAACAATTTCATATGACGGGTCGGGTTCGACCTTATCATAGATGTGATACTCAACACCGGCCACTTCGAGCCTTTTCAAAACCTTGCTGACAATACCAGCCTTCAAAAGATTTGAATCGGTAACAACAAGGGCTTTTCCTTTCAGCGTTTCCAGGAATTCCAAAGAATCGCTTCCAAAAACTATTTTAGGGGATGCAAACCACCACATGGCACAATCACTCAGAACTCTGTTTCGACCTGTTTAGTACAATCAACAAGTAGTTTTGCCGCCTTTGCGTACCTCATCACCTTTGCCATGTTGCCTTTGAGCTTGAATTTTCCGGTCACAAGACCCTTTATTGGATCTATCTCACCTGCCAACAATTTTTTCCAGTTAGAGAACTTCCCCCTAAACTCATATGCTGCTTTTACCTGTGATGGGTCCTCGACAACATATCCATCTCTCGCCTTACCATGGTATAGGTCAATATAAGCATACAGTGGCTCTTCAAGCCCTTCATCGGGCTCAACCACGAAAAGAAAGTCTCCTTCCCAGTCTTTGGCAGCTTGGGCGTACTCCTCATTTGCATTTACGGCCTTAACATATTCTTTAACCCACTCCTCACTGAACAATTTGGGCATTTTATCACCATTCATCAATTACTGAGTATGTATAATAAGTTTTCTGAACCAATCCAGATCTTTTTAATGTGTTATCCCTGGATTCTGATTGGTCAATTGAATTATATTTAGATGCTAAATAGTTTTGACGGCAATAAGACGATAGTAAGACGGTAATAAGTTAGGGATGGAGTTACGAATAGTTATTTCTTGATAAGTCTGATTGTCCAGCACAATCCTCACAGAATTTTAATTGTTTTTAGAGATCAATCCTCACATCACTCTTTCCGCTACCAGCGATATATTAAACCAAAAATTTTTATTCTTTCCAGTTGTTCAAATCATTCAAGGATTAATTAAGGTTAAAGATTAAAAAGGATTAAAAAAGTAAACTGGAGAGGAAAAGTATGGATATGAGGATTGGTGAAGCTTTAATTGGAGAGGGTTTTGAGGTTGCTCACATTGATTTAATTGTCGGGGAAAAGAGCGGTCCGGTGGGAATTGCTTTCGCAAATAGCCTTTCACAGCTTTCTGCCGGTCATACTCCACTTCTTGCTGTTCTGAGACCGAATCTAATTACCAAACCACCTGCGTTAATCATCCCGAAGGTGACTGTTAAGGAAATGGATCAGGCAGAACTCATTTTTGGCCCGGCACAGGCAGCAGTGGCAAAAGCCATAGCGGATGCAGTTGAGGAGGGAATAATTCCAAAAGAAGATGCTGAAAAGCTGGTAATCATTGTGAGCGTCTTCATACATCCCAGGGCAAGGAACAGGGACAGAATATTTTACTACAACTATGGTGCAACAAAGCTGGCTCTAAAAAGAGCAATGGAAGAATTTCCGGATGCTGATACCATGCTCTATGAGAAGGATAGGAGTGTGCACCCCTTTGCTGGTAGAAGGCTGACTAAATTGTGGGATCCACCCTATCTGCAGGTAGCAATCGACATTCCTGACCTCGAGGAAGTAAAATCAGTTCTCAGACAGATCCCCGCGAGCGACCACATAATATTCGAGGTTGGTACACCGCTTTTAAAGAGATATGGGGCAGAGGTTATACTCGAACTGAGAAAAGAAAGGCCGGATGGATTCTTTGTTCTGGATCTTAAGACCCTTGACACGGGCAATCTTGAAGCTCGAATGGCCGCAAATTCAACCGCCAACGCTGTTGTTGTTTCAGGGCTCGCTCCAGTTCAAACCATTGTAAAATCGATAAAAGAGGCTCAAAAGACAGGAATTCTCTCAGTTGTTGACATGCTAAATGTGGATGATCCCGTTTCAGTTCTGAAAATGGTTGAGAAAGAGGGTGTTTTGCCTGACGTTGTGGAGCTTCACAGGGCGATTGATGCTGAGGACAAAACTCTCCCACCATGGAAGTATTTGAAGAAGGTTAAAGGATCGTTTGATGTTCTTGTTGCAGTAGCAGGAGGTCTGAGGCCTGAGAACATACAGGAAGCTATTAATGAAGGCGCAGACATTCTGGTGGTAGGGAGATCCATAACCAGAGCCCGGGACATAGAGGGAGCTGTTAGAAGATTCCTCCAGTTCATGAAACCCGATACCGATCAGTTCAGAATTATGACTGATTTCTGAAAAGGGATTAAAAAGGGTTGTTGATTTGGAAGTAACCGGGAGCAGAGGTAAGGAAAGGAGGTAGAATCGAAATGGGAACGATAATAATCAATTTCAAAGCATATCGTGAGGGTTCTGGAAAGAGAGCTTTAGAACTTGCGAGGATTGCTGAAGATGTCGCGTCGAAAGTTGATGATTACATAGCAATCGCACCTGGCTATCTCGACATCCCCGAGATCGTCTCATCAGCTTCAATCGATGTTTTTGCCCAGCATGTTGATGCAATAGACTTTGGAAGTCATACAGGTAGGATTTCTGCAGAAATTGTAAAGGAGAGAGGTGCAAAAGGTAGCCTGATCAACCACTCAGAGCACAGGTTAAAACTGGCTGATATCGATTTTCTCGTCTCCAAACTCAGAAATCTTGAGTTGGTTTCTGTTGTCTGTACAAATAACGTCGCTACAACTGCAGCAGCATCAGCAATTAACCCGGATTTTGTTGCGATTGAGCCACCAGAATTGATTGGAAGTGGTATTCCCGTTTCAAAGGCAGAACCTGAAATTGTGGAAAACTCCGTCAAAGCTGCGAAGGAAATTAACAGAAACGTTAGGGTTCTATGTGGAGCAGGAATCAGCAAGCATGAAGATTACGTAACGGCTCTGGATCTCGGGGCAGAAGGGGTTTTGCTTGCAAGCGGTATCGTGAAGGCAAAAAATCCGAGATATGCGCTTGAAGAGCTTGTAGGGCTCAGATGATGGGCAGGAAATAGGAAATACAGCAGATCTACTATCGGGTTCATGGTCAGGCTGCATATGTAGGGCTGAATGTGAGAGATTAGATAGGTGGAGAAGATGTTTGATAGGAAGGCCAGACTGCTACTACTGCTTGGCTTGTTAAATGATGCCTATGCAGATGCGAAAACGATTTCAGTCAATCTGAAAGATTTCATCGGCTCTCATCCGGAGATGCGTGATGAGGTAGAACAGTTCAAACTCCTGGATCTTCTTAACGATGTCTCTGATCTGGAAAGGCGGATTGACGACATCATGACCTCAATCAAAAAAGAAGTATTTGAGGGAGAATAAACCTGGGAACTCTTAATTTTGCCCTGCTGACTGGATTTTGATTTGGTCTTAGCCAGGTTTTCAAGCTTACTGAAGGTTCTTTATAATTTCCTGAACCATCTCCATTGTTTTAAGTTTTCCTCCCAAATCCGGTGTTGTTTTTCCTTCATAAATCACTTTTTCAAGGGCATTTTCAATTTTAACAGCTTCTTCGAAATAGCCAAAGTGTTTGAGCATCATGGTTGCGGAAAGTATCATGGCTGATGGGTTTGCGATGCCTTTTCCGGCTATGTCTGGAGCTGAGCCATGAACTGGCTCGAATATTGTATGTTCATCGCCTATGTTGGCAGAGGGGGCAATTCCAAGTCCACCCACTATTCCTGCTGCAAGGTCAGAGACGATATCACCAAACATGTTTGTTGTCACTATGACATCAAATCTCCATGGATCCATGACGAGATACATGCATGCAGCATCAATATAATAGTCATTGAAGAGTATATCAGGATATTCAGATGCGACTTCCCTGCAAACATCTCTGAAGAGGGCACAGGTTCTCCTCATGACATTTGCTTTGTGAAGGGCGGTGACTTTCTTCCTTCCTTCCCTTCTTGCCAGTTCAAAAGCATATTTAGCGATTCTTTCAGAGGCTCTTCTGGTTATTATCCTTATACCTTCTGTAACACCATCGAGAACCTCAAATTCAAGACCCTTGTAGAGGCATTCTGTGTTCTCTCTAACTACAACTATATCAACATCCTTAAAGAGTGATTTAATCCCTCTGAACGATTTTGCTGGTCTGATATTTGCAAAGGTCTCCAGCTCAACTCTAAGTTTGACGATTACATCGGCTGCAGTTTCACCAGCAGCACCAAAAAGTACCGCATCGCTCTCTTTGCAAGACTCGAGAGTCTCATCAGGAAGCGCCTTCCCGAATTTCTGCTTCACCTCATCTCCAGCATCCATCCAGACATACTCGAAGGGAAAATCAAAATGGTTCAGAATCTCCAAGGTCGCATCAACAACCTCTCTTCCAATACCATCTCCAGGAATTACAGTTATTTTTTTCATAAGACCACTTTCCCACTCATTTTAGAGTTTTACAAGTCTACCTGTTATTTGGTTTACCTGTAAACCTCTTTGCAGTATCCTACAAGTCCGCCTTTCTCCATAATTTTTTCCACGAAATCTGGAAGAGGTGTTATAGTGTATTTTTCACCTTTTGATTTGTTGAATATTATACCCTGCCTGTAGTCTATCTCCAGTTCATCACCCTCTTCAATTCTATCAACATCCTGACATTCCACAACTTTCAAACCGAGATTTATTGCATTTCTGAAAAATATCCTTGCGAAGGATTTTGCAATAACTGCCTCAATTCCGGTTGCTTTAAGCGCTAATGGAGCGTGTTCTCTGCTGCTACCACAACCAAAATTCTCCCCAGCCACCACAAAATCTCTCTTTTCAACATCCTTCGCAAACTCAGGCCTTGTATTCTCAAAAACGTGTTTTGCAAGTTCCTCAGGATCGTTAATGACAAGATACTTTCCTTGAATAATGATGTCTGTATCTATATCATCTCCAAACTTCCAGGCTTTGCCCATGAAATTCAGAGCGAAACACTACTTAAAAGTTTAACTGATTGTAAAGCTTGTAAAGCTTGTAAAGCATGTAAAGCAGGGCAAATGAGAATGGGTTTAACAAACCCCGATTAGGTTTAGAGATGGCTTGGATTTAAAATTGTCACAATTGCCAGGGTTGCAACCCCTGCAAGCATCATTCTGAGTCCAGCAATCAATAGATTCCTCTTGGAAATTGCACCCATAAACGCTCCAACAGAAAACAAAGAAGTTAGACCAAGAGCTATAGCAGGAATAAGTGCCTTATCAGCATCGAGAAACATGTATGGGATCAATGGTATTATCGCTGCAGGAATTGGAGCAACAGCATGAACGAATGATGAGATGTAGGTTGCGAATTTGTGTGCTTTTGTAACAGCACAAGATTTATCTTCAACTAACAGTGCTTTTTGTTTTTCTCTCACCATTATACTTTGCTCAATTCTTTCGGCCTCATAAGCTCCCCATCCGCTTGATATTCCATGAGCGAGGCCAGTGGCTATTCCTGCCGAGATGATTATTTGCGAAGTTGCCTCTCCACTCAAATGGGCTCCCATTATCATACCAAGAACTGTAAGAACTCCATCAAAAAACCCTATGACAAAATAACGTCTGGATACAGACGATATATCAGTCACACTGGAATAAATACGGAATTTTTCGATTCTTTCGTCTATTTTCCTTCTAAGAAAGTTAGGTTTTTTTAATTTGGAGTTCACAAAAATTATTGGTGGATAGATTTTATTAAGATTTTCGGGTTGCTGCATTTCAGAACTGTAGCATTTCAGAGCCTTAAACTGAGACCAAAATTTAAATTGTAATTGGTGCAGATAAACGAACTATGAGAATCTACAACACGTTCATGAAGAAGGAGGAAGAGCTTGATCTCAGGAATGAAGTCAGAATATATGTTTGCGGCATAACTGCCTATGACTATTCACATATTGGCCATGCGAGGAGTTCTGTAATCTTCGATACCTTCAGGAGGTATCTGGAATATCTGGGTAAGAAAGTTATTTTTGTTCAGAATTTTACTGATGTTGATGATAAGATAATAAAAAGAGCGGTGAGTGAGAGAAAAACGCAGAAAGAGGTCGCGGACAGGTTTATAGAAGAATATTTGAAGGACATGGAAGCTTTGAATGTGAGGAAAGCAGATCATCATCCAAAGGTGACTGAACATATACCTGAAATTATTGAAGCCGTCCAGAAAATCATAGAGAAAGGTTTTGCCTACGAAGTTGATGGGGGGAATGGTAAAGATGTTTATTTTCATGTTCCCAGCTTTCCCGGGTATGGTGAGCTTTCTGGAATAAGTCTTGAGGAGCTCAACAAACACAGGATCGAACCGGATCCAAGAAAAAAAGATATGAGGGACTTTGCGTTATGGAAGTCTGGCAAGAAAGAGGATTTCGATGCAAAGGCAGTATTCGAATCTCCCTGGGGTTATGGCAGGCCAGGCTGGCACATTGAGTGCTCAGTTTTGGCAACCAGGTATTTGGGAGCACCATTTGATATACATGGTGGAGGAAAAGATCTGATATTTCCGCATCATGAAAACGAAAGAGCACAGAGTTATGCTCTTTTTGATGTTGAGCCCGTAAGATATTGGATTCACAACGATTTTGTCACCATAAATGGGGAGAAAATGAGCAAAAGCCTCGGAAACATAATAAAGATCAGAGATGCACTCAAAAAATTTGATGGAGAGGTTTTAAGATACTTTTTATTATCTGCCCACTATCGAAGTCCTCTTGATTATTCTGAAAAAGCCATAGAGAACTCTTTAAAAGCATATGAATCAATAAAAAATGCTCTGGAGAATATAGATATGGAAATTGCCGCTCTCAAAACATTTGGTTACGAGAGTGGAGAGTCGAACGAGATTTTTGATGAGGTCGTATCGAGAGTCGATGAGCTGGAATATCAGTTTAAGCAGGCAATGGATGATGATCTCAATACACCAAAAGCTCTGGCGGTGATTCATGAGTTTGCCACTTTTATCAACCAGATTGTCAGCAGTGGAATTAAAGATCTCGAACTTCTTGAAAGGATATTCAATGTTTTTAAAGAGATTTGCAGCGTATTGGGATTCTTCGAAAAATATGAAAGAGTTCCACCTCTGGTGGAGCATAGAGAGCAAATACTGGAGAGAGAAGATGCGCGAAAACAAAAAGATTTCGGGAAAGCGGATGCCATAAGGAATAGCTTTAGAGATAAGGGAATTATGCTTATAGACACTCCGAGAGGTACCAGGTGGAAAAAAATCAGGTGAATACAATAAGGTGAGTACAATAAATTAGAAGGGATTAGACAGAAGGGAGATAGTCAGGCACGGGTGATGACAGCTTTATTTCCGATTCTAAAGAGATAAAACCACTCTTCTCCCTGCAATCCATTTTCTATTCTCTTTCTGACATTCCAGTAATTTTCAGGCTCAATTGAGAATCTCAAAGTAACTTTTCCCGCTCCAATTCTCTTTAATTCCTGATTAATTTCGGGTATGCTGAAGTTGCATATACTCTCCACAGAATAGTTTCTTATAAAGCTCGACTTTATTTCCGATTCTGAAGATAAAATTACTCTCCTCCCATCATCGAAAATCAGTTTTACATCTACATCAAGCTTTCCCACAAGATTTGGAAGCAGTTTTGCTTTAATGATAGTAAAATCAACTTCATGAAGGAAAGAGCCAACATCTCCCCCTTCAATCCTTGTTTTTTCATCTTCACTGGTGACTCTTTCTCCTGAAGGAAGTGTGATTGCCGATACTTCGCATTCAGCGAGCTCGTTACAGTAGAGAGCCAGGCGATTCAGCCTGAAATTGAGGGACGTGTATTCTTTTTCACCCTTTATCGGTATCCTCTCCGGGGGCATCTGGGGCGGTAGCTCGAATGCAAACTTCGTTGTCACATCCGAATATCTCTCAAGTACTTTTTCAGGCGGTGGCTCAAGTCCACGAAATGTTCTTATTTTTTCTTCAGGAGGTCTTGACGGGTCAGAAAAGATTACTTCTGCATCAATTTTTTTGATCACTTCATAACTGAGAGCATCTGCCGCAAAAATCTCCACATTATCCAGATTCATGGACAGGGTGTTGAGCCATGCAAGTTTTGCCCTTCTTCTATCGATTTCAACTCCGATTGCTTTCTCACATTCCCTTGCGAAAAAAATAAGCTGAGCTCCCACACCACAGCTTATATCAGCTATCGAATCGCACTTCAACCTTTTAGCCCGGTACTCAGCAACTATTGCTGGAGTTGAGTATCTGAGTCCTGTATCATCAAAAAAGAGCCTGGAGTTGAGAGAACCAAACTTCTCCTTTGCCCTAATTCTGTTTCTCGCTACTTCGTAGATCTCTTCAGGTGACAGAATCCCTCCTTTCAAACTCTCTGTAATCTTTTCCCTGTCATATCCCATTCTTATTTTGTTCAAAGCAAACTCAATCTGCTCCTCAAGTTCCTCAAGTTCCCCAATCTTTTCGCCCTTTTTAAGTTCTTTGAACATTATAAGCTCTTTAAACGCCTCTAAATCCTGATATCGATCCAGCATTTTTCCTCGAGATTTTCCCAATGGTTCTGCTCTCTTTTTGATAGAAACTCTCACCGATCTTGTTTGAAATCAGCCAGTCCACAATACATCAGTCGATCTATGGTTCATCAATCTCATGACAATCAGAGCTTTTTTCTTTTAATTTCAACAACATCTCCAAGTGTTGGTGTGATGTTCCTTCTCCCTATGTCAATCTTGACTTCTGTGACCTTCTCTCTTAATTTGAGGTTGAATAGCCTTTCCAGTTTCTCTATGACTGCCGGCTCTGGAGTAATTTCCGCATTTTCTATTTTTCTTATCAGTGACTCCTTTTCCTGTATTTTCTTGGCGAGTGCTTCCTGACTCCAGCCTCTTTTCTCTCTTTCCCTTCTTATTATCAGGTTGTAGTTCTCGAGAAGTTCCTCGCTAAAGTCTATGGATTTGCTTACAGGCCTTTTCCTGAATAAAACTTTTTTTATCCCTTGCTGGCTCACTCTTTCCACAGGCTTCTCACTTCCAAAATTCCTGCAGGATTTACAAACTGTAACTTCGCTCCCCTCTACCAGGACTTTAAAACCCTTTCCCGTGAGTTCTCTACCACAAATTTCACAATCCATATTTTCACCTGTAACAAGTTCAGGAGATTTCAACCTTGCTAAGTTTCACTACTAAATCCTCAACCGATTAAATTTTATTTCAGGAGTATTTCAGGATTTCACATTTTAGGGAGTTTAACACATCATTACACTCCAATAACTTCTTATACCTGAAGTTGCTTAAATACTATTTGGAGGCCACAACGTGACCGGTGAAGATGCAGGAACAAAATATGTGAAAGAAAATGTTGATCTCTCAGAATATTTGATCGATAGATTAAAGCAGTTAGAAGAAGAATATATCAGATTAAAAGATCTTTACAGAAGACTTGAAGATGAAAAGAGATTTGTTGAAACAGAAAGAATTAGATATGAAAGGGAAGTAAGAAGATTAAGAAGTGAAATTGAACGATTAAGATCACCTCCTCTCATAGTAGGTATAGTTTCAGATGTTCTTGAAGATGGACGTGTTGTCGTAAAGAGCAGTACTGGTCCAAAATTTGTAGTTCACTCATCCCAGGCTATAGATCTTGCACAGCTCAAGCCAGGAACAAGAGTTGCATTAAATCAGCAAACCTTGGCAGTCATAGGTGTTTTACCGCCACCAAAGGATCCATCAGTCTATGGTTTCGAGATAGAAGAGAGACCAGACGTCAGTTATTTGGACATCGGTGGACTGGAAAAGCAAATCGAAGAATTAAAGGAAGCTGTTGAACTTCCACTTCTAAAGCCAGAACTTTTCGAGGAGATAGGCATAGACCCTCCAAAAGGCATTCTGCTGTTTGGGCCCCCAGGCACCGGAAAAACATTGCTGGCAAGAGCTGTAGCACATCAGACTGAGGCAACGTTCATCAGAGTTGTTGGAAGCGAATTTGTCCAGAAATACATCGGTGAAGGAGCAAGACTCGTCAGAGAAGTATTTCAGCTTGCTAAGGAAAAAGCACCTTCAATCATTTTCATTGATGAACTTGATGCCATTGCAGCAAAGAGGACGAGCAGTGATACCAGTGGAGATAGAGAGGTTCAGAGAACACTCATGCAGTTGCTTTCAGAAATGGACGGATTTAATCCCCGTGGTGACGTGAAGCTCATTGGTGCAACGAACAGAATTGACATACTTGATCCAGCTATCCTAAGGCCTGGAAGGTTCGATCGTATAATAGAGGTACCTTTGCCGACATTCGAAGGCAGACTTCAGATTTTCAGGATACATTCGAGAAGGATGAAAGTTTCAAAAGACGTGGATTTCAGAGAACTCTCCGCCCTTACAGAGAACGCCAGTGGAGCAGACATCAAGGCTATCGTAACTGAAGCCGGGATGTTTGCCATAAGAAATGAAAGAACTGTGGTTACAAAGGATGATTTTCTGAGGGCATTTGAAAAAGTCATGAAGAAAGACAGCAGATCCCCTGTAGAGCAGAAGGGCGTAATGTTCGTTTAATGTTCGTTTAACCCAGCGAGTTTGGTCTGGGGTCTCTTTGGTCTGGGATCTCAGAACAATCTAAGAATAACACTGGGCCTCCATCAGATAAATATTTTAAATTCTTTCCTGAATTTTTTTCCATGGTTTCGAAATTTTTGGTTATTCCAGCTGTGGATCTTAAAGGCGGTAAGGTTGTTAGGCTCGTTCAGGGTGTTGAGGATAGAATTACAGTCCAGCTTGACAATCCACTGGAAATTGCGAAGAAATGGATCGAATCTGGAGCAAACTGTCTCCACATAATAGACCTTGATGGAGCTTTTAAAGGGAAACTTACTCACGAAGAGATTATTTTTAACATAAGGGATGCTTTTAGAGGTGAAATACAGGTTGGTGGAGGTTTGAGGGATTTTAAAGTTGTTGAGAGGCTTCTGGAAAGGGGTATAGACAGGGTGATAATAGGAACTCTTGCAGTCGAGAATCCGGAATTTGTTAAGGAGTTTGCCAGATCCTATCCGGGGAGGGTTGTTGTGGCTGTTGATGCTAAAAAAGGCAGGGTGGCGGTGAAGGGGTGGACAAAAAGCAGTTCCCTTTCTCCACTGGATTTGATAAATGTGTTCAGTGATTCGGAGGTGGCATTTCTGTACACGAACATAGATGTCGAGGGTCTTGTGAAGGGAATCGACAGTGAGAAGGTAAGAGAAGTTGTGGGTTCAACACAACGTCCGGTTTATGTCGCAGGCGGAATTTCGAGTATTGATGACATCAAACTTGTTCGCGAAGCGGGTGGGGCAGGGGCGATAATAGGCTCAGCTTTATATACTGGAAAAATAGATTTTAAAAAGGCTCTTGAGCTGGAGAGGATATAGTCGTCGGATTGATGGACATGATTCGATCAACAATTAATTAGGGTGATTTTATGTCGGATGAGGTTAGAACTGGAAAATACAGCAGGAAAACAAAAGAGACTGAAGTCTCTGTTGAGTTAGATCTTGATTCTGAATGTGAATATGAGATTAAAACCCCGATTCCCTTTTTCACTCATATGCTCGAGACCTTTGCAAGACATTCTGAAATTTCCCTCAAAGTGCACTCAGAGGGTGATGTTGACGTGGATGAACATCACACGGTTGAAGACACTGCCATAGCCCTTGGGAGGGCTCTAAAGGAAGCTATTGGCGATAAAACAGGAATTGAAAGATTTGGAGATGCCATTCTGCCGATGGATGAGAGTATTGCGATTTGTGGTGTGGATGTGAGTGGTAGAGGAGTTTTCAGGTTTGATGGAACAATCAGGGGGGAAGTGAAGGGATTTAAGGCAGAGAACTTCCTGCATTTCTTTGAAACTATTGCAAGAGAATCGGGAATCAACACCTATCTCTCGATTAAAGGTGAGAACCTCCACCATATGATGGAAGCCGGATTCAAGGCGTTTGCGGTTTCCTTGAGAAAAGCTCTTAGAATTAGCGGGAAGGGGTTGAGAAGTACCAAAGGTGAACTTTAGGTTTATTGGATACTGTCGATTGGGTTAAGTGGGATGCTGGTTATTGCTGGTAATCTATTATTCTGGGCTTGAAAAACTCGAATATTCAGTAAGCTGTTTTTAAGGTTTAATCCATCTTCTCCAGTAAGTTTGTTTTATCCATTTCTACCTGGTTGAATCGTCCTTTTTAATTCCTGGTATCAACAAATCTATCTCAAAATTATTACATTACACTCACCACCCCACTGACATTCCTGATATCCTTAAAACCAAAAAGTTATATCACCCCCATATTATCCTGAGTGCATGAAGCTCGTCACATGTGGTCTCCCTTACGCTAATGGAAAGGCCCACATTGGCCACCTCAGGACATACATTCCTGCCGATGTTTATGTCAGGTATCTTCGCCTTTTTGGAGAGAAAGTGATTTTTGTCTGCGGGAGCGACTGTCATGGAACTCCCATTGTAGTAAATGCAGAAAAAGAGGGGCTTAAACCAAGGGAACTTGTGGATATTTACCATGAGCACTTCCAGAAGGTCTTCAGTCAGCTCGACATTAACTTTGACTTTTTCGGAAGGACTGATGAAGAGTACCATCACAAAAGAACTCAGGAGATAGTGAGCAGACTTGTGGAGAACGGTTATGTTTATCCAAAGGAGATCGAGCTAGCTTACTGTCCAAACTGCGAAAGATTTCTGCCGGACAGATATGTGGAGGGGACATGTCCTTACTGCGGAGCTTTTGCAAGAGGAGATGAGTGCGATCAGGGCTGTGGAAGGCATCTGGAACCCGGAGAAATTTTAGATGCGAAATGCAAAATATGTGGAGCAAAGGCAGTCTACAGAAAACAGAAACACTACTTTTTCAGGCTGACAGAATTCAGGGATTTTCTTCTGGGATACCTCGACAGGCTCAGAGGAACAGAGAATGCTCTCAACTACGCTAAACAGTGGGTCAGCATGGAACTGAAGGACTGGTGCATAACACGAAATCTCGAGTGGGGTGTAAAGTTCCCCGGGGAGGATCTCGTAGTTTATGTGTGGGTTGATGCACCAATAGGATACATATCCTTTACAGAAAAAGCCTGTGAGAAGCTTGGAATGGACTGGAAAAAAATCTGGCTTTCAGATGGTGAGATCATTCATTTCATTGGCCTTGATATAGTTTACCATCACTGCATATTCTGGCCCTCCATGCTTAAGGGTTCGGGATATGCTTTGCCAGAAGCGGTTGTTGCGAGCGGGATGGTGAAGGTTGAAGGTAAAACCTTCTCAAAATCGAGGGGCTATGTTGTCTGGGTTGAGGATGATTATCTTGCCGCCAACCTGAACACCGATTTTCTGAGATATTATCTTGTTAACTACACATCTCACCAGAAAGACCTGAACTTTTCATGGGAAATTTTCAAGGAAAAGGTGAATAACGAGCTGATTGCAACCCTTGGAAACTTCCTTTACAGGGTGATGTACTTCGCATGGAAGAATTTTGGCGAGCTCGAAGCTGATGTTGACAGCAACGCCATCAAAAAGATACAGGAAACCGTTGAAAAAATAAGAAATGCTCTCTCAAACTGGGAATTCAAGATGGCGAGCGATGCTTTTATGGAACTCGCAACCTACGGGAACAACTATTTCCAGAACTCAAAACCCTGGGAACTGATTAAAAGTGATAAAGATGCCTGCAGGAAAGTTGTCTCAACCTGTTTGCAAATTGCAAAGGCCCTGATAATTCTATCCTATCCAGTTCTCCCGAAAACGATGGCCAGACTCTCAAATGTGCTCGGAGTTGAAGTGGAGAATGCGACAGCTGAGGACGCTTACATTATTGATCAAAAATTTGTTCTGAACAAGCCTTTTGTCCCATTTGAGAAGGTAGAGGATGAGAAAATCTCTGAAATGGAAAATATTATGCTTGAAAGGATAAGAAATGCGGAGATGCTGGAAAAAGGAGTAAGTGGGGATTCTAAATTGGAGAAAATTAAAGAAGTGGGAATTAATGAGGAGAATGAAATAAAGACTGAGAAGGTGAATGGTGGCATACCAGCAGGATATACGACAAAAACAGAAGGGAAGACGGGTCAGGAATATATATCCATCGAGGACTTCAAAAAGCTGGATTTGAGAATTGGAAAAATTGTATCGGCTGAGAAGGTTGAAAAGAGCAAAAAACTGATGAGGCTTGAGGTTGATGTAGGTGATGAGGTCAGGCAGGTTGTTGCGGGGATTGCCGAACAATATAAACCAGAAGACCTGAAGGGAAAGCTCGTTCTCGTTCTCGTTAATATGGCTCCTGCCAAACTTATGGGGGTTGAAAGTCAAGGAATGATCCTTGCAGCAGACCAAGATGGAAAACCGGTATTACTCCATCCTGATAGTGATGTTGAACCGGGAACAAAAGTAAGATGAATCGGTGTTTATGGACGCTTCATTCGCCCTTTTCATTTCTATTTTCACAATTCTGATCCTGATAAGACTTGGGTTGAACATCAGCCTATCGATCCTTGCTGGTGCTGTCTTTCTGGGACTTCTCTCCATAGGCTTTGATACTTTTTCACGCATAATTTACACCTCAATTTCTTTTGAAACTTTAAGACTTGTTGCAATAGTCATTGCAGCCTTCACTCTTGGCTACTCCATGGAATACTTCGGTTTGCTTAAAGAGCTGACCTCTTCTGTTTCGAAAATGACTGGTATGCTCAGCGTGCCCCTGTTACCACTGATTGTCGGTCTCCTCCCAATGCCTGGTGGAGCTCTCATTTCAGCTGTAATGCTCACATCCCTCATTAAAAAGTACGAACTGAGTCCTGAAAGATCAACATTCATAAATTACTGGTTCAGACATCTCTGGGTGCCTGTATGGCCGCTCTACCCAAGTTTTATTGTTGGTGCGGCGGTTGTTGATGCCCATTATTCTGATGTTTTCCTTGCAACCTATCCCATCGCCATAGCTGCTATTTTTGCGGGTGCGGTCTTTACAGGAAAATTGAAAATTAAATGGGATATCAGTTCAGAAAGCGTCCTGAAATTGATTTATTCTTTCTATCCTGTAATACTGGTTGCCGTAATGGCTCTGATTTTAAAGCTGGATCTTTTGATCACTTTAATAATATCTTTAACTATTCTTTTTGTTCATAAAAGAATAAAAATGGAGGATGTACGGCCTTTACTCAAAAAAACGATAGATTACAAAATAATAACCCTTATTTTTGCAGTTATGATTTACAAGGATCTGATAGAATACACGAACTCTGCCTCTCTCTTTTTCCAGCATCTGAACGATCTTAGTTTTCCCCCTGCAATCGCTGCCTTCATACTGTCTTTCCTGATAGGTTTCTCCACTGGTGTGGAGATTAGCTATGCATCAATAGCGCTGCCGCTCCTGACAGGATTTACAGGAAAAGGAGAACTAATCCCTCAGAATCTTATGCTTGTGTTTGGAGCCGGATATCTGGGGGTTATGCTCTCTCCCATTCATTTATGCCTTGTGTTCAGTGCAGAGTACTACAAAGCCAGAGTGTATGACGTTTACAGATTTCTTGCCCCAACATCGCTGTTGCTTGGAGTAATAATATCCATCCTCTACCTGATAATGAATGGTGGAGTCTGAATGAATGGTTTGCCTTATTTGAATATTTGAAATTTGAAGATTCTTGAGGGGTCAATCCAATCAGCTCTGGATTCCTGAGTTTTTTACTCTGATCATCAGATTTTCAGTGTAGACCAGGAATGCAGGTACTATGGTCAGAGCAGATATCAGGCTGAATATAATCGCACACAGTGTAACCAGACCGAAGTTGGTCAGCATGGGGAAGGGTGAGATGAGCATCGCTCCAAATCCTCCAGCCATTGTAAGTCCTGAGGTCATTATGGCCTTTCCTATGTTTTCGACAGTAATTTGAACTGCCTCCTCAGGACTTTTACCCTTTCTTCTCTCTTCAAAATATCTTTCCATGACATGTATTGAGAAGTCTATTCCGAGACCTATTGTTAAAGAGTTGAGGCTTGCTGTAACAATTGTTCGATCAATACCGAAGACATACATGAATCCACCAACGATAGCAATTACGGCTGTAATTGGAAGGAGAGGTACGACAGATTTTCTGAGACTTCTGTAAACAAACAGGAGTAAAATGAAAACCAGTGCAAAGCTCATAAGAGTCATTCTGTTCTGACCATTGATGATCAGATCAGCAACAAACATCCTCAACACAACATCTCCGGTCAGATAATAACCGCTTTTAACACCGAAAAACTTTATTTCTTCCTGAAGCCTGTTGTAGAGATCTTTGAACTTCAACCAGTCCATCGGGCTGACCGTATAATATATTGCTATGCTGTTACCACTCAGATACCTCTCTTTCTGCCCCTCAGAGATCCTGTCAAGTATCTTTTCCAGCTCGTATTCATTTTCTGGAAACAATCCCTTGTTGTAGTTCCTGATCAGGGTGGTTATGGATGAATATTCTATTATTTGAGGGTCGGATTTGACGATGTACTTTGACATCTCATCTATCTGCCTGAGAGAATCAGTATCAATTCCATCGGATTCCATTACCAGAATTATTGTGTCCTGGCTACCGATCATCCTCTTGAGCTCGTTTACTTTTCTTATTGCCGGGAGATCCTGAGGTATGTACTTGAAAAAGTCAGTTTCAAGATTCACGTGCGTATATCCATAATATCCTCCGATGACAATAATCACAGACAGAAAAAGTATGGTTCCGGGATGTGTTGCGGTTTTAGTTGCTGCATAACTCAATCCCTTATCCATTATGGATTTTTTACTCTCCTCTGTAATTCTATAACTTTCTTTATCTCTGTCAAACAAAATGAGAACAGATGGGAGGAATGTGATGCTTAGGATATAGGCTATGACGAGTCCGGTAGCGCATACAATCCCAAACCAGCTGAGGGATGGAACTCCTGAATAGATCATGGATAAAAATCCAATAACTGTTGTTATCATCGCAAGGCTCAATGCCAGCCCAACACTTTTTATTGAGTTTGATGCAGCTTCTACTGGCAAAAATCCCTTTCTTCTCTCCTCTTCATATCTGCTCTGGAACTGAGCAGCGTATTCAATACTCAAACCTATTATGACGGGAAGAAAGGCGTTGGTGACCTCGGTAAGGGGAATTCCCATCAAAGGCATGAGTCCGTAGGCGATGGTTGCGGTAAGAACAGAAAGGAGGAGAGGTAAGAAAAGAAATCTTTTTTTCCTCACGATGCCGCTGAAAACTATTGCAAGGATCAGTGTCATGAGAACGATTGAAGCAAGACCCATTATTGCCATCCCGCCACCAATTGATTGCTCGATCTGATATCTCACAAGGGGATCACCAGTGGCCTCAACAAAAACACCATGTGGCCTGGGAACGAGTTCCAATCTTTTTTCTATTTCTTCGGCAAGAAAACCATAATTCTTCTCAGAAGCTACAACTTCAAGTTCCATGAGGGCAAAGGTCTTCTTAGGGAGGTAGAATGCAGCATAGCGATACGCGAGTTCCTTCAGAGTTTTCTCATTTTGAGGAATGTAACCATAAAATTTAGCGACAGAGTGGGCAGGGGATTTAACCTCCCCAATACCATCTATGTTGCCGAGAACTTTTCCAAGCATCAGCATGTATTCAAATGTCTCATAATTTACGACATCATCACCTTTGATGAAGACATATGCCTTGTCTGTGGACCCAAAATTTTTCGAGAAAAGAATAAAATTTTTATATTCTTTATGCTCCTTGCTGAAATAGGTTTCAAACCCCTGAGCGTATTCTGCGTTCTGGGTAAGCTGTGCTGATAACAAAAATACCAAAAAAGTTAGAATAACTACCGTTACCGGGATTCGTTTAACAATTTCTGTTATTGCGTCAAATATTTTATCGGCTGCCATTCAGGATCCTTAGGCTACTCCTTTTTCTTCCCTCTGAGATAGAATGCCGCTCCAATGATTGCAACAACAGCAAAGGCAATTGCAAACATCATCTCCTGTGAGATTTTGCTCTCAGATTTTGTTACCTCTATCGGGAGCTTGACAGGATCACTTATAACCCACTCTCCAGAGGCATCTTTATACTTAACCTCTAGATTGAGTGCATATTCTTTCTGCGTCGCATCTCTGTCAACCTTCAGTTTGAATGTGGCTTTTCTGGATTCTTTCGGTTTTAGTGTGCCAAGATATGCAGTGTCATCTGTGGTGGAGAAGGGATCCACTATGGTTATTCTTGCAGTAGCTTCAGTTATTTCAAATTCTCCTGCGTTGATGATCTCAACGGTGATGAGTCTCTCACTTCCCGCTGGAATCACTCCCTTGCCTGAGACCTCAAATTTCATCTTTGGCAGGACTGAGAGCCCGGCGTTAAGGATCTCCTCCCTTTCCTTGCCATTGAGTTTATAGGTTACATGTAGCTTTACGGGATAGCTTATCCCCGGCTCCGCATCAGAACTGGCTTTAACTCTAAACAGCACATCTGCCTGCCCCTCAACATCACCGAGGTAACTTTCTGATACGAGAGTTGTTATGGGTGGGCTGGATTCAATGGAGATCATAACATCCTTTATAGGCTGAGATACATCAATTTTAACTCTGTAGTCACCCTTACTTCCAACATAAACCTTTGATTCTTCCTCAACTATCTTTATTTCAGGAGGTGGGGAAACTTTAACTCCAAAGGCAACTGCTGGTGTTTGTTTTACATCCCCGTACTCGTCAAGATAAGCAGCGTAAATCTGGAATGGGTAATATCCTTCCTCTTCAGTGCTTACATCAATACTGAAAGTCACATTTATTTTCTCGCCAGGCTGAAGATCTCCAACATAAATACTCCCCTGAGAAAGAGCTGCTTTTAACTGTGGTGGGATGTCAAGTTCTGGAATTTCAACACCTCCTCCGTTTTGCTGAAACTGCATCATCTGCAGAAGTGGTTTCAGCGCCTCATCCAAGGAGTCGAAGGATGGCAATTCCTGAAGGGTTGTACGAGATGTAAAACCAGATGGTGTGGAGAGCATGAGAAAGGCATTCTTTGCCTCCATCTCACCTGAATTTCTCACAGTAAGAGTAATCTTCCCTTTACCGCCAGCAACCATGCCCTCCTCTTTAATATCAACAACCTCCAATTTAACTGGGGATTCCTCAACTATTATTTTGATCTTCAGCACCTGCTCCTTTTTCTCAAAGTCAAATTTTATATCATCAAACCAGAATTCCGGCAATAGGGTTTCGTTAATCACCACCTGCTTTTCCAGAACAGGCGGAAAAGTTGTGGTATTGTAATAACTCTGTATTTCCCTGGTAATCTGAGAGTAAGGCATTGAAAATTTCTGCTGAACGAAATCAACATCATCAATGGCTTCATATTTTATCCTAATTTCGATATAATATTCGCCAGCCTCGAGATCTCCAGAAGCTTTTACTAACAGAGGGATCTGAAGAGGCTGGAAAGCAGGCACAACAGAATAGCTCTGAGGTGGTGAGAGAATCTCAATACCCTCTGGTGATGTAAATTCCACTGAGACATTATGAGCTGTCAAAAGCAGATCTCTCTGATTGTTCAGGAACTGGTATTTGTAGTAGTCACCATAATAGTCAATTTCTCTGAAGATCGCTGAGTTTTGGAGGAAAAGCATCAGCTGTGTCTCGGATCCTTTCTCAATATGATTGCTACCAGCTATAAAAGCAGAAAACTTTGGTTCATCTTTGTATTTAAGGAAAGCAGAGGATGTACCTGATAAAAGCAAAATAAGTGCTACAACAACAATCATCCGGAAACCAATTCTTTTACTGCTCATTTTTTTCACCTTACAGATATTTGTTTCAATTCTGTTGTAGCCCAACCTACGACAATTCTTATATATATGCTTTTCCAAAAACCCAATCGTGGAGAAATTTATTGATGCTCTCAAAAGTTTTGGTTTGAGTGAGTACGAGGCAAGAGTCATCCTAACACTCATTGCTGAAGGTGAACTAACTGCCAGTGAAATATCAGGGAAAAGTGGTGTCCCAAGAACCTCTGTTTATGAAGTAGTAAAATCTCTAATTTCACGGGGAATAGTTGAAGAGATATCTGGAAAGCCAATGAAGTTCAGAGCTTTAAGTTCTGAGGATATCATGAACCTTTTTGCAAGAAAAGTTAAAGATAATATTGATTTTCTGAAGGAGAATTTACCCTCAATCAGAAGAGCAGATAAGGTTGAGGAAATTGTGAAATTTTACAGGGGAGAGATGGCAATCAATTTGATGAAAGAGCTGATAGAGAATGCTAAGAGGAGCGTCATTGTTGCAACAATGTATCTCGATGAGGAGATAAAAAATATTGTCAGACTTGCAAAATGTAATACTGTTATGCTATCTATAAATCTTGAAAAAGACTCTTTTAAAGCAGTTAAACTTGAAATTGAGAAAAGTGAATGGAGACATGGAGTGATACTCGTTGATGATGAAAGAGTATTGATTTACATGAGGTACAAGGGCGATTTTGTTATAATGTCCGGCTCTGGCACCTTTGCTGAATTTTACAGAACCCTTCTCCACCCTTATATAAAATTAAAGCAGGGCTTAAAAGGGGAGAAACCTGGATTAAAGGATAAAAACTGGAACGTGGACACTACATCGGATTGAGAATAAATAATGGAGCTGGCCTTCGACCCCATCTTTTAAAAAGGCCTTTTAGCGATTTCTCTCTTTATCCCGCTTCAAGCAGCTCAATACCATCTTCAGTGAGCTTCAACTTACCGTCTTCTTCCACAACAAATCCTTCGGTGATGAGCCAGTCGAGATTGAATTTCATCTGAAAATCGTTTAAATTCAATTCCTTTTTAACTTCTTCCCTGCTTTTACCCTGGATTCCAATAGTAGCAACGATCTGTCGCCTCACGGGACTCATGGATGCTTTAAAAAGCCTTTCATGATGCTCCCTATCTCTTTCTTTAGCACTTCCCGCCATGAAATCACCAATTTAGTTCAATACAGGATTCCTTATAATACTTTCGGGTTACTGCTCCTTAGTTGTAAACCGATGATTCTGTCAAGCTCCGTCAAAAACTCCTCAGTCCTCTCTTCAGGAATTGTTGCTCCGGCTGCAATACTGTGTCCTCCTCCTTTACCGCCTACTTTTTCGGCAGAGAGTTTTATTGCATTTGCAAGATGCACCCCCCTATCAACGAGTCTCTGAGTTGCTCTCGCAGACACCTTTATCCCATCCTCATTTTTCGCAAGTGCGATGATGGGTTTGTTGAGATTCGCTTTCGAGAAGCACATACCGGCAACGATTCCAACAATTGTGTCAAGAATCAGTTCTCCAGCATTAAAATACTGGATGTTATCCATCTCACTGATGCCTATTTCATCGACCAGTCTCAAGCCTTCGGAGAGGTTTTTTCTGTGATTCTGGAGCAGGGTTCTTGCCTTCTTGAAGGCTGAATCTCGATCGCCAAGGCACACTTCAAGCCCTATATCGTGGTAGCCGTATCTTGCTGTCGCATTCAATAGGGTTGAGAACTCCATTGCATCCCTCAGCTCTGTTCCCTCTTCCTCATTTGTGAGAATGTATGTCTCTCCAACCAGTCTCTTTATTGTTCTTAAAGGCATTTTAGCCTCCACACATATTTTAACGAGCTCTGAGACTATTCTTCTTTTCTCGTCATCTGTTAGATCTATCCATCTTCTCCATCCATCGTCCTTTACCTCGATTCCAAGAGATTCAAGGAACTCCATTGCACCTTTTTCATTTCCACTGATTCCCGGCAAATAGGGATCAAAGGTGTATTCGAGCATTTTTATGACAGGCCTTGTCTGCCTCCCGAAAAGCCTCAAATCTTTCACAGCCCGAACAATCCCGGAATTTACCCCATCGGTTAGAATGTATCTGTTCAACCCATCCAGCATCCCCTTTCTTGAATCCTGTAAATCCCCAACAGCTCCGACAATAGCAAGACCACCAAGATCCCTGTTATCCATGAAAAGGTTCGTTCCAAGCATTCTCGCAACAATATATGTTGTGGATGCTCCACTCAGCTCAAAACTTCCATCATAACCGAAACAGTGAGGATTAAGCTGAGACTCGTGATCGATCTGCGGGACATGATGGTCGGTGATAACAAAATCAATATCTCTTGAAAGAATACCTTCAATCTGCCCGCTTCCCAGATCTGTAAACCAGGTAAACCTATTCTCATCTGCAATTGAATCGAGCTCTTCATCATCAAGTTGTTTAACGAACCTCAAATCGAAGGACTTGCCCATTCTTTCAAGGGATATGTAGGCTATGGAACCGGAGGTTATTCCATCTGCATCGATATGTGTTACAACCAGAATGTCGTCATGATCTCGTATAACAGAAGATATTTTTCTGGCTCTTGCCATCATGTGCACATTGGGCAGCATCTATTCAGGTATTTTCTCAGGTAAAAATAAACCTTTTGAGTGTTTTGAAAGTGAAATAGTGGATTCATAGGAAATAAGGGAATTTCAGGAAGTCTTAAATTTCAATCACATGTTGAATAAAATATGAGAAAGATTACCGCAACACTTGAAGACTTTGAGGACTGGTTGAGGGAAAGGGGACACGACAAGTTAATGGGTGAGGATAATTTTAGAATCTATATACAGATGGGTCTTGCTTCGCTCTTTTTTAACAACAGTTCTCTTCTGATGAGCTATATACTCAATCAACTTGGTTTCCCAGCAGAAAGGATAAATGATAGAGTTCGATTTGAGGTCGCAAGGAGGGTGAGAGAGATTAAAGTGGACTTCTACAGATTTGAAATCAGTATTGAGAATTAATTTTGGTTTGAGACGCACTTGAATGAACATATGACGCACTTAAATGAACATATTAAAACTGGAAATAGGTTTGTGCAAAATATAATAGGAAACCTTCTTTCACGAGCCCCATCTCAATCAACATTCTCTTAACGATGGTTTTGCCGGTAAATTCTTCAAATGTCTCAGGTCATCTGGAGGTGTTATCGAAAACATTCGTCTTTCGGAGCAAAATAGATGGGTCTTGACAATGCTCTTTCCACAGGTAACTACGCTGGATAGGCAAATTTTTGCTTTTATGAGTTGAGACCAGTATCCTATCAGTTGAGACCAGTATCCTATCTATTCTAAAGAGTGATGAAAGGCATGTATGAAGGTATATGTATAAAGGGCCTCTCAAAAAAGGTGTTTTATCAGCTCTCATCAAACCCTCAATAACCTTCAAAACTTTTCATAAGTTATATATACGATACTAAATAATCGTTAACCTGATATCAAATGGTCAATAACCAAAGGCACTCTGAAAGGTTGGAGGTTGAGGTGAGCAGGGTTGGAGCATATTCAAGCAGGGTTGGAGCATATTCATTTTCTCTCTTAAACTTGGTTAAAGGCTTTATTGAACGCAAGCAACATTCTAAGCTTCTGATTACTGCTGGAGGATGAGTGCATGATACTTCGCATGAAGACACTGATCATCTTTTGTACAACGCTTTTCGGCCTAATCATAGTTCTGTATGGCGCTTCCCACTTCATCCTGCTAAACAGTTTTACCGAACTGGATGAAAAGAATACTCATCAGAATGTTGAACGAGTCCTGAACGTCCTATCAAATGAACTCTCATCTATGGATGCTATTGCTTATGATTGGGCAGCTTGGGATGACACGTATGTCTTTATTGAGGATCTCAACGAAGAGTACATCGATTCGAATCTCGTCGATGAGACCTTTTCTGGGTTAAGACTCAACGTTATGCTTTTTGTAAACTCTTCAGGTCAGATTGTGTTCGGCAAGGCTTTTGATCTGCAGAGTGAGAAGGAAATACCGGTTCCACAGGGGCTAAAGGATCATCTTTCTGCTAACAGTCTCCTTGTCAACCACTCCGACACTGAAAGCAACATAACTGGGATAATTCTTCTTCCCGAAGGCCCCATGCTCATCGCCTCACGACCAATCCTGACCAGTGAGGATGAGGGACCCATTCGAGGCACGCTGATAATTGGACGTTACCTGGACTCATCGGAAATTGACCACTTGGCTGAGATAACACAACTGAATCTAACCCTAACTCGTTTCAGTGATTCACGGATAGATCTTCAGACAACTTTGTTGGAAGAGACACCAATTCTCGTCCAGCCACTGAATGAAGAATCCATTGCGGGATATGCACTGTTGAAGGACATTTATGGGAAGCCGATTCTTGTGCTGGAGGTGGATATGCCCAGAGATATCTACAAGCAGGGCCAGGCTACCATGCGTTATTTCATCCTCTCTCTAATCGCGATTGGTATGGTGTTTGGGGTTGTGACAATGTTGCTTCTGGAGAGATCAGTACTGTCCCGGTTGACTCAACTGAGTACAAGCGTTAGCAAAATTGCCAGAAGTGGTGACCTCTCCGCGCGCGTATCGATAGCTGGAGATGATGAATTGTCGAATCTCGCTGATGTGATTAATGGAATGCTGGGAGCTCTGGAAAAATCTCAGATAGCGCTCAGGGAGAGTGAAGAAAGATATCGAGCAATAATAGAAACCGCAAATTCACTCATCGTTGGATTGGATGAAGAGGGTAAAATCATCATTTTCAACAGAAAGTGTGAGGAAGTGACAGGATGGAAAAGAGAGCAGGTAATGGGCAAAAAATGGGTTGAAAACTTCATTCCTGAAAGGGCAAGAGAGGAATTTTTGGGAGTTTTTGAGAGAATAAAGCGTGGAGAGTTTGTAGACTGGATAAATCCTATTAAGACGAAGAATGGTGAAAGGATAATCTGGTGGCACAGTACGACAGTAAAGAGAAATGATGAGAAAATCATCATTGGGATCGGTCAGGATATAACAGAGCAGGAAATGGCAAGGAAAAGGGTTGAAGAGCTGAATGAGTCTCTTAAAATCATCAACAGCATCTTGAGGCATGACCTGCTAAACAATTTAAGTATAATAAGAGGAGTACTGGAGATTTTTAAAGAGAAAAAGGATGAAAAATTTTTAGAAACTGCACTTAAGACCATAGATAAGAGCGAAGACCTCATAAAAGAGATGAGAGAACTTGAATGTCTCATATCCTATGGAGAAGAGCTAAAACCATATAATGTAAGGGAGGTATTAGATGTGATAACTGAAAGCTATTCAGTTGATTTCAGAGTAGAAGGTGATTGTACTGTCATGGCTGATGAGGCGTTGAGTTCTGTGTTCGACAACATAATAAGGAATGCGGTAG
>MTML01000048.1 GCA_002011215.1 Archaeoglobus sp. JdFR-24
TCCTCATAGTGNTTCTCGATATGTTCTATTATTGCATGCTTGAGCTCCTCAGCTCTTGCCTTAGGAGATTTTTTCTTTTTAACATTCTCAAGGAAATCATCTGAAAACAGGGGCGTGGGTGGAATTTTCGGGTTCACACCCTTAGAAATTAGATATTCTTCGACGATCCCTCTTATCTTTCTGCTGGCATCTTTTATGCTAAGCTTGTCATCACGGTACCTGTTTCTTGCAGACTCCTTTATGAAGTTCAATATTTTCAGGTCGGTCACATATTTCAGAGCTTCAGGATCCGGGAGCACCTTATCCATCACCCTGTTAAATCTTCTAATCAAACTTATAAAGTCGTTTCTGACCTCTTCATCTACAAGAAGGTCTATGCACTCATCAACATTTTCTCTCCAGTTATCTATATCGTATTTTTTGAAAAAGTCATTTATCTGGTTATGGATAAACTTTAGCTCGTCAATACTCTTAGCTTTGTTAAAGACCACTGTGCCTATTTCATCTATATCTTCGTCTGCATAAATAGCAAGTGCTTTTCTCAAGTGCTTGAGTACGCCAACATAATCTACAACAAAGCCGCAACTCTTGTTTTTGTAAACCCTGTTAACCCTTGCAATTGCTTGGAGAAGGTTGTGGTCTTTGATAACATCATCCAGGTACATGACCTGCTCAAGAGGGGCATCAAAGCCTGTGATGAGCATACTCTTCACGACAATTATACCAACATCTCCGCCAATTCCGTTTTCATCAGTTTTATCAAAAGGAAGTTTGAAACTCTTTATGATCTTCTCATGTTCATTTGGGTCTGTGTAAGGTTTGTATTCAGACGAATCATTTGGAGTGCCGGATACGACGACTGCAACCTTTAGCTTTTTCAACTGCTCAACATCTATTTTATCCGGGTTGTTTCTTTCCAGTTCCTCTATTTTTTCCTTCAATGCATCTTCAAGGGCTTTTTTGTATCTTATTGCTGCAAGTCGTGAAACTGCAACAACCTGAGCTTTAAAACAATTTGGAAAAACGTGTCTTACGTAATGGTCAAGCATATCCTTTGCTTTATCTCTTATGACATTTTCATCTTCGAGGTATGCTCTCCATGTGTATTTTCCCATAATTTTAGCTTTTTGCTCAGCATCAAGCATTGAAAATACATCTTCAAATCGCTTATTGGCCGCCTCCTCATCAGAAATCTCTGCATCGTGGGTTCTTCCTTCATAAACAATTTCAACAGTTACACCATCCTCGACAGCCTGTCGAATGCTGTACTTATCTATGTAGTCTCCAAAGGTTTTCTCAGTCTTTTCGATGGGTGTGCCTGTGAAGGCAATTTTTGTTGCGTTGGGTAAAGCTTTTCTTAAATTGGCTCCAAGAAGCTTGTACTGAGTTCTGTGAGCCTCATCAATCATTATCAGAATGTTGGGAGATTCATTGAGCAGGGGGAACTCTTTTTTAAGTTCTCTTTCCTGAAACTTGTGAATCATGCCCATAACCAAATCGGGAGTGTTTGTTTTTAGCAGTTCTTTGAGTTTTTCTATGGTGTTGGCAACATTTACAGTGTAGCCAACACTTTTTGAAGTATCTCTGAGCTGCTTTTCTAAATCTTTGCGGTCTGTAACAAAAACTATTTTGAAATTTGAAAGTTCAGGATCGTGATACATCGCCCTGACTGTGAACATCATGGTAAGTGACTTCCCGGATCCCTGAGTATGCCAAACAATTCCTCCTCTCTCTTCCGGAGTTTTTCCTTCTTTGATTCTCTTTATAATCTTCTTTACTGCCCTGAACTGCTGGTATCTCGGGACTACTTTTATCATTCCACCTTTTGAGTCCTCCTTAAAGAGAGTGAAGTTGTGAAGAATCTCAAGTAAATTCTCCCTTGAAAGCATTCCTTGGATTAGCACCTGCTGACTCGTCACTATATCGCTTTTAATATCTGATAAGCTGTATGGGTATGGGTCTTTCCATTCAACGAAGTGTTCATAGTCTGAAGTTATTGTCCCGTATTTCGCCACCTGATTAGAGGTTGCTATCATGAAAAGATTATACCAGAAGAGCTTTTCATTTCCCTCTTTTACTCCTCTTCTGTTAGAGTATCTCATAAGCTGAGTTATTGCCTCATTTACAGGGTCTGCTACTGTTGGAGATTTGCACTCCACAACAACCAAAGGCAGGCCATTTACAAACAGGACAATATCAGGTATAATGTGCTTTTCATTTCCCGGGATGTTTACCTTGAACTGCGATATAGCAATAAATGAGTTGTTTTCGGGGTTTTTGAAGTCTATGAACCTCACAGTGGGGCTTCTCTCTCCTGTTTTTCTGTTTTCAGATACTGAAGTGTTTTCGAGTAGGAGTTCGTGGATTTCTCTGTTAGCATCTAAGAGTGAGCTGGCTGATGATGTTGTTATCCTCCTTACCACTTCGCTTATCTGATCCTCCTCAATCCAGGGGTTTATTCTCTTTATTGACTCCCTTAAAACTCCTTCAAGGATTACTTCTCTAAAACTCTCTCTGAATTTTACGCTTTTTCCATATTCTGGATCATAACCTGATTTAAATCCGACAATCTCTTTTATATCCTCTGGATCGTCTTTATTCTGTCTGTAAATTTTCCAGCCTAACCGCTGGAGCTGGGCGAGAAAGGGATTTTCCACATAGTATTCTTCGTCAAGTTTGCGGAACATCTTTGACACCCTGCTATAGTTTATTAAAGTAATCTCTTATTTTTAATGACATTAGTTTTCTTCTTTCTTCAAGGAATTCATAGTAGTTCATTTCCCAAAAGTTTTCTGGAAGGTCATACTTAGATAAAAAGATTCTTATCTCATCTTCTGACAACTCCTTTAGAAGTTCAGTCCAGTATTCCCTTGGAGATTTGTCTCCAATTTTGATATTGTCCTTGTATTCAAGATATGCAAGGTTTGCGACTTGGTTTATAATTTTCCGAGAGGTAATTCCCTCTCTTTTTAGAAAGGCTTTAGGGAAGATGTGGTGTAAGTCAATTACTTTCTTCTTTTGTTTTATTAATGGGTTTAAATAATCTTTAAGTTTGATATTTGAAAACATAACATTTACATCAGAGAACACTAAAGCCGCTGTATATACTGAGAAAGCATAATTTACTGTCGAAGAGGTCTCCAATCTTCGAGGTAATAAAATATTCCAGAAATCTTCCGTCAGATATGTGTTAATTGTTTGATTTACAAAACTTTCGAAATTGGAGGAGGATAATCTGCTCAAGTCATCCTCAATTACCGATTCCGGTGTTCCTGTATATCTCTGTGTTATTTGCGAGAATACAAACCATTTCCTGATAAGTGATTCGAGATCTCTGAAGTCAATGTTAAATTCGTATTTGCCTAGAAGGTAGAAAGCATATGTTACGTAAAAGGCAACTTTAGAGCTTATTAGTTTTTCATTAACAAACCCTATACTATGAATAATTTTGATATAATCATGCCAGTTTGTTAAATCTAAAGCTTTCTCCTGACCTTCCTTGAATTTTTGAAAATTCTTTTCTCTTATCTCCTCAGAGATTACTTTGTTCTCTAAATCTCTTCCTTTTAATATTAAATAGGCATACTTTAATTTTCCTCTCAAGAAAGAGTATGCCACTATGGTTCTTATCAGATTCTCCGGAGTTGGCGTTATTCTTATTAAATTGTAAGGGCTTGGTTTTCCATCAGACGATTCTTTATGAGAAGCCTTGCAAAATTTCTCAAGTTGTTCTCGGCCTTCGGACCAATAGACGGACATTAATGTAAGGATAAAATCAGATTGAGTCAGAGATTCTCCCTTACTGTTTATTCTTACAAATATTTCAGAAACTTCTTCAGGGTCTAGATCAGTTGATAGCTCTAAGACAGAAAATGGATAATTTACTATATTTCTAACTTTTTCAATTCTGCTGGCTATTTCATTTTCGTCTATTTCATGTACATCATCTTCCTCTGAAAACTTTTCCAAATATCGTCGAATAAACGAATATGTAGATTCTGTTTTGAAGATGAGGCTTATATCTGGTATCCACCTATGATCTTTCTCTATTGCCACATTCCAGACCTCAAACTTCTCTTCAAGCGGATTAAAAGCTATCTTCAGCTTTACTTCTTTCACATTCTTGGATATAATTTTTTTATCTTTTATGATAGAGTAAAGAGACGTTAGCCTTTGTTGCCCATCAATTACAAGAAACCTTGGCTCCCTTTTATTGTTGAGGTTTATTTTCCTGTATTTATTCGGTTCTAAAATCTCCCATAGAATGATTAAACCAACGGGCAGTCCTTTATAAAGAGAGTCTATCAAGTCCCTTACTTTTGTAGTATTCCATACAAAAGGTCTTTGAAGATCAGGGAGTGCAATTTCTCCAGTCTCTATATCATTTATTAGATTGCCAAGATGATAGGTTTTAGGATTAAAAACGATATTAGTTCCCATTTAGTTCAACCTCCTCGTTTATCAAATGATTAACTCTAACTCTCCCAGTAAGCAAGTCCTCCATTAAACCCTGCTTTATTCTTTCAAGTTTTTCTTTATATCTTTTTTCTTTTTCAATGGTTTCATCGATCTGTGAGAGAACGGAGGCAATGCGTTTTTGTTCTGGGAGGGGTGGGAGAGGGATTTTAAAATTCTTTATATCTCTTAAAATAACTCTTTTTAATGCACTTCCTCCTGTAAGTATATGTAATTGTTTTTTGATGTGATTTGATTCCAAACAATATTTGAGAAAATAGGGGTCTAAGTTTTTGGATGGTCTCAAAATTGCTATCGAAGACAATAAAACGATATTTTCATTCAATCCAAACACGAGGCTAATCCCGATAGTTCCGTCTTTTGTAAATAAGACGTCGTTGTACTCCGGTTTGCACCCATTTGCAATTAAATTTTTATAATCTTCTTTAGAAATCTTTTTACATGTATTTAATTTAATTCTCCCATTTGTTATGTTCTCTATGTTTACGATGTAATACTCACTATCTTCTACCGGTTGTGGGGAATAATGAGAACCATCTGTTATGATAGTTGTCGCTTTTTTATTGCATAATTCCACAACCTCCCACTCCTCCGGAATCCTGCCGAGGGGCGAATCCTTGAACCTGTGCGTCTCCTCACTCCTTATCTGCCCGTTTTCGTCTATGCCTTTGGTCAGCAAATCCTGCATTAAGCCCTGCTTGATTCGCTTGTATTTCTCTATGATTCTGTCGGTCTTTTCTATACCGTTGTCTATGGTCTCGAGAATTTCGGCGATTTTGCGTTGTTCTGGGATGGATTCGGGGATAATTAATAAAAGATTTTTTAAGTCATCTTTACTTATTGCTTCAAAGGTACTACCCTGAGACAAATTTTCTAATTGATGTTTCCAGTAAATTAATCCAAACCAGCCAAACTCATCATCAATCGTTTTAAAAGATATTGCAGCCAATCCTCTGCCAATACAATAATCTCTATCGGCTTTATTAACTGCACCAACTGGCGCTCTAACACTAATCAGAATGTCACCTTTCTTTGATAATTTTAAAGGCTTTGTAGCCCATTTTTTGGGGATAGGATATTTAGTGGTAAATTCAGCATTTCCTTGTAGGAATGGAATTCCTATTTCCCTTTCGTTAACTACATTAGAAGATGGGGACTGTCCCATATTAATGTCTGCAATCTCCCCTAACCTTACCATTCTCCACCCTTCAGGCACTTTCACATCCTCAGCCATTTTCATCACTCTCTTTTGCCTCGTTAAATACATCCTCAAGAGCTTTGTAATGTTCAGGGTCTTTCCTTTTAATTGCGTCTAGTACAATTTTTACCACGCTTTTACATTCGCTTAAATCATTGAATATCAAATTTCGTTGTAGGCCAGTTTGGTGGGACAAGTTATTAACGAATTTGTCTACCTTTATTCGTTTGCTTTCATCGTCTATTAACAGTTCAAGTCCTTTTTTCAAGCCTTTTGAATATTTGAATCCGACAAAGGCCTCTAAAAAGCGTCTAATTATGTTGGGAAGTTGATACGAACTTTCAAAATTTGGCTTATCATCAAACGCTTTAATTTTGGAAAACAGGAAATGATATTCTGATTTGTAGTTCAATAAAGTGTCTGGTAAGTTCCTTATTGTAGCGACTTCTTCACCATTTTTAGAAATTCTTTCCATTAAATAGAATCTGCAAAATTTGAAATTTTTTCTATTTCTATTTTTTTCGATATCTTTTTTCATCCAGTCTTTAATTAAATTAAAAAATTCTATATTGTGTGTTGACACAAACAATTGTTTACAACCTCTAAGCTTAGATGCTATAACTGCAAAAGTATTGTATAAATGTGCGGAATCTAGACTTGAAATCGGATCATCTATAAAGACTATCGCATTTGAAAGGTCTGTCTCTTTATCCTCCAGTCGCGTTAAAAAATATGAAAAAGCAACAGCCGTTTTTTCTCCTTCGCTTAAATTTTTAGCTTTCACTCCATTCCGCATTATTTGAAACTTATTTTTTTCAGTAGGTTCTATTTTCAAATGTTCTTTTCCAAAGATACTTCTTAGGTAATAGTTGATTCTGTCAGCCGCTTTTGAAATATCGGATAGCTGAGATTCTATTGATCTAACCTCCTTTTTTTTCTCTTCGATTTGTTTACGTATCTCTACTATTTCATCACAGATTTTCTCTATTTCTTCTAGTTTTTTGAAATAATTGCGATCCTTAGCAAACTCACAAGCATAGTGTAGTTCTAATTTCTTAAAAACCGTTTTTTGTTCTTCTTCATATTTGTCAGAGGTTGTATTGTGTTTTTCCAGAATCTTATTGATTTCGTCAATTTTAGCTTTCACTTCTTCGGCTTGAGAATAAATATCTGGAGTGCCCTCTGTTATTTTCTTAAATGGATTTTTAATTTTTCTATCTAATAGTTGTATTAAATTTTCTACCAGAGTGACATATTTTTTTATTATTTCTTTAAGTTCTTCTTTTGCTTTTGTGTAAGTTTTTTCTAACTGAGGATACAGACGCATCTCATCCGGTAATAATAAAGACCCTACTGAAGTCTTATGTTTTTCTATCTGTTTTTTTAATTTGTTTAATACATCTAAGAAGTTTTCATATTCCTGTGAGAAGTGTTTTTCATACTTTTCAATTAAACCTTCTGGAAGAGGGTTCCCACAAAATTCACATTTATTTTTTCCACGATGTATCTTTAAACCCTCTCTAACCCAGTTATTTAATTGGGAATCGTTCCTTAATCTCTCTATAGTTCGAGAAACAACGGTTTTGGAGAGGTTATCATTTATTTTATCTAATATGCCACTGGAGAGTACTTCCACTTGCAGCAAAGATATTTTTTCTTTTTTATCAGCCCTCAAAATTTCTAAGCATTTTTTAACTTCGGATTCCTCTAAAATATGATCCTCGAAATTACCCCTTACTCCTTTTAGAACTCCTCTAAGTTTTCTTTTATCATATCTTTTATCATAAGGGAACTTAGGTTTAATACGATCTATGTCTCTAGCTTTTTCTGTGAGTGCTTTCTCCAATTCTCTTTCTAATTTACTTTTTTGTTTTTCTTTCTTGTCCCTTAACTCGTTTAATTGATTAAGTTCATCTTCCAAGCTCTTCAATTTCTCTTCCAATTTTATATCTTTTTCTCCTAAGATAAAAATTGGATTAGCCTCCTGAGAGTCCCAATAAAGGTTATCCTTGATAAAATCTGTATTGAATATTCTAAAGTTATACTGGGAAGATAAACCATCTTGTGTAATTTTATTGGCATCCTCATCAATGAGGGTAAATTCGGCAGTCACAAAATCAGAAGGTAATTCTCCGAGCTCTATGCTCCTGAAAATTCTTGATATAGTTGTTTTTCCTGAATAATTCCATCCATATATTAAATTGAATTGCTTAAATTCATTAATATCGTCTTGTTGCCATATAAACTTTCTAAAAATGCCAAAGTTTTCAATTTGTTCTATTTTCTTGATCATTTCATCCACCTTCCCAATTTTAACACTTCCCAATCCTTACCCTTCTCCACCCTTCCGGCACCTTCTCATCCTCAGCCATCTTCATCATCTCCCTTTGACCCCTTTATGACTCCATTATGACCCGATTGACCCTTTCTATACCAACCCACTATTTGCATCACTCTCATCCCTTCTTCATTAGTCATTCATTAGTCATTCATTAGTCATTTATTAGGCAATTTAGGCAATTCATAGGCAATTCCTCTCCCAGCTTTCCCTATGGATTTAAGCAAACCCAATTCAACCAATTCCTTCAGGTCAATTGTTGCCATCTGTCTTGATATTTTATTCAATTCCTGATACTCCCGGTTCGTTATCCTCCCTTTCTCCTTTACATACATTACCGCCTTAATCTGCCTCTCATTAAGCCCCAGCTTTTGCAAATACTCTTCGGTATAAACATCCTTCAAAAACACCAGTGTAAACTCCAAGTGATTTGCCTCAATTTTAAGTTCTGGAAGTCCCGCTTCCTTTAAAGCCCTCATCATCCTCTCAATTCCAGAGCCAACGCTCTCAACAATGCCTGCAAGATAGAATATATTAAAAATCGTTGGATTTCTCGGCATGGATGCATGGGAACTCAGAAGTTTTTCAGTGTCCCATTCTTCCGGTAATCCTCCAACATTGTAAAACCAGAGTTTGTCGTCATAGACCTTTATCTGTACATTGATTGGTCTCAAATAATCTCTGTGCAGCAGTGCATTGGCTATAGCTTCTCGTATTGCTTCCAGCGGGTAGTCCCAGATGTCTTCCCGCTCAAAACCCTTAATCTCGTATCGCACATTTATGAAGTTTTTAATCGCCTCCTCCGTTTCTCTGAATTGATTGAATAAATTCCCTTCTATCCACCTATCCCCGATAATCGTAATATTATCTTTTAATCGCACAACACGAACCCTTGCATGATCAAAGTATTTTTGTGGATTCTTTCCGAATAAAAGCATGCCTGCGTTGTTGATTTTGCCGTTCTCCATAAGCCCTAATCTCTCAAAAACTTCTTCTATCGGCTCCTCTCCACTAAAAACAGTCAGTCTCCCCTTTGCTTTCGCAGTTCTCAAAAAGTTCCTGACGCTATCCTCATCAATTTCATCAATCTTAAAATCTCTCTCTGAAAGGCGTTCCCACCTCAGATCCCTCTGGAAAAACCCCTTAAGCTCCTCAAAGTTCATCTCCCTTGTGGTGTTTCCCACCCTTTTGTAGTATCTTCCTTCGAAAGATACAGGAATATGCGACTTTCTCACCTCAATCGCCAGAATGGATTTCTTATCCACATCTACACGTTCAAAATCTGGTGTAATACCAAGCTTATTTATAACCTTGTTTATAATTTTCTGATAATTCTTATCATCCACATCAATTCCCACTACCTCTCTTTTATTATTTACACCAACAATAATTAAACCACCGTACGTATTTGCAAAAGCAGATATTGTTTTCAGGACGCCATCGTTAAATGTTTCCTTAAACTCCAGCCTATTGCTCTCTTCCATTTCAAGCAGTTTTAAAATCTCATCCCTGTCCATAGTAGTACCCCAGCTTAACTAAAAACTCATCCAGTTTCCTGACTTCCTCATCCCTCTCCATCTTCCACCGCTCTAAGGAAACGCTGTACTTGTCCCACAACTTCTCAAAAATCTTAATCAGCTCTTTCTTCTCAGCATTGAGGTATTTCTCCAGTTGCTGACTTACCAAATCGTAAAACTTCTCAAGGAGTAACTCTTTTGCCTCCAATTCAGTTAAAGATCCTCTCTTTTTCTTTACCTTTTTCTCAAGCTCTTCTTCTTTTACCTTCAATTCCTTCCTCAATTTCCTCAGCTCTTTCTCTTTACTCTCCATCTTTTTGATCAAACTCTCCCACTTTGACGCCTCCTTAAGAGCGGACTCCTTCCAGCTTGCACGCAAATCTCTTACAATCTCCTTTAAATGATTCTTCACCTTACTGACAGTCTTCTTTCCATTCTCTTCTTCATCCCAGTCTTCAACCTCATCTAAAAGTTCATTGATTTCACCTTCAACCTCTGCAATCCTGCCCTCTAACTCTTCAATTTCCACTACATCTTGAGAAAAGAACTTCTCCCTAATTCTATCGTCTTCAATCAACCTCTTGCTCCAGCCAGAAGCCACGATCGTCTTAAAGTCATATCTAAGCTCTTCCCACCAGTTGACAAAAACGCCAGCAATCTTAAACTCATCCAGAACGCCAAGGGGCAAGAGTTTCTGTTTTAAGCTTTCCATTGCCCTGTTTCTGAAATCCCAGAGGTTGTTATTACCGTAAAAACCCTCTATCTCCTCCTTTACCTCTCCCCACCACTCGTCCAGCTTTTCAAAATGCTCTGAGATTACTCCTTTTACTCCTTCGTAATTCTCAATAATCTTTTTTATCCTGCTTTTATCATCTATCTCCTTAAATTCAAAATACCTGCCATCCCTCTCCTTTAACAAGATCTCTGGATTGATTCTGAATTTCTCCATCTGCTTTCTGTAGGTTTCCATCTCTCTTTTTGGCACTCCACCAACTAAGTGGGCATGGACATCTTCAATCTCTGGATCTGGAGAATTGTCAACGTACCTCCTTATGTTCAGGTTAAAATCGTTCTCTTCAATCTCCTTAATATCCACAAGCCTTGAATACTTTGGAATTTCCAGCTTATTCTCAAAAACTGTAACAATTTTCTCAATGTCCTCTGGTCTGAGATAATTCTGATTCCGCCCCTCACCGTATTCCCTGTCGGCATTTATGAACAGAATCTTGTTCTTGAGGTGTGAGGGCTTTTTCTTGTTTATGACTACGATGCAGGCAGGTATGCCTGTGTTATAGAACAGCTTTGGCGGTAAACCGATTATTGCCTCAATCAGGTCATCCTTAACAATCCCCTCTCTTATCACCTTCTCCTGCCCACCTCTGAACAAAACGCCATGGGGCATTACGGTTGCCATTATACCATCATCCTTCAAACTTGCAATCATGTGCTGTAAGAACATCAAATCTGCTTTTTTCCCTCCTTCTGGAGTAAATCCATACTTGAACCTTTCAGGATACTGCATGTTTGCTTTTGTGTAATTCTGAGAAAAAGGAGGATTGGCCAAAACCCTGTCAAATCGCTTTATATATCCATTCTCTTTGAACATTGGGGAGGTAAGAGTATCTTCATTCTCTATGTGGGCATCGGGAATGCCATGCAAAATCATGTTCATCTTGCATATTGACCACGTAACCCCATTCAACTCCTGACCATACAGAGCCAGATCTCTCGGATCCTGCCCCTGCTCCTCAACATACTGCCTTGATTCTATAAGAAAACCACCCGAACCCACAGTAGGGTCATAAACGGTCATGCCTTCTAGTGGTTTCACTAATCTGACCATTAGCTTTTTCACATGTGGAGGTGTGTAGAATTCACCGCCCTTTTTGCCTGCCGAATCAGCAAACTCTTTAAGAAGATATTCGTAGGCTGCTCCCAGTAAATCAGGAAATTCAAAATCCTCGTTTCTTAACCTGTATCTGTTGAAGTGATGGATTAAATCCACAAGCTGCTGATCTTTGAGGCGGGTTTTCCCCTTCACGGCATTGAAATCTATATGTTTCAAAACACCTTCCAGTTCAGGATTATGCTCTTCCAGAGTCGCAAGAGCCTTGTTTAATTGATTCCCCACATCCTCCTTCAGTTTTAGAATGTTTTCCCATCTCGCCCTTTCCGGAACAAAAAAGGTATCATCGTATAGATTGGGGTCTTCAATAAGTTCTTCTACCTCTTTGTCAGAAAATCCCTGAGCTTTGAATTTCTCTCTAAGCTCTTCCTGCTTTGCCTCAAAGACATCAGAGACACGCTTTAAAAATAACATGCCAAATATGTATTCTTTGTATTCGGAGGCATCCATCTTGCCTCTCAGAATGTCCGCGGCTTTGAACAGGTGAGTTTCAAGTTGTTTTAATGTTATCTTTCCGTTAATCATTTTGATCTCCTTGTTAATAATGTTCTACATCTCATTTATCTGTCTTTCGAATATTGGATTTTATTGCAACTCAAATAAGTTTGACAGGAAATATTTTGACAGTGCTATGGGAGGATAAATAATTTTAAACCCTAACTCTGACTGTTTCACGCAACAGTCTTTTGAAAAAGCTGTGCAATCAGTGATTTATGCCAAAAAACGTTGATGCGATGATTTTTTCTCTCAAAGAATATTCCCCAATTACGTAGTGAGGTGGAGTTATTGCCGAATTCACAGAAATTAGTATTTCAGGTATCTGGTAATGGATAGAGGTAACAAAATTTAAGATTATCAATATAAAGCATACTGTCTAAATCGTGTGGAGTTAGAGGGTTAAAGTCTTTCTTCAGGAATCATAACCGTATAGCTTCCACTTTCCACGTCTTTTTGAAGTTCCCTTACCCCCATGCCAAGACCATAACAGAAAATTTTCCTGTCTGGTTTGATCTTGATGAATACAACTTCGTCTTTAACTGGTTTGATGGATTGAGTTAGCATCATTTTCAGAATTCTTTTCTGGCTGAATGCCTTTTGACCTCAGGATCATCAAAAGGCAGGATTTCAGCAGTTCCCTGCAATTGCACGGTCGAATCCGGGACAAATCGAAGGTAATAATGTGGAAAAGGTACAATAAATGAGACATACGGATTACTCTTGATATTTCGAACTTTCTTGTAGCTTTTACCGGTTAAAATGTAAAGCGAAAATTTGGATTCAGCAGAGACCCATAAAGGACTCCCGTCAGGTGAGGTCTTCCCTCTGGATTTATGGTGCCAATAATTCCGAAGGTCTTTTTTCGTAGCTGTCTCTCCACAAAATCAAATGTTATAGAACGTTCTGGCATAAAATCTCTCCTCTCGGGTTAACACCTTTTCAGGAGTTTTCTCATTATTTGTGCTACATAAGGTTAAATCTTTTCCTTCGACCCCATCTGTTATGTTACTTCCCATTTTTTTGGCATAATCAATGAGCTTATCTATGTTTAAATCCTCCTTTGCAAGAGAGAATGTTTTCATGACCTATGCCATGTCACAACAGTACTTTGGTTTGTATAGGTCTGCATTGTTTCTTCCTATCCGGGATACTGACCGGATAATCCAATACATTCAGTTCTGTGAATCCAGAAAATTCTCTTTAGATACAAGGGCAACTCTGAGCTTCGCTCAGGGCAAGAGGTTTTTAGTTTTTCAGGAACTTTACAATAAATAAAAGATTAATATGATCCAATCTTAATAACTCTGCAGGTGAAACCATGAATCCCGAGATTGAAAAAATTTTCAGAAATGAAGAAGTAGAAATAGTAAAAATCAAAATAAAGGGCAGAGATTTTACCGGCATCAAAATAAATCTACCAAATGCTCCCCTGATTGTAATCGAGAGCAAAGAGCTTATTATTGGTTGTGGCTATATAGATGCTGACGTAATGGAAAAAGTGGGGAATGCGGCATGCATCGTTACTGGAGTTAAAACGTTCGAAGATGTATTGAAGGCCGAAATCAAAACAATCACATCGAAAGCAGCAAAACTTGGCATTAAACCGGGGATGCCTGTGATAAGCGCGATTGAAATGCTTTCTGACTGATTTTCTGATCGTTTCAACCCTTATTCAACCCTTATCTTTTTTACTTTCGAATCATCTTATAACAAAGACAGACTCTTCAATCCTCTCACTCTTACATGCCGGACATTTGCTTACCTTAGGCTTTCTCACCTCAAAACCACACCTCTTGCATTTTGGTGGGATCATCACAACTTCCACACCCTTCCTCTTGAGAGCCCTTGCAGCCTTCTCAATGCTCGAGTAAACTTCCCTTTCCATTTTGGGGTGAAGATCCAGAACTCTGCAAATCTCCTTTACAGTTATGCCCTCTCTTCGCTCTATGAGGAGGTCGATTATCTGCTCAACGAGTGTTTTTACTTCTTTAATCTCCTTCAACCCTCATCCTCCTGCAACTTTACGGCTTTGAAATTTTTTACCGGTGAAACCCCTTTTAATGTTAAATCAAAATCAAAAGAAATCTATATAAGTTGTTTGCTATTACTAAGCTCGGTGGTTGTATGGCGAAGATTTATTACGAGGAAGATGCGAATCTTGATGTTTTGAAGGGGAAGAGAATCGCAATTATTGGTTATGGGAGTCAGGGACACGCACACGCTCAGAATCTAAGGGATTCAGGTCTGGATGTTGTTGTGGCTGATAAAAAGGGTACAAGAAACTGGGATATGGCTGTTAAAGATGGGTTTGAAGTGAAGGAGGTTGCAGAGGCTGTTAAAGAATCTCAGGTTATAATGTTCCTGGTGCCTGACAACATCCAGCCAGCAGTTTTCTATGAAAGCATAAACGATAATCTCAATGAGAGAGACATGCTGATGTTCGCCCATGGCTTCAACATCCATTACAACCAGATCATCCCCCCCAAATTCGTTGATGTTACCATGATAGCCCCCAAGGGTCCTGGACACATCGTGAGGAGAATGTATACTGATGGGATAGGAGTTCCTGCCCTTGTGGCAGTTTATCAGGATTATACTGGAAATGCACTTGAAAAGGCCCTTGCCTATGCAAAGGGAATTGGAGCAACCAGAGCTGGAGTTATAGAAACCACGTTTAAAGAAGAGACAGAAACAGACCTCTTCGGTGAGCAGGTTGATCTATGTGGTGGGGTTGCCGAGATGATCAAAGCCTCCTTCGACATTCTCGTTGAAGCAGGCTATCAACCAGAAATAGCATACTTTGAGGTTCTCCACGAGCTCAAGCTTATAATCGACCTGATCTATGAGGGTGGAATTTACGCAATGTGGTATTCAGTCAGTGATACAGCAAAATATGGTGGTATGACCAGAGGAAAGAGGATAATAACCGAGCAGACGAGAGAAGAAATGAGGAAAATACTGAAAGAAATCCAGACTGGTGAATTTGCGAGGGAATGGATCCTCGAAAACCAGGCAAACAGACCCGTATTCAAAAAGCTTCTTGAAATGGAGAAGAACCACCCCATTGAAAAGGTGGGAAGAGAACTGAGAAAAATGATGCCCTGGCTGAAAGGCATCGACATTGAATAACTCAGAGATCATGCTGAATAACAACTAATGCTGAATAACAACTATACCCACATCAATTTTTTCACCTTCTGTGAAAACTCAAGCTATGACATGCAAAAATCCGGAAAATCCAGATATTGCTACTGAGAAATCGGAAACCAGAGACCCTGCGTCCATTCTCGGATGGGAGAAGCTCCTTGAAATTATGGAAAACGAATCAGCTAAGCGGAGAGCCCCCGTCCTCACGCTGAAGAATTTTTTAAATGAACCCTTTCAGCACCTTGTTTTTGCAGTTCTGAGTGCGAGAACCAGGGATGAACAGACGGTTGTTGCAGCAAGAAAACTCTTTGAAAGAATAAAAACCCCGGAAGAGCTTGCAAAATTACCTCTGGAGGAAATAGAGAAACTCATAAGTAATGCGGGATTCTACAGAAATAAAGCTGAAAATTTGAAGGCCATGGCAAAGATTCTGGTGGAGAATTACAACTCCGAGGTACCTGACACCTACCACGAGCTTATAAAATTGCCCGGAGTGGGAAGAAAAACAGCAAATGTAGTCCTTGCTTACGCCTTCGGGAAAAACACCATAGCAGTCGACACCCATGTTCACAGAATCGCCAATAGACTCGGGATGGTAAATACGAAAAAGCCCGAAGAAACAGAAGAAAACCTCAAAAAAATAGTTCCAGATAATCTCTGGAAGAGAGTGAACAAAGCATTTGTTGGTTTTGGTCAGAGTGTATGCAGGCCTTTGAAACCACTCTGCAATGAGTGTCCAATCGAACAGTACTGCCCGAAAATTATCTCAGGAAAATGAACAATGCAGGAATTAATAAAATTCAGGGTAACTAGATAGGTGCAGGAACGAAACAGCACCTATCCAAGACTCATTAATTTCTCAGCAATCTTCTCAGCCACACTGATTTTACTTACTTCTCTCTCTATCGTATCTGTGGCTGTAACCTCGGCTATACCTGAGCTGTAAAGTTTGTTCAGAGCATATCCAGCCATTACTGCGTGGACACAGGTAGCATCAACCCTCTTCGCTCCAAGATTCTGCAGAATTCTGGATGCCTCGATTATAGTGCCTCCCGTACTTATTATATCGTCAACTATCAGAACGTGTTTTCCTTCCACGTCCATCTCCTTGGGACTCATCTCCACGGTTGTTGCATCAACCCTCTTCTTCTCCAGATAGTCATATTCGCACCCCGCAACCTTTGCAGCCACTCTGACTCTTTCAAGTGAACCGAGGTCCGGAGAAATCATTATTACATCTCTATCTTTATACCTCTGCCCTATCACGGGCATAGCATCTACCTCGCTAAGCCTCTTGAAATACTCCGCAGCCTTTCGGCTGTGAATGTTGACAGAAATGACATTGTCTGTGTAGCTCTCTATTATTCTGGCGATCGCTCTTACGCTTATACACTCTCCCTCAAAAAACTTTCTATCCTGCCTCGCATACCCGAAATATGGTATTACAGCAATCTTTTCGACATCTTCAAGCGCGTCGAGCATCAGGGTGAGAAAAATCAAATCATCATTCGAACAAAGGCTCTGGACGATGACAACCCTATCATCACTCTTAAACCCATCTACCCTGACATAAAGCTCTCCATCTGGAAATTTTTTAAATTCAGCTTTGAGCAGCTCAGCATCCAGCAAATCTGAAACCCTTCTTCCAAGAGAGGGGGATGAGGGACCACACAGTATTTTCATGAGCTGAAATTTTTATTCGAACTATTAAAGATTTGCCAAAGGTGGATTGCCACCACTATCTTTCTCACTATCTTTATCGATATCAACCTGAAATTAAACCTGAATCTGAAGCCTGCAAAGCCTAAATCTCCCCCCTCCTGACAACCTCTATCGGTATCTCACCGTTATGCACAGATGTTGCTATTAACACTCCCCGACATCCCATATCTCTTGCCCTCTCAACATCCTCCATTGATTTAACACCACCTCCGACAAAAACGGGATTGTGCGACACATCAAGCACTTTTTCTATCAGTTCCCAGTCCAGAGAAGAGGATGTTCCCACTCTCCGCAATGTAAGGATTATCACTCCTTTCAGCCTGTATGAGTTGAGATATTCAATAACCTCCATGCAGTCTCCAAAGTTCGAGGATGCATCCATCAGTTCATCAAGGATATCCACACTTACTGTTATCCTTCTGAGGTCATCCAACCCTTCAAGCTGCCTCACATCAAAGGTCTCAGTCCCTACAACTGGATTGAAATCGAGTTCGGGCAATTCCTTACTTTCTCTAAATCCACAATCTGCGATAAGATCCTTAACGTATCTTTTGATTTTCAGAATCGTCCCGAAGTTATCCCCCTTCCTCATAATCCTGTCAAGATCTGCAATGTAAACGTATTTTGGTTTTACACTCTGAATGACTTCTACTGGTGATGAGGAATTAACGATACTGCTGAACTCATTTATTGGCCTGTAAGCAGCTCTCTCACCCCTCTCCCCTCTGACAACAAGACCATTCATTATATCGAGGACGAAATAGATTAAACAGCCCATGACAAAAAGTATGAAAAGGACCTAATTAGATTTTTCGCGGTCAATATTCCTGGATAGCCAGGAATGGAATTTTTTGACTGAAAACTCAGAATTTTAGTGTTATAGTATGTGGTGTCTGAGGCATCAGACTGAGCAGGAATCCATTTTTAATACAGTATTTGATTATAAATAATGACAATTATAAAATAACAAAATCAACACATATAAATATCTTGATTTTGGGCAACCTTTAATGATAAGGGTCCTGGTAAGTCCAATGAGTGTTGAAGAAGCAATTGAATGTTTAAAGGGTGGAGCAGATATTATTGACGTAAAAAATCCTAAAGAAGGATCCTTAGGTGCTAATTTTCCATGGGTAATCAGTGAGATAGGTGAACTGGTTAAAAAAGAGGGCAAAGAGTTGAGCGCAACTACAGGCGATCTGGATTTCAAGCCCGGTACTGCAAGTCTTGCAGCCCTCGGAGCAGCAGTCGCGGGTGCGGATTACATTAAAGTAGGACTTTTTGGAGTCAGGAGCACTCAGGAAGCTTTTGAAGTGTTATCAAATGTGACAAAGGCTGTGAAGGACTATGATTCAGACAAAAAGGTGGTCGGAGCTGCTTATGCTGATTTTAAGAGAATAAATGCAATTTCACCCTTTGATCTTCCTGAAGCAGGTCAGAAGGCTGAAGTGGATGGTATTATGATTGACACAGCAATAAAAGATGGACATACACTTTTTGATCATATGACCTTCGACGAACTGGGGAGATTTGTAACAGATGCGAGAGAGAATGGAATGTTCTGTGCTCTTGCCGGCTCTCTTGACTGGAAACATATTGAACAACTCAAGAAGCTGGCACCGGACATAATTGGGGTCAGAACAATAGTTTGTGAGAGTGGGAGACAATCTAAAATAAAAAGTGAACTTGTGGAGAAGTTGATGTCTAAAATTCGCGACTGAAATTCATGGATAATAATTCAGTGAAGTGGTGGATATTGTGGCATGTCAAATAACCTATTCGGGATTGTAATCAATGCTATAAATCAGCTTAACACCGCCTGAACTGCCTGAAACCCCCTCATTTAATACTTGGACTGGGATAGCCTTACTGTACACATTCTTTTTAAAAGCTCCTCGCCCTCTCTTGTTCCCTTTGCTATGATCAGATCACCTTTTGTGAGTTTTGTGGCTGCATTTGGTTTTGTAATCCACTTGTTTTCTCTCTTTATGGCAACCACATGCATTCCTGTATTGGTCTCAACTCTCGTCTCTCCTAAGGTTGCACTATCAAGCTCGCAGCTCTTACCCACCTCCAGCATAACAAGAACCTCATCAGTCTCCTTCATAGCCTCTATAAATATTGGATGAAGCTCCATTTTCTCTGTTACGATTTCAGCAATCTCTCTTGCAGAATCTGCTATATATTCAGTGACTGTTGCAAGTTCAATTAGGGCGATAAGCCCTCTCAAACTCTCTTGGTCATCAAAATGCTTCGAGCTTTTGAGAACCCAGTGTTTCAGTTTGTATTTCATGTTATCTATTTCTTCCTCGAGGTAAATCACTTCCTGGGCTATATCCTCGTTCTGATAGATAAGAGATGAGTAGCTTAAATCAACAGCAAGCTCCGACAGGTCTTTCATGCTTATGACAGTATCAACAGCATTATCGAGATCCTCCAATTCCAGCTCAAACTCACTTTCTGGTATGGTGATTTTCTCAGCTGCAACTATCTCATAAAACGCTGGTAAGCCTGTTATATCTCCTCTTGCGAAAAGAATATCACCCTTCAGGATTTTGGTGTTCTTGTCAGGGTTGAATATCCAATCAAACCCCCTTTTAATGGCTATCACTCTCATACCCGTTCTTGTGTGCAATCTGCTCTCTCCAAGGGTTTTGTTTGCAATCTCGCTCTCCTCTGAAACCCGTACCTTTGCGGCGGTCTCCTCAGAATGTCTCAGAATCAGTCTGATAACATCTTTGTGCAGTTTAAATCCTCTCAGAACAAGTGAAGCGATATCTCCAGCAGCAGAACCTATTTTCTGAGCCGCACTTGCGATCTGAAGTATGGTGGAAACAGATTCAGCCTCATCAACCCTCCTTGCTGAGAGTATGGAAACAATCCTCATCTGCTTTAACATCTCAGAAATAACGTTTTCGAGATCGAGCACCTCTTCGGCAATATCCTCGTTATCGAACAGGATAGCAGAATATGCGAGATCTACCATTATCTCTGAGGTATCTCTGATATCAATCAAAAGATCCTTAACTGTACGTCGCATTTTACCAATTTTTTATCTTACATATGAATTTATAAGAGTTTCCATCACCTGAGAAGAGAAATTTAAAAGGAAACGCAATTTGACAAATCATTAATTGAACAGGTAGTTGGATTCGTCACACCAAAGACAGTAAAAATATTTTAATCTCTGTGCAGAATTGGGATGGTAGAATGATGGAAGCTGTGATAGAAAATGGTAGATTGATTGCCGAACCGAATCAGACACTCAGAAGGAGAAAATTTGGAAGGGTAATGGGTGAGAAAATAGAACTTCATCCGGTTGAGGCAGCCTATTTGCTGATGAAGGGACTTTTAAGGATCAAGAAGGGTGAGGATTATCTTGAAATGGAGCATTATCTGAAGGAAGCCTCCGAGAGCGAAGACTTTCCACATCTCTTTTTTGTTTATTCTGATCTGAGGGACAGGGGAAAAAGAGTGATGCCTGATGATGAATTCCTCTTCGGCGATAGAATCTATTTCCCGGTCTCTGAAAGAAGAACAGTCACCATACCTGAACTATATGATATCTATTCAAAGAAAGGCGAATACGTCCTTGCAGTGGTTGATGAAGAGGGCGAGATAACCTATTACAGCGTTTATGAACCTGAACTGCTTGGTAAAGGAGAGGAAGTGGATTTTACTGTTCACAGTACCATTGCAGGAGACAGAGTTATAACAAAAAATGTAGAAATATTTGAGAAATTCTTCTATGGCAGTGAAAAGAGTGGATTTGTAACTCTATCCATCATCGAAGCCCTTTACCTGTACGAAAAAGGTATTCTGAAAATAAATGAAAAGCCAGATCGTCTGAGGAAAATTGCTGAAAAGATTGAAAGAAACTTCGAAGAGAGATATGGGGTTTACAGGGATCTCAAGGAAAAAGGGCTTGTTGTAAAAACAGGTTTCAAGTTTGGTTCTGATTTTAGAGTTTATACTGAAATAACTGATGTGAGCCAGCTGCCCCACAGCAAGTTTCTTGTTTATGTAGTTGGAAATCGAAAGCTGAGTTTGCAGGAAATTTCAAGAGCTGTCAGACTGGCGAACAATGTCAGGAAGAAAATGGTATTTACATTCTCAAGAAACGGAGAAAGAAAGTATCTTGTTCTGGATAGAATAAAGGTATAGTATCTGGATGCGGTAACGGAGGTTTATCAAATGAATGCATCGCTGAGCTATGGCATCTATAAATCCATACAAAAAAGCTATTATACATTTTGTGTGAGGCGGAGTCATGCGAGGTCAAAATAATGGGGAAGATCAGAAGAGTATAAAAAATCTGAACAACTCGAATGCTAATCTCGATAAAACGATTGTCACTCCCTGGGAAGTTGAGGGGGTGGTGGATTATGGAAGATTGATTAAAGAGTTTGGTATGCAACCGATGTCCGAACTCATAGACAGAATTCCAGAACCCAACTGGTTAATCAGGAGAGGTATAATTTTTGGCCATCGCGATTATCACAGGATTGTTGAGGCAATCAAGAAAGGTAAACCCTGGGCAGTAATGTCTGGATTTATGCCCTCTGGAGTGCCACATTTTGGTCACAAGATGACCATGGATGAGATAATTTGGCATCAGAAGATGGGTGGAATGGCCTTTGTTGGAATAGCGGACATGGAATCCTATGTTGTGAGAAACCTCCCCTGGGAGAAGGGAAAGGAGATCGGAATGCAGTACATCAAGAGCATAATCGCCCTCGGCCTCAGGGAGAATTCCATCATCTATTTCCAGTCGGCAAGCAGAAAGGTAAAGGATATGGCTTTTGAACTTGCGGCAGAAGTTAGTTTCAGCGAACTGAGGGCTATTTATGGATTTTTACCGGAAACAAATCTTGCAAAGATGTTTGTAACATCAGTTCAGGCAGCAGACATTCTTCACCCTCAACTCAAGGACTTTGGAGGGCCAAAACCTGTGGTGGTCCCGGTTGGAGCAGATCAGGACCCTCATATAAGGCTAACAAGGGATCTTGCAGCCAGAGCAAGCATATTTTCCTTTGAGCCAATCAAAGGAGGTCTGAGAATCAGGAGCAGAAAGGGTGCTGATTATCTGCGTCATCTTTCAGAAAACCTCGATTTTGACAAGATCGTTTATGAAGAACACTTGGATATTTTTGGTGAAGTAGAGGTTATAGAAGAAGAGATAAGGAGAATAGAACTCTCTATTGGCGGCAAAGCCCTCATTCCCCCTTCTTCCACATACCACCGTTTTATCACGGGCCTTACAGGAGGGAAAATGAGCTCAAGCAAACCGGAAAGCTATATATCACTGCTCGAAAAGCCAGAGGATGCAGCAAAAAAGATGATGAGGGCTGTTACAGGCGGGAGAGTAACTGCTGAGGAGCAGAGAAGGTTGGGCGGTGAGCCTGAGAGGTGTGCGGTGTTTGAATTCTACAACTTCCATTTGGTAAAGGATGATAAAGAGCTTCAAGAAATAGAATCAGAGTGCAGAGAAGGGAAAATCCTCTGTGGAAACTGCAAAAAGAGGGCTGCAGGGATGATCAGAGAGTTTCTGAAAGAACATCAGGAGAAAATGAGAGAAGCGGAAACAAGACTCGACATGTACAACATCATAATGAACGGTTAAAGTTTAAAATAAAAACTGAACATTAAAACTTGAACTACAGGCATCTCCTATCTTCTTCTGCTTCCGGTCTCGATCTATTTCAGCTTATCTATCAGCTCATCCACAACTCTTTTTTCCGGAAAATTTCTACCTCCGACATGCTGTACACTGAAGGATGCAACGAAATTACCAGTTTTAAGACACCCCTCAAGCTTTATACCTCTCACAAATGCATATATGAATCCTGCCGCAAAGGCATCCCCTGCACCCGTTGTATCAACTGCTTTAACCTCAAAACCCCTCGAAAAACAATCTTCATCTTTTGTCAATGCTCTACTACCCTCTTTGCCCATTGTGATTATAACCAAATCCACATATTGGAGAAACTCTTCAGGGGTTGCATTGCAAAGTGCAAGCTCATCCCTTGAAATAAAAACAATATCGATGTGTTCGAGAAGTTCTTTCAATATATCGAAACCAATGGAGGTATATGGAAATCCCGGATTAAGTAAAACCGTCCCTTCTGCCCTTCTGGCCAGATCCATGTGGAAACTGAAGCTATCCTCTGAAGGAAATGGATCGAGATAGAGGTAATCAATTTCCTTCAGCTCACCATCACCTATACTCGGTCCAGGGAATCTGGATGCGTTTGGATGAACAAAGAAAGTTCTTTCTCCTGATCTATCAATGTAAACATCACACCTCCCCGTTTCGGGGTGTGTAACCTCAACTTTGACATCAACTCCTGCCTCTTTCATCTCTTTTATGAAGAATTCTGCATCATAATCCCTTCCGATTGTGGAGTAAAACCTGCATCTCAACCCAAATCTGGAAAGTCCGTAAATGACATTCCCTGCAGCTCCACCGGGCATCTTCTTCGAACTCTTAACCACAGTATGGCCACCTGGCTCTGGAAATCTGTCAATGAGGTAGAGATGATCTACAAGTGCTGGCCCAACAGCAGCGATGAGAACATCCATCGATTTCAGTATTTACCTGCCGGGTTAATATGATTTTGCAATTTAATTGAGAAGGGATAAACTCAACATCCATAACCTCCAAGCTCAACATCCCGACCTCGATCAAATTAAAACATTAATAATTTTAAACCCTAAAAATTAAATACTAATTGTTGATAATAACTGTGGGGATCTTTTTGAAAGTTGCAATAATCGGTGGTGGAGCAGCAGGAATGTCAGCAGCCTCGAGAATTAAAAAACTGAGGCCTGACTGGGATGTAAAGGTTTTTGAAAGAGCACCATATGTCAGTCATGCGCCGTGCGGAATTCCTTTTTATGTTGCTGGTTTTGTTAAAGATCTTGGGGACCTCTGTGCATATGATGTTAGTTTCTTCCGTGAGAGCAGAGGTATTGATGTCCGTTTAAGAGCGAAGGTTGTTGAAATTGATACAGGATTTCTGAGAGTTCTCGAACATGAGGGGGGAACTGAAAAAGAGCGCACATATGAATGGGATAGGTTGCTCTTTGCCACCGGTGCAAGAGCTGCAAGTCTCAACGTAACCTGTGAGGAGCTGGAAGGCGTTCTTTGCGTACACTATATTGAAAACGGCCAGAAAGTGAGAGAGCTTGCAGAAAACTCTGAGAAGGTGGTTATTGTTGGCTCAGGCTACATAGGTATCGAGATGGCTGAAGCTTTAACGAGAGCAGGGAAAAAGGTAATTCTCATTGAGAAGGAAGAAAACCCCCTTCCGGAATTTGATAGAGAGATTGGTTCTGTTCTGAAGGAAAGACTTGGGAATAAACTGGAAGCGAGGTTTGGAGAGAACGTTGAAGCCATAGATGGTAGGGACAGGGTTGAACGTATAATTACTGACAGATCAAGTTACGAATGTGAGATGGTTATTGTAGCAATTGGTTCAGTTCCAAATATCGAGCTTGCAAAGGAGCTTGGAGTAAGGCTGGGGGAGAGTGGTGCAATAGCAACAAACAGAAAGCTCGAAACGAATGTGGAAAATGTTTATGCTGCTGGAGATTGCGCAGAGACACGCAACATCGTTACGGGAAAAGAAGACTGGATTCCTTTAGCTGCACCGGCAAACAAGATGGGTTATGTTGCTGGAGTGAACATCTCTGGATATGAGATGGAATTTCCCGGAGCGCTCAACAGTCATCTCACAGGATTTTACGACCTCGAAATAGGTAAAACTGGTTTAAGCGAGAAGGAAGCGATTGAACATGGATATGATACAATTTCTGCAGTCATAAAAACAAAATCAAATGCAAAATATCTTCCAAATGGTGATATATTGGTGAAAATCGTTTCAGATGTTGAAGGAAACGTTCTTGGAGTTCAGGCCGCAGGTAAGGGAGTCTCGAAAAGAATATATGCGGCTGCTGCCCTGCTCCATAAAAAAGCCCACGTTAGAGACTTCTTCTTCGTGGATTTACCCTATTTCCCTCCGGATTCAAGGGTATGGGACCCGCTGGTGATTGCGGCAAGAAACCTCTTCAGAAAGATTGGTGTGCCCTGACGGTAGCGTACAATAACTCCTGACGGGTGGTTGTGGCATACAGGTTAATGATCAAGCAGTCTCATAATTTCTCTCTTGTACTCAATAAATTCTCTTGAAGTTCTGTCACGGGGTCTTGGGAGCTCAATTTTTATATCACTCAGAACTCTTGCGGGTCTTTTTGATAAAACAATGACTCTGTCTGCAAGAAAAATCGCCTCTTCAATACTGTGCGTCACAAAGAGCACGGTTTTTCTCTCCCTTCTCCAGATCTCAAGAAGCTCAGACTGCATCCTGTTTCTCGTCTGCTCATCAAGAGATGCAAAAGGCTCATCCATGAGAAGGACATCTGGTTTTATTGCTATTGCTCTCGCTATTCCAACTCTCTGCCGCATACCGCCTGAGAGCTCTTTAGGATAGTAGTTTTCAAAATCCTCAAGCCCGACAAGTCTTAGCACCTCCTTTGCTCTCTCAACATCTTCCTTTGAAACATTCTTTTTTCTTACTTCGATACCAAAAAGCACATTGCCTAATGCGGTTCTCCATGGGAGAAGACGATCATCCTGAAAAACGAATCCAATCGAGACATCAACCTCTTCTCCTTTAAAGGTTATTTTACCTTCGTAGCTCTCAAGACCGGCTACAATTCTCAGAAGTGTTGTTTTTCCGCATCCGCTCTCTCCAACAATGCATACGAACTCACCCTCTTCTGCTGTAAAGGATATATTATCGAGAACTCTCAATCCATTATAGCTCTTGCTCACAGAAACGCTGAGCATACTCCCCCTCTTTTGTATTCACTACCTCCACCTCATGAGTCTTTTCTCCATTTTTAAAACAATCTCATTCATGATGTACCCTATTATTCCGATTGCGATAATTCCGCTTATAATCTCCTCCGCTCTTCCGCCGACCTCGTACATAACCATTATAAAGTATCCCAGTCCTGAACCTGAGGTTGCAAGCATCTCTGCAGCGACTATGCTCATCCAGCCCACACCCAGCCCTATTCTAATCCCTGAGAGGATTCCTGGAATGGAACTCGGGACGATTATATATCTCATTATCTCACTATCTCCTGCTCCAAAAGCTCTTGCCATCTCTATCAGTTCTTTTGAAGCTGATCTTGCAAACTCCCTTACAGAAAGGAGACATGGAAAGAACGCGCCCACAAAGACAATGAAAATCTGAGCAGCCTGAACAGGATTTGAAAAACCTGTGAAAATCAAGTAAGCAAGTGGAATCCATGCGAGTGGTGGCACGGGTCTGAAAATCTCCACAACCGTGGATATGAGGGAGTCCAGTTTTATGTGCCATCCGGTTAAAATTCCTGCGGGAATTGCTATTAAAAAAGCAATTGAAGCTCCTGAAAGAACTCTGATAACACTCCAGAATGAATGCTGCAGAAGATTTCTGCCGAGAACTGGTTCCGGGTTCACCAGAATAGAAAAAAAGGTTTTTGCTACATTGTGAGGATAGGGTAGGGGAGATATACCTGTAATTGACACGAAATACCAGACTATAATAAGGAATGAAAGTGCAAGAATTCTTATCTGCAGGTTCTCTCTATCCTCAGTCATGTTCTCTCATTTTACACCCATTTTTTATTTTGCAACAACCTTGAGCCCTTCCTTTTCAGCCACCATCCTCAAAAGGAAGTCCTGGACAGTACCGTAACCCGGTATTGCAATTGTTTTTCCGCGGAGGTCTTTAATGCTATTTATCCCCTCTCTTACGACAATTGCACTTCCCTCGTTATTCACTCCAGCAACTATTCTTATTTTTGTATCATCATTTACTCTCTTGAGGGTGGCAGGTGCTCCGCCAAGATAAGCTATATCTATCTCTCCCGCTCTGAAAGCATCCATTACAGCAACCCCGTTTGGATACTGCTTGAAAACAATATTTTTCATACCTATCTCCTCGAAGTAACCTTCTTTCTGAGCGACAAAAAGGGCTAAATGGTGGAGGTCAGCAGTTAAATAACCTATTCTGATGGATCCATCGTATTTATCCGGCACGTAGTTCGGGTTTTTTTCAAGCTCCTTTTTTACTTCCTCATAAATATCTCTCCTGAAAAAGCTAGAAAAGAACTCGTCTTCATTATTGAACCCGAGCTCATTTATACTCTTCTTTAGTAATTTTGAGTCGCCGAGAAACCTAAAATAGGTTCTGAACTTTTCCTCTTCAGGATATTCAATGAATTTGATGTTGTCAAGTGCCTTTGAAACGGTCTCTCTGCTCAATCCTGTGAATTCAGCTGCATATTCTATTACCTTTTCTCTGTTTTCAGGTCTGTTTATGAATTCGGTCGCTTTAATGTGAGCCCAGACAACATCTCTGACAGCTCTGTCATCGCTGAAATCTTCAGAATATGCCACAACACAGCAGGGGTGAGAATTCCAGATCTCGTTGGAGGATAAGAGTATCTTCCCTCCTGACTTAACTCCCTTGCTCACAAAAGGCTCCCATGCTACATAACCATCTATCTGTTTCAATTTCAGCTGCTCAATCATGTCGGGTGGAGAAAGCCTGACAGTATAAACAGCATCGCCCTCTTGAGTGCAGCCCATCATGGCCGTTGAAAGAGCAAGCATTACAATGATCGCGGAAAACACTCTGATCATATTTGCAAGAAAGTCTCTCAAATTTTAAATCTTTCCATCTGGAAACTTTTTAGATACAATTGGAAAAAATTTTATATTTGATCTCTCCAAATGGAATTATGGATGCAAGGATTAGGTTAATCAATGCTCTTATCAGGAGTGAAGGTGAATTTGCAGATGAACTGCTGAAAGTAATTAATGAAAAAAATCTTGATCTTTCCGATTTTGCGAAGAAGAGTGGTATAGCATATCCTACTCTCTACAAAATCGTTCATAGGCAAAGGGCACCTTCAATGAGAACTCTCAGGAGGATTTTAAAAACATTTTACCCTGAGGAGAGGAATTTTATTGCTGTAATAGCAACCAGACACATTCTGGAAGATATAACACCATTTAGGTCTGAATTCATGGTTAAGGAATACACAGCATCTAATTTTGAGGAAGCAATAATAATGGCGGTTAAGGCTGAAAAGGAAGGAGCAATAGCGATAGTTTGCGCCCCAATTCTGAGCACCACAATAGAGAAGATTGTTGATATACCCGTCTTTACAATGAAACCAAAAGGTAGTATAGTAAGGGCTGTAAAGCAGGCAATAAAAAAGATATCTAGCTATTATAGCTCTGATTGAGGTTTTTAATGATATCTTCAATTTTGTTTATTTCTTCCATTAGTTTCTGTGTGGCAATGCTGCTGTCTAAGTAATCAAGGGGAGCACCACATCTCGGACATTCGAAGTTGAAATCCATCGCATTCTCGTATTTGATTTTTATGCAGCCATTAATACAGATATAGTATACTGCAGAGGTCTCAGATTCAAGTTTCTCCTGAAGTTTTTTCCTCGTCTTGAGAAGTTCTCTCATGATAACTTCTTTCTCTCTGTTATAATTAATTTTCCAGTAGTATTCCATCCAGCCAGTCTCTTCGTCTCTCTTCCTTCTATATTCTGCAATACCCAGTTCATAAAGGGAAAAAAGAGCTCTTCTTACTTCATTAATCTCAATTCCAAGTTCTGCAGACATCTCCTCATCGGTGAACTCTCTCTGGGGCCGCAGCGCATAAACGATCATTCCAACCTCGCCAGCAACTCTCTCGACAAGTTCATTGATAAGTTCCTCGTTCTGCGGTACTACTTTCACACACCACTATCTGCAACTAATCCTTATTTAATTTTGCGGAAGACCGCTTTATATTCAAATTTTAAAAAGACGAATAACTATTTATAATACGTTCAACCTATTTAAATTGGTTCCATAGGCTACAGTGAGTGGTAGGGAACATGAACAAATCAAAGGGAGAGTGATAACTGTGAAGGCTCCAAGTGACACGACAAAATACTTGGTTTATGCTGAAATCGTGGCAGAAGGAGTTGTTGAAAGGCCTGATGTGGTCGGGGCTATATTCGGACAAACTGAAGGATTGCTGGGTGATGAACTCGATCTAAGGGAACTTCAAAAGACGGGCAGAATAGGTCGAATTGAAGTCAAGATAGATAGCAAGGGTGGAAGAAGCTACGGTGAGATTAAGGTACCATCAAGTCTTGATAAGGTTGAAACTGCAATACTTGCAGCTGCTCTTGAAACAATAGAGCGGGTTGGCCCATGTTCCGCAAAAATTAAAGTGAGGAAGATTGAAGATGTCAGGGCGAGCAAGAGAAAGAAGATTGTTGAGAGAGCAAAGGACGTGCTGAGAGACCTTTTCGAGGAACCAGAAATAGAATCTGAGAAGATTGGAGATCTTGTGAGACGGGCAGTAAGAGCTGAAGAAATCGTTGAATATGGGGATGAGAGGCTACCTGCGGGCCCTGCGGTAGATGAATCGGATGCAATAATTGTGGTAGAAGGCAGGGCTGATGTGTTGAATTTGCTTAAAACAGGGATAAGGAATGTTATCGCGGTTGAAGGAACAAACATTCCGAAAACCATAATCGAACTTAGTAAAAAGAAAACCGTCACAGCTTTCCTGGACGGAGATAGAGGAGGAGACCTCATACTGAAGGAGCTGCTTCAGGTTGCAGAGATTGACTATGTTGCCAGAGCTCCTGAAGGCAAGGGTGTTGAGGACCTCTCTCAGAAGGAAATCATCAAGTCACTGAGAAATAAAGTTCCAATCGAACAGGTACATCTCCTGCGAGTGAGAGATATAAGAGAATCAAAGGAAAAAGAGAGAGATTTGCGAGAATCAAGGGAGGCAAGGGAGGCCAGAGAGCTTAAAGAAATTGAAGTGAAAGAAGCTAAAAGAGAATCTCGAGAAACCGAACCGAGAAGGGAAATGGATGAAGAAAGCAGGAAGAAGACATGGAAGGAAGAGAGAGCAGAAAAAGGAGAAACTTATAAGATCTTCAGAAAGCACAAGGAAGAAGTTGAAGGAAAGTTAATTGCGAGAATCCTGGACAGAAGTCTGAATCTTATTAAGGAGATACCGGTAAGAGATCTGGTTAAAACACTGAAGACGAACAACACGAAGGGAGATACAATAGTATTCGACGGAGTCATCACCCAGAGAGTCATTGACATTGCTGCTAAGAGGAACATAAACTATATTATTGGAGTTAGACTCGGTAGTGTTGTTAAAATCCCGACCAGCGTCAGAATAATCACATTTGATGAGCTTTAAGCTCTTCACCTTATTTTTTTATTATTTTAAATTCTCAATTAAATTAAGCTTCCAAAAATAAGCTTCTAAAATTTTGAACTCAATTTTTAAACTAAATTGGCATGGGCTTGAGACCCAGAGCATTTGGTATAAATCTATTCAGGAACTCTTCTGATTGGAAACCCTGAAAAGATTTATACTTTCAAAAGTGATTTCTACTGTGGATCAGATAACGAAGGTATATCTGTCAAGAAAGTTTGAAGAATACTATTCAAAAGCAAAACTGAATCCGCCTCCGGATTTTGAAAGGAGGGAGTGGGCATTTGTACCCTTCGATTCACTTCCAAATTTTGTAATGCATAGGCATATCGCATTTACAACTCCGGATATGCTGAAATCCCATATTTTAACCTCTGTTCCGGCTCATATATTCTATTCTTCTGCACATTATGTCAGGCCTGATGAGGATGCGATGGAAAAAAAAGGGTGGCTCTATGCCGACCTCATATTTGATATAGATGCTGACCACCTCCCACTCAAAAATAAAAACATGGAAAATGCTCTCAGAGTTGCAAAAAGGGAGATAATAAGGTTAACAGAAATCTTACAGAGAGATTTTGGAGTAGATGAAAAGGACATGAAAATCGTTTTTTCGGGTGGGAGAGGTTATCATATCCACGTTTATGATGAAAATTTAAGGAATGTAAGATCTCCAGAGAGACGAGAGATAGTTGATTACATCTCAGTAAATGAGCCAGCTGTATCTGCTACCGAGATGATAGCGTCAACCCAATCTAAAAGAATTATGAGGTGTGTTCTGCGGTATTTTATAAACTTAAGAAAGAGGGGTAAACTTTCTGACCTTTTTCTTAAATACGGTATAAAAGGAAAAACAGCAGAAAATATTCAGCTGAAACTCAACCGCATACTTTCAGACAGGAATTTGGCTGAACAGTTTATTGAGGGTAAACTTAAGATAAGCAGAAGTAAGCGCTTCACGGAAATGCTTGACTGGATAATCTCAGTATGCGTGGCAAAAAACTCCATCCATGTTGATGCTCCTGTCACAGCAGATATCAAAAGGCTGATAAGGTTTCCGGGCTCTCTTCACGGGAAAAGCGGTTTAATGACGATGGAAGTAAGTTTGAATGATATTGATAAATTCAACCCCCTGAATGATGCAATAGCCTTTGGCGATGAAAAGGTTAAAGTGAGGATACTTCCATTGAAAGGTAAGATGTCTGTCAGTCTGCGTGGTGAAACCTTTACATTTAGATCGGGAGAAAAGGTTAAAGTGCCCGAGTTCGTTGCAGTACATCTTCTTTGCAGGGGGATTGCTAAATATGGACATTGATGAACTTCTTATAATTCTCGAAAAAAGCAGAACAGGAAAACTCACGAAAATAGATGATGATTTCTATCTTAATCTGAGGAAACGTATATCGGAACTTGAGAGTATGCGAAATGGGGCAGATGAAATGGAGATCTCAAGAATTGATGATGAAATAAGAACTCTCAGAAGATTACATAGGAGGATTTTTGAGGCACGAACCAGCAAGATAGTCCGAGCCGCATGGGCTACCGCGTGCCATGGCGAATCAGCTGAGAGTATTGAAAATCTCATCTCTGGTGAAAAAACCCTTCTTACAAAACTTATAGATGTTATTATCGACTTCAGAGACAATTTTGTTTTTGGGGAGAAGGATGAGGTGAACGAGGATGTAAGGGGAGTTGAAGAAGAGATTGAGAAGGACACACTTCTCGTAAGGGTAAAAACAAACATCCCCGAGTTTGAAGGTATTGATGGAAAAACATATAAATTGAGCAGGGAGGATGTAGTTACACTTCCCTCACTTAACGCTAAAGCTCTGATTAAGGCTGATGCTGTTGAATTAATTGAGGTGAATAAAGAATGAAGTACCCAAAAAAGATCAGAACATACTGCAAATATTGCGGTAAACATACCGTTCATGAAGTTGAAAAGGTAAGTAAGGGTAAGCAAAGCTCCCTGAGATGGATTAACAGGCAGAAGGCAAGGAGAGGAAAGGTAGGCAACCTCGGGAAATTCAGTAAGGTTCCTGGAGGAGATAAGCCGACGAAGAGAGTGAACATCAGATTCAGGTGTAATGAGTGCAAGAAAGCAGAACACAGACCGACCTGGAGAGCTAAAAGATTTGAACTTGTTTGAAAAAGATATCGTAGAGGTGTCACCATGGGCGTGAAAAAGAGCAAATTCGTAAGGATAAAATGTCCGGATTGTGAAAACATTCAGATCATATTTGACCACCCCTCTACCACGGTCAAGTGTCTCGTCTGCGGGAGAACACTTGCAGAACCAAGCGGCGGAAAAGGAATACTGAAGGCTGAAGTAATTGAGGTTCTTGAGTAACATTGGCTGGATAGATACAGATAGTAATAGCGGTAGATAGTAATAGCAGTATATGGATAATGATAATAGCAATATAGCAATAGGGCAAAACAGGAAGGCATAATAACTGGATATTGGTTTTACTTCTTTAAACACTCTGCTTAGAAAATTTTTGTTTGGTTTTTTCATTTTAACTGGAGATAGAATGTCCCAAATAGAAGGGAAGGTGCCCCACCAGCTAATTGAAAAGGTTGAGAAATTAAAACTTGTTATAGGCAACTCTGTTAAAAGACAAATACAGGAGTTTTGCTCGTTTAAGTTTAAAGATAATGAGAGCTGGTTCTCTGAACTTTGCTTTTGCATTCTGACTGCCAATTCTTCAGCTGAAATGGGCATTAAAATTCAGAAAGAACTGGGATATGAAGGATTTGCCAGTTTGAATGAAAATGAGCTGGCTGAAAAGCTTAGAGAACTGGGATACAGGTTTTACAATGTCAGAGCGGATTATATTGTGAGAGCAAGGAGATTCCTCAATATAAAGGACATAATAGTGGATATGGATCCATTTGATGCAAGAAACTGGCTTGTGGAGAATGTAAAGGGTTACGGCTACAAGGAGGCCAGTCATTTCATGAGAAATGTTGGGTATCTGGACTTTGCCATTCTCGACAGGCATATTTTGAGAATGCTTCACAATCACGGGATTGTTGAGAAGCCCAAATATCTTGTAAAAAGGAGGTATCTGGAGATTGAAAGAGTTTTTGTACAGCTTGCTGAAGAGCTTGAAATAAGGCCGGGGGAACTTGATCTATATCTATGGTATTTAGCAACCGGAAAAATTTTGAAATAATTCCGGAAGGATTTCTGGAAAATCCAAATAGATTTGTTTCCTCAGACAATTCGATAATTTTTAAAAATCTGGAGTTGAATTTTCCCTTGATGAGTTCAAAAAACATTCTGTTGGTTGTTGTGGATGGTATTTCAGACAGGCCTGTTGGTGGAAAAACCCCCCTTGATTCAGCTTCAACACCAAATCTGGATTTTTTCGCAAAATCCGGAATAAACGGAATTATGGATACGATCTCTCCTGGCATAAGACCGGGGAGTGATACATCACATTTTGCACTTCTTGGATACGACCCCTTCAGGTATTATTCTGGAAGAGGCCCAATAGAAGCTGCTGGGGCAGGAATAAGAATAAAACCTGGAGATTTAGCCTTCAGAGTAAACTTTGGGACAGTTGAAAATTCCAAAAGTGGCGGAAGTGTTTTTGACAAGGTGGTTGTTGACAGGAGAGCGGGAAGGATAAGTGATACAGACGAGCTTGTGAAAGCGATCAGCGAAGGGTTGAATCTTGAAGAGTTTGGCGTGGAGTTTACTCTGAAAAGGGGTAGTGGCCACAGAGGCGCACTGGTTTTCAGAGGTGAGGGACTCTCGGACAGAATAACGGATACCGATCCCAAGAAGATAGGGGAGAAGGTTAGGAGATGCAAACCCCTCGACGAAAGTGATGGGGCAAAAAAAACTGCAGAAATCATAAATTATTTCATGGAAAGGTCACATGAGATTCTTGAAAATCATCCTTACAATGCTGAGAGAGAAAAAAAGGGTTTACTTAAGGGAAATGTCTTACTTCTTCGAGGAGCGGGAATAGTAAAAAAGATAGTGCCCTTTAATGAAAAATCTGGATTAAAGCTTGCTGTGATTGCAGGTACAACTCTCATCAAGGGGATTGCAAACTTCGTTGGAGCAGATTTGATTGATGTGGCGGGAGCAACAGGAAACCTGAGAACCAACCTGGAGGGGAAATTGAGGGCAGCGATTAAGGCGTTAGAAACTCATGATATCGTTCTCCTTCACATCAAGGCAACTGATGAACTTGGCCATGATGGGGATTTTGAAGGGAAAAAGAAGTTCATCGAACACTTGGATGATAAGTTAGCTTTGCTGAAAGAACTTGACTTTACAAAAACCTGTCTGATTGTTACCGCAGACCACTCAACTCCCGTGACGGTGAAAGAACACACAGCCGATCCTGTTCCCGTGACTATTGTTTATGAGGGAGTGAGAGTTGATCAGGTCGAGAGATTTTCAGAATTTGAGGCATACAAAGGTGGACTTTGCAGAATCAGAGGGATGGATTTACTCAACATAGCCCTTGATTTGATAGATAAATCTAAAAAGTTTGGTGCATGAGATATGACAATGTTTGAGAAAATTGAAAAGCTCATAATCCCCGCAAACAGCAGGTTTGAGGAGAGGAGCATCGTTGTTGATGGGGATGTAATTGTTGGGTCTGGCTGCAAGCTCGGTTACGGTATCATGGCAAGAAAAATCATTGTTGGAGAGAGAACAACTGTTGAAGGAGATCTCATAGGACAAGAGATCAGGCTGGACTCATGGAGCAACATAGGAGGGAATGTGGTAAGTCACGGAGATTCCTACATCGGTGAGTTCACAACCATAGGGGGAAGGCTGACGGTACTGGGAGATCTTGAGATAGGAAGAAACGTTAAAATCAAGCGTGGTTTTGAGGCTAAAGGTCTGATAACGATTCAGGATCCGCTTCCTGTAATAATATTTGTTTTTCTATATATTCTTGAGCTTTTGAGGCTTGGAAGGATAGATGAGGCAGAAAAACTGTTTGAGAATCTTGAAGAGCTTGAATCACCTCTTTGGATCCCTGATAACAGCGTGCTGAATCTCGAGACGATTGAAACGGACGGAGATTTTGAGGCAGTGGGGAGCAAAATTCTCGGCAACATCAAAGTTAAAAATTTCAGAGCAGAAGGATGTGAAATTTTTGGCAGTATAAGGGGAAAGGATATTGTTGTCGATGGTTGTAGGGTTCATGGGGTAATAGAGGGCAGGACGATCTATCTGATAAATGGAACAGAGGTGTTCGGTAGTGTTAAAGGCAACAGAATTTATCTGGAAGAAAAGTGCACTGTGGAATCTTCGATCATAGGGAAGAGTGGTGTATGGATCAAAGATCACATAAAATTACCCGTAGAAATTGAAGAAGAATTGGGGAGAAAAGAGGTAGAGGAAAAAGAAGAGCTTGAAGTAACCGAGGTTGATAGTTCAGGCCCGGAAAGGAGCACGAAAGAAGAAATCACCGCCATTGCTGAAGTCAGTGATGACAGTTCAGAGTATGTGAGTGATGAAGAGGTTGGAGAAGTAGAGGGTAAGGAGGTAGAAGAGCTGAAGGAATCAGAAATAACAGTATCTGCGGGCTTAGTGGATGAGAACGTTGCAACATCAGACACAACCGATACAGCTGAAGTTGATTTAATCACTTCAGATTCAATCACCTCGGATGCAGAAAAAGAACCTCAACCAGTAACTGATGTGAGAGTTAAAAAAACAGAGGATGAACCAAAACCCGAACTCGAACAGGAAATTCAGAAGGTACAGCAGGTGAAGCAATCCTTGGAGATGGCAGAAAAGCCACAGGCAACGAAACCGGTGAAATCCAAGCCTAAAAAACGGAAAAAAGAGTCGGGAAAAAAATCGAAATCCACTTCAAAGCAGTCAAAAAGAAAAAAGTAAATGAATTTTTTGAAGTTTGAGGATTAACGATGAAATTGTGAACACCAGAGAATCCAAACAATCTGTAAATAATTTTCGCGATTTGTGATTACAATCAAAAGCTAAAAATAAGTGAAAAAGAAATTTTCATTGTTGGCTGATTACAAGGGGAGTCGTATGATCGAACTAACTCTGAAGAAGTTTAAAAAAATGTTCCCGAATCTTTGTTATGAAGTTGAAGGGGTCAAAATACCTACTGTAATCGATCATTTTGAGAGATGTAAAAGCGAGGAAGAAGCAATCGAAATTGTTGATTTTTTTGAAAGGAAAGGGGAAATCACGCCAGAGATGGCCAGTTTCCTGAGAAACAACATTTCCAAATTCAGCGATCTTTTTGGGACAAGATCGAAGGGTGATTATGAGAGGAGGGGTCTGATTGATTGAAATAGGTCTGGCTGGAAAGCCAAATGCCGGTAAATCAACTTTTTTCAAAGCTGCAACTCTTGCTGATGTTGAAATCGCAAATTATCCCTTCACAACAATCGAACCCAATGTTGGTGTCGGGTTTGTCAGGGTTGAATGTGTGTGCAGGGAGCTAGGAGTCGAATGCGGAGAGTGTGTTGAAGGAAAGAGATACATTCCTGTAAAGCTCATCGATGTGGCCGGACTTGTGCCGGATGCCCATAAGGGGAGAGGACTTGGAAACGAGTTTCTTGACAATCTCAGACAGAGTGAAGGGATAATACATGTTGTTGATGCTTCCGGTTCAACAGATGCTGAGGGGAATGAAGTGGGGATTGGTGAGAGGAACCCCATTGAGGATGTTAAATTTCTTTACAGGGAGCTTGACATGTGGATTTATGGAATTCTGAAAAGAAACTGGGACAGGCTTGTAAGGAGAATTAGCATGGAGAAAATTCCGCCATACAGACTGATCGCAGAACAGCTTGCCGGTCTGGGTTTCAGGGAGGTTCATGTGAAGGAATCCATCAGGACTGTTGGAAATGATGTAAGCAAGTATTCCGACGAGGATCTCCAGAACCTATCTGCCGAGCTGAGAAAAAGAAGAATGAAACTGGTGATAGCTGCAAATAAAGCAGATAAAGCACCAAAGGAACTTTTAGAATCTCTCAAGAATCTCAATGAAATTGTTGTTCCCACCTCAGCAGCTTTCGAACTTACCCTTCGAACGGCAGCGAAAAATGGGTATATAAAGTATTTTCCGGGTGATGGGGATTTTGAAATCACAAAGGAGCTGAATGAGAAGCAGAAAAAAGCACTCGAGCTTATAAGGAAATACATGAGGGAAAACGGTGGTACAGGCGTTCAGAAAGCCCTAAATTCGATAATCTTTGACCTTCTTGAGTATATTGTCGTGTATCCTGTTGAAGATGAAAACAAATACACTGATACAAAGGGAAACGTTTTGCCCGATGCTCTGCTCGTTAAAAAGGGTACAACGGCAAAGGAACTCGCTTTTTTGATACATACAGACATAGGGAAACACTTCATTCATGCGGTTGATGCTCGCAGGAAGATGAGGATATCGGATAACTATGAACTTAAAAATAATGATGTGATAAAAATAGTTTCAAGTGTCTGATTGATAAATGTCCGATTGTCAACTACCTATAGAACCCCCCTCTTTAGACACACCACTCTCCAGCACCCTCTAACAGTTAATCACCGAAGGCGATTAATGGAGCAGTGGCTATTCTTCTGGCGCCCATATCTCTGAGAATGGGCTTTAAAAACTTAACTTCAGCTCTGTCAAGTATTATATGGATCGCAACTCCTCCCTTTGCGAGCTTTGAGACTGTTGGATCGAAACCCTCTTTTGTGAGAAATTCGAGTATTTTCGGAATATCCTCCTCCACCGGAACGTTGAACAGGAAACTGATCAGGTTTCTCGAATCAACCACTTCTTTGATATCCCTAATCAGGTTCTCCATAAGCCTCTTTTTAGCTGGATCGCTGTAGGAGGATTTATTCGCTATGAACACTGAATGAACAGGATCTTTGACCTTATCGATAATTCTGCATCCATTCTCTTTGAGTGTGGTACCGAATTCGGTGACTTCCAGAATTAAATCAGCTTCTGGATCTGGTGGAAGGATCGAAGCCTCAGTCTTTCCAATTGGGTCGAATACGACCGCATTAATTCCCTTCTCTTTAGAATATCTCTTTGCTATTTCGGGGAATTCGGAGGCGAACATTACCTCGCGGTCTCCGACAACCTGTTTGAAATCTTCAATTGATTTAACATCAGGATATGTTTCCTCAGATACAGCAACAACAAGCTTTGTCGGCCTGAAAGGCAATTTTTCAACAACAACAACCTTTTCTTCAAGTCTCTCATACCTGAGCCTGGAGTTCTCCAGAATATCCTCTCCAGTAAATCCACCATCACCTCTACCCCTCATCACATAAAAGGGCATAATCTGAGGTCTTACCTGTTTGAGGACGAGATCTGGATGATCAACACTGATATGATAACCTCTTTCGCTCTTATTCAACTTGTATCCTGCCTTAATCATCGCATCCCATACTGGCTTCTCAAGATGACCATCTGGGAAATAGATTTTGACCTTTGACATCCACTATAGAAAAACAGCCCATTTTATAATTTTTTTGTCCTGTCTACAATCTCCGCATACCGGGATTTTATAACTCCGTGCAGGATAGGCACACATCGACAGAATTAGTGCGTCATTCTTGGCACACATTTGATAGTTTTGTATGTAACTTTTTATGGATTGAACTCAGCTGTACATCACCCCCCCTTAGGTGGATAAAGAATCTATAGTTACTCTTTATACTCGCTGGCAAGATATTCGGAGACTGTATTTTTCTCCTCTTCTGTGAGTTTTACAAATCCGCTCTCAATCATCTTTTGAACACCTTTCTTCCAAGCATCAGCATCTTGGCCCAGATACTCCTCAAACTTGCTCTTGTCTGAGTGGCATGTGGCACACTTGGACTTGAATATATCTCCTCCATTTAATTGAGTGTTCTGAGGCTGCCCTGTTTGCTCACTCTGAGAACACCCGGATATAAATGCGGACAATAATAGTATGATGGATATTAAAAAGATGATAAATTTCTGCATATATTGTATTTGATTTTTCATTATTTAATTTTGTCTGAATCTTTTAGTTTTCTCGTTTCATGCTTTCATCGTCGAACATTCTTTTAATTCAATCATCTAAGGGGACATACCATAATTGAATAAGATTGGTTGATGTAGATTGGTTGATGTTATTCTAAAATAGTTGTTGGGGTAGGTTATTGGATCAGGCTGGATCATCAGATTACCGGACTACCAGACTCCGTATATCTCTTTTCTGCAATTCGGACATTTCCTATTTTTTATTTTATTTCTCGAAACTGTGTAGTTTAATCTTTGAATCAGCATTTCATTGCATTCTGGACAGTATGTATTCTCATATTTATGCCCGGGAACGTTTCCGATATATGGAAACTCGATCCCGCTTTTTTTAGCTATATTCACAGCCTTTTCAAGAATTTCAATTTTCGTAGGTGGGTCATCAAACATAAAGGCCGGAAAATAGCGGGTAAAGTGAATCGGGATGTGCTGACCTGCATATTTGAGGTGCATCTCCACAACATCTTTTAACGCATCTTCGTTATCGTTGACACCCGGGACAATAAGGTTAACCATCTCAAGATGCAATCCAGATCTGACTGCAAGCCTAGCATTTTGCCATACATGTGTACTTTTTCCCCTTCTCACACAGTATCCGTAAGTTCTGTCATCGCCCTTTACATCCATATTGATTGCGTCCAGCCCTGCATCCCTCAGCATTTTCAGAGCTTCTGGACTCATGTATCCATTGGAGACCATTGTGCAGTATAGTCCGCTCTGTCTGGCAAGTGGGAATAAATCAAGGAGATATTCAAAGAGGAGTGTTGGTTCATTGAAACTTGCACAAATTCCTGAGTCATTGGCTTTTAATGTTGCATCTATAACCTCAGATGGCTCCAATATCTGATTGTCTGGAGGAGGTCTTTTTGAAAGGTGCCAGTTCTGACACCACGGACACTGAAAATTACATGAATATGTTGAGAATGTCATGCATGTTGTGGAGGGTTTGAAATGAAAAAAGGGCTTTATCTCAATCGGTCTGCTCTCCATCGCACTCAAGTTTCCGTAAGTCAGCGTGTATAGCTTTCCGTCTCTGTTTATTCTGGCATTGCATAAACCACGCTCATTTTGCCTGATTTTGCATTTATTCCAGCAGAGATGGCATAAAACAACATCTTTTTTTATCGAATACAGCCTTGCATCGTGGAACACATAATCATTTATTTTTGCTATTTAATAGCTTTGTGTGTTTGAACTGAGTTAAGGGATATGTGGTCAAGAAGATATTATTAGCTGATTAAACACCTGTTGAATTATCAACAAAATCAACCAGGTAACCCGTTAAAAATAATCCGCTCAAAACAGCAACTCAGAAAATCTCAACAGGTAGATCCGGATTATGAAAGTAACGAAGGAGTCTTGAGGGTTGTGATGGACATAGATTTTATCTCCTTGTGATGGACATAGATTTTATCTCTTCCATCTAATTGCATCGACCAGTAAATCATGAAGACTGTTTTTAAGTGGGAGATGGTTTCCCTGCTGGGTGTCAATCGCAAGAGTTATATTCATATTTCATCTTAACTGGTTTACTACTGTATCGACTTAGCACTGTACCAACTCAAACTCAAGGGGTCGTGGCGTAGCCAGGAAGCGCGGCGGGCTCCAGCGGTAATGATGATAAACGGGTCTGCTGAAGCGTGATGATCCGTTGGAGCGCTGACCCGAAGAGACCCGCCAGTCGTGGGTTCAAATCCCACCGACCCCATTTTTAATTCCTTTAATCAGACTGATCAAACTTCTAAATCGATAACTCTGTTATCGCGAAATTAAAATAAAATCAGAATGTCAAAACGCTTCAGGGATATCATGTCAATGGCTTAAGTGTTTTTATCTTCCCGTTGCCTGCAAGACTCCGTCCGTCAGGGCGGGGTGATTCACTCATCAAATCCACGCAATGCACGTGAAATCAGAAATGCTGCAATGAATGGATAAACAAATGAAATTATAAAGAGATATCCTGAGAATGGTGGGTTGAAATGGATACTTATGTACAGCGGTGGATTAAACAAAAAGTAAAGGTGTTTACTCAGATAGGTCAGGATGGGTCTAAAATAACCTGGAAGGTAGTTGATTGAGAGACGAATTATTAAATCAATTAGCGGGCCGATATATCCCTTCATACCAACAGGAAAACTCAGGATAGAGTATACCAATGCAACTTTGGTTGAGAACTTCAGATTATCCCCTCAAGTTTCTGAATCGCTATCTGGCTATAACTGTATCGATGATGTTCGACTCAAGCACAGGTTACTTTCAATGGATTCAAAGTTCACGTCAGGTATTTTAATGAACCTCTAAGAACTCTGAATTAACTGTATTACTTGTGGTAAGACAACTGAGTATGTGAAGCTTAAGAAATACGGTCGCAATGAGGACATCAGGGAAGCCATAAATTTATGTGATGCATCCTTGAATTGCCGGTATGCTTCGGAGAAAAAGGGAGCATAAGCTATACTTTGTGCTCTCTCTTGTTGACGAAATCTTAATTATTCTTGTCGTTATGACTCTTATGTACGTCCTGAATCTGTTAAACGTTCAATACATTATATTGCTTACACTAATTCTTACTTTACTCATTATATCTAAATACAAACTGTATCCATTCCATCCGCCCCTTACAGGAAAAGAAGCGATGATAGGTTCGACCTGTGTAGCCGTTACAACGCTCTCACCCAGTGGGACTGTAAAATACAACGGCGAATTGTGGAATGCCAGATGTGTTGATGGATTGGTGAAAGCAGGGGAGAAAGTCAGAATAGTTGGGATGGATGGTTTGACTCTTATTGTGGAGAAAATGCTTGACTAAATGCTTAGATCAAATCTTATTTGTTTATCCCGTAATATCCCGAAAACTATCCAATATGCTTAAATTTCTCATCAGTGAATAGGTGAAACGCTGGTAAATAGGTGCCTTAGAATCGAATGAAGTAGCAGAAATACTCCTTATTATCCTCTTATTATCCTCCTTTATTGATAATATACTGTACAAATTCGGAACTCTTTTATCCATGATAATTAAATTAAACTGGGTGTGGAAACATGGAGCATATGGAACATGATAAAAAGCAAAAAGTTGAAGAGAAATTTACTGCCCGGGCGGTAAGGCCAATTGATTTAGTAGACTATCAGGAAGGGGCTGTAGTAAGCCGGATGATCATTAATAAAAAAACGGGAACTGTGACCTTGTTTGCTTTTGATGAAGGACAGGGGTTGAGTGAACATACAGCACCGTTTGATGCATTTGTGTATCTCCTTGAAGGTGAAGCAGAAATTGTAATTTCCGGGAAAGTCATTCATTTGAAGGAAAATGAAATGACAATCCTCCCGGCAAATCAGCCACATGCTCTGAGAGCAATAAAGAAATTTAAGATGCTTTTGACAATGATAAGATCTTGATGAGACTTTAATGGAGTTAATAGTTGAATCCCAGCATTGAATCCCCTCAAACAAGTGCTTCGAGAAAAAGGTTTGGATGATACAATTGGGGTAGTGGAAGTCACGTCAGAATAGGATGCAAAGAAATACAGCTTCTTGAGCTCCAACAATTCAAATCAATGATTTGGATATCGAGAGAGAAAGGCGAAACGATCCTCCAGTCTTTGGATGTGGAGTTTACAAAAGCAAAATGGGGCACACAAGTGTATCACCAAAGAAAATGATTAGAAGCATTGGATAAGGTTATGCACAACCTCTGCACAACCTCTGCACAACCTCTAAATGCCTTAGGTACGTGCATCTCACTTACGCCTCATTTCACAGTTCATCTCAACTCAAATTTTCAGCCAATTTGCAGCACATGGATCATTAACACACAAGCTGATATATGTTATATGCAAATTAAGAGATATTATGAGCGACAAACCATATTTCGATGAAGTTGCCCATAAATGGGATAAGATGCGGGAAAGCTTTTTCTCGGAAAGAGTGAGGGAAAAGGCAATTTCCATCGCGGATGTGCAGTCTAATGAGCTTGCTGCTGACATCGGAGCCGGTACAGGTTTTATTACCGAAGGGCTAATTCAAAAAGGTTTGAGAGTTATTGCAGTAGATCAGTCTGAAGCTATGCTCAGGGAAATGAAGAGGAAATTCCGAATTATGGATGTAATTTATCGGTCTGGGGTTGATTATATCGTATGCAAGGTAGAAAATCTTCCGATTGAATCTGAAACTGTCGATATTGTGTTTGCCAACATGCTTTTGCACCATGTAGAGAATCCTGGAGTTACAATTAAAGAAATGGTGAGAATCTTAAAGCCTGGTGGAAGGCTTGTAATTACCGATCTGGATAAACATAACTTTGAATTTTTGAAAACAGAGCATCATGATCGCTGGATGGGTTTCAAGAGAGAAGATGTTAAAAGCTGGTTCATCGAAGCGGGACTCAATAAAGTAAGGGTTGAATGTGTGGGTGAGTGCTGCTGTTCCTGTGAAGATGAAGATGTGAGTATAAGCATATTTGCGACTTCGGGTGAGAAATGAATCATTGGCTAAGGAGAGTGAGAACAGATCAAGCTGCGTTGATTTTTATCAGTTGAATTACAGAGTAACATAAGGTAACAGTAATAGGGTAACAGTAATTTATCGTTTGATATTGGTTTCTATTTAATTTGCTCAAAATTCTATAGGCTATTTAGCAAGTGATCAATGATGGCACATATCAATCTCTTAAAAGAGCAAGTTCGAGTGAAATGAAGCAACTATGGATACAAGCAACTCTGTATTTTCCTTCTGAGTTTAAATTATGGGTAATTCAGAATTTAAATCATATGTGATTTGAGATATCTGCTTAAATCCAACACAAGACATTTGGTTAGAGGAGCGTACTTTTTCTCCAGTTTAAGTTTGATCTTTCCTCCAGTAAACTGTCCTAAGAAGAATGATACAAAAAACAGAGGTATGTGCTGAACCGGAACTCCACTGAGATACCTTACGAGAAAAACGAATGGGACAGGTGAATGAATCGCCAGAACCCATTCTCTGGACTTATTTTTAGTTTTACTTCTCCAGTAACCAAAGGGTAAATTTATTAGATATGTAACTGCAAGGGCCACGATCTCGGCAATCTGAAATTGAACCATATCAAGTATCTGTTTCAATATTTTAAAATCTTTACTGATTCTATCGGTTCAACCTATTGTGAACGTGTGAATCACCCCCCTGGACGGGTTTGCCGTAGCCTTACCGCCCGAAAAGGGGACACCTGGCACCCTATCTGCCCCAGCACGGCAGACTCGGAGCTACCCATTCTACGGAACACGAGAAGCCTTATCACTTTTCTGCACGTGGTTATTTGAGATTGAAATTATTTAAAGCCTCAGAGTGCTGTAAAAGTAAACTACTCTCCCTTGCGTATCTCCTCTGATGGAGTCTTGCAGGCAACGGGAAGATAAATATCGAACTCTTATGATTTAATATTTGACTTTAAATCGGGCAAAACTCGGTTGAATCAATCAGCCGTAACATCATATACTCTTACATCATCATTAGAATAACAATTTGGAAAACGTTTTCCAAATTTTTTTGAGAGTAATGATTGGACAATAGAATAAATATATCACTCATTATGTGATTTAGATTCGATAAAATCAACATGCAATTAAATTTTAACTTCAATAAAAGAATAAAATATCAAATAATTGTTTTGTTTCGATTTTCGACTTTAATAAATTCAAAATCATCAGAAGATAATTCTAAACAATAGTTTTATAGTGATATTTAAAATAGCTCACTATCAGATCATTCAAAAGAATGCTACCCGACTCATTTCTTCTTCTTTTGATTTTTTTGGATGGTCATATATAGGAAAACCTTTACCGAAACATTTATATTGACAAAAAATCGCAATTATAAATAGTTTAGATAGCCGTTTAGAGGAGGTTTTTGGAAATGAGAAAGAAAAGAATTGGCCTTTTGCTGGCAATTTTGGCAATTGGTGTGATATTTTTGGGATGTGCACAGCAACAACAACCGGCTCAAACACCAACTCCGACACCAACACAAGCTCCGACTGTAACACCCACCGCAACCCCGACACCATCAGAAGTGCCTGATAAAGTGCTTATAGGTGCAACTCTGAGTCTCAGTGGAAAATACTCCAAAGAAGGTCAGATGTCGTTATGGGGTATTAAGGCTGCTATAAAATGGGTGAATGAGGTTCATGGTGGGGTTGATATAGGCGGTAAAAAAGTTAAGATTGATTTCAAGTACTATGATGATGAATCAAAGAAAGAGACCGTTCAGAGCCTTCTTGAAAGATTGATAACTTCAGATAAAGCTGAGTTCCTGCTTGCTCCTTACAGCTCCGGTCTAACTCTGGCAGGAGCACCAATTGCTGACAAATATGGAGTTCTTTATATGAGTCACGGTGGTGCAAGTGACAGAATATTTGAACAGGGCTACACATATGTTGTGCAGACATTGAGTGTTGCGAGTGAATATCAGACACCATTCTTGGATATGGTAAAAGCTCTGGATCCGAATGCTAAGAAAGTTGCACTCATTTATGAAGATAGTGAATTCTCAAAGGCAGTCTTTGCAGGAGCAAGAAAGCATGCAGAAGAGCTTGGATTTGAAGTAGTTATTGATAAAACCTATCCACCAAACCCAACAGACTTGACACCTCTACTCTCTGAAGTTAAGGCTGCAGAACCTGACGTAATTCTGGGAGGAGGACATTTTGCAGATGGTCAGCTGCTTGTAAGCCAGATGGCTGATTTGAAGCTTGATGCAAAAGGTATATCGATTCTCGTTGCTCCCGCTTTGCCGGCATTCTATGAGGCGCTTGGAACCAAAGCTGAGGGAATATGTGGTCCAGGTCAGTGGGAAATTGGAGTTACATATAGCCCTGAAACTGCAAAAGAACTTGGAATAGACTACTTTGGACCAACACAGGATGAATTCCTAGCACTCTTCAAAGAGTTCGCCGGTTCTGATAAAAGTCCGAGCTATCATGCTGCAGAAGCCGCAGCAGCGATTTTAGCCTATGCAAAAGCTATGGAGGAGGCAAAGAGCCTTGATGTTGATACTGTCAGAGCAAAAATGAACGAGCTGCACTTCATGACATTCTTCGGTGAATGGAAGATCGATCCAGAAACAGGAAAACAGATTGGACATAAGATGGTGATATTCCAGTGGCAGGGCGGAGAAAAGAAGATTGTATGGCCACCAGCAGCAGCAAATGCAGAACCATATTATCCCATTCCGACATGGGATGAAAAAGCAGGAGGTAAGTTAGCAAAGTAACTTTTTTATTTTTTTAATGTGAAAAATGGTGAAAAAATGGCTTTTTTTGAACAGCTTGCAGGCAACCTCATATATGGAGCTGTACTCGGCTCAGTCTATGGACTCTCAACGATGGGTCTAAGTCTTATCTTTGGAGTGCTGAGAATAGTCAACGTCGGTCACGGCCCGTTCATAATGATAGGGGCCTTTACAGCATTCTGGATGTTTGCACTGGCAGGAATTCCTCCTTTAGTATCGATTTCTGTGGCTCTCGTGATAGGGCTTGCACTGGGATTTGTAATCTTTTATGCTGTAATACGAAGGCTCCTGAACGCTCCAGAACTTGCAACACTGCTTGCAACCTTTGCAATAGGTATTTTTCTGGAGGAACTTGCAAAGTTTTTCTGGGGTCCTGACCACAGAGGTTACAGCTGGAATGTCGGTGATATCAATCTGGGTGTAACAATAATGCCCTACTCGAAGATCTATGCTCTGATATCCAGCATAATCATTGCCTATCTCCTCTACATGTGGTTCCAGAAAACGAAGCTTGGAGCCGCTGTCAGAGCTGTTGTGGAGGATAGTGAGGGAGCTATGACCTGTGGAATCGATGTTGGCAGGATTTATGCTTTGAGCTTTGCAATAGGCATTGGACTCACTGTTGCGAGTGGAGTTCTGGTTACCCTTTTCGTGCCCGTAGGTATAAACCCATATATGGGACATGAATACACACTAAAAGCCTTCGTTATTGCGGTTCTTGGAGGACTTGCGTCACCATGGGGTGCCTTTTACGCCGGATTCATCTTTGGACTAATTGAAAATGGCTCATATACTCTACTTGGTCTCATTCCAGGGGTTGAACCCTTCAGCCTGACGAGATTCGTTGCCTTCTCGATACTGTTGATCATACTCCTCATTAAACCAACTGGACTGTTGGGAGGTGGCAGCAAGTGAAGTTCTCAGAAAAATATTCATCGTTGATTCCGGTTATGACTGTATATGCTCTGCTTTTTGCGATCGGGATGACAGTTCCGGGCATGTGGCAACCAGTGGCATTCATAATGTTCTATATAACTCTTGGACAGGCGTTCAACATCTTTCTCGGTCTGACTGGCTATGTTGACTTCGGATATGTTGCTTTTCTCGCGCTCGGAGCGTACGGGATGGCTCTTGCGGTTCAAAATTTCAGCGGTCTTGGGATTGGATTTGGAGTGATCATTATCGGATTAGTTCTTGCTATGATCATGTCTTCCATTCTATCGCTTGCTGTTGGAGCAGTGGCACTCAGATTGAGAGGAGCTTACTTCGCCATAGCGACCATTGGTGTGAACGAGGGATTCAGGTACTTCGTAGAGGGAGCGAGACTGTGGGGAGGTTCTGAAGGAATAATTATCTCTGGAAGTATGAGGAAACTCTTTGGAAGGGAGCTATCGAATTACATATCGACATTCGTTTCAGATATCTTCGTATTCGCTATTGCAGTGATCGCTGCGGTAGTGACAATAATAATCCTGAACAGGAAAATGGGTTATGCTCTGATGGCTGTCAGAGAAGATGAGGACGCTGCCAAGGTTATGGGTATAAACGTCACAAAATACAAGATAATGGCTTTTATTGCAAGCGCCTCATTTGCGGGATTGATTGGAGCAACAGCCTGGACACTAAAAATGACTTATGTGTTTCCTTCTGATGTTTTTCTCATCACATATACGGTCGAAGCGATCGTCATCGTTATGCTCGGAGGTGCAGGGACTCTCCTCGGTCCGATTGTGGGAGGATTGATCTATGGGATTCTTAAATACTACCTATCGATTATTCTTCCAGGATTCCAGCTTCTTGTCCTTGCACCTTTGCTGATCTTCATAGTGGTTGCCTTTCCAGAGGGTGTTGTGGGCGCTATAAGGAGGAAGTATACTGGTGAAATGACAAGGAAATACTTGAAGTAAAAGGAAATATGCGGGTGAAAAGGAGGAATAATTTATGGAAATACTCAGGCTTGAAAATGTTACAAAGAGGTTTGGTGGACTTGTGGCAGTAAATAATGTTAGTTTCACTATAGAGAAAGGGGAAGCAATAGGTATCGTCGGACCCAACGGAAGCGGAAAAACGACACTCTATAACCTTATAAATGGGGTTTACATTCCTGATGAGGGCCAGATTTTCTTTGAGGGTAATGATATAACAAATCTCCCTCCTCACGCAAGGGCTCCGCTCGGAATGGCAAGAACGTTTCAAATTCCCCGACCTTTCGGTTCAGCAACAACCATAGAAAATGTGGCTGTAGGTGCGATGTTTGGATATGCAAATGCGAGTGTTGATGAAGCGCTTGAAATTGCTGAAAACTATCTCAAACTGGTGGGACTGTATGAAAAGAGACACACGGAAGCAGGAAAGCTTACACCTCTTGAGAAAAGGTTGATGGAGGTTGCAAGAGCCCTTGCGATGAAACCCAAGCTGCTTTTGCTTGATGAAGTGATGGCAGGGATGAATCCGACAGACATAGACAGACTCATAAATCTGCTAAAGAAAATCAGGATGGAGGAGGACATATCTATTGTTGCGATGGTTGAACATTTGATGCATGCCATAACCAAATTTGCAGAAAGGGTTATTGTGATGCATCAGGGCAAAAAACTTCTTGAGGGGCCAACAATGGAGGTATTGAACAATCCAAAAGTTATAGAAGTATATCTTGGCAAAAAGGTGGTGCAAAATGCTGAAGGTTGAATCGCTCGAATCAGGATATGGGACAATGCAGGTTCTGTGGGGTGCAGGGTTAGAAGTTGAAAAAGGGACGGTAACAACCGTACTCGGGCCAAATGGAGCCGGAAAATCTACACTTTTGAAAACTGTGTTTGGGATAGTAAAACCGTGGAAAGGTAAGGTTACATTTAATGGTGATGACGTCACGAATTTCCCACCTCACAAGAAGGTTGAACTTGGACTGACCATGGTGCTTGAAGGAAGACACCTCTTCCCCAATATGAGCGTCCGAGAAAACCTCATTCTGGGTGCTTACACTAACAGGGCGATGGAAAAAATTGATGACTCACTTGAACTGGTCTATTCCCTGTTTCCAATCCTGAAGGAAAGATCTGAACAGATAGCAGGAACTTTAAGCGGTGGAGAGCAGCAGATGGTTGCAATAGCCAGAGCATTAATGACAAATCCAGAACTGGTACTGTTGGACGAGCCAAGTCAGGGACTGGCACCAAAGCTTGTTATGGAAGTCTTTAATGCAATATCTAAGCTCAAAAATGAAGGTCTGACCATACTTCTTGTTGAACAGAATGTTTTTGCATCCCTGGAAATATCGGATTATGCATATGTGCTCAATGAAGGCAGGATAGTTCTTGGAGGAACTATAGATGAAGTAAAGGATTCCGAGGAGATCAAAAGAGTTTATCTTGGAGTTTAGCAGTCTTATCTGTTTCCTGTTTTTATTTTATCATCTTCATGGTTTCCTTTAAAATCAGGTTTGAGATCATAATTTTTATTTTCAGAGCATCAGAAATCATGGTATGAGGTTTGTTGTTCATGAGCATTTTGCCTCCCGCCACCACTATGATTTCAGGCTCGAAATGGATGGAGTGGCGAAAAGCTGGGCAGTACCTAAGGATTTACCAAAAAAGAAAGGAGAAAAGAGACTTGCAATACAGGTTGAGGATCACGAGCTTGACTATATTGATTTTGAAGGTACGATACCTGAAGGGAACTATGGAGCTGGAGAAGTTAAAATATGGGACATAGGAGAATATGAATTGCTTAAGAGAACAGAAAGTGAGATTAAGATTGAATTGAAGGGTGAAAAACTGAAAGGAACTTATATTTTACTCAGATTTCACAAAGGCGGAGAAAATGCATGGCTCATATTCCTGAAGTGAATAATTTTGTTAAATAAAAAAATAATAATCAACCAAATCTAATCCCCAGATCTTTCAACCCGTTTCTTATCATGATGTTAATCAGTAATGGTGTTATACTCTCAACCATCCTCGAAACCGCAAGCGGTCCAGCATCAAACGCTCTCAGACCATCAATCTGGTTTGTCAGCTCAATAACAACTTTTTTCGCCTCACCATCATCTCCAGTAACAGCAACATCCCACTTGAATTCTGCACTGATGTCTGCAAACTTCTCGGCAGGGATGTTCTGATAGGCTGAGACAACTCTGCTATCCAGAATCGATGCAAGTTTCTCAGCGGCAGAACCCTCCTCAAGCTGAGAATACAGAAACACCTTTCCTTTTTTCTCCATGGGCACGAGTGGAGATACGACTATTTTACCCCTCAGCACATCTCTTAAAGCTTCGGCAGTTGAAAAGGCATGCTCCCAGGGTATGGTGAAAATTGAAATGTCAGCCTCTTTAGCGGCATCCTCATTTGCAAGACCCCTTATTGTTGGTTTATAGTTGAACTCCTGAAGGATTCTGTTGTACTCATCTGCTTTCCCCATTGCCTTCTCAAGCTTTCTTGAGCCAACTATAACCTCATGTCCGAGAGCGGCAAATCTGATTGCAAGTCCAATTCCAAGATGTCCTGTTCCACCAAGGACAGCTATTTTCATTCAAACACCTCATTCGGTGATTATGTTATCACTCAGCTGAACACCATGTGGAGGATCATCAATAAATCCTGTATCCATAAGCATCTTAATTTTTTCCTGTGTTGATCTGATGATCCTATCCGCTTCATCATAAATTTCCTCCTCTGAAAGCTTGAGTCTTGCAAGTCCCTGTTCGATTGCTTTCATCGCAGTAGCGGTTGCAACCTCTGGAAATACCTCTCTTTCGGTCATGTGAGGAATGATATAATCTTCACTAAGACCCTTTCTCTCAGCATATCTCACAAGAGCCCTCGCTGCAGCTATAGCCATCTCATCTGTTATCGTTTTCGCCCTGACTGTCAGCACACCTCTGAAAACTGCTGGAAAAACAAGAGAATTGTTAACCTGATTCGGGAAATCGCTCCTTCCGGTTCCGATTATTCTTGCTCCCGCTTCTTTTGCCTCCCATGGCCACATCTCAGGGATTGGATTTGCTTCGAGGAAGACGATTGCATCATCATTCATCTTCTCCACCCATTCCTTCTTTATAACACCTGGCCCCGGTTTGCTTGCGGCGATGAGCACATCACACCCCTCTATAGCCTCTGCCATTCCTCCTGTCCTTCCCTCTCCGTTAGTTTCAAGGCAGTACCTCCATTTGTAGGGGTCATCATCCTTTTGAGCCTCAATGTCACTCCTTCCGGGATGGAGGAGCCCTTTGCTGTCGGCAATGTAAATATTTTTGGGATTTGCACCGGCAGCAATTAACAGCCTCACTCCAGCAACGTTTGCCGCTCCGACACCTATCACGGCAATTCGAACATCCTTTAGCTTTTTCCCGACGACCTCTAATGCACCAAGAGTTGCAGCGAGAGTGGCCGTTGCGGTTCCCTGCTGGTCGTCATGCCATACAGGTATATCGAGCTCTTCTCTCAATCTGTCGAGTATATAGAAACACTTTGGTTTGGAAATATCCTCGAGGTTGATCCCACCGAAAGAGGGCGAAATTGCTTTAACTATTTCAATGAGCTTGTCGGGATCTGATGCATCAACAACAACAGGAAAAGCATCAACACCACCGAGATATTTGAAAAGCAATGCCTTCCCTTCCATCACCGGTAAGGCTGCCTTTGGCCCGATATTTCCCAATCCGAGGACTCTTGTTCCATCGCTTACAATCGCCACAGTATTCCATTTATTGGTGTAATCGTAAACTTTGTCAGGGTCATCTGCTATTTCGAGGCATGGTTTTGCCACGCCAGGAGTATACCAGACGCTGAAATCACCGAGATTTCTTATAACACATTTAGGGAGGACTTCAATCTTACCCCTATAGTGTTCATGCCATGAAGAGGATATCTTCTCAGGTAATCTGGCTTTCTCAAGAAGTTCCCCAACCGTCACCTTCTTCAAATTTAACACCCCCAATTTGTATCTATAGCTAATGTTTTATTATGAACTTAATAACGGTTATCGTTTGAAGTTCGTAAAACATGGAAAAAATTCCGTGATTTGCATAAACTTTATTAACTAAATGTGATGTGGAGCACTAATGGCAAAGAAGTTCACGAGAGTCTCGGTAGCTCTGGACGGTAAAACTGAAGAAATGCTCAATATACTGGTGAAGAAAAAAAACACAACAATTTCTGAAATTATCAGAAGAGCGATTACTACATATTTCGAACTTGAAAATGCTGCAACAAGAATAACCCCTGATGTCACCAAAATATATACTGATTTTCTGTCGGATGGAGAACACTGTATAGTAGACATTGAGCATTGGACTGCGATATGGGAAGAGCTGAACGAAAAAGCCTCTGAAGATTTCTGGAAAATTATGGAAATCATAGGGCACGAGCATGGAATACAGTATAAAAACAAAGGGCTAACAGATGTTTATGAAATTTTGAGATACATGGAAGTCGGTAACTGGTTCAGAATAAAAATAGATGGAGAGGGCAGTTACACACTCATCCTCTCAACGTTTACGGCTCAAAGATTTCTAAAAGTGTTTTTTGAGAACTTGTTTAAGGCACAGCAAATTCCTGTTGAAATTCATGAAGGATACGGGAAGCTGAGAATAGTAAAGTTAAACAAGGCTGAGGAGGGTAGAGTTAAAAGTTAAGTTAAAAGTTAAGTTAAAAAGTTAAAAGATGCCGTCAAAAGTTAGTATTATAAAATTGAAAGCGAATACTTGAAAACTGAATTCACATCTCAACGAAATTCTCTATTATTTTAAGTCCCACATCTCCACTCTTTTCCGGGTGGAACTGAAACCCTATGAAATTATCTTTAACCACAGATGATGGGAAGTCTATTCCGTAAGTTGTTTTTGTGAGAACAAAGTTTTCGTCGGTATCAAGATAGTATGAATGCACGAAATATACGTAGCTGAGATCATTAATACCTGCCAGAATCGGATGTTTCCGAACTATTTTAATTTCATTCCACCCCATATGAGGGATTTTTCCTGCATTTTGGGGAATTTTTTTGACAACACCGGGTATTGTATTGAGACATCTGTGCCTTCCACCTTCCAGACTCTCGGTGGCGAAGAGTTGCATCCCGAGACATATACCCATTACCGGAACATCAGTTTTCCTGATCAGTCCTTCGATCTCTCTGAGCTTTTCAAGTGCTGGTTTTACAGCCCCGACACCGGGCAGGATGATTGCATCGGCAGATTCGATATCAACAGGGTCTCGTGTTATCTTAACTTTACCACCGGCTTTATCTATAGCCTTGGTTATGCTTTTAAGATTTCCTACACCGTAATCGACAATTGCAATCACATTCCTGTTTGATTCAGAAATGTAAAAATAGTTTTCCAATCTGGTAACATTGATCAGAACGTAACAGAAAATTTTTATTCTTTATAGGTAACGGGAAAATGGGATGGCTGAGACAGATGAAATGAATAGTTATGATCATATGATTGTTGCTCCTCCTCACATCATAGACCTTGCAGAAAAAATAATTACAGGTCTGCTTGACAGTTATCCAATTGAGGAACTCATGAAAATGGTTAAGGAGAATAGTACGGATTCTGTTTATATCATCACAAGTAAGAGAAATCCAGAAAAGGTTAGAGTTATAGTTGACAGTTCAGGGAAGTTCAAATATTGTTGTCAGGATCCGCTGTTTATACCTCTTCCAAAAAAGTTTGCCGTTCTTGAGCCTGATAAGAATTACTTTGAAAGAACGCTTAGGGCAAACGTATTTCTCACCCTGATGGAAGCATCTGAGATTGATCTTCACCGATGAGGGGGACCTATTTCTGGTTTAGATATCCCTCAAAGAGTATGTAATCTGGTTTCTTTGTGAGATATCTTTTTACCCCATCATCCCAGTAGAGGTTTGGACCACCTATTATAATGACTTTGCTTTCCGGGATTGTGGGTGTGAGAGTGAGCTCTCTACAAAGTATCTGGCCGATTGGTATAATTTTGGTCTCTTTTCCGGCAAATACGACCGAATCTATATAAATTGGGAGGGTGGTAGTTGAATTTCGAATTAACCGTAACCCGTTGGAAATGTTCACTTTAAAATCCAGTTTTCCAAGTTTAAGGCTTCCAATTACATTATCGTTTTCTAGGCTAATAGTGGCTTCAGTATTTGGAGTTGAACCAACTCTGATGAACTTCTCAAGGTTTAGTATTATAGTGGAATTTCCATTTCTGACATTAAAGATACTCCCTCTCAGGTTGCTATCGAAGTCTACATGATATACTTCTCCCCCAGTCAGCCACACCTCTTTTGAGAAATTTTTCTTCACATCGCCAGTAAATTCTACGGTAATAAATGATTTTTTGGGAATCAACCCCGTAAATCGAATATCAAATTCGACTTCCAGACAATCATAGTGTATTCCCAGCAATTCGACATCCGAATCGATTAAAACATCAGCCTCTTTTTTCAGAGCATATTGCGCAGCAACACTTCCATTTTGAAGAACGTTTCTGGTACCAGTGGCTACAACCTTGTATTTTGTGCCTTCATTAATGCCTTTAATCGAAAATTTTGTGGAGAATCTTTCAACAATCTCTGAGCTATCCAGGCTATCTGAATCATTAACGGCTCTGGCAGTCCATACTAATCTTCTCTCTAAAACCCCTCCAGATTCATTGAGGAGTGTTAATTCCCATCTTCCGAATTCTTCGGGAAGATTTGTCTCAAAAAGGACTTCAAGAATTACATTCCACTTTCCTGTCGTACGATTCAGTTCGGCGTAGTCAGGCAGAACAATTAAGCGAGAAAAAGGCTCAAACTTTACAGTATTTTCTTCCCCCTCATCGGACTGTACAGTATCCTCTTCTAAATTTTTGGAATCCTCAGAACTGGCTTTACTCTTTGGGGTCGTTATATTAATATTATCTCCGACTCTATTTTCTTCAATATTCTGGGCATTGTTCTTTGAAGTATTGCTTTTCTCATCTCCGGAAGATATGAAAGGTATCTTTTTAGCAATATCGTTAAGGGATGGAAAGTTGGGTGAAGGAGCAGAACAGCCGGAAAGGAAGATGTTAAAAACAATAAAAGCTAACAACAATAATTTTATTTTTGGTGTTTTTCTCATTTCTGATCTTGACTTGGATTCAGAATACATTCTTTCAACCCAACTAATAATTCGCAAATGTGATTAAAAAGTTATCTTAATTCAATGATGACTCTTACTTATGGGGAGGATAAGTTGGCGGATGTTATATTTGTCTTCGGTAAAAATAAAAGGATAGTGGAGTGAAGGACTTATGGAGATAAATATTTCAACACTCTAAAAAGGTGAAATTTAGGAGTATGGCAGGAGGAAGCTTGCGTTATGGGCGAAACTCTCATAAAAACAGAAAGATTGAGAAAGGTTTTTGGGGACTTTACTGCTGTTGATGATATATCTTTTGAAGTGTATAAAGGCGAGGTTTTTGGAATTCTTGGTCCAAATGGGGCAGGAAAAACGACTCTCATTAAAATGCTCTCAACACTACTTCACCCAACTTCGGGCAGGGCCTTTGTTGCGGGCTTTAACATCTCTGAAAGACCTGGTGATGTGAGGAAGAATATTGGGATGGTTTTTCAGGAACCGACACTTGATATTGAACTTACTGCAAGAGAAAATCTGGATTTTCATGCCAGACTTTATGGAATGGATAGACGGAAAAGGGAAGAGAGGATAAAAGAAGTTCTTGAAATCGTCGATCTCGGTGAAAAGGCCGATGAACTGGTAAAGAAGTTCAGTGGAGGTATGCAGAGAAGGCTTGAAATTGCAAGAGGTCTCATGCACTCTCCAAAGGTCCTTTTTCTTGATGAACCAACTCTCGGCCTAGATGCCCAGACAAGAAGGAAGATATGGGAATACATAAATCAGCTCAAGGAGAAGCGGGAAACTACGATTATCCTCACAACTCATTATATTGAGGAGGCTGAAAGTCTGTGTGATAGGGTTGCTATAATTGATCACGGCAGGATTATAGCCATAGACACTCCTGGGAAGTTAAAGGGAAGAGTTGGAGAAGACACAATCTCTCTCGTAGCAGATAATCTCGAAAGACTTGCGAAATTACTGGAACCCTTAGACGGAATCAGGGTCGTGAAGGTTACAGAAAATCTGCTTATAAGTGTGAGTGATGGGGAGCGCATCATCCCAGAAATATTCTCAATTGCACAGGAAAATAATATAAAAATCAGTTCAATCAATCTCAAAAAATCCACCCTTGAGGATGTTTTTATTCTCATGACAGGAAGAAAAATCAGAGATAATTCTGATGGTAAACTGTGGCATGTTATGAGAACTCGAAGACGCTGATGGAGGATTAGGTATGGTAGAGGTTAATGGCATTTATGTTCTCTGGTTAAGAGACATTAAAAGATATGTACGGGCGAGAAGCAGAATAATAGGATCACTTGGTATGCCGATCTTCTTTCTAGCCTTTCTTGGAATGGGGTTTAGAAGAGCTCAAATCCCCTCGCTACCAGCAGAGATATCATATATAGATTTCCTTGCTCCAGGTGTGGTTTCGATGGTGGTACTATTCACTGGGACATTTTCTGGCATATCTATAGTATGGGACAGACAGTTCGGTTTTCTCAGAGAAATCATGGTCTCACCCGTTAGCAGAACAACCATAGCCCTCGGAAGAACTCTCGGAGGGGCTACGACTGCAATATTTCAGGGTATGCTTATGCTGATTGTTAGCCTTATAGTTGGATTCAGACCGGATCCAGTTGGAACTCTCTCCTCGCTTGTATTCATGACTCTGATCGCCATATCCTTCACAGGGCTTGGAATCGCCATTTCGACCCTGATGGAGGACATTCACGGTTTTCAGCTTGTTGTGAACTTCTTTGTATTCCCCATATTCTTTTTGTCTGGTGCCCTCTTTCCTATCACGGAATTTCCTACATGGTTAAAAGTAGTATCATACCTCAATCCGCTCAGCTACGGCGTCGATGGTATGAGATGGAGCCTCATAGGCTTTTCAGAGTTCAATCCGATTTTAGATTTTGCAATACTTACTGCTTTTAGCATTGGCATTATATTTCTGTCAACCTTCATTTTTGAGAGGACGGAAGTTGGATGAACTGGCTGATGAAGGTACAGTCTGGAGGAAAACTGGATGGATGATCAGAATAATAGATGATATCCACTATATTACTATATTAATGACCGCTTTGGATCACTTTGGATCGCATCTAAAATACTTAAAAGGCTGATCTAAAATACCTAAAAACTTTAAATATATTATATGTATACGGTGTAGCATGGTCTTGAAAAAACTTAAACAAGAATCTGAAATAGCACTCAGACATCTTCTTGTGCTGCATACTGTCAAGAAAAATCAGCCTATTGGAATTTTCAAGCTTGCAGAAGTAATGAACATGCCTAAGCACAAGATAAGGTACTCACTTAGAGTTCTAGAGCAATCCGGGATAATAGAGCCGACTCAGTATGGGGCAGTCTTAAAGGAAGGGGCAGACAGGGAAATATCAAAACTGAGAGAAGAAATAAAAGAAATAATGAAAAATGTTGAAATGGTTCACCAAAAGCTGAATGACCTTTAGTTATCTGAACTCAATTCCACTTTTATTCATTTTAATATTTATTATTCAACAACTTCAGCAAAAGCGTATTTTCTAAGAACCTTAGTTATCCTGACGTTAACCTCATCATCCACATTGGTTCCTGGAACAAAGACTACAAATCCGCTTATCCTGGCTATACCGTCTCCACTGCTACCCAATGCCTCTATTTTTACGCTCCTTACGTCTCCGACCTCTATGGGAGGTCGCCTATCAAATTCATTCAAATTTTACACCTCCAAATTTTAATTTCTTAGACTCTTTTCGGGAGATATATAAAAGTTATGGTCAATATCTTAAAATTAAATTTATTAGACGCGTTTATAAAATTAATACTCGAATGCTCAGGGCAAATGGTAACTATTGGAAGCACCATAATGTTTCTTCACCTAGTACCGTTCTGCAGTAAACTCTTAGAAGCTTCACATCTGTTTATTTTAATGGCGAGTGTTGGATTTACGTTTATGGAACATGTATGGCCTAATATGCCTAAAATGTACACTTGTTTGAAGCCTACTACTCAGCACTTCTGTAAAAATTAATAAAATAAAAACCAAAACATCTTGTGTAAAACCATATACTGAATTACGTTAAATAACGATTTCGGGATTGTAAGTGATGAAATAGTATATTGAGAACGCTACAGAGAAAACAAGAAAGGCATACTTTAGCTTTTCAAAGTTTATCGCTCTGAACAGGTATTTGAAAATACCTTCACCATATAATCTGTTTTTCTGTATCACTGCAAGCATAAAAGTCACGCCAACCATGCTCGAAAGAACCCCAACCATGAGCAGTGGCTTTATATAATATGCCAGAGTTAAAAATATCCCACCTCCTGCAATAAGCCCACTGCTTCCTACAATGGGTAGAACATCTGTAACATGGTGCAGGCAGCATGCAATCATGCTTCCAGCCGACATACCTCCTGATGCAGCAACTTGACCTTTGCATGATATGTTAAACTGCCTCACATGTGAATATAGAAACATTTGAAGGCCAAAACCTGTTGCTATAGCAAGAATATAGCTCCAGTACATTCTAAATTGAATAAAAGCATATTCCCACCCTGAGGCAAGTGAGGTAACTCCAAAATAAAACAACAACATGGAAGAAAAGGAGATTACCCCGTAAATAATTCTCCTGTCTATCATAATTTCCACTCAAAAACCCTGTCTTTTTCTATTCCAGCTATCACCAGCTTAAACGAACCCGAACTCTTTATTTCCTGCAACGCCTCACTGGTAAATTCAAGTTCACCTCTCCTGTGGTGTCCCCACGACTGTGAACTCTCACTCCATTTTACGGGAGTGAAAACCTTCCCATTAACCTCAAGCTTTGAAAGATTAAGGATATCGTATTCAAAGAGGTCTCCCCAGTGGGTGTCAAGAGCAATGTAGAATGTTGCATTCTTTGATTTTACCTTTGGATTGAGATAGATCGCTGTCACTACTATTCTTTCCCCATAATCAACTTTTTTGAACTCTTCAAGATCTAATGAATCGCTTTTAGTATTATCTCGGTTACCTGTAAATCCTTGATTAAGTAAAAAGAACCCTATTAAAGCACCTACCAGCAACGCAACAACCAATATTATAATTTCATTCCTTTTCATGATTTACATCAAGTGTAAAACAACTATATAAAATTTTCTATTACTCTTCAAAAATTAAATAAATTTAATTGAGTAAATTTTACTTATAAATTTAAAAATAAAAAATAAAAAAACTAAATTCTCAAACCCTCTATTTGTCAGTGCCCCATTGGCATTCCATATCCCATCATAGGCATTCTATACGTCATTGGATATTGCCACTGTCCTCCATAGCGTTGGTAGTTTGGCTGTTGAGGGTATGGTTGTTGGGGATATGGTTGTTGATAATTCGACTGGGGATATGTGTAGTTTCCATTCTGATCTGCTGGCTGGTAGTTGTAATTGTAATTTCCTGGAGGGGCAGATCCGTATCCCATCATCGACATCATTTGGTTCATCATAGATCCCATCATCGACATCATTTGGTTCATCATAGATCCCATCATCGACATCATTTGGTTCATCATTCCACCCATACCCATGCCACCCATCGACATCCTGTAGCCATTATCATTCCATCCAACCGGGCTGGCAGTTGCTGTGTATACAGTTGCAGTGTATATCACTGCTATTGCAGCAACTGCTGCAAGGGCAATTCCTGCTTTCTTCCAATCCAATCGCATCACCTCACTCAATGATTATTCTCGGAAGCAAAGGATGTTACCACTTAAAACGTAATGCAAAAAAGACAGGAGACGTTTCAGTATGTTCTAAAGAGACTGGGCATGTTTCATTTTGTTGATATAAGCAATGAAAACAGTTAATAAGCAGATAGAATAATTTTCGCCCTTATTTAGGGGGATGGCTTTGAGATCACTCGAAAGAATGTATTAAGCTTGAAAACATATCGATTTTAGTTAACACTTCTGCTTTTCAGCAACTCGTTGCGATAAATATGGTGCGTGGACACATGACAAACATGATCACTCTTTCGGCATCTTTCTCAGTAAACATCACAAGTCTGATGTGTTGTGGATGATGGACGTGTTTGTATGCTCTGATTAGTCATCAGTTCGTCCCAGTATTTTTTCACCAGCACAACTATCAACCCAAATAGATTTACGCAAATTTAGTAAATATGGGTAAATTAGCAAACTAACATCAACAATATGTTTCTACTGAGCACTATGTCAAGGAATTATCAAGATTACACTTAAAGGAAAGTGGAATCTCAAATTGAGGAAGGGAAAAAAATTCAGCGTAAAAGGGAAATAAAATAATGTATGTGGACACTATACATCGATTGTATAATTGAAGTTTCAACTTTAAATTCCATCGTTGTTTTTCTGTCATTAGGAATATACTGCGATGGGTAGCTTGTTTACCCTTATAGCAAATCCATGTCTGATATCTATCTATATTTAACCACAGCAACCATGCTTCATCGCATTCTTCCCGTTTACATACTTATCCGGGCTCTCATCAAAAGCCTTCTTGCAGCTGGGAGAGCAGAAATAGTAGACTTTACC
>MTML01000068.1 GCA_002011215.1 Archaeoglobus sp. JdFR-24
AACATGTCTGCAAGCTTGAACTGTATCGCCTGGTGCTCTATCAGTGGTTTTCCAAAAGTCTTTCTTTCTTTGGCATACTGAAGTGCTCTTTCATATGCTCCGATGGCGATGCCTAAATGAATTGCTCCAATCTTTATTCTGCTTTCGTTGAAGAATCTCATCAGCTGGTAAAATCCAAAGTTCTCCTTGCCTATGAGATTCTCTTTTGGGATTCTGACGCTTTTAAGGACAACTTCGCTTGTGTCGTGGCAGTTCATACCCAGTTTGTGAATCGGATTTGCCTGATAGCCTTCTCTATCCGTTTCAACGAGAAATGCAGAAATCCCCCTGTGAGGTGGGTCAGCATCTGCAGTTTTTGCAAGAACAACAGTGTACAGACCAACCTTGCCGTTTGTGATGAATTGCTTGGTACCATTCAAAACCCATTCATCTCCCTCCAGAACCGCTCTTGTCCTCATCGCTGCAACATCGGTTCCACAGTCCGGTTCAGTTATTGCTATGGCTGAAGGAGCGTCGCCTTTCGGTACTTTTGCCATGAACTCTTCTTTCTGCTCTTCCGACCCAAAATAGCGAACCATTGGTACACCCAGAGTTGCGAGGTCAATCGCTGATCCGATGCTCGAATCCGCTTTGCAAAACTCAATGCTGATTATAGCCTCGGCTACACAATCCATTCCGGCACCATTGTACTCCTCAGGGATGCTTGCACCTATAAAACCAAGTTTAGCAGCCTTTCTGTAGATCTCCATCGGGTACTCCTTTTTCTCATCATATTCTTTGCCATAGGGCATGATCTCTTTTTCAGCGAACTCTCTTACTGAGTCCTGAATCATTCTGTGCTCTTCACCGAGTTCGAAATCCATAATTATACCCCCGTCAGGAGCTTGAAAACAGGGACGACTCTCCTTTTCTTATCAGGATAGAACATCTCTGTGGGGAACTCTTTACCGCTGACAGCAACCTCCTCTCCGATAAGATCCTGCCCTATCTCATCCGCCTTCTCTCCCGCAATATCCAGTCTGCCAACGATCCATGGCCCCTCCTCAAGCTCGACCATTGCAACAACATATGGAACCTCTTTATCATAACCGGCAGGAGCTATGTAGGTGGTTGTGAATGACATTATTCTCCCCTTTCCGGAAAGTTCGGCTTTTTCAAGGTTTCTGCTATTACAGTTATCGCAAACTGCCTTTGGAGGGCAGGTATAAGCTCCACAGTCATTGCATTTCAATCCAAGAACTTTTCCCTCAAGAAGAGCATCAAAATACTCCTGAAATGTTACCATTATTTCCCCCTCCTGTGCAATCCAAGTATAACATTCACAAGCGTTCCGAAATCCCCTCCGAGTGTGTCTGTCATTCCAACCTCTGCATTTTTGACAGGGTTGTATTTGAATTCCCCTCTCAACTGCTTAACAACGGAATAGATTTGGGATGTTCCGGTTGCACCCACTGGATGTCCCTTTCCAATCAAACCACCGTCGGGATTTACCGGAAGCTTACCATCGATCCATGTTTCGCCTTCTGCAATCGCATCAGCGCCTTTCCCATATTCGAAGAATCCCATCGCCTCAGTCGCAATTATTTCTGCTATTGTAAAGCAGTCGTGAATTTCGACGAAGTCGATGTCGTTGGGTGTCAAGTTGGCTTCACGATATGCCATCTCCGCAGCTTTCTTTCTTGGTATTGCCCTGATTATATCCTCTTTCTGCCTGAACAAACCCCCAGCTCCTGATTGACCCGTTCCCAGGATGTATACTGGATTGTCGATAACATCCTCGGCAAAATCTGCAGAAGCGATGATTACTGCACTTCCTCCATCAGTCATAGGACAGCAATCGAACAGTGTTAGTGGAGAACAGATGACCTTGGATTTTAAAACATCTTCGACCTTCAAATCTCCAAATTTATTATAAAACTGGGCTTTGGGATTAATTGCTCCATATTTGTGATTTTTGACTGAAACAAGAGCCATCTTCTCATGAAGTTCATCCATTGGAATTTCGTACTTCTTGGAGTATATTCTTGCCGCAAGAGCAAAAACTCCTGGAAATGTAAGTCCTGCAGTCATTTCATGCAAACCATCTACCGCTGTTGCGAGGGCTCTTGTTCCTATTGCAGTTCCCGCATTGTAAAGTCTCTCTGAACCTCCAACCACAACACAGTCATACATCCCATGTGCCACTGCCAGATATGCCTCTCGGAACGCAACCGATGAAGATGCACAGGCAGCTTCGAATCTCCTTGCAGGAACTCCTTTAAGCCCGATATCATCTGCAATAAATCCTGAAAGGTTTGCTGAACCATCAGTCATTTCTCCAACAAAATTTCCGTAATAAAGTGCTTCAATGTCCTTTAGCTCAATGTTCGATTCCTCAAAAGCCTCGTAAAATGCTTCTGCAAACAAATCTACGAGTGTTTTATCAGAGTGGTAACCAAATTTTGTCTGACCAACTCCCAGCACCGCAACATCTCTTTTTTCCACAATATTCCCTCCTTATGAATTTATAACCTGAAAATACCGCATTAACCCTGTTTAATAATTTTAAAATTTAACAATTGATAATCTTTTCGTTTTTTGATTACTACAGGGCTATTAAAGAGTGTTGTTCTGCTGAATAACCTGTGGAACCTGTGGAAAATTATGGGGGGAACCTGTGGGAGAGGGTGACAATGAAACGGAAAAGGTGAGATTAATTAGTAAAATTAATTTAGGGTAGCACAGAATGGGAATCATGCTGGAAAATATAAAGGTTATTGAAATCGCGCCATTCTATCCTGGCCCCTTTTGCACGCAGATACTGGCAGAGCATGGTGCTGAGGTTATTAAAATCGAACCCCCCACCGGGGATCCCATGAGATTCAACAGAGAAATGTTTGCTGCGATGAATAGAAATAAAAAAAGCGTCACACTGAACCTTAAAAATGAAAGCGATCTCAAGAAATTTTACGAACTTGTGAAAAGAGCGGACGTTATCGTTGAGGGATTTAGACCCGGAGTAGCAAAAAAACTCAGAATAGATTACGATTCTGTTAGAAAACATAATAACTCGATTATTTACTGTTCTATTTCAGGTTTCGGACAAACGTCTAGTCTCTTAGACGTACCGGTTCATGATATAAATGTTCTTTCATTTGCAGGGATATGCAGGATATCCGGTTTGAAGGATGGAGAGCCGCGGGATCCAAATGTTCAGTTTTCTGATTTCACATCAGCGGTTTTTGCAACCATATCGATATTAATGGCACTTATCAGAAAAGAGAAAACCGGAGAGGGTGCATACATTGATGTTAGCATGATGGATTCGGCATTCGCTGCAATACCTCTTCACACCTCGAATCTGCTGAACAGCAAAGGGGATGTGATTGATTTCATGAGTAATCCGGGATATGAAATTTACAGAACAAAAGATGGATACATTTCTTTGGGAATAATGGATGAACCCCACTTCTGGAGGAATTTATGTACAGCTCTCGAAATAGACGATTCTGACATTGATTATTCTGAGAGAATCAAAAGGTATCAGGAGATTAAAGATGTTCTGTCAAGGAAGTTTATTGAGATGACAAACGAACAGGCATTTAACCTCCTGAGACAGGCAAATGTCCCGTTTGGACTCGTTAATGATGTCAAACTTGGTGCTGAGATTATAAGAGATAGGGGAATAATTGGAAAAGCGATTTATGATAGAGATTATCTCATCACCGGATTTCCAGCAATTTATTCCAACTTTGAGCCTCTCAGAAGCGGAAAGGTTCCTGAGCTGGGGGAAGACAACCACATTCTGGAAAATAGATTTACAGAAAAGTAACTCTGGAAGTGAACACTGAGGTTGGATGGTTATCGTTTGTTAGACGTCAAAGGTGGAAGAAATGGACCTTGTGTTTGGTGGAGGAAAATACGGAACTGAGAGCGTTGAATATCTCATTGAGAAAAAAAGGAACTTCATCGTTTTGGATGTTGATTCAGAATGCCATGTTTCAAAGAAATATGCTCTGCCTAAATTGAGTCTGAGGGAGATTGAACAGATGGATAAACCATTTCAACAGAGTTATTTTGTTGAAGGTGGAGTTTATGAGGCTTTGAAGATCATTGAACAGCTCGATCCAGAATACATTTTCCCTACGGCCCCTTTACATGTTGTTGCTGCCATATTACAAGAAAAGTACAGGCTAAGTCCATGGTATGAGGGAATAGACACAATATTTTCTGGGATCCCATCAAAAATAATTCTGAGTTCTGGAAAGGGTAGTGTGGTGGTGTCCTACAATAGGGATCGTGAATGCTTGCCCATGTGCAATGCTCCTGAAAGGTGTCCTGTCACGGATATCGTGAAGCCAGCCCCAATGTACAGAATGCTGAGATTTGCATGCATAGATGGTTACATACTTGAAAGTCATCAACTTAAGCCAGGAATCGGGGCTCTGAAAGGGGAGGAGGTAAAAATGCTGATAAAGTGGGCAAAAAATAAGGATAGAATGATAGTTGGAACTGCCTGCAGGTGTCATGGAGTTGTTACTGCTTTGAAAACGAATCCACAGTAAGTTTTTTCTGCAATATTGATTTTCCATTATCTCATGATAATAACCGATAACCACATGCATCTCTACAACCACCTCAGATTAAATGCATTAAAGCAATTCAAAAATGCTGGGGGAACACATGTTTTTCTGGTATCTCTCCTCAGTACTCATTACAACCTGTTTCCGAAAAGTGGTGAGGATTTCATACCCATTTTCGATAGCCATATTGAGCTTGTTAAAAAAGCAAATGAGATTGTCAATGCCTTTGCTGTAGTTGCGATACATCCTGCAGAAATAACGATTATCGGGGAAAAACTGGGTTACAGCAGAGCCGCTGAGATAATGATGGATGCCCTTGAAATAGCTGGTAAATATGTTGCAGATGGGAAGGCGGTTGCAATAAAAAGTGGAAGACCACATTATAAAGTCAGCAAGGAGATATGGGAGCTAAGCAATTCAGTTTTAGAGTATGCATTCTCGATCGCGAAGGATGTTGGATGTGCGGTTCAAATACATACTGAAAGTTATACTTTTGAAGGGATGACGGAAATAGCAAAAATAGCAGATCGTGCAGGTTTGAAAAGAGATAAAGTTGTTAAACACTTCTCCCCTCCTGCGGTGAAGGAGTTCGAGGAGATAGGGATTTTCCCATCGGTTATTTCAGGAAATGACAACGTTCTGAAAGCTGCAGAGCAGGGTAGTAGGTTCCTTGTTGAAACGGATTATATAGATGACAGAAGCAAACCAGGGGCAATTCTTGGCCCTAAAACAGTTCCAAGAAGAGTAATTGAACTTGTAGAGTGGGGTTACGAGGATGTGGCTTACAAGATTTGTGTTGAAAATGTCGAAAAGGTATATGGTGTAGAGATATAGTGGTAGTACCCTAGCAAGTACAGGATTCCCTGCGAGAGATATCCACTCAAAACTTCGAGTAATGTAAAATTGAGAAGAAACAAACAGATATATACAGATTAAAAGTAAAATTAAATCAAAGGTCTAATCAGTAAACCTCCTCTTCAGCATGTACAACGATTCCTTTTTCGGTTATTTCGAATGGGTGTATTTTCTGGCTGTGGTTGCTTCCACGCATTTTGAAAATCTCTATTCCTCTGACTCTAACATTCTCACTTTTCGTGTAATAAAGTACAATGTTTCCTTCGGCAATAAAGTTCTCCACTCCAAACCTGCTTATTTCATCTTTTGTACCCAGAACTTCACATGTGAAAAGAGAGGTCAAACCAAGTATCTCCATGGTTGTGGAAATTTTCAATAGTTCTACTCGGAATTTGGATACATCATTTATCGCAAATCCAATAGATGTTGTAGAATCTAAAACTGCCCTTCTTGCCCCTATCTCGTCCTGAATTGTTATGATTTGATCAATCATCGAACGGGTGTCGAACGGACGTACATCGATATACTTCTCATCGCTTGGAAGTCCGATTTTTGTCGAGGTGGCATCGAGAATCGCCAGCATATTCTCATCTTCATATTTCTCCAGATCCCATCCAAAGGATGAAAAATGCTCTCTCAAATGTTGTGGACGTTCCTCTGTGGCGACGAGAATTGCTGGTTCATTAAACATTTCGATACCGTTCACGAGAAACTGAACTGCAAAAATAGTCTTGCCTGATCCTGATGGTCCGGAAATCAAGTAACTTCTGTCTCTCAACAAACCACCATAGCTTATATCATCGAATCCAGGAATACCAGTTGGCACTTTTTCAATGGTCATTGTTCCACTCCCCTGATTTTCTGAACACCTATTCAATATAAACTTTTCCTATCATAATAATGTTAGTTATACGATGGCTATGATTATGATATATCTTTTGAGAACTTGATATCGATATGTATATTGAACTGAGAATCCGAACCATTGAATGTATTGTTAAAATCCCTTTTCTTTTGAATTCAGGGAGCAGTCAGGGATTGACTACTTAGAAAACTGGATCCTTTGATGATCAGATTTAACGATAAATCAGTCAGATTTGAGTCATCTTCAGGAAAATGATAAACCCTAAAGTTTAAATTATATCAGATAGCTCCCTAAAATATGACAGAGAAGATTACTGTGAGTATAATTAAAGCTGATGTAGGCGGGCTGCCCGGGCATGTGCTGGTTCCTGAGGAAATTCTCGAAGTCGCCAGAGAGAATCTAAAAGCAAGTAAGGAAAGTGGAGAGATCATTGATTTCCGGGTTTTGAATGCTGGAGATGATCTGGATTTGATAATGACTCATAGAGAGGGAGTAGACAGCACAAAAATCCATAAACTGGCCTGGGAGACCTTTGAAAAAGCTACTGAAAAGGCAAAAGAATTAAAACTTTATGGTGCCGGACAGGATCTCCTTGCTGATGCTTTCTCAGGGAATGTGAAGGGGATGGGGCCCGGTGTTGCTGAGATGGAATTCACTGAAAGGAAATCTGATCCTGTTATAGCCTTTCTCATGGATAAAACAGAACCCGGTGCATTTAACCTGCCGATCTTTAGAATTTTCGCAGATCCATTTAATACAGCAGGGCTTGTGATAGATCCAACGCTTCATCAGGGCTTTGTGTTTGAGATCTGGGACATTTATGAGAGCAAGCGAGTATTCATGCGATCCCCAGAAGAACTGTATAATATTCTTGCGCTAATTGGCGGGAAAAGCAGGTTTGTAATCAAGAGGATCTACCCGAAAGAAGGTGGAAAGCTTCCGGCAGATGAGCCGGTGGCGGTGATTAGTACTGAAAAGCTCTATCAGATTGCTGGAGAGTATGTCGGAAAAGACGACCCTGTTGCTCTTGTACGGGCTCAGAGTGGACTGCCTGCGGTTGGCGAAGTTATCGAGCCATTTGCCTTTCCACATCTGGTGAGTGGCTGGATGAGGGGAAGCCATAACGGACCAATAATGCCTGTACCGTTTAAATACAGCAGGTGTACAAGGTTTGATGGTCCTCCAAGAGTTATTGCAGCAGGATTCCAGCTCTCTAACGGTAAAATTGTCGGACCAGTAGATATGTTTGATGACCCAGCATTTGATTACACAAGACAGAAAGCGATGGAGGTAGCGGAATACATGCGTCGCCATGGTCCATTCGAGCCCCACAGGCTGCCGAGTGAAGACATGGAGTACACAACCCTTCCAAAAGTCCTGAACAAACTAAAAGATAGATTCGAAGAGATTTGATGAAACTTATCTTTTAATATGGGAAGGTAAAGAAAGATTCCTTTAAGCTGCTTATCTTTATTATTTTTAGCCAAAATATCAATTCGGAAAACATCTGGATGAGGGAGATCAGGTATCAAAACTAAAAAATTACAGTAGTTTAACGACCGAATAAATCTGATACAATCCGAAAATTACTGTTGGGATTAAAGCCGACGCGAAAGCCTTCTTTGTTGTCAGTCTCCTTGCATGCTTTATTGCAAAAGTCCAGATGGTCTGAGACCAAGGTGTAACACTGACACTTATTATAAGATTTGAGTAAATCAGATCTTTTGGAATTATTGAAAGCATAAGCAATTTCATGACATCAGGGTTCTGTATTTGAGCAATACCGAGTTGTGGAACCTCAGCTTGGGAAATATAGTAAGCCGACATTGAGACTGTAATAAGAGAACCGATCAGTGACGGCAGAAAGCCATAGCCTGTGAATTCAAAAGTCCTCCTAAAGCATCCTTCTCCTCCAAACAAAGCTGAGATTCCGTGCATTACTACTGCCGAAATCAACCATACAGCAAACAGGCCAATAAAACTACCGACAATCCCTATGTAGGCTCCTATTATGAGAAATTTCGCGATTTCCTGAGGGAAAGCCTGGCTTAGCTTTGAAATCAGCAAATACTGGTATGATGAAACAAGCATTGCCAGAAGCACGACGATTATCAAAGGCTTTCTTATTCTAACTTCTTCTTGTTTCAACTTTGTAAAAAACCCGTCAGGGTTCTTCATCAGCTCCATGTTTTCTGACAAATATTTTAAGTATTTAAAATTTCTTATTTTACTAAAATCAATTAATCCAAAATATTTAGAAAATTCCAGTAAATTGAGACTGAAATCGATTCAATTGAAAAATTTTATATGTCATACTAATTGCGAGTAGAGCAATGGCAGATTTGGTTACAGAAATGCTGAAACTCTTGCCCAATGATAAGGCGTTTGAGATTCTGGAAATGGCAGACAAAAGTGGTAACACAAATTCTTCCAGAATTAACATGCCAAAATCGACCTTTTACAGACTAACGGGAATAATGGAGGAGGTCGGACTGATCAGACATGAAAGATGCAGAGTTGAGTTGACGCCAAAGGGCTATGCCTGTTTTAAAGCGTTTAAAAAGTTCAGAGACAACTTCTCAGCTTTGAATAAAATTCTAAACGCGTTTTCTACCCATACAATATCGCTTCCAGACGAATTCTTTGCCAGACTTCACGAAATAGAGAACTTCAAGGTTATCGCATCTGACAGTCTCAACCCGCTCAAACCTCAGAAGTTTCTTATGTCTCATTTGAGACATTCAGGAGAGATACTTGCAGTCACTCCCGTCTTATACCCTGACCAATCCAGCCTGTTTAAAGCTTTCGACGACTTCAGAAGAGTGGAGATGATAATGGCTAAAGATATGACGCAGGCTTTTAGAGCGACCATTAAAGAACACCGAAATGTAAAGTTGTACATGCTGGACTTCACTCCGCCCCTTTCGTTGATTGTTACTGAAAGATCTTTCTTCATGGGTTTTTTCCATGTGCACGGTGGTTACGATTTCACCAGGCTTTTCTTTTCCTCATCTCCATCAGCCCTGAACTTTGGAAAGGATCTCTTCGAATTCTACAGAGGATTGTCTGTAGAGATTCTTTAGTTTTTATATTTATAATTTAGTTTTCCAAGATTACAAAATAAGTCCAGTGAAGTTAGAAAATTCTAAAATGTTGAGAAAGAAAAATTTTATATATGTGGAACAAAACTGTGGAAGTGGTGATAGGTGATGTATGCATATGTGTGGGATGAGAAGGTTGTGAAGGCTCTGGCATTGCTTGGAGTGCTGGCGATGGTTGGGATGACAGTGATGCCAGTGGCTGTTGGAGATGCTGGGATTGCCTTAGCAGTATATGGATACACAAATGGAGACTTCTCATCTCTAGCTGGTGGAGTTGCTACAACTGGTGGGGGAATTGCGGCCCTTGGAGCAGCTATAACAACAATTGCAGGAATGGAAACAGTGTCTACTCTAGCATTGGTCGGAATTGCTGTCACTGGTGTTGGTTTAGGTGTAGTAATTGGCTAAAGTGAGGGAGTGAAATGGAAGCTACATTATTATTTTTTCATTATTTGATTTTGTATGTTGCTATTGTAATGGGATTTTCCATTGGATTCTGGAATTTATCAAATCATATAGTAGTTAAAAAGAGTTCAAAGATTTTTATGAAGTTAATTGGAATTTGCATTGGTCTGTCAGTAGCATCTTCATTAAGTGTACTTGATTATACTAACGATATAGTTAGGTATATTTTATATACTATAATTGCTGGTTCTTGGTTGTTCGGATTGGGGAGTTTAGTAGTTAAAAAGGCTTTTTATGGAAATTATGAGATTCAGTAACGCTAATTACTTACTTTTCGGTTTTTCAATAACACTTTTTATAATTTGTTTTTTATTTGGATATCGCACACAATCATTAAATGTGGAAATTATAGATTACACTCCTGAGTATCCTAATACCCATACTCAAATAATTGAAAAATTCAATTTTCAAGACATAGTATACAATAATCTAAATGTAATTGCGCGACTTCTATTTGGTGGATTTATATTAGGAGTACCAACTTTTATAACATTTACCTATAATTCTTTATTGATTGGAATTATAGTTAGTGCATATAATACTAAATACACACTCTATGAAATATCCATACTCATCCTCCCCCACGGCATCTTCGAAATCCCTGCCATAATAATTGCAGGAGCAGCAGGCTTCAAAATTCCATACGAAATTGTAAGATATTTGGCTGGCAGGAAAGAGCAAATTCTAACAAAGGATGACATCACAGAATATCTAACCTTAGCTTTAATCTCAACAATATTAATCATAGTTGCAGCATGGATTGAGGCAAACGTAACTTTAAAAATAGCTGAAAATATGATAAACTCAGCGAAAGATATTCGAAGTCCTAAATAAGACATTCATTTCCTACGTAACATCCTCCGTGGAAGCCCAACAGCAATCTAAACTCTTTTCCTAAATTCTTTTGTTGATAGCTTGAGAACACTTGCCAGTCCTATCAGGTTTTCCTTTGATAACATCCCATCAGCAACTTCTTTTAAAGCCTCTTTTGCATTAAAGGCTATACCAAGTCCGGCATTTTCGATCATAATTCTGTCATTAGCCCCATCACCTACCGCAACAACGTTCTCTCTGCTAATACCCTCTTTTCTTGCAATCTCCTCAATTATCCGTGCCTTCTCATTCGCATCAATGATTCTACCCTTTATTCTGCCGGTGAGCTTTCCATCCTCTATTTCAAGAACATTGCCAAATGCATAATCGAGATCGAGTTCCTCCTTTAACCTGTCAGTGAAATACGTGAAACCACCACTTACCAGTGCCACCTTATATCCAGACTCTTTCAGGCTCTTTATCAGCTCTTTTGCCCCCTCAGTTAGTTTAATCTTCCGATATATCTTTTCGAGAACTTCCACAGGCAAGCCCTTCAGCAATTTCACTCTTTCCTTCAAAGCCTCCTCAAAATTGAGCTTTCCTTCCATAGCCTGCTTCGTAAGATTTTTAACCTCCTCTTCAACTCCTGCTACTTTTGCAAGCTCATCTATAATTTCAGCATCTATTATTGTCGAATCCATATCGAAAACGATCAATCTCTCGCTTTTCTCAAACTCCGAATATGGCCGTACAACCACATCAAGTCCGATATCTTCAATTGATTCTTTTAACTCCTTTTTGACAAATTCTGGATCTGATTTTCTAAAATCAAGAACGAATTCGATAGATATCAGCTTATCTCTCGCTGTGAGTGTTGTTTTCTCAATATTAACTCCCATCTCATACAACAAATTTGAAATGTTGTAAACTATTCCAACCCTGTCCTTACCTAGAACCGTAAGGACATAAAGGTTCTTTTCGGGCACCTCTGGTTTAGCGAAAGGCGATACATTAACCTCCACGTTGATTTTTCTGCCCTCTTCTCTCAACTTCTCGGCCAGTTGCTCAAAAGAAACTGATGAGTTAGACATGTCGCCAATGACGAACATTACAAACATTCCCTGGATAACAGTCTGTTCGATATCAACTATGTTTACATTGTTGCTGGCTAATATACCTGAGATTGTTTTGATAATGCCAGGTTTGTCCAGACCATATACTGAGATTGCAATAAGTCTGCCCACGAAAATAGTGAGATGTGAGGTTATTTTAACTTGTTGTTCATTTGCATTGGGGAATTGCAAGGATAATGGTTTCATTGAATCTTATGATTACATGGGTAAAAACTCAAAAAGTGAAACATTTAATAATTAACTGATTCATCAGAGATATTCAGGTTGGGGTTGATTGGATGAGGATTGGTGTGTTTGTTTGCCACTGTGGTCTCAATATTGCAAGAGTTCTGGATGTTGATGATCTCGTTAATTATGCGAGAACACTGAATAATGTTGTTTACGCAAAAAACATCAATTATTCCTGTTCTGATTCTGCACAGGAAGAAATAATTCAGACAATAAAGGAGCAAAATCTTGACCGGATTGTTATCGCTGCATGCAGTCCGAAATTACACGAACCGACCTTCAGAAGGGTTGCAATGCGAGCTGGTCTGAATCCATACATGGTTGTAATGGCCAACATCAGGGAACAATGCTCCTGGGTGCATGGAAATACTCCTAAACTGGCAAATTTAAAGGCAAAAGACCTTTTAAGGATGGCAGTAGCAAAGGCAGAAAAACTCAGGCCTCTTGAGAGAAGAGATACACCGGTTAAAAGATCCGCTCTTGTGATAGGTGGTGGTATCGCCGGGATTGAGGCTGCATTAAACATTGCCGATTCTGATGTCAAGGTTTACCTTGTTGAAAAAAAGCCCACCATCGGAGGTCACATGGCCACACTCAATGAGGTCTTTCCCACGAACGATTGTTCCATCTGCATTCTTGCACCAAAAATGAGTGAAGTATGGAATCACCCCAACATCGAGGTTCTGACAAATGCTGAGGTAAATAGCATATCCGGTCATGTGGGAAATTTTAAGGTCGCAGTCACAAAATACCCGAGATACGTTGATACCTCTAAGTGTAAGGGTTGTATTGATGATTGTTCATCAGTCTGCCCCGTTGAGGTTACAAACGAATTCGATTACACAATCGGCACAAGGAAAGCGATATACATTCCCATCCCTCAATCCACTCCACTTTATGCAGCAATAGACTGGGAACACTGCATTGGATGCAGACTCTGTGAAAAGGCATGTGAGCCAGAGGCTATAGACTTCGATCAAGATCTTGAAGAAATTGAGATGGATGTCGGGACAATTGTTGTAGCAACAGGCTTTAAACCATTTGATCCAAGAAGAAAAACCGAATACGGCTATGGGACGTATTCGAATGTCATAACGAGTCTCGAACTGGAAAGGCTCTTATCTGCGACTGGCCCAACACAGGGAATGCTGTTAAGGCCGTCTGATTCAAAGATTCCGAAGAGAGTAGCATTCATACAGTGTGTTGGAAGCAGAGATGAGAACACCAACAAATACTGCAGCAGGGTTTGCTGTATGTCAACCTTAAAAAATGCATACACGATCAAGGAAAGGTATCCTGATACAGATGTTTACGTCTTCTACATCGATATAAGAGCATATGGAAGGATGTATGAAGAGTTTTACAGGAGAGTTCAGGAAAGAGGCGTCAGATTCATTCGTGCGAGAGTTGCGGAAATCTGGGAGTCTGAGAATTCCAACCTCATCCTGAACTATGAGAACACGCTTACCGCAGAATACGGTGAGGATGAATTTGATCTCGTCGTTCTGTCGATAGGTCTGGAAGGAAACAAGGAAGTTGCTACAAAACTCGGGATCTCTGTTGGAGAAGACGGGTTTCTGGAGGCAGCACATCCAAAATTAAGACCGGCTGAGACAGATGTAAAGGGAATTTTTCTTGCAGGCACAAGCAGTGGTCCAAAGGATATTCAGGATTCAATTGCAACCGCCGGTCTGGCTGCTTCAAAAGCCCTTCAGCTGATGCTTAAAGGCTCAGCTGAATTCGATCCATATTATTCCTATGTGGACAGAGAGAAGTGTATTGGGTGTGGCATATGTGCAAGGGTTTGTAAATTTAATGCTGCATTTCTTGAGAATAAGAAGTCAGTGATTGATGTAAACTCATGTGTTATGTGCGGGATCTGTGTTTCAGCCTGCCCTGTAGATGCAATAGATATGGGATTCTTCAGTGATGAACAAATTAAGGCGCAAATCGATGCACTCGCACGGGAGAAAAATGTTTATCCTCTCATACTCGTGTTTGCCTGCTGGTATTGTAGTTATGGAGCAATTGATCTTGCAGGAACAATGAAAATCCAGTATGAACCCAATATCAGAGTAATAAGAACACTATGTTCTGGGAGGGTAGATCCCGAATGGGTTTTGCTTGCTTTAAAAAGAGGAATTGATGGTGTAATCGTTTCAGGCTGCAGACTCGGTGAATGTCATTTCAAATACGGAAATTACAAAGCCGATGAGAGAGTTGATGCAATAAAAAAGGCTCTGAATGCCGTCGGAATAAATCCACGGAGGGTCGCGACTTCCTGGCATTCTGCTGGTGAGGCGCAGGATATAGTTAAAGATTTTTCAGAATTTATTAAAATGATTAAGGAACTTGGCCCAGTTGAGAGAGACATTTTACTTACAAACAGGTCATGAGGTGTGTTTATGGATATCGAGAGAGGGATGGAGATTGGCGAAGATTTCTTTAAATTTAATCAGAGGGCAAAAGAAGAATTCAGAGTACTCATTCATTACTACAAAAGATGCAATGGTTGTGGAATCTGTGTTTATGCCTGCCCGGTAGGAGCCATAGAACTGGGACCTGTTCATGATATAGCCCTCGGTCTTGATATGCCTCCAGTTATAATAGATCATCTTAAATGTGCCTATTGTGGAATTTGCTATTCATTCTGCCCGTTTAACTGCTTTGAGTTTTATATAGACGGAAAAAAAATCGATAAATCGTCTCTTCCAATCTCTCCGGTTTCCCATACCTACAAATATGAAAGTAAGTGTCGTGAATGCACTCTGTGTTATAAGGTATGTCCGACAAAGGCAATAAAGAGAGATGTATTCCTGACCCGCCAGCAAATCCAGGAGAAAAACCCTCTGGAGGTTAAGGGTAAAATAAAAATCGATTATGAAAAATGCAATGATTGCGGAATATGTGCAGAATTCTGCAACGTTTTTAAAATGGTCGAAAAAGAGCCCACACCTTATGATATAATGCCCTATGAAAAGGAGATTTTAATCGACGAGAGCGCTTGTGACTACTGCAAACTTTGCGAGGAAATTTGCCCTGAAGATGCGATAAAAATTGAAGGTGGAAAGAGAATAGACTTCAAACTACCGGAAAGGATCTCTGAGATTACGATCGACCAAAATCTGTGTTCAAACTGCACATATTGTGAAAAGGTGTGTCCCTATGATGCTGCAAAAACAATAAAGCCCATTGAGGGAAAAATATCTCTTTTTGAGGCGAGAATGTATCGCTGTGATCCCGTTGGATGCGGAGCATGCATAAAGATCTGTAGGTACAATAGAGTATGGTATGTCTCCAAAAATAAATCTCGTGTGGAATTTAACAGTGATTTTTGCATCTATTGTGGGGCATGTGAGAATTCCTGTCCCTACGATCTGATTGACGTCAAAAGAGAAGCACTGTTTACAAAAGAGCTTGCATTTTATGCACCGTGGAGAGACTCATGGGAGGATGCTGTCGAAAGAATAATTAAAAAACGAAAAATAAAGGAGGAAAAAAAATTTATTATTGAAAGGGAGGAACTCGAAATCATCGAAGAAATCATCTCGATTGAAAGAGATCATGAAGCACTCAGGCTTCTTCCAGATGTTGTTGAGACCATAGAGGAAGTTTTAAAAAGACCCGCGTATAGAAGGGCGATAGAGATTGGAAATATACAGGCATTTGTTGAAGCGGTGAAAAAATATGCATCTACAAAAGATAAGAAGTATAAAAAGCAAAAAACTTGAAGGGAAAACGATAGTCCTTGGTGTTACTGGAAGTATTGCAGCCGTCGAGACCGTTAAACTCTCAAGGGAACTAATCAGAAGAGGCGCTGAAGTAATTGCTGTTATGAGTGATGCAGCTCAAAAAATAATACATCCCTACGCTCTCGAATTTGCCACAGATAATAGGGTGATTACAGAAATTACAGGTAAAGTTGAACACGTGGAACTGCTTGGAATAGGTGGATATGCTGACCTTTTCTTAATTGCCCCCTCGACAGCCAACACAATTTCAAAAATTGCGAAGGGGATAGATGATACTCCCGTAACCACAATGGCAACCACAGCTCTTGGTTCGGGAAAGCCTGTAATAGTGGCCCCAGCCATGCACGAGAGTATGATTCAAAATCCTGCTGTAAATGAAAGCGTCGAAAAATTGAAAGAAATGGGCATCGAATTTGTTGAACCGATATATGATGAACATAAAGCTAAATTTGCAGATACAGACACGATCTGTCTTCATGTTGAGAGAACACTTTACGGTAAGGAGTTTAAAGGGAAGAGAGTGGTTGTAACAAGCGGTCCGACTTTCGAACAGATCGATCCAATAAGGTTCATCAGTAATAGGAGTTCTGGACTGATGGGGCATGAAATAGCACTCGAACTCTGGAGAAGGGGTGCGGATGTTACTGTGATTACTTCCAAACCCAGAAATGTCAACCTACCGAATTTTAGAGAGATCTCTGTGAGGAGTGTTCAGCAGATGCTTGATCACTCACTACGGGAAGTAAAGGCAGGCTGTGATTTGTTTGTTTCTGCAGCTGCGGCAGCAGACTTCACGATTGAAATGTCAAAAAGCAAAATAAAAACGAGTGATGAACTCACTCTGCATCTTAAAGCTGCACCCAAAATCCTTCATAAGGTCAGGGAAATTTATGACGGGGAGGTTATTGGATTTAAGGCTGAGACCGGTGTTGGGGAAGATGGTTTGTATACCATAGCTTATGACAAAATGATTGCAGATGGACTTTCGATGGTTGTCGCAAACGACGTGCTTGAAAGAGGAATGGGGACAGTTGATACAAGAGTTTTGATAATCACAAAAAACAGAAAGGAATGGTTTGAAGGTTTAAAGTCAGAAGTTGCAGAGAGGATAGTCCAGACCTATATCGAAGATGTGTTATGACTTTCTTCGCTCCTGCAAGCATCACTGCTTTTTTTTCCACAGAATTTTCCTCAGATCCACTTAAAACCGGGTCAACGGGTGTTGGGATAACGCTTGAAAAAGGCGTATATTCAAAAATTGTTCAAGGAGATAAGAGAATAAAGGTCAATGGTAAATATTTGGATTTTGATTTTGAAACTCTTAACAGGGTTTTGGAAAAATTAAATTTTGATTTTAAAGCAGGACTGGAAATAACTTCTGAAATTCCAGCTGGTTGTGGGTTTGGTTTCAGTGGAGCTTCCTGTCTTTCCTCAGCATTTGAGATCAATGATTTTTTTAAAAAAAGGATCGGATATTTTGAGCTTGCAGACATCGTACATGAATGCGAAGTTCTCAGCAGAACAGGTTTGGGAGATGTTGTATGTCAGAGTTATGGCGGTGTCGTTTTGAGGAAAAAAGCCGGGAGCCCGTCAAAAGCTGTAGTTGAAAAATATCTGCTGAATGATGAACTGAGTTTCCTTGTTATAGGCCCTATATTAACTTCAGATATTCTTAAGGAAGAAGATATCTTAAAAAAGATAAATTTCTGCGGGAGAGAAGCCATGAAAAAATTTATTACTAATCCTAGCATGGAGATGGTGTTGAGACTCTCAAAGGAATTTGCAATCAAGACGGGATTAATGGATGATGAGGTTAGTGAAATAATATCCGAAATCGAACGGAGAGGTTTTTTTGCCTCAATGGTGATGCTGGGTAAAGTTATATTTTCCAATTGTCCTCTTGAAGTTATCTCAGAATATGGGGATGAAGGTGAGGTTTTCACATCAAAAGTTTCTCAGTTTGGTGTTTCGAGAGTACAATAGTGGACTAAAACTAAAGATTCAAGATTAGGATTAGGATTTAATATACTGAATTGCAAACTTAATCTTTAAGTGGTTGACTTTATTCACTCTACACTTTTTAGTATAATCGAATAACGCTAATTTTTTATAAGTTGAGGTTGAAGTTTGGTGGGGGTAAATATGGTAGGAGTATTCGAACTCGATGAAAAGGACAAGATGATCCTTGAAATACTTGAGGAAAATCCTGAAATCTCGCAAAACGAGATTGCAAAAATTGTAGGCTTATCGCAACCCTCAGTGGGTGCGAGAATTAAGAAAATGAGGGATTTAGGGATAGTTAATCACACATATGGCGTGAATTTAAAAAATGCTGGACTTTACATTCTAAAAGTAGATGTGAAATGCCGGCAGCCAAGGGAGCTCATAAACATCTTTACGAAATGTCCGTTTTTCCTGAACGGTTTTATCGTGGCAGGTAACAAGAATCTGACAATGATGTTCATTGGAGAGGATCTCTCCACTCTTGAAGCAATAGTTGATCAACATGTCAGACCAAACCCTTATGTTTACGATATTGATGTTGGAATCATTGTTCGAGCTGAAAAAGATACTGTTGTGCCGATGAAGGTGCATATAGAACGAACAGATAGTGCACCCTGTGGTTCAGACTGCGGTGATTGTGATTACTGGGTTAATGAACTCTGCCTGGGTTGTCCAATTACTGGATATTACAGAGGGAAAATATGGAAATAGTTTGAGTGGATTTGAACCTGTTTGTTTATATTTTGATCTCCCTAATTGAAACAGTTAAAAATCAACAAAATCTGATTGATCTAGTGGATCTGACTCATCCAACAGAAAAGGTTTAATAGCTTTTTAATTTCATTCGAGCATGCTCAGTCCTCTGAAATCAAGGTTAACTGTATACCTTAAACCAATTACCATTATTTTGACCAGAGCTGGAATTACTCCGAATCATCTTACTTTTTTGGGTCTTGTTTTAGGATTTGGGTCTGCTTACCTTATAGCAACAGGTAATTTAATGTTGGGGGCAACGTTCATCCTTTTAAGTGGATTCATGGACATGCTCGATGGAGCGCTTGCAAGGAATCAGAACTTTACCACGGAGTTTGGTGGTTTTCTCGACTCCGTTTTTGACAGATATGTTGATGTGGCAATTTTCATAGGTCTGGGAATCTACGGGATTAGCTGGGTTTATGTGAGTCTGGCGATGACCGGGGCATTGCTTGTGAGCTATACAAGGGCAAGAGCAGAGAATGTTATTGAAAAATGCGATGTTGGGATTGCTGAAAGAGGGGAAAGATTGATCATACTGTTCATCGGGATTGTGACCGGGAATGTAGAGTATGCAGTAATTCTCATCGCAGTTCTGGCTCATTTAACTGCAGTTCATAGAGTTTATCACACTCACAGGGTTTTGAGTGAGAAGTGAGGTAAAGAAAGGTAAAAGGGAGAGCAGGAGATAAACCAGAGAGGTAGATTGTAAAAAGGGAAAGATCCAAATCCAGGTCAATCAAAGATCCAAGGTCAATCAAAATACCTGAGAAGCAGCTCACTCAGTCTTGAAAGTTTGTAGTATTTGTGATGTGTTCTTGTTTCTTTCTTTAATTTAGACTTCCTGTGCTTTTTCTTCAGGACTTTCGACATGCATTCAGTTAAAAGACCCAGATCTACAAGTCTGCCAAGAAAATTCCGCGCCTCTTCAATCCTCATTGAAAAAACACGGGCAATAACACCGGCATGTTCACACTCCACCATTGCAAAGAATATCAGAATTTCCAGCGTGGACTCGTGGTCGGTTATGGTCGCGAGATATTTTCCAAAATCTTTTTTCATCTCGCGGAGCAGGTGTTCTCCAAGCCTGGTCAGACCATAGTATGTGTGGTGCTTTCGAACTTCATAGCTAAGCTTCAGTCTTGCTTCAGTTCGCTTTATAGCCGAGCCGTGTGTGCGCTCTGCAAGACCGATATGTTCGAGGTCTTTGAGGTAATTGACAATCACAGATTCGTCCATTTTTAAAGTTCGGGCAATTGATCTTGCATAATCTATGTTGGCTCGCTTAAGATGTACCAGCAGATATATGTGGATGGGGTCGAGTCTCTGAATCATATTTTCAAAATCCGTTCCGTTCACGAGTTTACATATAGTGTTGATTCTTTTTAATTTATGGTCGCGGAGTTTGTTGTTTTTTGCCTCATGACTTTCAGAAATTGCACTGAATACTCTAAAGAGATACTTGGAAAAATACAAATTTATACATGATAGTGAATGCATTTTACTAATCCATAAATTTCTTTGCAACCTCTCAAATACCAGAATAAAATTTCAGGTAGATGAGTGACGATGGCAAATACTGATGAAAAACTACAGAAAAAAAGGATAACTCACATAACAACTTTCTATTTGCCCACATTTTTGACTTACTATATTACATGTTATTATATGTCCTGGTTGAACTGGGGAACAGGAATCGGAGCTGGATCACTTTATGTTTTATTAATACAGATTGCAATATTTATTGAAATGTTTTTAATCACCTATATTATCTCAAAATTGGTCTCAGAATCATTCTCTGAAAAAAAGTATCTTTCTTTTGTTGGTATTAAAAAAAGTGCCATGGGTAAAAGCTTCTTGTGGGCAAATGCATTTGTAACACCGATACCTCTACTCTGGCTCATCGGCACGCAAATTGTGGGCATAGGTGTTGATACCATGCTTATAGCTGCCAAACCTCACTGGATAAGTCTACCAGTTTCTTTCTGGAGTTTTGCGTTTGCGATTTTATTCTGGAGTTTAACTGCCATAATTTCTTTCTGTTTTTGGCAGGCTTTTCCTTATGAGCTCTCTCGACCCCTCTCGGGAAAGTATGTGGTACCACTAATTGCAATCTTCTGGGCATCTCTGTATAATGCCCCTCTGCTAACTGGAAAACTCGATCTTTTTGATATAATCTTCTTCGGCTTTCTTTTTACGGTGGTTTACTATAAGTCTAGAAATAGTGTGGGAATTCTGATCGCATACCTTTTGAACGAGAACCCTCTATGGTGGGTGATGGCAGCAACAATAGCACCAGTATTTAGTACAGATATTGGTACGGTATTTGTAATCTTCCTTATCATCAGAGTGTTGATAGGTTCTGCATCCATAGCAATATTGGTCATAAATTCCAGAAAAGCAAATTCATAAGGAATATCAGAATAATTAATTTCATGCCTAAGAAGAGTCCTTTTGTTGGGACTATGATTCAAGTCTCCTCCTTCTAACATTAATGTTTAGAATTGAAAAAACGAATCTTTATACCTACAGTGGAAATTAAATGAACCATTAAACCCAACCTTTATATATGACTATAATAACCCTCAAAAAGGTGGTAAAATGGATGTTCAGGTAAAGAAGTCACTGCTATGGGATGCTTTTGAAGAGATCAAGCTGATGTGGAGTGTTGATGAAAGATTGCTTGAAAAGCTCGATTCAGAAGAAGAGCCGACGATTGATGGATTACCGGAAAGCAGGGCCAAAAAACTACTTGAAATAAAGGATAAGTACCAGTTAGACGACATCGATTTTCTTTTCATTGTTGGTGCTGCTATAGGGTTTTATCAGGGTCAGAAAAACGTGAAAGATGTTTTGAAGCGGAAGATATCTACCGTAAATGAATTCGTGTCATCACTTCTGAGTCAGAGATAAACTTTTTATTTTTGTTAGCTTTGGTTTGAAGAGGTATGAGGGTAGCTCTCAGGTTTGGTTATTTCGGTGATGGTTTTTACGGCTCACAGTATCAGCCGAATTTGAGGACTGTTGAAGGTGAGCTTTTTAAGGCACTTGACGAGCTCGGAATAGATGCAGGACTGGCAAGATATCGATGCTCCAGCAGAACGGATGCAGGAGTACACGCACTCGGTAATGTTTTTGCCATAGATGTGGATAACTATAAAATCGCTTTACCGAGAGTGATAAACTCCAAATTACCAGAGGATATAACAGTCTGGGCTTGGGCAAAGGTGAGTGATGATTTTGATCCCAGGAGAGACGCAGTCTCGAGGGTTTACTCCTATGTTATGATGAAGAGTGGGGTTGATGTATCTGCAATGAGAAAGGCGGCATCATTAATGGAGGGCACCCATGATTTCTCGAATTTTACAAAGAAATTTGGTGAGTCTCCCAGCAATGTCAGAACTCTGACGAGTGTGGAGGTAAGAATTGAAGACCAGTTTATCACAATAGAGATTGAAGGAAATGCCTTTACCTGGAATATGGTGAGGAATATCGCAACTGCTCTTGATATGATCGGCAGAGGTGTAAGGGATCTTAACTGGCTCGAATCTATGTTAGAACCGGAAAAATATTTCGAGAGGATGGAACCTTCCCCACCCTATGGACTGGCTCTGAAAGAGGTGAAATATCAAGATATAATGTTTGAAATAGATGATTATGCCTGGAACATGTTTAAAAATAGGTTTGAATCGCGTATTAGATATCATGGAACCATCTTCAAACTGTTCTCCATTATGGAAGATGAGCTAAAGAGTATGGAAGACTGATTGTATGATTTCACATCTGGTGATGTATTATTGATTGTAACCTCACCATTTGCTATGCCGGCCTTTGCAACCCTCAAGTTTTTTAAACAATTTTCAGAAGGTAGAAATGGATGAAGTGCGAAGCCTGTTCAGGCAGTGGATATGTGGAAATACATGATACCTGCAAAATATGTAATGGTAAGGGAAAAACAAGAAGTTTCGATCCAAAACTTACAGAAGAATTAACCTCAGACCAGATTCAGCTCTTTTTAAAGGGCATATGTGGGGTTTGTGGTGGGACGGGAGTTCAGAAAAGGCTTGAGGTCTGCAGAGTTTGCAACGGAAAAGGTAAAGTGAGCAGATGCAAAATCTGCGGGACAAAAGTAGCAGGCTCGTATGATCTATGCCCGTCCTGCTCAAAAAAGCCACATGCATACCAGTTGAGAAATAGCTGTGGGATAGAGGATTTAAAGCTTAACAGAGTTTATCTGGGAAAAGTTTCAGCGGTTACAGACATTGGCGTTTTTGTCAACCTCAACAAGAGGCTGAGGGGCCTCATACATAAAAGGAACATCGGCAAACTTAATTATTCCGAGGATGAAGATATAACTGTAAAGTTGAGCGGGATAAGAAGCTCTGGGGATATCGACCTGCTACCTCACCCTATGAGAGATTATGTTGTTGTTGAAGTTTCCAAAGATGCACCTGAGGTCAAAATTTCAGATCTTGCTTCATTTACCGGAAAACTCGTTGAAATAAGAGGGCTTGTAACTCATATAAGGCAGACTGGTGGGCCGACGATTTTTACTGTAATTGATGAGACGGGGATGACAAATGCTGCTGCCTTTGAAGGTGGAGACAGGGCATATCCTGAGATAGGTGTTGAAGATATCGTGAGGATATCAGGTATCGTTAAAAGGAGGGACAGAAACCCTCAGCTTGAAGTACTGGACATGGATAGATTGCTTGGAGAAGAGGCAAACATCATCAAAAAAAGGATAAGCGAGGAGATTGATAGGAAAAGCGAACCCTCTTTTAGTGGATTTCTAATTGAATCTGATGTTTTAGAGAAACTTAAGCCAGAGATGATGAGGGTTGCTAAAGAATTAAGAAAAGCGGTTTTTGAATCCAGACCGGTCATAATAAGACATCACTGGGATGCTGATGGAATTTGTGGTGGTGTAGCACTTGAGCTGGCGTTATCGGATCTCGTTGAAAAAACAAGTTCTGATCCTGAAGAGAAGTATTTTCTTGTCAAGCGAAAAGTTTCAAGGGCTCCGTTTTATGAAATGGAGGATGTCGTAAAGGATCTTGATGATTCTCTCGAGGATATGGTGAGACATGGTGACAAAATACCATTAGTAGTTCTTGTTGATAACGGCTCTGGATATGAGGATATACCTGCCATACAGCAGTTCATCACCTTTGGTGCTGATGTTATTACAATTGACCATCATTTTCCCGATGATGGGGTGGACAAATATTTGCTTTACCATGTTAACCCCTACAAAGCAGGTGGGGATAGCAACTATACATCAGGTGTTCTTTGCACAGAAATTGCCAGAATGATCAATCCAGAGGTGCCTGATCTTAAGAATCTCGCTGCAGTTTCAATTGTTGGCGATAGGGCAGAGGGTGAGGTCACTCGATATCTTGAGATTTCGGATCTTTCAAGAGATGAACTTGCCGATATAGGCCTTGCACTTGAATATGAGGCATTCTACCTCAGATTTAGAAGCGGAAACATGATTATAAACGAAATTCTGGGATTTGGAAGAAAGGATCGCCAGAGAAAGCTTGTTTCAATGCTCTCAGGATATGCTAAGGAAGCAATTGAAAGTCAGCTCAGAACGATAAAAGACGGCTACAAGATACAGGAATTGCCGAATGGTGTTTATCTGGCAGCTCTCGACATCGAAAATTACTCAAGGAGGTTTACGTTTCCACCTCCGGGTAAGCTTACTGGTGAACTTCACGACCGGATTAAAAAGAAATATGAAAGGATTGTAACAATAGGTTACGGGCCTGATTTTGCTGTTATAAGAAGTGAGGGAGTATCCTTAGACATTCCCGGGATTGTCAGGGAGTTGCAGAACGAGCTTGAGTCTGCCGGTGTTGAAGGTGGAGGACATCTTGTTGTGGGATCAATTAAATACATCCCGGCAAAGAGAAAAGAGGTACTTTCTAAACTTGCCGCCAAAATAGGAATGTTATAAAATAAAGATGTTATAATAGAAACGCTTCCCGCAGGGTTTTTCTTTCAGGAAAAAATTTATATTACTTTTCGATTCAGGACTTGAGGTTTACTGGTCTATTACTAATAGTAATGGGTGGAGGATTTGGATGAGAGTTGTGATGAAGTTTGGAGGAACGAGTGTAAAGGATGGAGAAAGCATTCTGCATGTAGCAAATCTTGTGAAGAAATTCGAAGAGCATGAGAAGGTTGTAGTAGTTTCTGCCATGGCAGGTGTTACAGACTCACTTATAAGTGCTGCAAAAAGATGTTATACTGAAGCATCCTCCAGCTTCATCAAACTTTTCATTGCCGAATTAACAAAAAAACATTATGAGGCAATCAATATTGCCGTTAAAAATCCCGATCTTCAGACAAAGGTTTTTGAAAAGATAGACAAACTCCTGGATGAACTTGAAAAAGTTCTTCTAGGAATTGGTTATCTTGGAGAGCTAACAAAGAGAAGCGAAGATTACATCCTCTCCTTTGGTGAGAGACTTGCTGCACCGATAGTTTCAGCTTCACTGCTGTCAATTGGAGTAGATTCCGTGGCTCTGACGGGAGGAGATGCTGGAATCATTACAGACCGAAACTTTGGAAGGGCAAAACCTCTGCCTGAGGTGTACAGTGTTATTAAAAGTAGAATTGACCCGCTCGTGAAGATAAAGAAATCCACTCCTGTTGTTACAGGGTTCATAGGTGTAGCAGAGGATGGAAGCATTACCACTCTCGGTAGGGGGGGTAGTGATTTAACAGCCACGCTTATTGCCGCAGCTCTTAAAGCTGATGAGGTGTGGTTGTGGAAAGAGGTCGATGGAGTTCTCACAACCGATCCAAAAATAGTCCCTGAAGCAAGACTGATTCCGGAGATTTCATATCAGGAGGCAATGGAACTTTCGCACTTTGGTGCGAAAATCCTCCATCCAAGGGCACTTGAACCTGTGATGAGGAGAGAGATTCCTGTAAGAATCAAAAACACGTTCAATCCTGATGTCCCGGGAACTGTAATAAAAAAGGGGAGAGATTCTACAAAGGATATTGTTAAAGCTTTGAGTCTCATTGAAAAAGTAGCCATCGTAAATGTTGATGGAGCCGGATTTGATTTTGCTGAAATAATGGCAGATGTTTTCAGAAGACTTTCAAGAGAGGGGGTTAACGTTATTATGGTTTCACAGAGTTCTTCAGAGCTTAACCTCTCAATAGTCGTTGATGAGGCTGATATAGAGAAAGCCTATACAGCCCTCAAACCCCTTGAGAATGGAATAGTGAGCGTGAAAAAGCTTGTAGATGTTGCCGTTGTAAGTGCGGTTGGCGCGGGAATGGAGGGTACACCTGGAGTTGCTGGAAGAATTTTTTCCGCACTCGGTAAAAATAAGGTCAATGTTGTGATGATCAGCCAGAGCTGTTCGGAGTACAATATCTCGTTTGCTGTCTCCAAAAAGGATGGAAAAGATGCAGTAAGGGTTTTACACCGTGAATTCGAACTTGATAAGGAAAAGTAGTGTGCTGGTTAGAATATCTGATTAAAAATAATCGACTGAAATCTAAATACATTGAAAAACGAAAGAAAGGAAAATAGATTTAAAGTTTTAAATTTATGTATTCTTCAATTTTCCATTGAGGAATGCATCGTATGCTGTAAGATCGAAATAGCCATGACCACTCAGATTGAAAAGTATCACTCTCTCTTCATTAGCCTCTTTTGCCTTCAGTGCCTCATCAATTGCAACTCTTATGGCATGATTCGATTCCGGTGCTGGGATTATTCCTTCTGTTCTTGAGAATAGCATTCCAGCCTCAAAAGTTGGAACCTGGTTTACTGCAACCGCCTTTATCAATCCATTTGCGACGAGCATACTCAGAGTTGGAGCATCACCATGATATCTCAAACCTCCTGCATGAATTGGAGGTGGCATGAAATTATGTCCCAATGTATACATTTTAATGAGGGGTGTAAGGCCAACTGTATCGCCATAGTCATACTTATATTCTCCTGAGGTTAGAGTGGGACATGCAGATGGTTCGACTGCTATAATCTCTGTCCCATTTTTCATGGAGTCTTTGATAAATGGATATGCCAAGCCTGAGAAATTACTTCCACCACCAACACAGCCGATTATAACATCCGGTTCCTCATCAACCTTTTCCAGCTGCCTTTTTGCCTCAAGGCCTATTACTGTTTGATGGAGAAGGACATGATTCAAAACACTTCCAAGGCTGTATTTTGCGTCATCACTTTTTACAGCATCTTCAACAGCCTCGCTTATGGCCATTCCAAGACTTCCTAGACTATCAGGATCTTTTTCAAGCATTTTTCTTCCACTTTCTGTTCTGTTTGAGGGGCTGGGCAGTACTTCACCACCCCACGTCTCCATCATGATCCTTCTGTAGGGTTTCTGATTGTAACTCACCTTCACCATGTAAACTGTACATTTCATATCGAACAGTTTTGTAGCGAAACATAGAGCAGATCCCCATTGACCTGCTCCAGTCTCGGTTGTGAGTCTCTCAACACCCTCTACCATATTGTAATATGCCTGAGCAACTGCAGTGTTTGGTTTGTGACTTCCAGGAGGGCTTACCCCCTCATATTTATAGTATATTTTAGCCGGAGTTTTCAGGAATTTCTCTAAATTAATTGCTCTTATAAGTGGAGTTGGCCTCCATAACTTGTAAATTTCACGTATTTCTTCAGGGATTTTAATCCATCTCTCACCACTCATTTCCTGCTTTATCAGCTCTTTGGAAAATATTGGCTCAAGATCTGCAGGTTTTAGAGGTTCACTGGTAGCTGGATGCAGTGGGGGTGGTAGCGGTTCCGGCAAATCAGGAAGAATGTTGTACCACTTCTCAGGTATTTCATCCTCGTCAAGTTGTACTTTCCTAACATCTTTCATGCCCACGAGTAATTATCCCGTTATATAAGTCTTTTCCTGAATTATGAGCATATTCTTAAATAATCGTAAAAATATAAAATTTATTCTAATGATCTCTTAATCAGGAGCTTTACCACTGTTTTGATCGTTGATTCAGGATAGTATCTTAATTCATCAATGTAAATGCTGTTTAGAAGCTCTTCCTCAGTTAAACCACGTTCAATGGACTCTTTTAAATTGAAAGCTTCTCTAATTGCAAGTTCAGTGTAATTCTCGCATTCATCCCCTTTCAGTATTCTGTTATGCCCCATACCTATTAGTTTAGGATCAAGAGATCTGATCTTTTCGATGCTTTTTATATAATCCTTAAAACTGTAAAAGTACATTGGAACGTTCTTTCCGGATGAAAGATGGTAACCTAAGGAGTCTGAAACCAGAACAAACCTCTCCTCATCTGAGTACAGAGATATGGAATCGGGTGAATGGCCTGGAACCTCGATTATCTCTAAATTCCCGATTTTTGATCCATTTCGGAGTGGTTTGATATCTTTAAGATTGTCAAAATTAGTTCTACTCACCATTTTCAGGTTGGCACAGAACTCTCTGTCTTCCTTAGACCAGATCTTCAGAACCTTTTCATTTTTAATCAGCTTCAATACATTTTCGTGTGCACCAACTTCAACATCAGGATAGAGTTCATGTATTGCTGAAATGCCAGTGAAGTGGTCAAAGTGGGCATGAGAGATTAAAACCATGTCGGGTTTCTCATTCAGATTACTGATCAGATCCAACGCCGAACAGCTCGTACCAGCATCAAAAAGTATGTTGATCTCATCTCTTACCAAGAAATAATTAATTAATTCTGTCTGGTACAATTTTAAGGAATGCGAAAGCTTCTCAATTTTAATCATAGAATTTTTAGGATTTAAAAATTAAAAAAATTTACTGTATTGCAAATCCTGCATTAATCATACTTTCTCAGAATAAATATCCCTTGAACGAAAAATAATATTAAACCAGAATGAATTAGTATTATTAACCCCATTCGGGGAGGGTGCTGAGAATGCTATGCATGCTATGAAGCTTCCTGCAAGAGTGGGGTTACACTCCATGCAGATTAGGTCCCCGGATGAGTGGGCAAATGCCTTCTTTGATTTCGGGCCAACCCATGCATGGAACAGATCCCCGGCAGCGGGTCAGCTGCTAGAGACTGCAATGCAATGCTGTGAAAAGCGGCGTTAACTGCCGGGGGACACATCACCAACTTCACCCTGTTATGGATATTATACTGGACAGGAATTTTGTTGAAAAGCGAGTTAATAACGAGATGGACTCAGAAAACTATTTATTTAACCTGGTTGAACTTTAATCCATGGCAGACATATTGGTTTACCTGGCATTACTGCTCTTTGCTCTCTCATGGATAGCTCTGATGGCAAGCTAAAAGGTAAAAGCTAAAACGTAGTAAGAACAGAAGGTTCCGCAAGATACTTTGATTTGAAATTAACCTTCATTTATTTCTTTTAAAATCATCTCGATGGCCTTAGGTATTGCTCTTTTCACGTCTTCACTTAGCTCAAGTCCCTCCTCAAAACTAGCAGGTTCGACCCCAATGACTATTATCTCCTCTGGAAGATTCAAAAAATCTTTTCCTATCTTAAAAGCAGTAACGAAATCAATATCGTGCATAGAAACAATATTTTTTAAGTCTTGTTTTGATTCTGATTTTTCAAGAACATCATAGAGAGAAAATCTGTAAACCTCTCCTGGTTTACCTCCTCCAAGAACAGCATCCACAATAACAGCCTTTTTACAACCATCCAAAAAATTAAGAAGAGGTAGGCCTAAAGTGGCCCCATCATAGATTTCAACCTTTTTTGGAAGATCAAGCTTTTTTAGCTCCTCTACTATCCTTACTCCGACTCCTTCATCACTCAGCAGGATATTTCCGATTCCAAGTATGACTGTTCTGTCTCTCAAGGTTTCTCAGATATTTGAATTATTATTCGACGATCTTCTCCTCTTTCTTACCAGTGAACATTGATTTGACAACACCGAATATGAACACTGCATACACGTGCATCATCAGAACCACTGCAAAGAGATACATGAAAATCAGATGTACTGCTCTGATGAACGCATAACCACTCTCTGCTCCGAATATGGGGCCTATTGCTTCCCCAATTCCAAATACCCATCCGAACAGGTCTTTGAAGAACATTGCAAGCCCTGTAATTCCAATGACTATTGTGAGGAGTAAGTATGTCCACCAGACCACTACCTGTGTTGGGACAATTTTTTCAACGTAATCTCCTTTTTTAGGGTCATATGCCCTTGGATCCTCTACATGTGGACCTCCAAACCAGGCTTTTGTTTCTGCTATCAGGAATTTCAAGCTGTATCCAATTCTTCCAAGCGAGATCCATTTCCATTCCTTTGTGAACATGTAGTAGGCAAAAAGACCCCATACAGCTCCAAAGAGAAGTCCAATGTAAACATGGGTCGATGTTACGTTGTCTCCAAGCACTCTGATTCCATAGTGGCCACCAATCTCAAGTCCTGTCAAACCAAGTATTATACCTGTAACGACTATGCTCCAGTGAGCGATCCTGGTAAAAATTGAATGTCTGTTAACTTCCATTTTTCTCATAGCCCACACCACTTCATTTGATTATAAAGTGGACTCCGCAGGCAATGCATGGGTCAAAGCTTCTGACAATTGTTATTGCAAGAGATGTGTTGTATTCACCTTCCATATTGAGTGGGGCAAGTCCGAGTGGTGTTAGGGCTACTGCAAGGGCATCTCCCCATTTCACATTGCCAAGACCAAAGGCTGATGCATCGATGTCTGCTTCTGGATACAGTGTGTTTGCAATGGTGGGCACATCAAGGCCCTTTGGTAGCCAGCAACCTTCAAGTGCCTTCTCAACCGGTCCAGGCTGATCAGCATCATCTCTCGGTCCGAGGTTCCATGTACTGGGGACAATACACTGGTAATTCTCGATAACTTTGTTTCTTATTTTTGTATAGTGGAGCAGAGCTCCTCTGGGGGCTTCCCAGAGACCTATACCTTCAGCATTGTTTGGAACATAACTGTAATCGGGTATCTTTGAATTGACAATATCATCGTTCAGATACTGTTTCAGCTCAATTGCCCATTCCATAGTTTTTGTCGCAAATAGAACTGTCTGTGCAACTCTTGCAGCAACTCTATCAATAATTGAACCATTTGGATTGAGAACATTCCATTTGAATGTAAAGCTCTCCCCGGTAATCGGGTTTGTAACATCTATGTTCCATTTGAGCCCAAATGTGTTGATCATTCTCGCAAGTGGCCCGACTTCGTAAACCTTACCATCATATCTGGGAGCCTTCATCCATGCATATGCATTTGGCTTATTCTTTACCGGAATGGTCTCTCCTTGAGTTGGGTGCCTTCCAGTAATGCTGTCATCGTACCTTGACCACTTAACATATTCCACGATCTTGTTGTGGTCAAATTTCTTAAAGTCTCCATCCCATGCTCCAGCCTTAATGAGAGCGTTATCTCTGTAAGTTGGCTTTCCATCCTGAGCCTCTACCCATTTGTCATAATCGTTTACATCCGGAAACAGCCCGTATGATAGGAAATTACCATATGTAGCCCCGAGATCCTGCAATCCTCTGAAGTTTATGTCAAGCAATCCGCTTACAGCTTCTCCAATGTGATCGTTTTTACTGACAATAGCCATTAAATCCGGAACCATTCTGTGAACTGCAAAGTCCCATAGTTCAGTCATGTTGCTGAGTGTTGTTGCAATCCTATCCAGTGTTGGCTTTACAGTCATCCCACCTGGATATTCAGACGTGTGATGGGGGAATTTCCCACCCCAGAGTGCCACAATCTTGTTTGCCTTTCTCTGCTTATCAATACATGCAGCATAACTCGAACCAAGCCCAAGTTTTGCTATCCCTTCCTTTCCAAGAGCTGGTGGAACCATCGGTGGGTATTTTGCAAGAACTCCAAGCTCAGGACCTATAAGCAAGTATGTGTGAATCATGTGGTCATAAACATAGTATGCTCCGTGCAGAATGTTTCTAGTGAGAATTGATACTGGCGGCGGTGTTGCGCCGTAAGCGTGATCGAGTGCCTGAATAGCAGTCTCACCATGGGGTGCAGGACAAACTCCACAAATTCTCTGAGTGATGAAAAACGCATCTCTTGGATCTCTACCTTTCAAAATAAGTTCCCAGCCTCTGAAAAGGTTTGTATTGCTGTAAGCCTTATCCACAACAGTCCATGTGCCTGTTGATGTTGTAACATCTTTTGTCTCCATAGTCACGCCAAGATGACCTTCAATTCTTGTAACTGGATCCATTACAACTTTCGCCATATCTCATCACTCCTCCTCTTTTTTACCGCCCTTAGTAACGGCTCTTTTAACACCATGTATGGCTATGCCTGCCGCAGTAGCAGCGAGTAATCCCTGACCAAGTGTGCCGAAATCAACACCAAGAACAGTTGGAAGTGATGCAACGGGCTTGTAGAATGGGGAGAACTCGTCAGGCCACCCAGGCTCTGAGCATCCAATACACATATTGGTCTCGACACAATAGCTCGTGTGCATGTTCCACTTCCTCAGGGCACAATCCGTCCATGTAACAGGACCTTTGCAACCCATCACATACCTGCAGCCCTCTTCACCTGGCTTTCTGGTAAATACTCCCCTATCATAATAAGGCCTGTATGGACACATCTCATCGTGCATATTCTTTCCAAAGAACGCTAACGGTCGGTTATACTTGTCAAGTGGCGGTATCACACCAATCATCACAGCTGCAAGAGTAAGAACCACATGGTCAGGATGGACCGGACATAAAGGCAGGTTTATGACAGGCTTGTTTATTCCAACCTCTTTAAGGAATTCCTGAACGCTCATTGCTCCGGTTGGGTTTGGTTTAGCGGCTGGAATTCCACCAAATGTTGCACACTGTCCCACAGCAACAATTGCATCAGCAACCTCTGCAGACTCTTTGAGTTGTTCTCTGAAGTCTTTTCCGGCAATGGTACAGTATCCCTCTTCCTGAACAGCTCCCTCAATAACAAGTATTCTCTTGCCAGCAGCTCCCTTCGCCCATCTTTCTTTTTTCAACCTTTCAGCAAGACTTCCTGAGGCGGGATGGATTGTTTCCATGTAGTCTGGCAATGCTATCGGCAATCCTGAATTTCCGACTGTAATCTCTGTGAGCACCTGAACGAGGTCAGGTTCAGAAGCTTGTGCAAAAGAGACAGTACAACCAGTACATGCTGCTCCGTTAAGCCAGTTTATGTGCCAGTAATCCTTCACTTGTTCAACAGCTTCAACGATTTCTGCCTTGTAGTTGGTCAGAAAAGCAGTCGCTCCCATAGCCGCAGCCAGCTTCATAAAATTTCTTCTAGTTAGTTTAGGTTTTAGCACCTTTAATCAACCCCCTTTCCTTTTTAGAATATGTTTTTAATACTAATATTTGTTGTAATAGCCTTATTTAAAAATTTTTCTGTCAACAGTATGAATTTCTTAATTATGATTAATAAACATATTATCAGTTGAATAATATAACTTCTTAAATAGTTAATTATAAAACCTTAGGTTTATTACTTGATTTGTTAGATTTTTACGTTTTCATTCGTAATATTTTTCGTCCTCCTATAATCTATAGGTACAATTTTTTTATAATTTTTTTTAAAAAAAGTATGGAACAAAACAATTTTTTAGATTAAATTATAAAATAGTATTCTTAATTCAACAAAATCTAACTTCTAAGGAGAAAATATAACGAATTATAATGTTATAATGCCCATTAGCAAACCCTTGGAATTGGATCGGCTGTTGGCTGTGCTACAACTCTTCTCGTCCCAATCACCGTCTCAAGAACAACCTCCTTGAATTCATCGGTTGCATATCCAATAATTTCTGCATTCTTCTGTCCGGATTTCCTCAATACTTTCAGTACATCATCCGCCAGTTCAGGATGAACGGCCATGACTACTTTCCCCTCATTGGCCATAGTAAGAGGATCAAGACCAAGAACATCACAAAAACTCTTCACATCCTCTCTTAAAGGGATTTTCTCCTCCTCTATGAGTATACCAATCCCACTCTTTTCAGATATCTCGTTGAGGCAGGCAGCAATTCCACCTCTCGTTGGATCTTTCATTGCTGATATGCCACCAGTTTTTAAAGCATCCTTTAAGAATAACCAGATGGGATAAACGTCCGATCTCGCATCAAGCTGAAACTCAAGACCTTCCCTGCTAACCATAACTGCTGTCCCATGTTCAGCTATACTCCCATTAATGATGATCGCATCTCCAGCAGCAGCTCCGCAATCTCTTACCCAGGAGAAAGGATACTCTCTATATTCTCTGAGAATTTCGATATTTCTTTCCAGAAACTCGTTTCTCACACCCACACCGGACGTGTTGATGACTATTCCGATATTTGAATCAACTACCTTGGTATCTCCGGTGATTATTCTGGAATTGAGTTTCTCATTCCAGAATCTCATATCATCAAGGATCCTCTCGAGAATGCTGGTTTCAAAACCATCCTGGATGACAAGGGACATGGAAAGATATTTTGGTTCTCCACCCTTTACTGCAATATCATTCGATGTTCCGCATATGGCAAGGCTTCCTATACTTCCGCCCGGAAAGACAGGTGGAAAGACGACATATGAATCGGTTGTCAGAAGATGATCTCCATCAAAGTCTGTTGAATCTTCAAGGTCTTTCAGGGAAATCTCTTTTATTCTGGAGTCGAATTTAGAAAGGATGAATTTTTTTATGAACTCCATCATATACTTTCCGCCGGCACCATCTTCTTTCCTTATGGTTTCTGATGTTAATTCTTTCAATTACAACACCTCTTTTTTTAGAGTTAAAAATTCAGAAAACTCATTGGGTAAAAAATTAACGATGGTTTGGTTTTTCTATCTTTCAATATATTTGGCAAGATAAATCTGTCCGAAACTTATTCCGTTATCTCCGGAAGCTGTCAACTCATTTGTAAAAAACTCTATACCCTTTGATTTCATTACTCTCTCTACAGCAGAGGTGAAATGAGTATTGTAAGCAACTCCACCGCTCATGACCACGGGCAAACTGTATTTCTCTGCATAATCTGCTGCTACCGTGGCAAGTCCGTTACCAAGATATTCTATTACGGTTCTGCCTATATCTTCCTTTTTTTCACCCGAAAGATAGCTTTCAAGACACTCCACTATGAATCTTTTGGTTTTGAGTACTTTTACATCATCTTTTTTCATTTTTAAGCCATCTTCAACCCAGATCGGAAAAACTGAAAACTCATTGTATTTCCTGATTTTTGGTTTCACGTCCAAATTCTTTCCCGTAGCAATTGCCTCGAGCTTCATGGCAGGTTCTCCTTCATATGTTCTTTCAAAACAGACTTCAAGCATGACTGATGTTGCATCCAGCATTCTTCCGGTTGATGTTGTAGTTATCGACGCCAATCCCTTTTCAAGCTGTGAAGCCAGAAGTTCGAAGCTCTCGTTTTTTCTGAGGTATTTCTCATATTTTTCAAGGATGGTGTAGTCACCCAATTCATCGTAAATTAATGAAAAAAGGATCCTCAGAGGGAATTTTCCTGCAAGATCACCACCTATGAGTTTGAACTCCTCAAGCCTGCCGAGTCTCCTGAATCTCATATTCTCAAAATCAATAAGTAATACCTCTCCGCCCCATACACTTCCATCATATCCATATCCAACACCATCTACCGAAATTGATACTGCCCTACCCAGATTCTTTTCTGCCATTACTGACATTCCATGAGCAAAATGGTGCTGAATTTTGAGGAGTCTGATGCGATTGCTTGCAGCGAATTTCTCGGCAAAGGTAGAAGTATTATAGAGCGGATGCAGATCACAGAAAACAGCATCGAGTTTATCCATTTTCAGAAATGTGTTGAAAAAATTCAGAACTTTTTTGAAAAATTGATCATAGGTCTTAAAATTTGCGGTGTTGCCTACGTATTGACTCTGAACGACTTTTTTATCTTTAAGGAAGCAAAGCGAGTTATAAAGTTCGGCTCCAAAAGATATGCACTTCATCTCTGAATCGAGGTTAAAGGCATGAGGAATGAAGCCTCTTGATCGACGGATAATCATTTTTCTGTTATTCACAAATTTTATAACTGAATCATCAACTCTGTTGTTTATTTTTAGATTGTGGGAAAGAACATAATCAACCGGAAGCTCAAATACTCCATCATCAATAAACATCGGTTCTCCAGGAAGGTTTGCAGAGGTCATAACAATATAATCGGTGATTAGATTTTCGAAAAGCAAGTAGTGGACTGGTGCATAGGGCAGCATTACACCAATTGTATCGAGCTCGGGGGCTACTTGATAAAATTCACTCTCTTCTCTTTTCCGTAATACAGTTATTGGTCGTATGTAACTCTGAATTTCGTTGATTTCGTCATCAGACAGTAGAACGATCTTTTTAAGCGCTTTTATGTCTCTTGCCATAATTGCAAATGGTTGCTGCGGTCTTCGAAGAACTTTTCTCAGTTTAGCAACGATATCGTCATCTGTTTTGCTTGCTATATGGTATCCACCCAGTCCTTTGACAGCCACAAAAAAATTGTTTTCCAGAAGACGAGAAGCCTCAACTATCGCAGCATATCCTGAGGAGATCAATTTCTTACCTCTTGAATACAGTTTGTAATCAGGACCGCAATCAGGACATGCTATTGACTGAGCATAATATCTGCGGTTACTAACATCTTGATACTCGATACTGCAATGTTCGCACAGGGGAAATTCATTAAAAGTTGTGTTTTCTCTGTCGTAAGGCAGAGATACTGCTACTCCAAATCTCGGCCCGCAATCTGTGCATGAAATGAATGAGTAGTGGTATCTTCGATCAGAATCGTTAAAAAGCTCTGCAAGGCAACAATCACATATCGCCACATCTGGAGGTGGTAAAGACAACTCGTTTCTTCCGCCTCCGCTCTTCTCTATGAAAAAGGTTTTGAATTTTCTTCCTCTTAGTGTATACTCTTCGATCCTCACTTCATCAATCGTCGAGATGGGTGGTTTTTCCTTTTTCAGTCTTTCAATAAATTCATAAACATCTCTATCTATTACTATTTCAACTGTTCCATCTCCAGTATTTTTGACATACCCTTTGAGTCCCATTGACGAGGCAAGCCTGTAGACAAACGGTCTGAATCCAACTCCTTGAACCACACCTCTTACAAACAACCGGTACATTTTCTCCATCCACCTTCATCTAAATAATTTTTGAAATATGGACTAAATTTGAAGTCTGAAGCTTACTCTTTCCACTTGGGTCCCATATATGATTTTGCCTTACCACTTAAATCCCTTTTGGGACATCGGGTTTAATCAGGGGAGATCAAGCGGAAGATCAAGTAAAAGTATTAAAGCAAAAGTATTAATTAGAGTAAGTTAATGTTCGCGCTGTGCATGAAATGAGTTTTGCCACCACCATAGTTGAGAACGCACTGAGGGTTGCACTTGAACATAGTGCAAAGAAAGTTTATGGTATTACTGTGGTTCTGGGTGAGCTATTGCTTATAAACCCTGATCAGCTTGAATTCTGTTATAAAGTTGCTACAAAGGGCACAATTCTTGAAAATTCAAGAATTCATATCGAGATAGCAAAGGCCGATATTAAATGCATTAATTGTGGTAAAGCTTACGACGTTGCGATCCCACTATGCGAACTTTGTGGTGGATTTGTGGTAGTTAATGGCGGAAAAGAAATGATTTTGAAAAAAATAGAGATGGAACTTGATGAGAATCAAGACAGAATAAGTTCAACAGATAAAACTGGAGGGGGATTGAATGCATAAGGTGGAGATTGATGCTGAAATAGATTTGCTGGAGGAGAATAAAAGACTTGCAAATGAGAATAGAAAATATCTCAGAGAAAATATGATAAAAGCAGTAAATATTATGGGTGCAATAGGTTCGGGAAAAACTCTTCTGATAGAAAAAACAATTGATGCACTTAAAGGTGAAATAAAAATTGGTGTAATACTGGGAGATGTAATTTGTAAAGCCGATTATACGAGGGTTATAAAATATGATGTCAAAGTAGAACCGATCAATACAGGAAAAGAGTGTCATCTCGATGCACACCTCATCCATCACTGCATAACGTCTTTTGATGACGTTGATCTGATTTTAATTGAAAATGTTGGTAATCTCGTATGTCCCGTTGACTTTGATCTCGGTGAAGATTACAGAGTTGTAATGGTGAGCGTTACTGAGGGGGATGATGTTGTTGAAAAGCATCCAGAAATTTTCAGACTTGCGGATGTAATAATAATCAACAAAATAAGCCTTGCAAATGCTGTAGAGGCTGATGTTGATAAAATGGAAAGTGATGCAAAAAAAATCAACCCAAAAGCTTTAATCCTCAAAACTGATTTGAAAAACAATATCGGGTTTGAAGACTGGACTAAATTCATTAGAAAAATACTTGAAAAGTGAAGAGTCCATGAAAATTGAATAATAAATGGTGGTAAGATGTGCCTTGCAATCCCTGCAAGAGTGGAAAAAATAGAATTCCCCAATGCAGTAGTAGATTTTGGTGGAACAAAGAGAAATGTTAGAATAGATCTCCTTCCCGACATTGAAATCGGAGACTATGTACTTGTTCACGTCGGTTTTGCTATCCAGAAAGTGGAGAAGAGAGAATTAGAGGAGCTTTCAGGTATTTACAGTCAGCTTGAAAAGGAAGGAGTTTTTTAATACGATTTGCAAAATCGAGTGATGAACCATAAAAATAAAGAAGTGGTAATATGCATCCCGAAAATATGGAGAATGTTCAAAAAAACAGAAAGGATTTGATATTGAAAATCTCAGAAAAAATCCACGATGAAATGAAAAATGAAAGAAATATTCGAATTATGCATTTATGTGGAACTCATGAAGATACTATTACGAGATTCAATCTTCGCTCATTGATACCACCAAATCTAAAGCTTCTAAGTGGCCCAGGATGCCCGGTGTGTATAATACCTGATACAGATCTCCAGATGGTTTTTCATCTCCTCGAGAAGAAAGACGTTATTTTCACGACCTTTGGTGATATGGCGAGGGTACCATACAACGGAAAATCTCTTTTCTATTTCCGGTCTAAGGGATATGATATTCGGGTAGTGTATAGTGTGTTTGATGCATTAGAAATAGCAAGAAAATCTGAAAAAATGGTGGTGCATTTTGGAATAGGTTTTGAGACGACGATGCCCTCGACTGCTCTCGCTGTTCTTGATAATGTGAGCAATTTTTCGGTCTTCAGCTCCCACCGGTTTTTTATTCCTGCTATGGATTATCTCCTCTCTCTTGGGGAGGTAAAAATAGAGGGTTTCATCAATCCCGGCCATGTGTCAACAATAACTGGTGTCAGAGCTTATGAGAGTATAAAAGAAAAGTACAGAACGCCTCAGGCGATAGCTGGATTTGAACCGGAAGATGTCCTGTTTGCCGTTTTAAATCTTGTAAGGTCAATAAAGAAAGGAAACTACAACATAATCAACGTTTATGGAAGAGCTGTGAAGTATGAAGGAAATCTGAGAGCCCAGGAGGTTATGGAGGAAGTATTTGACAGGAAAGACTGGGAATGGAGAGGTCTTGGAAAAGTTCCAGATTCTGGAGCATCTTTAAAGAAAAAATACAGTGATTTTGATGCTAAAAAGATATTTGAAGATGTGTTCTTAGATTTTGAACCGCATGAGGATTTAAGAAAAAAGGTTTGCAGATGTGGAGATGTTTTGAGGGGACTCATAACGCCTCCAGAATGCCCTCTTTTTAATAAATCGTGCACACCCAAAGATCCGATTGGACCATGTATGGTAAGTTTCGAAGGTGCATGCAACATTTGGGCAAAATATGGTGAGTCTGCTCAGGTCTCAAAATTCAGATTGCAATAACTGAATTGATCGTTAGTATGGTTTAAATAAAAACAGTCATTTATAAAAATAAACCAACCTACTGCCCATCCAATTCAGCATCATACCTAAAAGATAAAATACTTTGTAATCTATATTTAGATCATGGCTGATGAACACATGGAAATCTCAGCACCGCTGGATAGAAAAATTGTTTTGTTTATTGTAGCTTTCATAATTCTCGTTACTTCTTTCAGCGCATTTGTATCCCTCTATACGGAATACCTGTGGTTCAAATCGTTACAGCTTGAGAGTTATTTTATTAAAACTTTGATTTACAGAGTGGAATTATTTGTATTTGTATTTGCAGTCTCGAGCATAATATTGCTGCTGAACAGATATGCTATGCACTCGGCTAGTGAGGAATTCTTGGGAGAGCCTTTAAAGGTACCAGCATGGCTTTTCTTAGCCTTAGCTCTTTTTGTATCCTATATAATCTCAAGAAACTGGGTAAATTTCGTTTTCTTTTTAAATGGCCAGCCCTTCAACATTCGGGATCCAATTTTCAATCAGGATATTTCATTTTATGTTTTTAAATTGCCTTTCATCAAAGATAGCCTTAATTTCACTCTTGCAGTAATATTGTTTTGCATCATAATTTCTTTAATATATTATATCATGTTATTCCGATGGGTTAAAAGCTTCGAAGAATTGAAAGATCTCTTCCCCAAGGCAGGATATATACACCTGTCTGTTCTTATGGCATCGATCCTTATAATTGCAGGAGTTTTCTTCTACATTGCAAGATATGATTTGCTCAGTTCCCAGAGTGGTGTCGTCAGTGGAGCCAGTTACACAGATGTGCTCATAAGGATGCCGGTTATGCTCCTTTTATCGCTTCTTTCTTTTATTTTAGCCATCACATCCGTCTATTATGGGTTAAAAAGAGGTTTTGACATATTACCATTAATCTTCTTCGTGCTGATCGCGGCCGTTTTTGTAGGTCTCATCTTGGTCCCTCTCGCTTTTCAGAAAATCAGGGTGGATCCAAACGAACTATCTCTAGAAGAGAAATACATTGGTTACAGCATCAACTATACAAGATACGCCTACGGATTGGATGTTAAAAAGAGAATTTTTTCGGTATCTGGAAATCTCACAATCGATGATATGCAGAGAAACAGTGGAATAGTTCAGAACATAAGACTGTGGGATCACCGCCCATTGCTCAGTGTTTACAGACAGATTCAGCAGATTAGAACGTATTATTACATCAATGATGTCGATGTTGATAGATACTATATTGATGGACAATATACTCAGGTAATGATCTCCCCAAGAGAGTTATCTCCTTCGCTTCTCCAGCCCACAGCTCAGACGTGGGTAAATAAGCATCTAATTTACACCCATGGTTATGGTGTAATTGCCTCGCCTGTAAACACAGTTTCCGAAGAGGGGAGACCGGAGCTTATTGTATACGACATACCTCCAACAGGTAAAATTAAGATTAAAAGACCTGAGATATATTTTGGTGAGATAACAGAGAATTACGTGGTTGTAAAAACACTTCAAAAGGAGTTCGATTACCCGTATGGTGAAAAGAATGTTTTTACAACATATAACGGGACGGGCGGAATTTTGATAGATAACTATTTCAAAAGATTCCTGTTTAGCATTAGATTTGGAGACATTAACCTCCTTTTGAGCAATTATGTAACTGATGAGAGCAAAATCCTCATGCACAGAAACATCAGAGAGAGAATTTATTCAATCGCACCCTTTTTGAGTTATGACAGAGATCCATATATCGCAGTAGTAGACGGGAAGCTGTACTGGATCATTGATGCATACACTTCACTCGATAACTTCCCATATTCAGCGAAATACGGTGTTTTTGGTGGATATATTAATTACATTAAGAATCCTGTCAAAGTTTTTATTGATGCATACAATGGATCAGTCACATATTACGTCATCGAGGAAGAACCGGTAATCAAGACTTTGATGGTATCATTTCCTGAACTTTTCACTCCTGGAGAAAAAATGAGTCCGGAAAAGAAACAGCACATTCGCTATCCTGCCGATCTCTTCAAGGTACAGGCAATAATTTATTCAACTTACCATATGGATGATCCAAGAACGTTTTATAACAGAGAAGATGTATGGGATATTCCTGATGAGCTCTTTGAAGATCAGAGAATTAAAATGGACCCCTATTATGTTATTATAACTGTTCTGGAGGGCAAACCGGAATTCATTTTGATGCTCCCATTCACCCCAAAGGGACGAGATAACATTATTTCCTGGATGGCTGCCAGATGTGATGATAATTACGGAGAACTCATACTCTATGAGTTTCCAAAAGGCACTCTTGTTTACGGACCTATGCAAATTGAGGCAAGGGTAGATCAAGACCCAATAATTTCTCAAACATTCACACTCTGGGGTCAGACTGGTTCGAGAATAATAAGAGGCAATCTTCTCGTTATACCAATAGATAATTCGATAATTTACGTCGAACCAGTATACCTTAGAGCTGAAAATGCACAGATTCCGGAATTAAGAGGAGTCATCGTTTCTTACGAGGACGTTCTCACAATGCAACCAACCTTGGCAGAATCCATCAAAGTTGTTTTCGGTGAATATGAAAAAGCTGAAAAAGCAGAACCACAAGTAGCCGAAGATCCCGCCTCTCTTGCCAGACTTTCAATTGAACTTTATGAAAAGGCTCTTGAAGAAATCAGATCAGGAAACTGGAGTGGATTTGGTGAGATGCTTCAGAAACTTGGAGAAGTAATCAAAAAACTGAACAATACAGTAAATCAATAGGGTAATTACAGATATTCATTATTTTTCAGCAAACTTTTTTAGAATTAGTGACGCAAATCGAAACATGAAAATCAGACTGTCAGCAGTACAGTGCAGAGTTGGAGTTAGTGACACCTTCAGGAGAGCGGAGAGATTGATAAAACAGGGTGTCGATCAAAATGTTGAGCTTTTTCTTCTGCCTGAATACTTTTCCTACGAACCCGGAAAATTTGGGAATCAGCGATCTGATGAAACTCAGGATTTTCTACTCAGATGCAGCAGTGAATATTCATGCATTGTAGCAGGGAATGTGATTATTGATGCGGCAGGTAGAAAGGGCTACCTTAATGCCCTACATATCTTCAAGGATGGCGAACTGATAGGAATCCAAGAAAAACTCCATCCAACCAAAAGTGAGAGAGAACTGGGAATATTAAGCGGTCACGAGGCTAAGATTTTTGATATTAACGGAATAAAATTTTCTGCACTGATATGTGCAGATATTCTTTATCCGGAGATCTGCCGGGTTGTTGGGCTTAAAGGTGCCGAGATTGTTCTTAATCCTGTAATATCCTTAAAGAGATCGGAACTTCCTGGAGAAAGACTCAGGCACTGCCTTTATTTTACAAGGTCCTTCGATAACACCTATGCAATAGTTAAGGCCGGTGGTCCTGGTTATACTTTTCTGGGGTCAGAGACTGTTGGGAGGAGCCTCATATCTTTATATGACGGAATTCCTGCAATTTATACCGATGAGAATTCAGAAGAACTGGTCTATGCAGAAATTGATGTGGAAGGAATCAGAAAGTACAGACAGTTGAATTACAGCCTAACAGACAGAAATATCGGTGCATATTACGAGATACTGAAATATTGAAATGATAAAAACCAGAAATCAGAGCTGTAATCCAAACTTTTAAAATAAAATAAAAAAATAGGGGATAGTTTATGTTTTCAAAGCAAGCTTGATGTCTTCTGCTTTAACGGTCTTTCTTCCAGCGTGCTTTGCAACTTCTACAGCCTTCTTTGAAATTTCAGTTGCCTTGTCCTCAAGGATCTCAACCATTTTTTCAACAGCGTCAGCACTAACTCTCTTGGCACCAGCATTCCTGATCAATCTCTCAACTGGTGCAGCGGGTAATTCAGCCATTCACAATCACCTCCTTCGATATTTATCTGTCTTATTTCAAGTATATATATTTTTCTACCGAACTATGCTGTTTTCACTCTGATTTTCGGTTAGAGAAATCAATCACTCACATTAAACTGACAAAATGTTAAAAAAACTCTAAAAATAATTTAAACCATTTGCTTATTTATGGGTTAATTAATGCCATGTATAAAAACTTCCAGAGCGAATCTGTCAAGTATATTAAATTTTTCAGGACTAGATACAAGGATGCATCTCGAAAATACCTCTTTCAAATTCAGAAAAGTTGTTCTGGGTTATAGGACCGATACAGTTGATAAAATGTTATAAATAATCATTATAATTTGTAAATCAATTTAAAAAATTTTCTAATTCGAACTTAAAACTTTATTTTTTGAAAATTTTTAAATACTTTGTTAACACAAGATAAATTAAGGTGATAAAGATGTTGTTAGACTTCATTTTGAATGATGAACAAAAAGCGATTAAAGAAGCTGCAAGGGAATTTGCTGAAAAAGAGATCGCACCAGTTGCAGAAGAGTATGATCTGAAAGAAGAGTTTCCATGGGATGTTTTCAAAAAAGCAGTGAAACTCGGTTTCATTGGTATGGGGATTCCGGAGAAATACGGAGGTCAGGGACTTAAAATGTTAGATGCATGTCTTGTGGTTGAGGAATTTTTCAGAGTTGATGCGGGCATAGGAATGATTCTTGCTTCAACTTTCGGTTCTGAAATGCTACTATTCTTTGGAAATGAAGAACAAAAAGAAAAGTACCTTCCCCTACTTTGCGAAGGGAAGACAATATGCGGTGCAGCATTCACAGAACCGGTTGCAGGAAGTGATGTTGCAGGTATAAAAATGAAAGCAACCAAAGATGGTGATGAATACGTTTTGAATGGTACAAAAACATTCATAACAAACGGAACAATCGCAGACTGGTTCGTTGTTCTGGCAAGAACAGACCCAAACGCAACTAAAAGGCATGAGGGTATGAGTGTTTTCATAGTTGATGCTGATAGCGAGGGACTTGAGAGAACTAAAATCAAAAACAAACTCGGAATAAGGTCCTCAGATACAGCCGAGCTTAATTTCAAGAACGTAAGGGTACCAAAAGAGAACCTGGTGGGGCAGGAAGGAAATGGCTTTTTCCAGGCGATGATGTTTTTCAACACGACAAGGATACCCGTAGCGTTCCAGGCTGTAGGAATCGCTCAGGGTGCATTTGAGCTTGCCTTTGAATATTCCAAGCATAGAGAGATTTTCGAAAGGAAACTCAAGGATTTCCAGATAACTCAGGACAAATTTGCAAGAATGAGGGTGGAAATAGAGGCTGCAAGACTTCTTTCTGTCCAGGCAGCCATGCAGGCAGACACAGGAATGCCCGATCCAGGACTTACTGCGATGGCCAAGTATTATGCCGGTAAAACTGCTGTAAAGGTTTGTGATGAAGCTTTGCAGATATTTGGAGGTTACGGTTACATTGGCGAATATCCGATTTCAAGATACTACAGACATGCCAAGATAACTGAACTTTATGAAGGAACGAAGGAAGTTGAGAAAGAAATCGTTGCAAGAGCACTTTATGGAAAGGTTCCGTCCAAAATTGCAGTTTTGAGGAAACCTCCGTATTAAGGAGGCATTTTAAGGGGGTGTTTTGAGTGAGCGAGGCAAAAGAATTGATTAAAAAAATGGTTGAGATGGGAAATGAAATGGATGATGTGAAAAACGAACTGAAAGGATGGGGAGGAACAGTACAGTACAAAATTGACGACGAGAGCTTTTATGTGAAATACAATGAGGATGGAACAGGAGAATTTTTTGAAGGTGATGCGGCGGGTGCTAATTTTACAGTAATTGCAACTTCAGAATACTGGGTAAAAGTAATGAAGGGTGAAGAAGACCCGATAATGGGATTCATGACCGGTAAATACAAAATCCAGGGTAACGTAATGGAAGCTCAGAAACTCGCTGGTGTACTCAAGAAATTTAAAGGTAAATTCTAAGAAGCTTAGAAATTTATAAATTTTTTAATTTTCAATTTTTTATTGGTGGTATTATGCGAGATGTGTATATTGTGGACTATTTGAGAACACCTTTCTCCAGAAGCAGACCAAAAAAACCTGAAAGGGATGTTTTCCACAAAATAAGAGGGGACGAGCTTGCTGCCCTCATTCTCGAGAAAATTATTGAAAAGTCAGGAATTAAAAACGAAGTAGTTGAACGAGTAATAATGGGTTGCGCCTTCCCAGTATGGGAAAACTGGGCATATGGAGGAAGAGGGGTCTCGTTGCTCGCGGAATTTCCGGTGGAGACATCATCAATGATACTGGATATGCAATGTGGCTCCTCCATAGCAACAGTTCAGACTGCTGCACTTGAGATTATGTCAGGGCTGTGTGATGTTGCGATTGCAGGAGGTTATGAGCATCTTACCAGAGTTCCCATGGGTCTTGACAATCAGCACATAAGCCCGAATATGAAGTTCCTACAGGATGAAAGATACAGCAAATATGAAATGAACATCGGCTTTTTTATGGGATATACTGCTGAGAGGTTGTTTCAGGAAGCTGGAAACTTGACAAAGGAAGATCTCGATAAATGGGGGCTCAGAAGCCATCAGTTAGCCTTCAAAGCCATAAATGATGGGTACTTTAAGGGAGAAATCACACCCGTTGAGGCTGAACAGGCAGATGGGAATAAGATTTTGGTTGAGGTTGATCAGTCAGTAAAGGGTGATACATCTCTTGAGAAGATTACCAGTTTACCTCCCGCATTTATGCCAAACGGAGTTATCACAGCAGGAAATTCATCACCCCTTAATGCCGGAGCATCTGCTCTACTGCTGATGTCTGGGGAAAAGGTGAAAGAACTTGGTGTGGAGCCAATAGCAAGAATAAAGTCATTTGGATATGCGGGAGTCCATCCAGCAGTTATGGGAAAAGGTCCGGTTCCTGCAAGCCTTAAAGCTCTTGATAAGGCCGGATTATCTGTAAAGGATATTGATTATTGGGAGATTAACGAGGCATTTGCTGTAGTAGTGCTCTATGCAATCAACCAGCTTGGAATTGAGGAGGAAAGAGTGAACATCCATGGAGGGGCTATAGCAATAGGTCATCCCCTTGGAGCGACTGGATCCAGACTTATAGGTACACTTGCAAGAATTTTGAGAGAGAAGGAAGCTGACTATGGGCTTGCGACAGCCTGTATAGGCGGTGGCCAGGGAATTGCAGCTATAATTGAAAGAGTCTGATATTGAGTGGATTAATTATAATTCCGAATTTATCTTTTTTTAATGCCAAAATTGAGGCAGAAAGTTTATAAATTTAATAGGATAGTGTATGCTAAACCTCAAAATAAGGGCTCGTAGCTCAGTGGGAGAGCGCCGCCTTCGCGAGGCGGAGGCCGCGGGTTCAAATCCCGCCGAGTCCATATAATTCGTCCAAAAACAGTAAATGTTACCCTTCCAATCACTTGCCAAGAGGCCCGAGAAGTGAGCGAATAAGATTGGCCCTTGCCCATTCCATTTCGCTCATCTGTTCCATTAAAATCACCTTTTGTGGTACATCAGATAATAGAGTGTTAACGATCTCTTCTACGGTTTTACCCTTGTTGTAAAGCTCATCAGTTCTGTCCTTTAAATCAAGTAGATAGTTTAGAAAATCTTTAACTTCATCTTTCGTCAAAACAACATGTCCGCCGTAGGCTTTCTCGAAGTCCAGTTTCAGGACTTTTTTGATAGATTCTATCACCCCGATGTAGTCTTCATCCCTCATGCAGATTACAAGCCTCTTTGAACCTATCAAATCCCCCATAAACAATTTATCATCTATTAAGAAGCAGACGTGGTCGAAACTGTGACCTGGAGTCTCTACAACCTCAACAGAAACATTATCAAACTCCATTCTGCTTTTTAATGGCTCTGCTATGACTGGCTTTGGCTGACCCCACACAAGCTGTCTGTACTTTGGGATTTTCTGAGGATTTCTGAGGATCTCTAGAGTTTTCTCCGGAGCATAGACCTTCTCGAACATGAAAGCTCCACCAGCATGATCTTCGTGATGATGTGTCACAAGCACAACATCAAATTCCCTGTCTTTAAAGAAATCTTTCACCTCATAAGCTGTATGTGGACAACCTGTGTCGATAATGAGATTCTTATAGAAGTATAGCGTTGTCCAGTAAAGAACCTGTCCATTTATTTCGTTACCACATTTTACCGCAAGAACGTCCCTGAATTCTTCGAGCATTAACATAATAGCTTCTCGTGTCCAAATTTTTTAAGGTTATCTATTTTGTATTTATCCTGTAATCGAGAAATATACTGCGGGTATAAACAATTATGGCATAAAGCATAAACAATTATGGCATGGATATCCAAGAATCAATGTATCAGAGAAATAGGATTGAGAAGATAGTAAATTAATTCGGCATATTTTAGGAAAAAATTAATAACCCCGAATTCCAGAAAGTGTATAGTGGCAACAAAATGTGGTTTTTGTGGAAAGGAAGAGTACTTGCCATTTGAATGCAGGTACTGTGGAGGAAAATTCTGTGTTGATCACAGGCTTCCCGAATCCCATAGCTGTGAGGGAGTAAAAAGTGGTTTTACCGATGATTACTGGAATGTCCCTGTAAGGGTTAAAAAAGAGCCTGTGGTGAGAACCCCAGTGAAGACAAGAAGAGAAAAAAAAGAACCAAAGATAATCCCAAAGAGGATACATGGCGGATATGCTCCCTCTATGAAAGGTTTAGCTGCCTACGGATATAACAATATTGTTCTTGCATTGTGCACCGTACTATTTTTTATAGGGATCGTTTTTCCCTCATCATTCTACTTTCTTGCTCTTTTCCCGAATCGCTTCATTGAGATGCCCTGGCAAATTATCACAAGCATGTTTTTCCATGTTGATTTTGGCCACTATTTAGTAAACATGATAGTGCTCCTGTTTTTTGGTGGAGAGCTTGAGAGGAGAGTTGGTGGCAAAAATTATCTGAAAATTTTCTTACTTGCAGGTCTGGCTGGAAATGTGGGATATCTCACCTTCGCTTTTATGACTGGAAGTCCAGCCGGTGCACTTGGCGCCTCAGGAGCCATTTATGGTATAATGGGCACACTTGCCATTATTGCTCCGGAAATAAGAGTTCTGTTCTTTTTCTTCATTCCTATCAGTATTCGTGTTGCAATTTTGATTTTCGCCGCATACAATCTGATTATGCTCCCGATGAGCACTGTTGCCGGAGTTGCCTATGCAGCCCACCTTGCTGGCCTTCTTGTTGGTCTGTATTATGGGGATAAACTCAAGAGTCTGAAAAGAAGATGGCCATGGTGAAGAAAAAAACCAAAAATAAAAATAGAGAAGATCTCGATTCATTAACAGTATTAGACAAGCCAGTCACTTTCTGGTTCGATTATGAAAGATTCAGAGAGAAGAAGAAACTCTCAACCTGCCTTACAATAATACTGAAAACGAGGGGTTGCTACTGGTTCTGGAAAAAGGGTTGCATTATGTGCGGGTATTCAAACGATTCTGACAGGAGAATCACTCAGGAAAACATAGCAAGGCAGATAAAGTACATCCAAGATATTCTGGAAAGAGAAGAGGAAGTAAGAAAACCTGAAATTATAAAAATTTTCACCTCTGGAAGTTTCTTAGATCCGGAAGAACTATCTAAGGAAACGAGAGAGTTGATTTATAGTTTTGTTGAAGATACTGGAGCATCAAAACTTATCGTTGAAAGCAGACCGGAGTTCATAACCAAGACCGCAAATGAGCTGTCAAAAAGATCATTCTATTCCGAAATTGGAATTGGGCTTGAAACAACCAATGATTACATCAGAAACCAGATTATAAACAAGGGTTTCACATTTGAACAGTTCAAAAAAGCTGCAATGTGTTTGAAAGATAGCGGAATAGCTGTAAAATCCTATTTACTGCTGAAACCTCCATTTCTATCAGAGAAGGAGGCAATAGCTGATGCAATACACTCATCATCAATTCTTGGTGAAATGGAACTTGCTCACGTTATATCACTGAACCTAATGAATGTCCAGTCAAAAACATATGTTGAGAGGCTGTGGGAGAGAAAACTATACCGCCCTCCATGGCTCTGGAGTGCTATCGAAGTTATCCGGGCTGTAAAAGAACTGGGAATGGAAATTATTTCAGACCCTGTAGCAGCTGGGAAGGCAAGAGGCCCACATAACTGTGGACTTTGTGATGACAGATTGGCAGAAGCCATAAAGGAATTTTCACTCACTCAGAAATTAGAGTTGCTTGAGTCAGAAAGAATATACTGTGATTGTATTTACCAGTGGCGGGATTACACCCTCTCTGAAAATTTTTCAAGGATACCCATAGATAAAATAAGACTCTAAGGATAAATAATATGGGGATCTAAAATTACTCCAAGGTTTTCCCTGCTTTATTCTCTAGTTTAAAAACCCTGGGAAAATTTTAAGTTCTATTGTTTTTAACCGTTATTCAAATGCCTGAAGACAATATAATCAAATCGATGTTCAGAATAACGATTCTTCTTATGGCCATTATTATTTTTGGAACGTTAGGATATTCCCTGATAGAGGGTTGGCGTCTGTTTGACTCCTTTTATATGACTGTCATAACGATAACTACAACTGGTTATGGTGAGGTTCACCCCCTTTCACCCAATGGTAGGTTGTTCTCAGTTGTGCTGATGTTTTTTGGAGTTGGGACTTTTTTTTATGGTATAAACCTTGTAATGCCAGTTTTAGTTCAAAGAAGGATTGAGAGGTGGAAAAAATTGCTTGAAGATATTTCTGACCACTATATTGTCTGTGGTTACGGGGTTATGGGTAAGGAGATAGTTCAGGAGTTATTGAACATTGTTGAAAAAAATAAAATTGTAATCATCGATTCAAATGTCGAAAAAGTAGCATTAGCAAGAGAAAATGGATATATTGCTTTCCAGGGTGATGCTATTGAAGAAAAAACCCTTGAAAGAGCAAAAATCAGACATGCCAAGGCCATTATAGTCTGTATGCCAGATTCAGCAAATGCATTTACAATTATGGCCGCAAAAGAACTCAATCCAGAAATATACGCGATGGCTGTGGGGAGGACTCCATCTGGAATCAAAAATACACGAAGAGCGGGAGCGGATCACATTCTATCTCCCTACTCAGATACAGCCAAAAAAGCTCGAGTTATTCTGAGGAGACCCGCAGCTCTGGATTTCATCGAGATCATCAGCAAGGTTGGAGAAAACCTGATGCTTGAAAAAGTTTCCATGGTCTCAAATGAGCATGATGGAAAAACCCTCAAGGAGATCGATCTTAGGAGAAAAACTGGAGCAACAGTTGTTGCTGTCGAAAGAAAAGGTGAAGTTCTTATTCCTGAGTCTGAACTCAGGCTTGAAATTGGAGATAACCTTTATATAATCGGAAAAGAGGAACAGCTCAGAACGGCTTCTGAGCTTTTAGGTAAAAAGGTCTGATGAAGCCAGCTTAGTGTTTCAGAATCTCAGCGCTTATAAAGAAACTTCGTAAAATCAGGAGTTCAGCCTCATCTTGAGCTCTCTTAAATCCATTAAATTCTCTCTATTTTTCCCAGTTCTGTCAATCAAAAAGGATTTTATACCTGCCCTCATAGGAACTTCATAATCGAAAAACGGGTGATCACCTACATGAACGATGTTTTCTGGCTTTACATTTATTTTATCACAAATCTTAAGAAAAATCTCGGGATGCTTTCTTATCTCTTTAAAATCCGTTGGGCATGAGATCATTTCTGAAAAATAGTGTCCAACGTCTTCAAGTTCAAACTTCATGATCTCTTTAACCGCATTCGAAACTGCAATGATTGTGTACTCCTCAGATAATTCTTCAAGAACATCTAAAGCATCTTCAAAAACCTTAACATCTTTCTTAAACTCTTTTAAAATTTCAGGAAAATCAATTTCAAGATCGAATCTTCTAAACCAGTAATCGGGTAGGTACCATCGGATATCTCTATCACCAACATCATCATAACACTTTTTCACAATTTGTACTGCTCTCGAATATTCAATCCCATGTTTTTTTGAATACAACTCAGGAATCGTCTCATTCCAGAACCTGTCCATAAAAGAACCGTCTACTATCGTTCCATCAACGTCAAAGGAAATTACTCTGATTCCTGCTTTTACTGTTCTTCTTCTCGCCACACTTTCAGATATCTGGTTAAGGATTTAACCCTTTTCCTGAAATTTAGTATAAAAATGTTTCGGTAAAAGATTACGAAAACTTTATATATTATAAATATCACGGTCAATCAGGTGAAATCATGGTGAGGCTTTTTGAATACCAAGGTAAAGAGATCCTCAAAAAGGAAGGCATCTCAGTTCCAGAAGGAGGAGTTGTCTCAAAAAAGGAGGAAGTTAATGAAATAGCACAAAAGTTGAACTCAGCCATCGTTCTAAAGGCACAGATATTTGCAACAGGCAGGATGAAAACGGGTGCCATAAAATTTGTTGAAAATCCTGAAAAAGCGGAAAAGGCTGCAGAAGAACTTCTTGGAAGAACAATAAAGGGATTTAAAGTTGAAAAAATTCTTGTTGAGAAAAAGATACCTGTTGATTCAGAGTTTTACCTCAGCGTTATAGTAAATGACTCCTGTAGTGTAAAGGGGCCGGAAATAATATTCAGTACTGAAGGTGGTATAGATATTGAGCAGGTTGCAGAAAGATCTCCAGAAAAAGTCGGGAGGTTTGTAGTTAGCTATCTCAAAGGTTTTGATACTGTTAAATTCAAGCAATTTCTTGAAAGTATGGATCTGGAACAGAAGCTAATTGAGAACATGACAAATTTTGCTGAGAGAGTTTACAGAGTTTTTGTTGAATATGATGCGAGGATCGTTGAGATAAATCCCGTCATACTTTCAGGAAATGAACTGTATGCTGCGGACTGCAAGATAACAGTCGATGACTCATCTGTATTCAGACATCCAGAGTTCCATTTTGACGTTCCAAGGGATATGGAAAGACCTGCAACTGAGCTTGAAAAAATCGCATGGAAAATTGAGGAGGGTGATTACAGGGGCACGGCATATTTCGTTCAGCTAACCTTGGAAGAGCCGAATGACAAAGAAAAGGGGAAAGGATATGTTGCCTTTCACGGCATTGGTGGTGGAGCGTCAATGCTCGCAGCCGACGCTCTTTTAAAGAGCGGACTCAAAATTGCCAACTATGCTGACAGCAGCGGAAACCCTCCAGCGAGCAAGATTTATCGCCTGATAAGGGTGATTCTCTCTCAGCCAGGGATCGAGGGATATGTCATCATGGGTTCTGTTTTTGCATCACAGGAACAGTGGCATCATGCTCATGCTATAGTTAAAGCCTTTAGAGAAAACCAGAATGCTCTCCAAGGTTTTCCAGTAGTCATTTTGCTGGCAGGGAACAGAGAAAAGGAGAGTCATGAGATCCTGAGAGAAGAATTCGAAAAGATGTCGTACAGATACGAAGTCTTCGGGCGGGAATACATCTACAAACCTGAATACATAGCAAACAGAGTTATCGAGCTCGTTGAGGAATATAGGAAAGAGAAGGGTAGTTAAGGGGGTAATAGAATGGTATATGAATTTCAAATTCGAACTGGAAAGATTTTGATAGACCATCATCTCTGTGAATCCTGCACCACTTACGATTGCGTCAAAGCATGCAGCCTTTATGGAAGGAATATTTTGAGGCTGAGAAATAAAAAACCAGTAACGATTCTGCCACAGGAAGAGATAGTGAGAAGGGACAACGAGTGCCTTGCGTGTGAGATCCACTGTCCCTTTGAAGCAATCAAAATAATTCTGCCGTTTGAAGAACTTGATAGGTTAAAGGGTGATGCATAATGGCATTTCTTATAGATGAAAATACGACAGTTCTCGTTCAGGGTATAACCGGTAGAGAAGGCAGTGCAAGATCGAGATTCATGCTCGAGTACGGTACGAAAGTTGTGGCAGGAGTCACCCCCGGAAGAGGAGGGCAGGAGGTCTGGGGAATACCCGTCTATAATAGTGTTGAGGAAGTTATGAACGAATTTGGAAAAATTGACGCAAGTGTAACATTCGTCCCGGGCCCACAGGTGAAGGAGGCGGCTCTCGAGGCAATAAAAGCGGGAATCAAGACAATAATTATGTCAGTGGAAAGGGTACCTCTCCATGACTCACTTGAAATAATATCTGCAGCAAAGGAAAATGGGACGATTATAATTGGCCCTGGTTCGCTTGGCATCATCAGTCCGGGAAAGGCGGTTGCTGGATGGTTGGGCGGTGATGATGAGGCTGCTAAGGATGCTTTCAAGCCCGGATCAGTCGCAGTTCTTTCAAGGAGCGGTGGACAGACTGCAACCGTATCGTGGGCGATATCGTCGGAAGGATTGGGTGTCTCGACAGCGGTTCATATAGGTACTGAACCTGTGCTTGGAACGACACTGGCGGAATATATATTGATGTGTGAAGAGGATAACGAGACTGAAGCCATAGCTATTTTTGGTGAGATAGGCGGAATTGCTGAACAGGAAGCTTCTGAGATCATTAAAAGCCATAAAATCAGGAAACCCGTTGTTGCATACATTGCTGGAGCATCATTACCCTCTGGAATCAGGTTTTCACATGCAAGTGCGATTGTAGAAGGTGGAAAGGGATCGTACGAGAGCAAAAGAAAGGCTCTTGAGGAGGCTGGAGTTATTGTAGTCGATAAACCAATGGAAATCACTCTAAAAATCAAAGAGGTGTTGAAAAGATGATTCTTTTGAGGAGCTGTTTGTTCGTCCCGGGGAATAATTACAGAGCCATACTCAAGACTCAAAATCTGAACTTCGATGCTGCCATCTTTGATCTGGAGGATGCCGTTCCAGTGGATGATAAAGAAACCGCACGGATTTTTGTAAGAGATGCCATTACAAAGCTGGAATTTTCCGATGGGAGGCTGAAGTTTATAAGGGTTAACGGATGGGATACTGGTTTTACGTATGACGACCTTAATGAGACCGTTTTTGAAGGGCTCGATGGCGTTATGTTCCCGAAAAGCGAATCGGCTGGGGACATTACAAAACTTGAAAAACTCCTCTCCGAATTTGAAGAGCTAAGGGGTATCTCTGGAGGACGTTTGAAGATAATACCACTTATTGAATCTGCAAAGGGTGTATTGAATTCCTACAGTATCGCCTCTGCCAGTGAAAGAGTGGTAGCACTGGCCTTTGGAGCTCTGGATTACTATCGTACCTTGGGGAGAAGCTATTTCAAGTTCACTCAGGAACAGAATGAACTCCTCTTTGCGAGATCTCAGATAGTGAACGCCTCCAAGGCTGCTGGAGTTAAAGCAATCGATACACCATTTTTTGGTCTTCTTGTGGATAAAGAAGGTCTTCTGAAGGAATCGAAAATGGTCTGGCAGCTGGGATTTGATGGAAAGCTTGCCGTTCATCCCAACCATCTTGAGATAATAAACCGGGTTTTCACACCTTCGGAAGAAGATGTCAGAGAGGCGATGGAGATAGTGCAAGAATATGAGAAAGCTAGAGCGAGGGGTCTCGGGGCAATAACGTTTGCTGGAAGAATGATCGACTACGCTACCTATGTCCAGGCTAAGGAATTGTTGGGAGTGTATGAGATCGTAGCTTCAAGGAAAACTGGATGAGGAGGTTGAGAATATGGATGCGGACGTGGATATAGAAAAGGAAGATTTGCCCATTACGGAGATGCTGGTAAAACATTCTCTTGATATGAGTTTTAAGAAACTTCCTGATGAGGTAATCGAGAAGTGTAAGATCCTGTTTCTTGATTTTCTCGGCATACCCCTTAAGGCAAGCGAAAATGAATCAAGTAAAGTTCTGATGGATTCAATAAGTTCTATTGTATGCAGTTGGAGTGCAGATATGCAGGGTTTAAGTGCTTTGAACACTGCTACAAGCATACCCTACGGATATAAATTCCCACCTCAATATGCTGCCCTGATTAATGGGACACTCGCTCATAGCCTTGATTTTGATGACACACACAGAGAAGCATCAATCCATCCTGGAGCTGCAATCATCCCGGTCATCCTCGCCTTGGGAGAGTTAAATGAGATTGATGGTAAGAAATTCATTGAAGCCATGGTTGCGGGTTATGATGTAGCCTGTAAGCTTGGGATGGCAGTAAATCCTGCAGAACACTATGCACACGGTTTTCATGGGACTGCAACATGTGGTTTGTTTGGTGCTACCGTTGCCGGAGGAGTTGTAAGTGAACTCGACGAATTAGGCCTGTTGAACGCTTTAGGTTTGAACATCAGCATGGCAGCTGGTTCTATGCAGTTTCTTGAAAACGGGGCGTGGAATAAAAGACTCCATCCCGGATTGGCTGCACACAATGCGATTCTTTCAATCGTTCTTGCGAGAAATGGATTCACAGGTGCAGAAAAACCCCTGGAAGGGAAGAACGGGTTTCTTAAGTCTTACTCTCATAAGTCTGATCCTGAAAAGGCAGTATTGGATCTTGGAGAGAGATATGAGGTGATGTATACGGGAATTAAACCTTATCCATGCTGCAGGTATATACATCCTGCCATCGATCTGATTTTGAAACACAGTATTGAGGGTGAAATAATCGAGATCGATGTTGAGATGGTGAGTGCGGGATATGGCATAGTCGGAACACCCCCCGAACGAAAGCAAAATCCTGAAAATGTTGTTGATGCGCAGTTCAGCATGCCCTTTGCGATAGCTGTTACAATCCTCAGAAAAAAGCTAACTGTATCCGAATTCACACCTGAAGTTATTTTCGATGAGAGAGTTCGATCTATGATGAGAAGGGTAAGTGTGGTGGCAAACAAAGAACTTGATAAAGAGTATCCGCAGAAATGGCCTGTCATTTTGAGAATAAAAACCAAACAGAAAGAGGAAGTACTGAGGAAGGACTATCCGAGCGGTGAACCCGAAGATCCGCTTTCATTTGAGCAGGTGGCTGAGAAATTTGAATCTCTTGTCTCAGGCAAGCTCAGTGATTCCCGGATTGATGATACCATTGAGTTCGTTAAACGACTGGAGAATCGAAGCATAAGAGAGTTATTTGAGATCATAACAGGTGGGTGAAATGGAGTTAATGTGCGGAAAATGCGGTGTTTATGCGTGCTATACTAGCAAAAAAATTCCCGATAAATGCCCGATGCGAGAAGAGAATATCAGGAACATTTACGCTAAATCAGTTGAAAGATATTTGAGTGATGATAAAATAAGAGATCTTGCCCTTAACGCTGCCAGGGTGGAGGCTGAGGGATATCTCAGATGGAGCAGAGTTGAGGAGACGATTGAGTTCGCAAGAAGGTGCGGGTTTAAAAGACTGGGAATAGCCTTTTGTATAGGATTGAGAAACGAAGCCAGAATACTCGTTGATGTACTGGAAAAAAACGGTTTTGAAGTTTATTCTGTCGTGTGTAAAAGTGGCTCAGTGGAGAAGGAAAAAATAGGTCTCACTAAGGAAGAGAAAATCAGACCGGATGGATTTGAGGTTATATGTAACCCAATAGCTCAGGCGGAAATGCTTAATGAGGTTTCGACAGAGCTAAATATCCTTTTCGGTCTGTGTGTCGGACATGATACACTGTTCATAATGCACTCAAGAGCTCCGGTAACATGTCTCGTTGTAAAGGATCGAGTTCTGGCTCACAACCCGATTGGGGCCATTTATGCTTCAAAGCATTATTACAGAAGGAAACTTTACCAAGATCATAGGGTTGAAAACGGGAGTGAAAAGAGGTGATATGATGATGCAGATTTCCCTGACTCCGACTGAATCGAAGTGGCTTATCTCAAAAAGCCTTCTTAAGATTGATTACTTTCAAAGAGCACTCAAAAACGGTATAATAGTTATACATCCCAGCAGCACCACTTACTTTCTCTACAAAGAGCTGACAGGGAAAAACCCGGAAAACTGGGTGTGTGGTGCAATAACACCCAAGGGAGCGTGCATAAACAGGAGTGTACTATCAGAACTGTACAAAGAGGGGGCTTTATCAAATCTCGATAAATTCAGCCAGTTCTGGGTATTTAAAAAAGGAAAACTTATGAAATCTCCACCTCTTTCGGAGCTCATTACTATGCTAAACGAAGGAGACGTTTATGTAAAATCACCTAATGCAATCGATGTGAATAAAAAAGCAGGTGTTTTGATCGGAGCGCCGGATGGAAGGGGGACTGTTAGCAGATTTGAAGAGGCTTCAATATCAAAACGCTTTAAGATTCTAATCCCGGCTGGGCTTGAGAAGCTCATTCCATCTGTCGATATTGCTTCAGAGATGGCCGACCCCAGAAAATTAAGATATTCTATGGGGATGCCGGTTTATCTCCGTCCAATACAAGGTGACGTTGTTACAGAAATTGAAGCCCTGAAGCTTCTTTTTAACCTCAAAGCCTATCAAATTGCTGCAGGAGGACTCAGTGGAGCTGAGGGTAGCGTCACTCTTGTTGTTAATGGGGGAAATGATGATCTGGATGCGCTCAAAGAACTGCTGAAGGAGATTAAAAGTACGAAACTACCATCTCTTGAGACACCCGAGTGCGATTCCTGCCAGTGGAAAACCTGCTCCATGTATGAGCTCGAGAACATTGTGACTGATAATGATCCTGGAGGTTAAGACTCCTAAGCAGGTGTATAAAATGAAAATTCAGCATGATATTGTGATCATTGGTGCTGGAATAGCCGGTTTAAGATCTGCCATAGCAGCAGCTGAAATATCAAGGGATCTGTCAATAGCCCTCATCTCCAAAACCTACCCCATAAGGTGTCATAGCGTTTGTGCTGAAGGTGGAACAGCGGCAGTTATGAGAGAGGGTGATAGCTTTGATCTGCATGCATGGGATACTGTAAAGGGAGCAGACTTTCTGGCAGATCAGGA
>MTML01000025.1 GCA_002011215.1 Archaeoglobus sp. JdFR-24
GGATCTATTGCTCCTGCTGCGAAACTGACAACTCTCACAAGTGGTTTGAGACCGAGTTCTTCTGCCTTCTTTGAGGACATTAGAAGCAGTGCCGATGCCCCATCATTTACACCGCTCGCATTTCCAGCAGTAACCGTACCATCTTTCTTGAAAACAGGAGGCAGTTTTGCAAGTTTTTCAGGAGTTGTGTCTCTTCTCGGATGCTCATCAGTATCTACCACAATATCCCCCTTCTTCTGATGAATTGTAACCGGGATAATCTCCTGAGCAAAAATTTCGCTGTCAATGGCTTTAATAGCTCTCATGTGACTTTCATAGGCAAGTTGATCCTGCTCTTCCCTCGAGATACCATAAAGCTCGGCAATATTTTCTGCTGTTATTCCCATGTGGTAGCCATAGAACTTTTCCCAGAGACCATCATGAACCATTATATCAATCAGCTCACCATTGAACATTCTGTAACCCCATCTGGCCTTTGATAGAGCGTATGGGGCGTTGCTCATACTCTCCATGCCTCCTGCGATGATAACTTCAGCATCATTCGAGATTATTGAGGCAGTTGCAACTGCAATTGCCTTCAAACCACTCCCACAAACCTTGTTGAGAGTCATTGCCGGTGTTTCCTTTGGCAATCCCGCAAGAATTGTGGCCTGTCTCGCCGGGTTCTGGCCCTGACCTGCCTGAAGAACGTTTCCCATGATTACCTCATCAATTTTAATCTCCGTCCCATCATAGTCATAGTATTTCTTTTCCAGCTCAATCATCTCTGCAGGGAGTTTTGACGGATAGAATTCTCTGTCATCTTCCGAAGGTACGGGATTCAATCCAAGCTTTTTTAAAAGACCTTTTATCGCAACAGCTCCAAGTTCATAAGCCTGTAAATTCTTTAATGTACCACCAAATCGCCCTACTGGCGTTCTAACAGCCCCTACAATTACCGCTTCGTTCATAAAAATAGCTAAATAATCATTTATTTTTTAAGCTTTTCTTTTTATTTTCCTTTTATTTGCCCTCTCGATTCCTGCTACATGATTGCTGTTCCATACTCTGTTTTCAACCGATGAAAGCTGAAACTTCAGAAAAGTATAAAGATTTATTCGATAAAAAATGGCTGTGGAGCCACCGGAAGATAGAGAAATGGAACTCAAGGAACATCTTGCTGAGCTTAAAACAAGAACCATCAGAGTCATGATTGTCATCCTCATTGGCCTCGCCATCACTTTCCCTTTTTCAGGTAGGTTGATCAAAGAATTCTGGTTGGGGCTTTTTAAAAGCGAAATGGAGATGGTCATTTATTCACCAACGGAATGGATAGTCTCCAGGCTCACTTTTTCTTTTCTGATAGTGGTGTTTGTAACCTATCCATACCTCGTTTACCAACTATATCAGTTTGCAAAACCTGGATTGTTTGAATATGAGAGGAAGTTTGTAAGGACGTTTATACCCTTCTCCTATATCCTTTTTCTAATTGGAACGGGACTGGCGTATTTCGTAATCATACCGAAGCTATATGGCTGGGCGGTCGTGCCGTATCTTGGAGCTGAACCACAGCTTTCAGTGAAACGAACTTTCTATGGAGCATTCAAGATATTCTTCGCCTTCGGGTTTGCATTTCAAATACCACTTCTTGCAGTAATATCCGTCAGACTCGGCCTTGTCAGCTCTGACTGGTTAAAAGGAAAGAGGCTGATCGTTTACATAGCTATTTTTATCTTCGCAACCAACATAACTTTCGATATATCCGGTATTAGCCAGATGATTATTCTTGGATTAGTTGCAATAATGTATGAGCTGAGTATTCTGCTTGCCCGTCTGATGGAGAGAAATAGAGAAAAACAGGAATCTTTAAAAGAATCCACTCAATTGAAATCTGACGAAAAAAGATAAAGCTTTAATTAAAAGAGGGGTTTAACAGCAATGATGCGAATAGTTGTCGCTGGTGCAGGGGAAGTTGGATACAATGTTGCAAAGGCTCTTGCAGATAACTACGATGTAGTAGTAATTGAGACTGACGAGAGAAAAATCGATGAAATTGGAAAACTGAACGTTGAGGTAGTCAGAGGTAATGCAGCAAATATCTATGTTCTGAAAAAAGCAAAAATGGAGGAGGCCGAGATTTACCTAGGCGTTACCGGAAATGATGAGATAAACCTTCTTTCCGGAATTGCTGCCAAAAAACTCGGGGCAAAGAAAACAATCGTCAGAGTTGGAAATCCAGAGTATGTAGATAGAGCTTACGTAAAAAATCACCCGCTGGGTTTTGATCTTATAATATGTCCCCAGCTCGCACTTGCGAGAGCTATAGCAAACATTATCACCTTCAGTGGTGCTGTTGACTTCGTATCATTGAGTGAAGGAAAACTGAATTTGATTGAGATTGTAGTATCCGAGAAATCACCAGTTGTTGGTAAGAAAGTGTCTGAAATACCCTTACCGGAAAATGTTGTGCTGACAGCGATATACAGAGAAGGAGAACTCATCGTTCCAAGAGGGTCCACTGAGATCAAAAATGGAGATAGAATTTCAGTTGTTGGTAAGTCTGGAGATCTCGTAATCGTGCAGGATATTTTCGGTGAGGATGCAGCAAGAAACATTGTCATTTTTGGTGGGGGTACGGTTGGAAGCTACATAGCAAAAATTCTCGATGCCAGCAATCTTAACATAAAACTGATAGATCCAGACCCTCAAATCTGCGAGAACCTGTGCCAGATTTTTAGAAGAGTTCGGGTGATCATTGGTGATCCAACCGATCTGGACTTTCTGATCGAAGAAGATATTGGAAGATCAGATGTTGTTGTTGCATGCACCGAGAGTGATGAGAAAAACCTTCTCTTATCTCTCCTTTCTAAAAGTCTTGGGGCCAAAAAAGCAATTTCAAAGGTTAATAAGGGCAGTTACATGAGGCTTTTTGAGAAGGTTGGAATCGATGTTGTTTTATCTCCGAGAACAATAACCTATGTAGAGGTTTTAAGGCATCTGAGATTGATGAACGTGCATACTCTTGCAGAGCTCGAAAAGGGAGAAGCTGTAGTTATAGAGATACAGATCAGAAAGGATAAGCTCTCTGGAAAGAAAATTAAAGACTTAAAACTTCCAAAGAGAACAATTATAGGAGGGATTCTCAGAGGTGAGGAGTGCTTGATCCCCAGAGGAGATACCGAGATACTGGTCGGAGATAAACTCCTTATTTTTACACCATGGGATGAAATCGATAAGGTGGAGAAATATTTAGCCTGAACTGGTGAAACAATGAACACTGGGCTCGTATTCAATTTTCTCGGAAAAATATTGATTTATTTTACATTCCTGTACTCTATACCCATTGCAACAGCCTACCTCTACAGCGAATCCGTTACTCCCTTTCTCATATCTGTTGTCGTTTCAATCACAGTTGGGTTTACTCTACACCTAATCAAGCCTGAAAGCGATTTATTCAGATACAAAGAGGGTTTTGCCATTGTTGGCCTTGGATGGTTGCTCATCTCTTTAATGGGCGCCATTCCATATGTGGTCGTAGGCACTCCCGTAGTTGATGCTTTTTTTGAATCTATGTCCGGTTTTACCACAACCGGGGCGACAATTTTTGATAGAGTGGAAGACCTGCCAAGATCAATACTCCTGTGGAGGAGTATGACCGAATGGATTGGGGGTATGGGAATAATCGTTCTTTTCGTTGCTGTCTTTCCATCTATTGCAAAAAAAGGGCATGCCCTTCTTCAGGCTGAGATTCCCGGTATTACTGTCAGCAAATTAACCCCAAGATTAAAAGATACCGCTATGGTGCTCTGGGCAGTATATCTCCTCTTCACTGTAGTTGAGGTCGTTTTGCTCTACATTGCCGGACTGGACATTTTTGATTCAATTAACCATGCCTTTACAACCATGAGTACTGGTGGATTTTCCACTCATACAGAGAGCATAGCTTATTTCAAAAATCCAGTTGTGGAGTTAATTATTGGATTGTTCATGTTTCTGGCTGGAATGAATTTTGCCCTTCACTATTATCTCCTCAAGGGAAAACTTAAGTTCACCAAAGACCCAGAATTCAGATTCTATCTCGCTATTTTACTGCTGGCAATAATTTTTCTAACATTCCTCAATTTCAACGGCGATGTTGTCGAATCCATAAGATATTCCGCGTTCAACGCGATTTCCGTTATGACGACCACAGGTTACACAACCTACGATTTTGATACATGGAGTGACGGGGCAAGAGTGATCCTGCTTATGTTGATGTTTGTTGGGGGATGTTCTGGTTCAACAGCAGGTGGAATTAAAGCCATCAGAATTTTTTTGCTTGCAAAATATTCCGTTCATCAGATATTGAAAGAAGCCGAGCCGAGAACAGCGAGAGTTGTAAAATTAGGTGATGAGACCATTAAAAAAGATATTCTCGATGATGTTGCCGCCTTTTTTGTGCTATATGTTTTGATTTTTGCAATTTCAACCGTGCTGATAGTACTATCCGGCCTCGATATGATTTCCTCTGCATCCGCAGTAGCTGCAACAATGAGCAATGTAGGCCCAGGATTGGGAGTGGTAGGAGCTTCAGAGAGCTATTCAGCCCTCTCTCCACTTGTCAAGCTGATACTCATCTTTAACATGTGGGCTGGCAGGCTTGAAATCTTCACAGTGTTTTCATTATTCATTCCTTCCTTCTGGAGGGAAAGATGGTAAGCTGCGAGTGAAGAGTTTAAACCTCTTCAGCAAGTTAACCTCTGAGAAATCAGATGATATCTTCATCACTTTCCCGGTTTAACTGACCCTATTTAACTGATTACTACCTTCTCAACCCCATCTATTTGAAGAAATTCATCTATAAGCTTTCCGGGAATTTTAGATTCCGTTACAATGGTTAATTTTGAATCGACGCTTAATTCCGGATCTTCGCCGAGTATGTATCGGATCGATATGCCTTCTCTCGCAAGAACTGATGTGATCCCGGAAACTATTCCAACTTTGCGACTCTCTGCATACACCTCAAGCACACCATAGTTGTAAAATCTTGCAACATCAGCAATGTTGGCAACAGGTTTTAGAGAGGAGAAAACCCTTTTTAAATCAGAATCTCTTTCTATGTTCTGAATTGCAGAAACTACAACCTTCCTATCCACTCCTATCGCCTCTGCAATTTTGGTTGGAATCAGCTCTATGCCCCCACAGTATGCCTTTCCATCCCTGACCGAGATTCCATACTTCAAAAATTCCCTCACAACTGTTATTTGAGATGGATACCTCTCGAATTTCTCAACAATCTTCTCCCACATTGGAGAATTGTAAGAATGAGAGAATAAAACACTTTCTGATACTCTACAGTGGAGCGTATATCTTGCGGCCTATAATAGGACTATTGCATTAAATCAAACTTTTACGTTTCAGAGCTACACCCTGAATACCCGGTAATTTGATGCCTTTTTCAGCCGGTTCATTATTGCTAGGCCTATTCCCTTCTCCTCTACACCTTCCGCAATGATGTGATCCACCTTTTTTCTATCAAGCTCCCTGAGTGCATCAAAGAGATTTTTCGCCACCTCTTCAGGAGTCTTTCCCATCTCGACAAAATAAAATCGGTCTGAAATTTCCGAATACCCCTCAACACTCGTCACCGCAACCCCTACTTTTTTTCCAGATTTGCTGAGTTTCAGCACAAGTTTTCTTATCTCATCTATCAGGCGCTCTCTTCTTCCGTAGAGAACGATAAGCTCTGCATCAGGCGCATAATGTCTGTATTTCATCCCAGGAGATCTTGCAACTTCAACATCCTTCTTTTTAAAAAATTTTACTTCAACAACCCTTTGAATTTCTTCAATTAGCATACCCCCTGGCCTGAGAACCTCAACAGGATATGTCGTTGTATCCACAACTGTTGATTCCAGCCCGATTTTGGTTTCACCACCATCTATAATCAGATCAACAACTCCGTTAAGATCTTCAACAACATGTTCTGCCTTTGTTGGGCTTGGTTTTCCGGCTTTGTTCGCTGAAGGGGCTGCAATCGGAACACCACTTAGCTCAATAAGTTTCAGAGCGATAAGGTTTGAAGGCATTCTCACCGCTACCGTATTCAGACCTGCAGTTACCTCAGGGGGCACAATATCCTTTTTTTCCATAACAAGAGTAAGTGGGCCTGGGAAGAAAGCATCAATCAGCTTTCTTGCAATTTCATTCACCCTTGCAATCGATTCTATTGTTTCAAAGTCAGAAACATGAACTATCAACGGATTATCTGCGGGTCTTCCCTTAGCCCTGAAAATATTCATGACTGCTTTTCTATCGAGTGCATTCGCCCCTAAACCGTAAACAGTCTCAGTGGGAAAGGCAACGAGCTTTCCCTTTCTTATAGCCTCAGCTGCCTTTTTCAGCTCTTTCAAATCAGGATTTTCAGGATTGATCTCAATTAGTTCGGTGTTAACCATCAAAATCTATACTCTCAATCGAAATTTTAATCTTTGGGGTTACCGAGATCAGAAGCTATAGCGATAACATCTCACACCTTCACCGTAACTCTCATGCAGCACAATCATAAAAGATATATTCCCGTGGAGATATAATTTAATTGATGTATCTGTACCCGGCAGAGATTATAGCAGATACCTATGTTAGCATGCTTGGCGGATTCAGTCAGGAAATTGACAGTAAAGAGGTCGGAATAAATATAAATGCCCTTTTTTCAAACACTTCTATAATAGCCGGAGAAACTGAAGCGCGACTTAAATTTATTGATGAGAGGAACCTGCCCTATTTCTTGCGAAAGCCCTTGACAGTAGTTGGTATACCACACCACTCCGACGCTTTTGAACTCAGCCAGAATGGAGAGATCGTGCTTTCAGAAGACTATACAGACAAAATGAGAAAGCTTGTAGGCAAGGAAGTTATCATAAATACAGTTGAGAGTTTCAGAATCGATGGAGACTATTCTCTAATCCTGAAAAGGTTAAAAATGCACTACAATGATAACAGTTTTTAGAGATCCAGTTGAGAAGGAACTCAAAATGATAAGGTTTGCACTCAGAGCACATGGTTCAGAAGATTTTACAGAAAAATACAGGCTGATTGTAGTGGAGCGAGGTGGAGTAAGAGAGGTCTACGCACTCTCTCCAGAACTTTATGAACTCACCAAGAGGGGTGAGGATATTTTCCGAAAAATGAGCATTATTTCAATCGGATTGAAAATTGGAGAAGTGGGAAAGAGATTCAGATTTACACTTGAAGGAGCATTTTTCATTGCAAAAAAGAAAAAGAAGAGAGTTTATGTGAACTCAAAGGGTGAGATGCTATTTCTTTATGGGCGAGATGTGTTTTCAGGATCTGTTATGAAGGCAACAGAAGATATCAGAGAAAATGATTTGGTCTTTGTTTGCAACACTCATGGCGATATACTCGGCCTCGGAAGGAGCAGATATGATGGAGACAGATTGAGAAGTGTAGAAGAGGACAGAGTTGCGGTGGAGAATCTAGTAGATAGGGGGGAATATCTCAGAAAGGAGAAAATTTATAGGTCATTTTAAACATCCTTATCCCGTGATTCCTTGATTGCCTTACTTCTCGATTATCCTTTCTGGAATGCCCTTTTGATCTGCAATAACTATTGTTTTCAAGTGCTCTGGGATTTCTTCATCACCCTCATAACCAATGGCCATGTCCACGGCATGTCTTGCAGTATAGCCCGCAACGTGCAGAATTGTTTCAGCATATTCATTATCCTTTTCCATACTTCCAGTACAGGGATAGGAGTGATGTGCCTCTGAAACAACATTCCAGAGCTGCCTCATATCAGAGAACTCCAGTTCTCTCAGCTTAATACCAATGAACCAGGCTGCTCCACAGGGTTGACTTCTTAAAATTTTAATAGATTTTATTTTTTTAACTTCTCCACGATCTTCAAGCTCTATCTCAAATTCAGGGTAGCCGAGTGCCATTTCATCGATAAACCTGTTGATTAAGGGATGTTCATCGCTTTTTCTCAAAATGCAGAAAGGTTTAGGAGATGCAAATTCAATTCCAAGGTCTTTGCATTTTTCTTTAAGCTGTTTTGAAAGCCCCGGCGGACACCAGGCCGGTTCTTCCACCGGCACCAACAAAGCCTTTACTCTGTCAGAGATCTTATCCGGCAACGCTGCAAGGATATCTGGATGAAGATTTATTGCCACAACAATATCTGCTTCAGGAATAGTTTTGGGCAGAAAATCCTCTGCATTTTCGATAAATCTTGGCATAGCCAGTGGATTGATCATTCCAAAAGCTGCAACAATGTTTTTGGAGAAGCTGTAAGCATTTTCCTTGCACTGGACACATCCGTCAATTCCGCACGCCCCAAAGGACGGACATGATGTCGAATAATTCATCATGTTTGCGATAAATCTTTCACCAAAGAAGCCATTATAAAACACGACGATTTTTAAATCTGACCTTGATTGATGTTGATTTGCAATACTCATGCTAAATCCTACTCTCTCCCTAATTTAAATTTCTCCCCTAAAATCTTCACCAGTTCTTTTCTTCCACCGGGATTTATTAATAACTCAACTCCAAAAAATACAATCCATCAGATATAGTCTTCTGGATCCCTGAAACTGGAGAAGTCAATAAGCGCCTCATTAATATGGATTTCAGGGTCCATGCCCAATTCCTGAAGGGGTGCAAGATAATTAAGACCAGCATAAACGACCAGTTTGACTTTAAATCCAGCTGATGGGATGCTGAAAAGATTCTCAGAGGGATACGAAACAGTTATAATGCCCCCAATCCCGGACTCTTTCTCTTTAATAATTTCCTTTTTGACTATATCTATAGCGTGAATATTAAAACTCCTGATTGCTGCAATCACATGTCCTTCTCCTTTCTTTACAGCTTTCAAAGCTGAAGTAAGACCCGATTTGACAAAGAGCCAACCAGGGCTTAGAGTTGTTCCGAAATAGCTTATAATTTCACTGAATCCCTGAGGTCTATGATTTTCGATGTGTATTATTCCAGATGCTTCTGGATTGAGGACTACACCCTTTTTTCTCAAAATCACGTCATGAATGGTGTTTGAAACTACCCCAATTCCAAATTTACCCCTAGGTATCTTAAAATCCCCGAGTTTCTCATTTTCATCTGCAATTGTTATTAGCTTTGAGACTATAAATTTGGAGTTTGAGACTTCACCGAGTATTCTAAGGGCTTTGTCGCTGTTCTTTTTGTCAACGATTGCGATGTTTGTGGGTATGGTGCCTTCCATCTTTTCTATATCAAAGGTAGACATGAAAACATTGTACTCAACCCTCTCAGAGAATTCACCGACTCTTTCAAAAACAAGATCTCTCCTGAGGACTTCTCTACCCTTTTCAGTTATAACCCTCTTATATTTTACAGGTTTCTTTGTAAGGCCCATATTGTCCATTTTCTGGAGATGATACCTGATTGTCCTCGGTTCGAGGAATATTCCCCTATCACTTAAAGTTTCAGCAATTTCTTTAGAACTCAGAGGGGTTTCTGAATCTGAGAGTGTTCTCAGGATTTCAAGCTCTATTTTTTTTACTGCCATTATTATCCCCAAATTAAAATCCCGTATTTCGTAATTAACTTTTTCTTCACAAGACTGAAGTTCACCTTTGAAGTTTCGTTACGTCCATGTTCTGTCCACCCCACAGCTCCCCTATGGTATGATTTCAAAATGTGAGACTTAGCAATATTTACCAATCTGATTAAATTTGGAAAACGATTACCGAAAAATATGTATATACCATCAACAGTTTATCACGATTGGTGATCGTATGCCATTTAAAGGAATTGATTTCTACCAGATTGACGACCTTTTGAGCGAGGAAGAAAAGCTTGTCAGAGACTCCGTTAGAGAGTTTATGGAAAAAGAAATAGTACCAATTGTGGCAGATGCTTTCCACAAAGAGGAACCACTCAACTTCAGGGAGATCGGACCAAAAATGGGTGAACTTGGATTTCTTGGAGCTTTTTTGCCGGAGGAGTATGGCTGCCCGGGAGCGAATTATGTTGAATTTGGTCTGATCTGTCAGGAAGTTGAAAGAGTAGACAGTGCAATGAGAAGCTTTGTTGCCGTCACAAGCGGGCTTGTGATGTATCCGATATGGAAGTTCGGGAGTGAGGAACAGCGAAAGAAATGGTTACCCAAACTTGCAAAAGGTGAAATTATAGGCTGTTTTGGTTTAACTGAACCCAATCACGGTTCAGATCCAGGTGCGATGGAGTCGACGGCCAGAAAAGATGGTGATGAATGGATTCTCAACGGTACTAAAGTCTGGATTACCGAAGCAGATATTGCTGATATTGCTGTTGTCTGGGCTAGAGATGTCGATGACGGGAAAATTAAAGGTTTCATTGTTGAAAAGGGGACGAAAGGATTTACCCAGCATGAAATAACGAAGAAAGGCTCAATGAGAGCCGGAGGAGTTGGTGAGCTCGGATTTGTTAACTGCAGAGTTCCAGAGGAGAATCGTCTGCCCGAAGCAAGAGGGCTCAGATCTCCATTGATGTGTCTCGATCAGGCACGATATGGTATCTCGTGGGGATCTCTGGGAGCTGCCATGGACTGTTTTGAAACTGCTCTTAACTACACAAAGGAGAGAAAGCAGTTTGGAGTTCCTCTTGCCTCTTTCCAGCTTGTTCAGGAGAAACTCGTGAAAATGTTCATGGAAATCACAAAGGGACAGTTGATATCCTACCGTCTAGGAAGACTCATGGATGAAGGAAAGGCTAAATCCGAGCACATCTCATTTGCCAAAAAGAACAACGTTGCAGTGGCAAGAATGTGTGCCAGAACCGCGCGAGAGTTGCTCGGTGCAAACGGCATATCACTGGACTATTCCCCAATCAGACACATGGCCAACATCGAAAGTGTTTACACCTACGAAGGAACAGATGATATCCATACGCTCATCCTGGGGAGATATATAACGGGCATACCGGCTTTCAGAAGAGATGTCACTTAATTCCATTTTTAAAGTGATAACATGAAACTGCACGAGTATCAGGCAAAGGAGGTCTTTAAGTCCCATGGAATTCCAGTACCACAGAGTTTTCTTGTTTCAACCCCTGAGGAGGTTGTAGAGGTTGTAAAGAAACTGGGAAAGGCCGTTTTAAAGGCACAGGTACTTGTAGGTGGCAGAGGAAAGGCAGGAGGAATAAAAATAGTCTCGGATGAAAAGGAAGCAAGAGAGGTCGCAGAAAAAATGTTGAATTCAATGATTAAGGGTCACAGGGTTGAAAAGCTTCTCGTTGAAGAGGTGCTAGATATCTCCAAGGAGATGTATCTTGCGTATATAATAGACAAGCAATCTAAGAAACCGACAATCATCTTCAGCAATGTGGGTGGAATAAACATAGAAGAGATCGCCCGAGATCACCCTGAGAGCCTATTCAAAGTATCTTATGATCCTTTAGCCGGATTGCAGGATTTTCAGATAAGAAGACTGCTTTTCAAAGCTGGATTGTCTGGAGAAGACTACAAACAACTTTTTGACATTATAAAAAAGGTTAATGTAATCGCATGGAAATACGAAGGAGAACTTGTTGAGATCAACCCGATTGTCAAAACACCGGATGGTATTTTTGCGGTAGATGCTGTGCTTATAGCTGATGATAACGCCATATTCAGGCATCCTGAGCTACAATCAATGAGAGACGCAACAGAAGTCGATGAACTTGAAAAGGAGGCAAGAATGAAAGGTTTGAGCTATGTCAGACTGGGCGGAGACATCGGAGTTATCGCAAACGGAGCCGGACTGGCGATGACAACAATGGATATGATCGATTATATGGGTGGAAAACCGGCAAACTTTCTTGACACAGGCGGGGGGCTTGCTGATCCAGAGAAGATGAAAACCTGTCTCCTCCACGTCATGAAAGACCAGAATGTAAAGGTTGTTTTCATAAACATCTTCGCCGAGATAACGAGATGTGAAAAGGTAGCAGAAGGTATCGTTAAGGCTTTCGAAGAGGCTGGAAAAAGCATACCGCTCGTTGTGAAGCTTGTTGGTGTGAACGAAGATATAGGAAAGGAAATACTCCAGAAATACATGGAAGAAAAGGGTGCAGAGATGTATTTTGTGGATACGCTTGAAGAGGGTGCTAAAAAGGCTGTGGAGATTTCAAAAAGGTAAAAAGGGGTGTGGAAATGTCAATTCTTGTTGATGAAAATACAAAAGTTATAGTTCAGGGAATTACAGGATTTCAGGGCAGTTTTCAGGCAAAAAGGATGCTCGATTATGGCACCAAAGTCGTTGGTGGAGTGTCACCGGGCAAAGCAGGTCAAGAAGTTCATGGAATACCCGTTTTTAATACAGTTGAGGATGCGACGCAAACTGGTGCCAATACATCGATTATTTACGTTCCTGCCCGATTTGCCTTCGATGCCATCCTTGAAGCTTTTGATGCAGGAATAAAGTTCGTTGTGTGTGTTACCGAGGGAGTTCCACTTTATGAGGAGATGAAGCTTCACAGAATAATGAAAGACTACGATAGCATGCTTCTCGGCCCAAACTGTCCCGGAGTCATAAGCCCCGGAAAATCAAAGGTTGGCCTATTGCCGGACAGATGCTTCATCCCCGGAGACGTTGGAATAGTTTCGAGAAGTGGGACGCTTACATACCAGGTCGCAGAAAACCTGACAAAAGCAGGTATCGGGCAATCAACAGTGGTTGGAATTGGTGGAGATCCGATGCCTGGGCTAAGTTTCGTGGATGTGCTCCAGATGTTTGAAAAGGATCCTGAGACAAAGAAAGTAGTCCTGATAGGCGAGATCGGTGGATCAGCGGAGGAGGTTGCCGCAGAATATATAAAAGAAATGTCAAAACCAGTTTTTGCTTTTATAGCGGGCAGAACTGCTCCACCTGGCAAGAGAATGGGTCATGCTGGTGCGATAATCGAAGGATTCTCAGGAACGGCCGAATCAAAAATCAAAGCCCTTGAAGATGCTGGTGTTAAAGTGGCAATGACGCTTCAGGAGCTTGTTGAAATCGTAAAAAATAGTGAAGATTGAAATAAAATTAACTCAGAATATGATTTTTTTATTTTTCATGTTTGCTTTTGCCCCTCAAACAGCCAACCTTCTTCACCAGTTATAGCCTTCAAAATATTTGTTTCATTCTCTTGTTTCATTCTTAACTACTTGCACCCCATATCTACATCATTCTCAACTCCCATTCAGTTTTGAGTTTTATAATATACAGAAGGCTGGATGCAAATTATCCCACAATAAACGGGAAGATCTAAGAAAAGATCTGATTATCTACTACAGACAGGATGCAGAATACACCTCAAATGAATCCTGGAAGGGCTCATTTCAGGTTTTACATGTCCTCAAAAACAAGAGAAAAATTTACACTCACGAATTTTGCAATTCAATTGTTTATTTGAAAAATAAAAGTTCTATTCCAAATTCAAACACTGCCGCTTTCCAGAGCCATCAGTTCTCTAACACTCCTGTTGAAAGCGACCTCTCCTATTGATTTAATGTTTTTACACACCTCTTTCAGGGTTTCAAGTGCCATTCTGTAGTTTATGTCATGACTTCCCGAGACAAGGTTGAATAACTCATACAGAACCTTTTCAGTCTCCTTTATCACCCTCTCAGATGCTTTTAAATCTGCTTCATTATATGCCTTGAGCATCTCTTTGAAACTTATTTTAATTTCTCCGAGCAACCTTATCAGAACTTCCGTATCTGAGTTATCAGAGATATTTCTGGCATAGATGGCAAAGTCCCTTAATGAATCGGCTATCTCCTCAATCAGTTTTGTTACCAATCTGGCACCAAGAATCATTCTCAGATCATTCCACTTCACGGAAATAGATAATTCTTTAATTCTCCTGTGCTGCTCCCTCAAGGCTAAAAGATACAATCTGTCAAGATCCACCTCAAAATAAGCTATCTCATTCAACGCATTCAAATCTTCTGACCTGAATCCTTCAATGATCCCGTCAAGCATTGATTCAATAATCTGATACATTCTTTTCAGAACGCCGCTAAAATCAAAATCAGGTGTGTTCATGCATCTCAGAATTATTTTTCCATGTTGTGCGTCAATAATTTCTATTCCAATCATAGAACGAACGATTTCGCTTATTTTCGTTAGAATTCTGGGTGTAATGTTCTTGTCTTCAATAATTATCTCATCAAGCCCTTGGATATATATTGCATAGATGAACCTTCTCAGAAACTGCTCATCATACTGTGCCAGATCTTTAACCATCCCTTTTATTATCTTACCGGATTCAGAAACTTTTTTCGGGACTATGAGGATACAATCATTTTCAACAGTTAGGACGATTTCGTCTCCCTGATCGAGCTCATTGTGTTTTATCCAGTTTTTAGGAAGACTGACCATGTAGCTCGATCCACCAATAAACTGGAGTTTTCGCACATCCATAGGCATTTGTATTAATTAGTGTGCATTTAAATGTTTTGTCACAAGAAACAAAGAGATTTGTTATTTGAAAATTAGTTTATAAGAAATTTAAAAAAATAAGTTAATCTTTAATTTTCCAGATTTTTCAACCCAATAATATATCAATCATACCAGTCAAGTATCTCAGGATAAATTTCAGGAACGACTTCAATGCCCTCTTCTTTTGCAAGAGTTGGAAAGACTATAACCTCCCTCAGGGTCGTTTTGTTGCACAGAATCATAAAAAGTCTGCCCAGCCCAACTCCCACTCCGCTTGCAGGTGGCATGCCGTATTCAAGGGCCCTGATGTAGTCCTTATCCATCGGCATGGTCTCCAATCCCTTCTTGTCAATTCTTTTTCTCAGTTCCTCTTCCTCTTTAAATCTCTTGTACTGCTCTATGGGATTGTTAAGTTCCGAGAAACCATTTGCAACCTCCATACCTGCAATGTAAAGCTCCATTCTATCAGCATATCCATCAGCCTTTTTAGCAAGAGGGGATATGTCCGGAGGGAAATGCGTTATAAAAATGGGGCTTTTGATATGTTCTTTCACATAATGGTCAAATAATTTTTCTATGACTTCACCCTTCCTGTCAGCCTGAATTCCAAGTTCCTCAGCATGCCTGAAAAGCTCATCATCACTCATTTGCTCCACATCTGGGCCACCATATTCCCGTATTGCATCAACCATCCTCAACCTCTTCCAGGGTTTGCTAAAATCTATGACCTCTCCCTGATACTCTATTCTGGTTTTACCAACAGTCTCAAGGAGTATCTGTTGAAACATGTCCTCAAGGAAGTTCATCAGATCATTCAATTCGATGTATGCCCAGTAAAACTCAAGCTGTATGAACTCTGGATTGTGCAGTGGATCCACATCCTCATTTCTAAAGCATGGGGCGAATTCATAAACTTTCTCAAATCCTCCGACTAGAAGTCTTTTCAGATAGAGTTCGGGAGCTATTCTCAGATACATTTTCTCTTCCAGAAAGTGATGATACGTTTCAAAGGGCCTTGCGAATGCTCCACCATAAACTGGCTGTAGAATCGGAGTAAAAACTTCAATGAAACCATTATCATTCAGATATCTCCTCATCGCATGGACTATCTTGTTTACCAAGATGAATGTCTCTCTCGATTCATCGTTTATGATAAAATCAACATATCTCTGCCTGTATCTGGTTTCAATATCCTCAAGCCCGTGCCATTTGTCCGGGAGAGGTCTCAGGGCTTTTGAGAGTACAACCCAGTTTTTCACAAGAACGCTCAATTCTCCACGTTTAGTTTTTATAACTACACCTTCTACACCAATAATATCCCCTCTCTCAACGAGCTTGAGATTCTTAAAATCATCCGTAAAATCTTTTCTAAAAACAAGCTGTATCTTCCCGCTGAAATCTTTAAAATCTGCAAAAATGACTCCACCGTGTTTTCTCCTTGAGAGGAGTCTGCCTGCTACCTTTACCTTAACATCAGTCTCTTCACCGGGTTCAAGATTCGAGTATTTTTCAAAGAGTTCTCTAGCATCTGCATTTTTCTCGAACTTCTTTACTTTGAAGGGATCTCTATTTAAAGCTCTCAATTCCCCAAGTCTGTCAACGAAGTCCTTTACGAGCTTTGGAAGTGTCATGGGGCAGAATCGTAGAGTTCAACATAAATAATTTGCTGATGGGGTTTTGTTCAAAGAATGTTGTATCCGCAATATTACAGGAAAGCTGTAAAGTTCTGAAAGAAACAAGAATCGGAAAGTAGATCACCTGATGATGGAAATTTAACATAATGTTTTGAGCATATCTGAAATCAAGACATTAGAGGGAGTTTGGAGGGTGCGTGATAAAATGTGCTGTGTTAGTTGATGCTGTTCGTTCTTCCCCACTACTGACGCTGTTGTTCTTCTCCACCATCACTCTCCAGAAACTTTCCTTGAATAGCCCATATTCCCATCAAGATAAATAGAATTACTACAGGAATAAAAGCCACATTAAGAAAAAGATAACCAATCAAATTCTCAGTCCAAGCTCCACTGGCCATCGTCCCGTAGTTGAAAACAATTGCTGCATACATCGAGGCTGTTAGCGTTAGCGTCCCAAGCCACATGCGCCACTTAGCATTCTTAAAATAACTATAAACAAAAACCAAAGTCAAAACAGCATTGAATAAATCGACAGCAGCCATGCCAGTGAAAAAGTGAATGGTTTGTACTGACCAACCATCAGGAGGTGGAAATGCCGGGAAAGAGATCTCCCCACTCTTCAAATCCACCAAAGCTCTCAAATTAATGATAATGTGGGCAGCTTGATAAATACCATACCAAACGACTAGAAATTTAATCAAACTGCCATCAGGGTTATTTACAATTGATTTTCGCTCATTCATAACTGATTCCCCTTATAGTATTTTAGTAAGTTAATAAACAATGCTGTCTAACGTAGGTCTGTCTAACGTAGGTATTACATACATAGTACTATATGCAATACATATTTTTTCTCCATTGCTCCAGTAAACCACTCGAGTGCTAAGCATGTTTAATTCTGGACTTTCCGGGAGGCAAAAATTTCATGATTTCATCCGGTGTCGAGATACTTCTGACGAGATGCCTTTCATCCTCCTTTGCTTCGTTCACAAGAACAGATGCTATCTCGACAGATAGCTCATTCTGAGTCTTTTCACCTATTTCCAGTTCCACAAAATAATCACAGTACTTTTCAACCGCGCTAGTGGGCCCTCCAAAAACTCTTAAATTCTTTAGATCCACCCCAACAGCACAGGAAACAGGAATGTCGAGATAATTTCGCTTTCCTTCAATGTAAAAGCTGCCCCTTGCAAGATACTCTCCAGCTCTGGCACTTCTCTTTACCTGTTCCGGAGAAACAAAATAGATTTCACCACTGTATTTTCCATCCTTCCACAGTGAAGAATACGTTGCAGCGAACTGTGCAGCCTCGAATATACTTTTCTCACCCGCATTAACTCCATTTTTCAAAACCGTCACGGGCGCTCCTGGAACCTGCGTATGGAAAAACAGATCATTCTTTTCAAGATATTTTGAGACGATTTCCTCATTCATCTTCGCATTTCTCCCCCCGATAACAAGAAAATTCTCGGAGGTGAAAAACCATCTGAATCTCTCATACCATTCTCTTTTTCTGACAAGCTTTAAACTCCGCACGAATTTCAGCGCTTCTTTACTTTCAACATTCTTTAATTCTTCTTCAGTTTTCTTTATCGCCTTCAGGACTCCTTCGTACTTCTGTCTGATTTTCTTGGCCTTTCCATAATAAAAGTCCGCAATCTGGGGCACAGTTTTGCTGAGATCAATTTCAATATCAAAATCCTCTACTCTGACAGTAATGGTGTTCTTTTCCGGATTTATCTTTCTTACAAGTTCTGAAAGTTTTTGATTCTCTTTTACAGCATTTCTGATTTCGTCCCATGACATTTTCTTTCGCGCACTGATAAATGTCTCAATTATTTTGTCGAATTTTATGTAATTTTCGTAGATAAAATCGCCAACCCTCTTGTAATACTCCATATCTCTCTCAAACTTTTCTTTAGCTTCAAGCTGATCTTCAAGCCTTTTTTTGATTTTTGCCAGAATCTTACTTTCCTTTTCCTCTTTTTCAGCTTCCTGAATTATTTTCACCGAATAGTATTCATCAAGAGCCTCATTGAAGCTTTCGAAGTATTTTTTATCGTAATCTTCATAGGATTTCAGTTCCACCGGAAGTACATCCACGTAGTCTCCATCCTCCATCACCACATGGGATACGAACTCGCCCCGGGATATGGGCTCAAAAATCGATTTCACAGCTTCAATAATCGAATCAATCTCTTCTTTCTGGAGACTTTTGAAGTTTTTCGTCTTGTCTATTCCCGCTCTCAAACATATTTCTTCTGCATACTGCCCTCCAACACTCAGTCTGGTTGCGAGAACTTTTACAACCTCCCTGTCATCATCTATCGCCTCGAGATCTTCAGCCTTCAATTCAAATGGATTTATCTGAGGTTTTGGAAGTTTATAAATTTCTCCTGGTTTGAACATGAATTTTAAAGGCATCAGAATTTTCAGATCGCTGTCAGCAAGAATAACATTACCCTTCCTGAAAAATTCAGCAATGATCACCTTTTCAGTTTCACGCTCGATGTGTATGAAAACGATCCTGTCGAAATCATGCTGATAAATTTTCGTAATTCTACCGCCTTCAAGATGCTTTCTCAGCAACATGGCAAAACTCGATGGAAATCTGGGTGCTTCTTTAGGAAATTTCGTAAGGTGTATCCTTTTCCCGGCTTCAATGATTAAATCATATCTGCCAGAGGTCACATTTCCAGCATCTTCAGATTTACCACTTCGTACAAACTTTCTGATCCTTATTCTGATCTCATCAGGCGGGTTGTGATAGATCTTATCCACTTTCCCTCCAATAAGCTGTTGAAGTTCCTCCACACAGGCCCTGATATCTACTGCCGACATCGTTTTCATAGTTTTCTTAGCCTCCCGAAAACAGTATTAGCCAAAACATTTCCAGTATCTTGAATGGACTTTTATGACGTCATTTATATTGCTCTGCAGCTTTATCAGAGCAGATTCTTTTCTCCTCCACTTGAGCTGGGGAAGATAGTTGAGGGGCTCCCGGATATAAGAGATGTCCATTTCCGCCATGGCGGCAATTATCCCCAGATTTGTGTAGGGCAGGGCAGATTCGACACTGTATCCTCCTTCCAGAATTGCAACGAGCCTCCCATCACAATACTTTTCAGAAAGTTTAACAGATTCTTTCATAATTTCTGCATAACCCCTTGCAGTTAAAGCCAGGCCGGTGATCGGGTCAGTGAAATGATTGTCCTGTCCGGCAGAAACCGCAATAAACTCAGGTTCGAATTCTTCAGCAACAGGCTTTATAACCTCGTTCAAAACCATCATATATCCCTCATCCGACGTGCCAGGAGGAAGTGGTATATTTATGGTGTATCCCTCACCCCTTCCAGTTCCAGCTTCATAGGGAAAACCCGTTCCAGGGTAAAGAGGCATTTGATGTGTTGAGATAAAAAGCACCTTCTCTTCCTCATAAAATATCTCCTGTGTTCCATCACCATGATGTGCATCCCAATCAAGGATCATAACACGCTTTATACCATTTTTGAGCAACCATTTAACCATTATTGCCATGTTGTTGAAGTAGCAAAAACCTGCACCTGTATAGGGTTTTGCATGATGTCCTGGTGGCCTTATCATCGCAAAGCAGTTGTCAACTTCTCCATCCATTACTGCTTTAGCAGCTCTCAAGGCTCCTCCTGCCGATAGCAAAGCGATCTCGAATACGCCAACAGGTATATTGGTGTCCCAGTCGATAAATCCACCTTTTTTACTCTCTCTTCTCAGAAAATCCACATACTCACGAGTGTGAACCTCAAGAACGTCTTCAATGGAGGCTTCAAAAGGATCAAGCAGAATTATCCTCGGATCTTCGAAAATGCCCTCTTCAATGAGTTGATCCATGGTGTATGCTAACCTTTCCTTCCTCTCGGGATGGGTTGGAGACTGTTCATGCTCCAGATATTTTTCGTGATATACTATTCCCGTTACCATATCAAATCAGTTCTCCTTCAAATCAACCCCTTACCATCTCCATCTCACTATTTCACCATTTTACATCCTGGCTTATTCCAGGTTCAATCTGAACCACAATATCTGCGATTTTTCCTTTCTTCAATCCTCCTCTTACCACAGTATAAGAGTTGAAATAAATAACCTTAACACTTTCCTCATCTTTGTGTCCATATGTCCTTGCCACTTCAAGAACTTTGTCTTTAGCTGCCTCTATAAACTCCTCATCAGACGGCAGACTTCCCTGTTTAAACTTGCTGTCCTCTACCTCCCCATTGAACGTCGCCCTTCCGATTTCAGTATCGAATCTCGCATACATCGTGAGGCTAATTCTTGAAATCGCCACACCTACAGCATTTACCGCCTCACTATGTTCCGGAACTATTGCACTAACTCCAGCTTTTTTTGAAATAATCGCCGAAAGAAATTTACCCAGATATCCTGTAAGAATGATCCTTTCAGCTTCAACCGACTCGATACCTTTAACAATCACGTTTACAAAGCTTTCAAGAATCTCGTTGGAGTTTATATTTAAATTCCTTGCAAAATCAATGGATTTTCTGTGATTTCCGATCTCAAATCCTTCCAGGTTTAAAACATCTGTTAAAGTGAAGTTATCTCCACCAAAAGCAACAGGCTTTCCTTTCCTTAAAGGTAGAAGTCTTCCATTTTCAATCGCCGAATCTCCACCAAAAGGTATTGAGAAGGAATCGACACACCTTACAAGAGTCTTCTCACCTAAAATTTCTACCTTTTCAATAATTTTTGGCTTTCCATCTTCGATCATAACGAAATCCGTGGTTGTGCCACCAATATCAATAACGAGTGCATCTTTTTCTCTCGTCAAAAAATGAGCGCCTATAGCGACAGCCGCTGGACTTGAATTGTAAAGTTCCGATGGATTATGAAGGGCGATTTGATATGGTATTATTCCTCCATCCCCTTTATAGTAAAAGAAGTCCCCAGCAAATTCTTTTATTGTATTTGTGAGTTCGAAGACTGTTTTCTTTATTTTTGCATTCACAACTGTTGTACTGATGCGTTGAGGAAAGTTCAATCCTCCTGTATGATGTGAAAGTGCAATAACATTTTCGTCGAAATATTCCTTTGCCAGTTGAAAAACTACATCCTCGATCCTGGCATTCCTGACAGAGAACTTGGAAGATATTGCAACATTATGGTATGATGTCTGTTCAAAAATCTTTCTCACTTCAGCAACATCAATATCCTCAACAATATCCCCTCTGTGATTCACAAAACCGCTTATGATCTTTCCCTTTTTTTCGTAATTTAAACCCGGTCCGGGAATGATGACTGTACAGGTAGGATATTGAGATGCTTTACTTAGAAGAAGATTGAGTGGCAGAGACGTACTCACCACAACTCTGCCTTCTTTCAAATTTGTTAACTCTGAAATTTTTCTGAAAATGCCCCCAATTCCTTCCTCATTAGGAACCTTGAGTGTAAATATTTCATCCCCAATAATAGCAGCGTCCGTATTGGTTCCCCCAACATCCACACCTATAAACATTCAATGAATTGAGAGTAGGGGGGCATATAAAAATCTTTCAGATTCCAACAACTCTAATTTTCGGAACATTTAAATTACAGTATATTTATCATTCCAAAAGGTGGTTAAATGGCGGTTGAGTCAGAAGTTTCAACTCTTCTACTGAAACTGGCAATCATGTTGATTTCAGCCAAACTCCTTGGAGAGTTTGTAGAGAGGAAATTCAAACAACCTGAGGTGCTTGGAGAGCTTCTGGCAGGTATGATCATAGGCCCATTCGCTTTTGGTCCTTACTTTGGATTTCACCCTGTACTTGAGGGACCTCTACCCATATCACCCGACGTTGATCTTATTGCGAATATCAGTGTAATTCTTTTACTTTTCATTGCAGGTCTCGAGACAGATATTGAGAAATTTTTGAGATTTGGTGTTATTGCCGGATTGGTTGGTGCAATGGGCATAATACTACCATTTGTACTGGGTTTTCTTGCGATTGAGTTATTATATGACGCTCCAAACAAATTTGCTGCCGGGCTATTTACTGGAGCTGCTCTAACTGCCACATCTGTGGGGATTACTGCAAGAGTTCTCAACGACATAGGAAAACTTAACACGGCTGAGGGGTCAACGATTCTCGGAGCCGCTGTAATCGATGATGTTCTTGGGATACTCGTGCTTGCGATCGTTGTAGCAATAACTGGAGTTGGAGGAGAAGGAATGACAACCACCGAAATAGCAAGCACGATTATAATAGCAATTGTATTCTGGCTGGGCGTTGTTCTCCTTGGAGTGAAATTTGCCAATCAGATTTCAAAAGTGTTGAGTGTTTTTAAAATGCCAGGTTCTCAGCTGGCTATAGCAATAGCCTTTGGGCTTTTGATAGCCTACCTCTCAACTCTGGTCAAACTCGCACCCATCATCGGAGCTTATGCTGCCGGACTTGCGCTTTCCGCTTCAGCACATAGAGACTTTCTTGCCGAGAGGATGATACCAATCTATGAATTCCTTGTTCCAATATTCTTCGTAGCGATGGGAATGCTCGTAGATGTAAGAAAAATCCCAGACATCGCATTCCTGGGCGTTGTGATCATTATATTTGCTATAATCGGAAAATACGTCGGCTGCTATGTTGCTGCATACTTCGGTGGCTTCAACAAAATTGGTGCCTCGAGAATAGGAATAGGTATGGTGCCTCGAGGTGAGGTTGGACTGATAGTCGCATATTACGGTTTGAAATTCGGAGTAATAGACGATCATATCTACACAATAGCAGTAGTGATGTCCTTTTTGACGACAATGATTACCCCACCACTCCTGAAGAAGACATTCGAAAATCCTGTCCCTGGTTGGGTTGAAAAGGTTAAAACATAAGAATAAAAGCCTATCCTGACTAAAACCAAGAGATTGCTTCCAGGGCTTTCATCTCCACCCCTTCACTTTTCCTACAACCCGTCGTCAGCCTGCAGGAGATACAAGATATTCAAACCTGAGTGTTGCGAGAGCAAGAATCCAAGAGGGAAAAAGAACATGGTGTGTTTAATACTCAATCAGACCATTTAACCATCCATAGTGCACTGGGTTCAATTTATAAATCTGATTTAAAATAAAATTTTCAAATTTTTTAAATCTTTTTTAAATCCTCACCCCTTTCTACTGATTCCTTGATATCTTGAGAATCATATTCGCCCTCGTATTCTTCTTCATCTCCCTCTGCATACCTCTTTTTTTCTCTCAGATATCTGAAAACATCTTTGACTATCACAATATCATTAACTGACTTTACGAGACGATAGGGAATTATTACTCCAGGGGCTTTGGAGTTAATTATTGATTTGTTGTAATCACCTACCGCAAGTCCGCTGATTAGTCTTTTTTCGACATCAATAACAACATCATCAACCTTGCCGATATATCTGCCCTCGTCAGTGTATACTTTCAATCCAAAAAGCGTTGAGATTTCACTGATCATAATGGTCACCAATACATCTCATCAACAACCAATATATTAATTTTTTTACCTTTATCCAAATGCCAGTTGATATTCCTGTTAATATTATCAAACCCTTTTAATACCACCACTAATAACTACTTAAAAATAGGTCAAAAATGTGGTGTCGCAACCACTGTCAGATTTTTATACCGGAGTGAATATTTCCATTTATGAAATCATCTTTCAAAATCGGAAGGATTGCTGGAATCGAAGTGAATGTGCACATAACACTCTTCCTCGTTCTGATAATTTTCAGTTATGCTCTATATTACACACCATACCCATTTGGGTTTGCTAAACTCAATTATAGTCAGTTTTCAAGAATTTTGCTATCTGTGATCTCTGCAATATCACTTTTTGTTGCAGTTCTTTTACATGAACTTTCTCACTCGATTGTTGGTAGGAAAAGAGGGGTTGAGGTTAAGGGAATAGTTCTCTTTATTTTTGGTGGTATATCAATGCTTGAGAATCTCCCCAAAGAACCTCGAAAAGAGATCGAAATTGCCTTCGCAGGCCCACTTCTCAGCATAATAATTGGACTTGTGTTCTATCTAGTCTCAATAACAAATATCTCCTTTATTTCAGAGTTTTCAAGGGTTTTTGCAACTTACAATTTATTCCTTGCTTTCTTCAATCTGATTCCCGCATTCCCACTGGATGGCGGGAGGATAGTGAGGGGAATCATTGCAAGCAGAATCGGCTTTGTAAGAGCAACACAAATCGCAGCAGAAATGGGTAAAATGATAGCAATATTCCTCGGAATCCTCGGACTCTTCACCAATCCATGGCTCATTCTGATAGCTTTATTTATCTATATAGGAGCAAACGAGGAGGAAAAAATGGTCATGATTGAGAGCATATTAAAAAGAGTTAAAATAGGGGAGATAATGTCCCCCGATCCAATAACAATTTCTCCCAAAACACCCGTTAGAGATGTTCTCAACATGATGCTGAAGTTCAAGCATCTCGGATATCCGGTGATAGAGAACGACCAGATGGTGGGCATAGTAACCCTCAAAGATATTGTAAACGCGGATCAGAATGCAGAGGTGTCAGAAGTGATGAGCAAGAATGTAATAAGCGTATCCCCATCAACCTCTGCTTTTGAAGCATTTAAAATAATAAATGAAAAGGGTATTGGAAGGTTACCTGTTGTTGAAAACGATCGTCTTGTTGGTATCGTTTCAAGGACTGATCTGATAAGAGTTCTTGAGATTCTGGGAGCGCATGGGGCAGTTCAGGAGGTAATTCAGGAGGTGCAGGAAGTTGGAAGACAAACAACCATCAGTTTATGAGCGTCCAAAAGATGATGTTGATGGAGAAATTATTATAATAGGCACCGCTCATGTTTCAAAAAAATCCATAAAGGAAGTAGAAGATATAATAAGATCAGAAAAACCCCAGGCAATCGCTGTTGAACTTGATATTAAAAGATATCTTGCTTTAATTCAGGAGAGAAAACAGGATATTTCAATTATAGATGTTATAAAAAGAGGAGAGGCTCATCTACTGCTTTTTCAGCTTCTTTTATCTTATTTTCAGAAAAAAATTGGTAAAGAGTATGGAGTGAGACCCGGAGATGAGATGCTGGTAGCAATAAATCTCGCAAAGGAAATTGGAGCCGAAGTCATCCTCATCGACAGAGATATAACAATAACTTTCAAAAGATTCTGGGATTCCCTATCTCTTTTTGAGAAAATTAAACTGACTGTACATTTGATTGCTGGACTCTTTTTTGGAGAGAGTGTTGATGTTGATAAAATGCTCGAAGAGGATGTCCTGGCATCGATGGTGAAAGAATTCGAGAAAGTTTCCCCTTCAGCAGCAAAAGTTCTTATAGATGAGAGAGATGCGTTCATGGCACTCAACCTTCTCAATGCCATGAAAAAATACGACAAAATAGTGGCAATTGTTGGAGCCGGTCACAAGAACGGCATAATGAAATACATTTCTGGTGAGAAAAAATTACCGAACTTTGAAAATCTATTGAAGGTTAAAGAGAAAAGATTCAGCCTTTTTAAGGTGATGGCATACTTTCTGATTTTCATAATACTCTTTTTGTTTGTTAGTATTATTTCCACTTTAAACACTCAGCTAATCATAACTGCTTTTATTTACTGGTTCCTGATTAATGGTATTCTTTCTGCTGTTGGAGCAGCTATTGCGGGTGGTCATCCTCTTTCAATACTCTCAGCATTTCTATTTGCCTGGTTGACATCACTCAATCCGGCAATAGCAGCAGGATGGATCTCCGGTATTGTTGAGGCCTGGATAAGAAAACCAACCTCCTCAGATCTCGAGGGGTTGACAGAAGCAGAAACTTTCAGGGATCTGATGAAAAACAAAATTTTCAAAATACTACTTGTTGTAGCCCTGACCAACGTTGGAAGTATGATCGGGACCTTTTTAGGGCTTTACTTCATAATCCAAATCACAGGTGTTGATATAGCATCTGAATTGAATACCAGAGTACATCAACTATTCACACTATTTTTGTGAGGGATCACGGAAATGCATGCAGATTTAATTTGAGTGAATCAAGATAAAATCTGTATAAGATCTGCAAAAAAGTGCATACTTCCTGTATAGAACTCTGGAAACCGATAGATTGTATAACCTTCCCGCTGAATTTTGCTAAGGTTCCCTCATGGTAACGTTAAAGTTCAGTAGCTGGTAGAGTATTCAAAGTATATTGTGAGCAATTTTTGAATGTAAATAGAGTGTCAGGTTTTAATTCTGTCTGGGTTGAAGCCTTTCTTGACAAGCAACTCCCTGACTCTGTTTACATGATTGCCCTGCAACTCTATGATCTTATTTTTTACAGTACCTCCACAGGCAAGTTTTGACTTCAGGTACTTTGCAAGTTCTTCTATATTTATCTCTCCCATGTCTATTCCTTCAATCAATGTAACTTCTTTGCCATACCTTCTCCTTGAGAGTTTTATCAAAATCTGCTGCTGTTCTTTTGCTACTTCCTCGCACACACAAAGGTCTTTAGGTAATCCACAAATACTGCATATTTCCGAGCTCATCCTTCGCCTATACCTCCGATTTATTCCGAATATTGGCTATCTAAATTTTAAATTTTCGGTATGTTATTGACGTCAAAGGGTAGATTAACTTTTCTAAGATTTACCACTTTGTGATTTACAAAATATAAAATAATACAGGTTAGCTCCACAAGATATCATCAATACAAATGGAATGTAAACAGCAAAACATATTCGAGAAATTCACATGAAAAGGCTGCTAATCCTCAAAATTTCATTCCCATCCTTAAAAATAGCTATGTCTCCACCGCTTTCAGACACCACAACAGCAATTGCTTCTGTTTCCTGAGATATTGCTGCACAGGCAATATGTCTTCCTCCCAGACCGGGTTTGATCTTCAGGTTTCCTACTGAGGCTTCAAGATATCTGCCTGCCGAAACAATAATTCCATCCTCATCGATTATGAATACTCCATCCAGCTGGGCGAACTCCCTGATGCTCTCCCATATAAATGGATCTTTTATATTTCTCACCTCTCTCTCATGTCCCTCAAAGGGATTCAGTATTAGCTGTCTGGATCGTCTGAGAACTTCCTTTACATCCCCTATAACAAACCCTGTTCCAATGCTCCTCCCTTCTCTCCCCTTTGTAGCTATACTGAGAGCAACATTTAAAACAGCCCTCATGACTTCCGAATCGACTCTTTCGCTGCATTCTACTATAGCTTTGTAAATCCGGCTTTTTTTAGGATTTAATATAAGCACACTCTTGTACGAGTCGAGATCAACCACCACAATAAAATTTTCACTGAAAGGGATGTTCTTGAGATATGCAAGTGATGAGATATACTCAGAAGTGTGATGGCCGAGCATAGTTTTCTCTATAAACTCCATCCCGAGTAATTTTTCCAGATCGTATTCTTTTTCAAACGAGAAAACTATCGACTCAAGAAAGGTTGAATACTTTCTGGGAGCCACAACAACCTTTATATCTTGAATTAACTCCTCATCAACATAACTGTTTGATACTACAAATACTCGATCTTCTCCCAACTTCTTTGCAATTTCTACAGCGCTTTTTAAGAGTAATTCAAACATCAATTATTTCATGAATACAAAGAATTTTAATTTTGCGTTCTAAAGAGTAATATTAATAACAGAATTTAAAAAATGAGAATAAATGATACTCACAACTTCAAGAAAACCTGGAAGAAAAACAAGATTGCTTGCAAAGGTACTCTCCAGATACATGAACTGGTGGTACATTTCGAGAGGTAAAAAGAGTATTAAAGATGTTTTCAGTTTGTCAGAGGAGGGTGTTGCAATTTTGGAAGAGATTAAAGGTAATCCTGCTTTTCTTAAAATATATATGGGGGGTGAAGAAGTATTCTCATTAGGGTTCAATCCAGGTAAGATAAAAAAAATTGAAATGGATGATAGCCCGGTAGTGTTTGTTGGAAAGGTATGGTTTGATCCTACTGTTCTGGGTGCAATTCCATCAAATAAAGCCGGTAAAAAATTTACAAAAAAATTTGAAATTGCCAAGAAGGTGTTAGTGAGAAGAAAGAATGGACGAATTTTTATGGATTTCAACTACAAAGACGATACAGTTTTTAGGCTTTATGTGAGAGGGATGGATGATGAAAGAAAAAGATGAAGTTAGAATGGTCAATGGATACGAATATCGAGCCAATTTTGAATTCAAATTTAAAAAAGATGCTGAAATAATATATGCTGTTCTTAAACCAGAAGAGAATCAGGGAATCAGAAGTGAGGCAAAAATTTATTTAGAGAGAGATGCCCTTTTGTTAAGGCTTAAAGCTGAAGATTTAACTTCACTTAGGGCCTCGATGAATACATGGTTGAGGCTCATAAAAATTTGTGAAGAGGTGTTAGAAAATGAGTGTTGAACTTCCACCGCAAATTCAGAATATGGTTGCTCAAATTCAGCAACTACAACAGCAATTACAGATGGTGCTTAATCAGAAGCTCCAGATAGACTCTAAACTTAAAGAGGCTGAGACAGCTCTTGAAGAGCTACAAAAGAGAGGGGATACTGTGGTTTACAAATCAGTTGGTGGAATCCTCGTCATGACGACGAGAGATGAGATGATAAAAGAACTCGAAGAGAAAACAGAGACTTTCAAAATAAGGATTAAAACTCTGGAAAGACAGGAAGAGAAGCTCAAAGAAAGACTTACTGAGATGCAGAAAAAAATTCAATCCATGCTCGGTCCCCAAGCCGGGTAAATTATTTTAATTTTAGATTTGAATTTAAAGGACTAAACACATGAAAGACTCATTGAGAAGATTCGATATATTTATAGCCTTCACAATGTTTCATTCAGGTATTCTGGTTATACTGTCTGGAGTAATCATTTCACTTTTTTTCCTGAATTATCCAACTAACATTATTCTTTCTTTAGCTTCCTTGACAGCAGGAATTCTTTTAATGATTAAAGGAATAAAAATCGGAAAATCAGTGAAAAATCAGAAGTGAAAAATCAGAAAAGGGAAAATATTAAATAGACTTCTTAATTTCAGTTGAGAAATGTATGAAGTTTGATGTAATAATTATCGGTGCTGGTCCAGGTGGGATGTTTGCAGCCCACAAGCTCGCTAACAAGCTCAGTGTTGCTGTTTTTGAGATGGGAAGGGACATAGACAAAAGAAAATGCCCAAGTAATCTTTCTGAGAGCTTTTGTTTGAAATGTGACCCCTGCAATATAACCTCCGGTATTGGTGGTGCCGGAGGACTTTCTGATGGCAAATTGAATTACGTTAAACCAGAATACCCATCAAGCTACACCGTTGGTGGAGATTTTCTTGGGCTCGTTGACCCAAAATACCTGCTTGAAAAAATGGACGAGGTGGATTCCATATTTCTGGAGAACGGAGCACCCGATGAAGTCTATGGAATGGACAATGGAAGACTTGATGAGTTCCTGAGAAAGGCAAATTCAGCCGGAATAGAGTTCGTTCCTCTAAAGCAGAGGCATGTTGGAAGTGATGAGCTCCCTAAGGTCATTAAAAATCTCAAGAACTATTTGGTTGGAAATGGTGTAAAAATCTTCACCAAAACGGCAATAGTCGACATAAACCCTGAAGAGAAGAAGGTTGTAACTTCTAAAGGAAAAGAATATTCGTATGAGAAACTGATAATTGGAGTCGGCAGATGGGGAGCAGAATGGTTAGAGAAGTGGGCCACCCAGCATAAAATGAGGGTAAGCAGAGATGCTGAGGCGAGAGCAATAGATGTGGGCGTTAGAGTTGAGGTTCCAGCTTCTATTATGGACAGTATCACATCAGTAATTTATGATCCAAAACTCAGAGTTATAACCAAAAAACACGATGATTATCTAAGAACCTTCTGCACATGCCCCAATGGATGGGTGATTAGAGAAGATTATGGTGATTTTTGCCTAGTAAATGGGCACAGCAAGGCTAAGGAGAAAACAAATAACACAAATTTCGCACTCTTAGGTCATTACAAATTTACCGAGCCTTTTGAGCATCCCAACGAATGGGGAAGAGATCTTGCAAGAATCACAACCAAATTGGGTGGAGGGAATCCAATCGTACAGCGATTAAAGGATCTGAGACTGGGTAGAAGAAGTACTGAGGGCAGGATTAAAAACAACATTCTTGTTAAACCCACACTTAAAAAGGCCATTCCCGGAGATATAAGTCTGGCTTACCCTGGCAGAGTTGTTTCAGATATTCTGGATGCTCTGGAACAGCTTGATAAGGTTATTCCCGGAGTCGCTGATGATTCAACCCTGCTTTATGCTCCAGAAATTAAGTTCTACTCCCTCAAGCTGAAAGTTGATGGGAGGATGAGGACAAGTATCAAAGACATATATGCAATTGGTGACGGGGCTGGCATCAGCAGAGGCATAGTCGGAGCGGCTGTGACGGGATTGATAGCTGCAGAGAGTATTCTCAAGGAATTGAAATCCTGAAACGTCTGAAATTTTATTAAGTTTAAAAATTGAGGGTGCGGATATGAACACGACTGAGAAAGTCAGGAAAATTGCTGAAGGGTATGAAGATGTTTCGGTAGGAATATTTGGTTCACATTCTGCCAAGGAGACTGGAATTTCAGCTAAAAGCTTTGGTTTAAAGACAGTAATTGTTGTTCAGAAGGGGAGAGAGAGACTTTACACAGATTTCAACAGACATCTTTATGATGAGATTATCGTTCTTGATTCCTTCAAAGATATTCTAAAAAAGGACGTTCAAGAGAGGCTCATCGAACTCAATACTATTTTTATTCCAAACAGAAGCTTTGCAGTTTATGTCGGCTATGATGGCATAGAAAACGAATTCATGGTCCCAGTTTATGGAAACAGATACATGTTGAGAGCTGAAGAGAGAGGATACGAGAAGGGACAGTACTATCTTTTACAAAAGGCTGGTTTAAGATTTCCAGTCGAATTTTCCTCTCCCGAAGAGATCGACAGGCTTGTTGTAGTTAAAGTACAGCAGGCTGCAAACCCGCTCGAGAGAGCTTTCTTTTACGCAGTCTCCCCGGAAGACTATTACAGACAGGCCGAAGAGCTTCTGAAAGAAGGAATTATTAATGAAGAAGGTTTGCGAAAGGCAAGAATTGAAGAGTATGTTCTGGGTGCAAGATTCAATGCAAACTTCCACAGTTATGCCCTGAAGGATGTTTTCGGAGACTTCGATTTTGTTGGTTTTTCGGACAGGAGACAGGTTAATTTACAGGGCTTTCTTAATCTTCCTGCCAAGGATCAGCTGAAAATAAACATACCTGTGAAAAACGAGGAGATAGGACATTTTGGTGTAACGATGAGAGAGAGCAAACAGCAGATGGTCTATGAATGTGCTGAAAAATTCATACGCACATGCGAAAAAGAGTATTCCCCTGGGATAATTGGTTTATTCGGGTTGCAGGGTGCTATTGCCTACACCAGCAATAAACTTGAATTTGTAATCTTCGATGTTTCCCCAAGAGTTCCAGGCGATCCGGCAATAGGTCCAACCTCACCGGAGATGAGGAATCTCAAAATAAAGCATGGATTGAACATTGAAGATCCACTGGATCTGACCATGATGGAAATTATAAGAGCCAGGGAACTCGAGAGGCTCGGAGAGATTGTAACCTGAGACCGACTTAGGAAGGTAACAGATTTCGAGAGTGATCAGATAAGAGCATGTACCTTACAATTAAACACAACTTATTTATTCATCTTTTTTAATTATCTTTTTTAGTATACAACTGGATGAGGGTGGCTGGAGTAGATGTGCCACCTGTTAAAGAGAATAGTAGGAAAAATCTTTTGCTTATTCCCGCCAATGGAGGTGATTTGAATGGATGAACTCTTTCAGACAGCAGACTGGAAAAAAGAGAAACACGTTCCGGTAATTGAGGTTCAGGAGAAGGTTGAAAAGGGATCAAACACAAAGGTAACTGTCAGTGTAGGGAAGGAGATGCCTCATCCCAACACCACAGAGCACCACATTAGATGGATAGAACTGACATTCCTTCCAGAAGGAGAGAAGTTCCCATACCAAATAGGCAGGGCAGAATTCTTATCCCATGGCGAATCAATGAATGGTCCGAACACAAGCACAGTATATACCGAACCAGTAGCTATGTTTTACTTCAGAACTGAAAAACCCGGAAAACTGATAGCAACCTCGTATTGCAATATTCATGGACTCTGGAAGAGTGAGAAAGAAATAAAGGTTGAGTGATCCGTATTTTCATTTTTTAAATTTTTAAACTGCCTCTCCATTGCACAATCCATTAACCGATTGAATTTGTTTTTAAGATTTTGAGTGGACTGTAAAATGAATAGCTCTCTAATCACTTTTATACAGTTCAAGATCTCTTAGCACCTTTAGTAGCTATGATTTTTTATGGAATCCACGGCAGAAGACGCGCCTACTTTGTAGGTGGGCGGTTTACTCATATTTTTTGCCATTCTAAACCTCTATTTCGTATCCCTTTTCCACCCATTCCTTGAATGAACCCCTAAAATCATAAACATTGCAAAAACCCATTTTGATCAGCTTTTTTGCAACTATGGTGCTTGCAGGACAATCATAATCCCTCGAATAAACATATATTTCTTCAACCTCCTTCAATTGAGATTCAAGTTCCTCAATTTTTCCAATCGTAGCAAAAATGGCCTGTGGAATGTGACCCCTGTCATAATCTTCTCTATCTCTAACATCAATTAGCAGAATCCTCCTGTTTGATTCCAATACTGACTCTAACGCCATTTTCACATCTTCTGCTTTGGCGATCATTGGATTGGCATAGCTATCTATGATGCATGTATAAACTGGCCTTCCTGTAATAAATCTGTAGGCAGAATAAGCTGCAATTACGCCCTGTGCTGAAGAGATTATTGCCTGCTTAAAATTCATTGCAACCACATCACCGGCCGCAAACACACCCGGAACGTTTGTCTCCATCTTCATGTTCACCAATATTTCACCGTGGTCGTTAACTTTAACCCCAAGCTTTGAGGCGAGTTTCGAATTAGGAAGTCCACCTACAGATATAAAAGCTCCCTCCACCTTTACCCAGTCCTTTCCCCGGTATTCTTTATCCAGAACAATTCTTTTAAGACTTTCGTCTCCTTCAAATGAGAGGACATTATAGCCATTCAAAACCTCTACATTATTTAAATTCTGAAGTTTTCTCAAATTTGTTGGTTCACCGTGGAGATCATCACCTCTATTAATCAAATAAACCTTCTCTGCATACCCGGACAATACGATAGCTTCTACTACTGCACCATCCCCTCCACCGATAACCGCAACCCTTTTTTTAGCATAACTGGGACCATCACAAAAGGCACAGTAATGGATATTTTTGTTTTCAAATCGATCATATCCTCTAACTTTCAGTTTTCTTCTTTCTGTACCTGTAGCGATTATTAAAGACCTTGAGAATCTCTCCAAATCTTCAGTTACAACTTTAAATTTATTCCCTTCAATAGATGCATCGAGTACTTCTTTTTCCACTATCTCTATACCATAACTGGTTGCATGGTCCTCCAACAAATCTATTAGTTCAAATGTTTTGATTTTCTTAAATCCTGGCCAGTTTTCAATGAAATTAGTGAGAGTTATAGTTCCACCAATCTCCTTTCCGATTACAGCAGCCTTTAAACCCAACCTTCCAGCATACATTCCTGCCGACAGAGCGGCTACTCCACCACCTATCACTACCACATCGTACATAGTGTACATTGTATAAACCACCCTACTCTTTCGTTAGATTTAAAAGTGAATTAGCTCTTGCTCTCAACAGGAAAACCTGCCTTTTTCCAGTCTTCCAATCCTCCAGCAAAATCTTTAACATTATATCCAAGCCTTCTCAATTTCCTGTAAGCTTTGGGACTGAGGGGGCACTCAGATGACTGACAGTAAACCACTATAAGACCACTTTTGTCTAAAAGGTTTAGTTTTTTATCGATCTCATCAAGTGGAATATTAATAGATCCCGGAATATGCTCTTTAGAATATGATTCAGAAGACCTCACATCTATAAGAGTTATTCCTCCCTTTTCAAGCAGATCCTTCAATTCTTCTACTGTTAAAGCACCCTCCATAACAATCCTCCACATAAAAATTAAGTTTTATGAGATATATATTTTACTATATAGCATTTGTTAATCAATTTTTTAAACCTATAAGTAAAGCTTAAAAGAATTCAACAGAAAAATACGGATCTTCAGATCAGCAACTTTAAAAAACTGAAATAGTTCAGAAAAATTTGATTTGTTGAATATAAATTACTCAATAAGAATCGCGTTGATTAATCCTTCCTGAGAAGGCCTGTTCGTAACTCTGGCCTTACCCAGTGGTGTTTCGATTATTGCTCCCTTTGTTATGACATTCTTTCTTGCATAATGCACGTGAGCTTTATTTTCGATGACATTTGTAATTTCTACCTTGGCAACCTTATTTTCTGATGGAACGTAAACATTTGCAAACTTATCCATTACAAGCTTTATTTTAACATTTCCTCCTCTTGCCCTGACTTTCTTAACTTTTCTATCGCCAATCAAGGTTTCAACCTGCGGCCTGCCCATCTCATATTTTCTTTTTTTCCTCGCAGCCCGGATCAATTTTCCAGTGCTTGATCTCCTACTTCTACCCTGCCAAACCATTTCAAATCACCTTTTTGCTTTTCCACACGTCCTTTAGACTTTGTACCTTTCCACACGTCCTTTAGACTTTGTATCTTTCCACACGTCCTTTAGACTTTGTATCTTTCCACACGTCCTCAGGCATTGATTGTACATGCTGATTGCATAACTCGCCAATCCCACTACTTAAATATTTTTTCCCCTTTAAACCTTTAAACCCGGCCTGATGAAGAATCCGCAAATCATAGAATTCCCGTAGAATCATAGAATTCCCGCACTCTCAAGCAAACTGTAATCTTCAAGCAACTCAAGGTCACCATCGGCAATAATTTTCTTATCCATGCTCATCAGAACTATTCTATCAGCCATTTTTGGTATTATTTCAAGCTCATGAGTCGTCAGAACTACAGTCCCCTCAATTTTTTCAGCAATTTCAATTATTTTTTTCCTCGTCTTACCATCCACATTCGCAGTCGGTTCATCGAGAAATAGAAGTGAAGGCTTGAGCATTATTGAGCATACAAGAGACACTTTTTTCTTTTCTCCTCCGCTCAATCTGAAGGGTGGTTTTTCCAGGATTTTTTCTATGCCAAACTCCTCTGAGTACTCTCTAACCATATCCATAGCTTCCTCGAAAGGTAGTCCAAGCTGTGCAGGCGTGTAAAGCAGTTCCTCCTTTACAGTAGGATTGAAAAGGAAGTCATCAGGATTTTGAAAGAGTACTCCTATATTTCTCCTAAAAAATTCTGAGTTTTTTTTATTGACTTCTCTTCCCAAGATTTCAACCCTTCCTGAGGTTGGATTTATCAGACCGGATAGTAACAGTATAAGGGTAGATTTACCACACCCATTAGGACCAAGAAGAGCTACTCTCTCTCCTTCAAGTATTTCTATCGAAACATTCCTGACTCCCTCAGTACCATCAGGATAAATATAGGAAACGTTCTGAGCCCTCACAGCATACTTTCCACTTTTCAGATCAACCACCAGATAATGTTGGCGAGAACCATACTGGTAAAAAATGCTTCGGTTGATCGGAAACGAAGTGGAAACACATAGGGTCTGTAGTTCTGACCACCCCTGGCGATGGATGAGAGGTATATTCTTTCAGCTCTTTCCAGAACTCTGATGAAGAACACTCCCAAGGATGCACCACCACCATTCCATATCTCTGAAATTTTCATTTTCCTTACTCTTCTACTTTCTCTTGCAACAAGTATTCTGAAGAGCTCAGAAAAGGTTAAATGAATGTATCTGTATGTCAAAACCAATATAGAAATTATTGATTCTGGAATTTTGAAAAACCTCAGTGCTGAGATTATTTCTGAAAACTGAGTTGTCAGAATTAATAAACTCAGGAAAGAGACCGCAATAAACACTCTTAAAGTAAAGATAATTGAATATATAAGCCCATCATATGTCAGAAAAAGCGATGGATAGAGCAATACCTTACCCATGAAGATCCTGGGGCTTACAATAAGAAAGCTGAACAGGGGAAATAGCCATACTCTCGATACAAAAACCTTCAAAGAAATTTTTGAGATTGCTAAAAGGATCGGAATTAACATAAGAGAAAAAAAGAGTTTTTGAAAATCAAACGTTGAAACAGAGAGAACTACAAGAACGAATATTCCCAAAACCTTTACCCTTGCATCTACTTTTTGTAGGAATCCGTTTCTATTTGCTGTACTCTCAATTACCAAAAAATTTTGAAAAAATTTTGAGGCCTCTTTTGCAGTTTTTTCGAGTAGCTCTATCATTTCTAAACCTTTATGTTTATAATCGCTTATTACTCGCTACCTTTGCAAGGCCATATGCTACACCGAGAGTTATCAAAGTGCCAATGAGTCCAGATATCAGAGTGCCGGTATAGGGATCAATCCCGGGAACTGTATAGTCTGGAAGTAATCCATCATAAAACGGTTTTTCTTCTGCGCCAACCATCTCAGCAACATTCTCAAGAGGTTCAGAATATCCCACGATCTCTGCTGCATAGGCAAAAAGAGGGGATAGAACTATCATCACACCAAGCAGAATCCAGAACTTTTTATCCATGCCATCACCCCGTAAGTACTCTGGTCTGAAGTAAATCCGGCCTCACTGAAGTGATGTACCCTATCACACCAGCAGTGATTATTCCCTCAAGTATCCCCAGAATCGTATGCCATATTCCCATTACCGGAACGGTCACACCAATTGAAAAATCAAATGAACTCGATAAACCAATTTCAATTCCTGCAAAGATTGCTGCAAGTGTTATTCCTATCCAGCCAGCAACAAAAGCGGCAGCAGTTGTTGATATCTTTTCAGATGAAATCCTGTAAACATAATAACCAACGAATACATTCACCACTGCCATGTTCCAGACGTTCGCACCAAGAGCTGTCAAGCCACCGTCTGCAAAAACCAAACCTTGAATTACCAGCACAGATGTCATCGCAAGACATCCCGCAAATGGCCCAAGAAGAATTCCTGCAAGCGCCCCACCTACAAAATGAGCTGAGGTTCCTCCAGGAATTGGCCAGTTGAGCATCTGAGCTGCAAAGATTGCTGCTGCTACCATACCTACAAGAGGTGCTTTTCTCTCATCCAGTTCTTCTTTTGCTTTAAAAAGAGAAAATCCAACCACAATGCCAGTTAAAAGATAAAACAAAGCTGCAATGCTTAAATCAAGAAAACCATCCGGAATGTGCACCTTTACCACCTCTCCGTATTAATTTTTGATACTTTTGTGTTATCGATTAATAAATTTTTCTATTAATTGAATAAACGGGGTCAAAATGAGATGGGATGAGGGGTCAAACTAAACGTATAAGTCCGAATACACATAAAACGAACAGAAATCAGGAACCCAGATTAATGAAATATAAAATTAAAATCAAATAAGAAAATAATTAAGAAAAACAAGGCCCATAAGGAGCCTGCCAAACATTTAACTCTGGTATGTTAATTATTTCGCCAAGTAAATTTCGATTGTAGATACGTTAAGCTGTCTACCCTGGGCTGAATCAAGTTCTTCTGTGTCTATTTTTATGTCACTCACTTTAACATTGGGCAAAAACCTGTTCCTTACGATTTCCGCTACATCTACCGCCCTGCTGATCGCCCTTCCTCTTGCTTTAATTACAACGTTTCCTACACCTTCATTAAATTGTGTTATTGTTGCCAGTACATAGTTCATAACCGGCTTGTTGCCAACAAAGACCACATGTTCCTCTGCCATGTCAGTATCACCCCGAGATTTTCAAATTAATTTCGCTATTTAAACTTTGCTGGAATGAAAATAATTTTAACAACATATATTATTGATGGAACAGCAAATCTTATACACTCCAAAAATCCTTTGAAAAACAGTTTCATAAAACGGAAAAGATAAGTCCTGAAGTAAGTCTTGAAGAGGTGAATCCAACATGCCCATGAAATTCGATGATATTGGCAGTTTTCCCCTACCCCCTGGAATAAACAGAGATTGGGTGGAATCAAACATATATAATAAAGAATTTGAGGAGATGATTCAGAGGGCTTTTTTGATGAAGGTAAAGGCTGGTCTTGAAGTGATAAATTATCCCCAATTTAGAGATATGGTAAAAATGTTCCTAGATCTAATTAAAGATGAGGCTTTTCAGGAGGATGCCTTCCTCATTAAGAAAGAACATGCCATTATCCCTGAGTTTGCAGCCATTGAGAAAATAAATTACACCGGTGAAGTGAGGGCATGCATTACCGGTCCCTTTGAACTCTACTATACTGAATTCGGTGGAGTTATTTATGACGATTTGCTTTCAGCCATCTCTAAATCTCTTTCAAGATTCGTTGAGAACATCCTCAAGTCAAAATTGAATGTTACTTGCATAAGCATTGATGATCCGAGCCTTGGAATAAATCCCGAACTTCAACCTGATTTTGAACAGATCAGCCTCGCTTACGAAAATTTTGATCTTGATGTGGATGTTCAGATTCATCTGCATTCACCCTTGTACTACTCAAATTTACTCGGAGTAGATGAGATAGACGTGATCGGAATCGAAAGTGCCAAGGATGAAAAGGCTGTTGACTTCATTGATGTTGAGGACCTCGTGTCGTATGATAAAAAGCTGAGGATTGGCATCTCAAGGAGTGATATAGACTCTCTCATCGCCGAATATAACCAGAAACATGGAATCAACGCATGGAAAGACAGTAAGTTGATAATAAATGCTATAGATGAGATTGAGAGCCCAGAGACAATTTTCAGAAGGCTCGAAAAAGCTTACAAAATTTTTGGTGAGAATATAGCCTACACCGGGCCAGATTGTGGACTGGGTGGATTTCCAACACAGGAATCTGCCGTAAAACTCATCGAGAACACATCAAAAGCCATTAAGATGTTCTCAGAGTTAAGAGAGTGATATTATGGATTACTCCAGCTTCTTCATAACTGCATTTACCACAATATTTATCATAGTTGACCCTCCCGGAAATATTCCTATGTTTATAGCTCTCACTGAGACCATCAGCGATGAAGATAGAGATAAGATTTCGAAAAAAGCAACTCTTATTGCTGCTTTCCTTCTGATATTCGTCACCCTAACCGGTAACTCTATTCTTGAATTCTTCAAAATATCGATGGATGGTTTAAAAATAGCCGGTGGGATCCTGCTTTTTGCAGTCTCAGTTGACATTCTTATGGGTAGCAGGAGGAGACAGATATACGTAGAGAAGGGTAAAGAGAACATAGATATCGACTCTCTTGCAGTTTTTCCAATAGCCCTACCACTTTATACGGGACCTGGTGCTATTACAGCAGCGATCGTTCTCTACTCTTCAGCTGAGACAGTAATTCTAAAATTGCTGGTAATTGCAAGTATTCTTCTAACATATCTCGTGGTTAGACTTACCCATATATACAGCAATCAAATTATCAGAATACTCGGAAAGAGTGGGTCAGATATAGTTGCAAGACTTATGGCAATATTTCTGGCAGCAATAGCAGTTGAGTATTTCTTCTCAGGGATTGAAGGAAAGTTAAGCTCCTTTGTTAAAGGGTGAAAATATGGAACATAGTAGAGAATACCATAGATATCCAATGGTTGGTGTTGGTGCAGTAATAATAAAAGATAATCAAATCCTCCTCGTCAAAAGAGCTAACGAGCCGAATAAAGGCTACTGGTCGGTTCCGGGTGGGGTGGTCAGGCTTGGAGAGGGTCTTGAGGAGGCTCTGAAGAGAGAGGTTGAGGAGGAGACTGGGCTCGAAATAGAGGTTGGAGATGTCGCATGCGTAAGTGAAGAGATCTTTAGAAATGGGGACATAAAATACCACTACATCATTATCGATTTCTTTGCTGAAATCATATCCGGAAAGCTCAGAGCCGGAAGCGATGCCAAGGAAGCGAGATGGATATCTCTAAACAAATTGAACGAGATAAAAACAGTCGATTTTATTCAGAAGTTAATAGAAGGATTGAAATCCAGCAAAAAAATGATTTACCTGAAGTAATACACTTTAAAACTGGTTTGAGGCTTGAGACTTTAAACCTGAAACGAGAATTAAGAGGAGAATCTATGAGAGTAAAAGGCATAAACAGTGTTATGGAGGCTTTAAAAGCTGGACTGATTAACAAAGTTTTCGTAGATCCGACTTCAAAAAATCGCAGAGTTCTTGAGATATTAAAAAATTGTGAGAGGGCCGGAATTCCTGTAGTGAGAAAAAAGGTTGCAGAGCAGATTGAGGCAGATGTAACTCCAGTTAAATATGTTCAGTTTGAGAGAATACTTGAGAGGTGTATTTTGAACTCCACACCTATCATTTTCCTTGATTCGATTAAAGATCCAACCAATACCGGGGCAGTTATCCGAACAGCGGAGTTTTTCGGATGTGCAGGAGTTGTGCTAACCAAAAGAAGATCTGCTCAGATCACGGAGACCGTTGCAAGAGTTTCTGCAGGTGCGGTGTTCCACATCCCCATAGCGAGAGAAGATAATCTTGTTAACCCGATCAAAAAACTCAAAAAATTATCCATTCCTGTAATCGGAGCTGAAAATGTTGGAGAGGACCTTGATTCTGTATCTCTTAAACCTCCGATCGCCATAGTTATAGGGGAGGAGGATAGAGGTATCTCAAGACCTGTAAAAAAGCAGTGTGACTGCATAGCAAAAATCAGGGGTTATGGGAAGGTTGGATCTTTGAACCTTTCAAATGCTGCCGCAATTTTTATCCACGAATCTATCAAACAAAAAGGTGATTAGTTATGGATCTTGAGGGTTTTACGAGGAGGATGCTCCTGAAATATGATGAAGACAGAGTGAAAAAAACTCTGGCCGAGAGAATAGCAGAAATGAAGGGTTGGGAGGAGGACAGAGCAAACAGATGGGCTGAGGCAGTAATAATCGAGGTGAAAAACGCCACATCAAAATCCAGTTTTATACTGGATTATTATCATTCGGGAGTTACAATGGGACAGTTTGGTGTTGGTTCAAGAGGGAAAGGAGATTTCTATACCCACTCTAAAATTGCAGAAGTTATAGGAGATAGCGATGCTGTTGTTTCCACAAAAGATCTGGATGATGCTGGAGTTGTGAGATTTGATGGATTTTATATTTCTGTTGCAATCGATGGTATCCATTCAAGACTGAGCGAATATCCATTTATTTCTGGTTTTCACGTAACGAGAGCTGCGATGAGAGATGTTTATGTTATGGGTGCAAAACCCGTAGCCGTTTTCTCAGATATCCACATAGCCGATGATGGAGACGTTTCCAAAATATTCGACCACATCGCCGGAATTACTGCGGTATGCGATCTGACAGGAGTCCCACTGGTTAGTGGAAGCACCCTTAGAATTGGTGGCGATATGGTTATCGGGGAAAGAATGACTGGAGGAGTGGGATGTGTTGGTGTATCCGAATACATAACGCCAAGGCGAAATGCAGAAGAGGGTGATGTAATACTTCTAACAGAGGGGGCCGGTGGAGGGACTGTTGTTACCGCCGCCATCTATTATGGCAGGCATGAAGTCATAGACGAGACCCTCAACATAGATTTTCTTACATCGTGTGAGGCACTCTTCAAAGAAGGACTGGTAAAGGATATCCATTCTATGAGCGATGTTACGAATGGTGGGATAAGGGGGGATGCCGAGGAAATATCTCGTGTTTCTGGAAAAGCTCTTGTATTCGACTATGAAGAGACACGAAAAGCTGTCAACCCGAAGATTCTAAAAATGCTCGAGGAACTGGAAATAGACTTTATGGGCGTATCAATTGACTCCCTTATGGTCATCTCACCCCCTGATGTTGCGGAGGATGTGAGAAGGGCCGTAAGAAAAGTGAACGTCAAAATATATGAAGCGGGATGGGTCGAGAAAGGAGAAGGAGCTTATTCACTCATTGATGGTAAAAAGGAGCCATTAAAGCCCAGGTTCAGAGAATCCGCATACACACCCCTGAAAAAGGTGGTTGGAGAGAAGGAGCCTTTAGACTTTGAAGAAATGAGAATGCGCGTTGATGAGGCTGTAAAAAAAGCCATTGAGAAGAAAAGAGAGGTAATTAAATTAATTCGAGAAAGGTCCGGTTAACCAAGAAGTAATCGGGGGATTGCCATCAGAATGAACTATAAAAATGGTTTTAGGAGTTATAAGTTTTCAAGGAAGATCCCATCTGCTTCTCGGATCACCTTCGATGTACTTTTCCACAATTCTTTTTTCGAGATCCACTTCAAAAATGTTAGATAAGCTCAGAACCATAAATAGAACATCAACAAGTTCCTCTCTGATGTTCTCCAGTTCCCCTTTTCTGACTGCTTCGGCAAGTTCACCAACTTCTTCAAACAAAACAGCCAAAAGGAAAAAAGGGCCGGATTTGAGATCCGTATCAAGATACTTTTTTCCTATTTCAAGCCGTAATTTTTCAAATTCCATGAAACAAACTTGCCAAGATAATTTTAAATATCTTGCTGATGAGAAACTGGCCATAATGAGTCAGACAAACTTGGAATCTGAATCCAGTTCAGCCGAATCTGATGCTACTGACGAAACTGAAACACTCGATAATGGAGATTTTGATTACGTTGTCATGGGTTGTGGTAGTTTCGGGTTCAGTGTGCTCAAAGAACTTACAAAACGGGGAAAGAAGGTAATTGCTGTTGACTCGTCTCCTGAGAAAATTGAGGTTTTGAAGGATCAGGATTTCAATGCCATCTTAGGCGATATTTCTGATGAGAAATTCGTGAAATCCTTCGATTATGATTCAATTTCCGTAGTATTCCTCCTGCTACCATATAATGAGATAAATAAAAGAGCAATAAAAGCAATAAGATCAATCTCAAGATCTGTTTTCATAATAGCCCGTGCCGCAAGTATAAAAGAGAAAGAGGAAATGGAGTACCTCGGGGCCGATGCAGTCATTACACCCTCATCTGCAATGACAAAAATGGCCATAGAGACACTCAACAGAATTGAAACACTCAGGAGAATAAGAAAGTTCAAAGAAGTTCTGAACAGCATGAAAGATAAAAAACTGGCGATTTTCACCCACGATAACCCGGATCCGGATGCTATATCATCGGCCATGGCTTTAAGAGAGATTGCCAAGCATTTTGGAGTTGAGGCGGACATCCTGTATTATGGCGAGATCTCACACCAGGAAAACAAGGCTATGGTAAACCTGCTCAACGTTAAAATAACCAGAGGAGACGAGATAAATCTGATCGAATATGGAAAGTTCGCCCTCGTCGATTCGTCAGCAATAGGAATGAACAACTCAATCCCCAGCAACATAACACTCAACATAATAATAGACCACCATCCATCGGAGAATTCGGATGCCGAGTTTGTTGACATAAGAGCCGATGTGGGTGCCACTGCCACGATCATGACCAATTACATGGTTGAGCTCAACATAGTCCCAAGCAGAACCCTTGCCACAGCTCTTTTCTTCGGAATTAAAAGCGAAACTGACGAATTCAAGAGAAATGCAAGAACCCCAGATTTTTCTGCAGCAGCCTATCTCTACCCCTATGTTGACCATGAACTGATTGAGAAAATGGAGGGGCCTTCACTATCATACGAGACACTCGATGTTCTGGGCACAGCAATCAAAAACAGGGAAGTTTTCCCTCCAATACTGATTACCTTCGCCGGCTTTATCAATGAGAAGGATGCCATTTCCCAAGCAGCAGATTATTTGTTAAAGCTTGAAGGGATATCGACTGTTCTGGTTTTCGGCGTTGTTAAGGATACTGTACACCTTTCTGCCAGAAATGTTGATGTCAGGCTCAACATAGGCGAGGTGCTCAGGAAAGCCTTCGGAGATGTTGGCAGTGCTGGAGGACACGCTCATGCTGGAGGTGGGCAGATACCCCTCGGAATATTCGGGGAAATTTCCGAAAAAGATGTTCTCAGCAAACTTATAAGAGAGGCTGTCAAAAAGAGATTCCTAAATGCACTGGGGATAGAAGGAGTTTCTGAATAATCTGAAGGAGTTTCTGAATAATCTGAAGGAGTTTCTGAATAATCTGAAGGAGTTTCTGAATAATCTGAAGGAGTTTCTGAATAATCTGATTTGAATCTAACTTTGAACAATTTTTTGAGTTTAATATTATCAAATCTTCTAACTACCAAACCTTCTAATTCCTAAAAAACAAATATTTAGACCTTTTACCAATCACAGCTCAGTCAACCTCTGTGATGTTTTTTCCTGAAACCAATCTACAGGTATTGCAAGAAGAAGTGTGTTAAAATGAATTTAGCTATACACCTCATCTTAAATCTTTGCACTTTGCCCATAAAGGCCACGTTCCCCGGTTTGAACAATCCTATGTCGAAACCAGTCTTTCCTGTTAGCTGATATAGCTGTTAAGAATGAATAGGAAAAGAAAGCCATATACTAGTCAGAGTTGTGAATTTGGGAGCAGTTCACTCTTCCCCTATTTTTTTAAACTCTCCGAAACATGTCCTACAGCAGAAGATGTAAACTTTGTTGCGGTACTTGTATATAATGGGTTCCTCAATAATTTCTTTCCCACAGTAATCACACTTAAATGGAACCTTTATTTTGATTTGTCTCTCCTTTTCTTCGCTCTCTATAACTGGCATTAGTTCTAAAACTTCAAATTCTGCCCTATCTATAACTTTTCTAAGTTCTTCCATTTTTTCTACTACAACCTTTATGACGTACTTTTTACTTGTAACTTTATTGATCTCAATTATTTCATCAAATTCTCTAAAATTTTCTGGGTTTTCAGTTTCCACAATCATAACTATCAAGTTTCCTGCATTTTCAAATACTGGAGAGAGTTTTATCGTGTATTTTTGAATTATCCCTTCTTTTTCCAGCCTCTCCAAACGAGACTTTACCGTTGGTCTACTCAAGCCCAAAAGCTTTGCTAACTCTGAAATACCGAGCCTTGAATCATCTTTCAGGAGATTGATCAGCTTTAGATCATACTCATCAAGTTTTACCATTTCAATCCCTCCAAACCTAACAAATTATTAAACATTTCCTGCTTAAATTTTACATTTTGTCAAAAAATAACTTTATTTAATCTTTTAAGAAAATAACTACTGGTGAGTCCAAATGGAGAAAAATATTAAAATCACCGGAATGAGCTGTGCTTCATGTGTTAAAGCTATAGAAGCTGCCCTAAAAGATCTTGAGGGAGTTGAAGATGTTTCTGTTAACCTGGCAACAGAGTCGGCCACTGTGAAATTCGATCCTTCCAAAGTTACACTTGAAAAAATAATAGAAACCGTGGAGAGTGCAGGATACGGTGTTATCAGGGAGGATAAAATAATAACAGTAAAAATAGGTGGAATGACTTGTGCTTCATGTGTTAAGACTATTGAGATGGTCGTTGGTGAGTTGGCAGGAGTTAGAGATGTTTCTGTTAACCTGGCAACAGAAACTGCCAAAATAGTTTTTGATCCGAGCATTACAAGCGTGGAAGACATAAGAAGGGCAATAGAGAACGTGGGATATCAGTTCATAGGAGTTGAGGGCGAAGAGGTTGAAGAGGACATAACCAGAGAAGACCACATTGCAGAAATGAGGAGAAAACTCTCCTTTGCCGCTGCCATAGGCACCATACTTCTTTTTCTGACATATGGTGGTTACATTGGATTGCCGGTAGACAGAATTCCCTACAACAGCTGGATACAGTTCATTCTCGCGACACCAGTAATGTATTACTCAGGCAGAAGCATGTTTTCGGCTGCTCTTAGAGCTCTGAGCCACAGAATGTTGAACATGGATGTCATGTATTCCATGGGTGTTGGTTCAGCCTACTTCGCCAGTGTATTCTCGACCCTCGGTTTTCTGCCGGAAGACTATCTATTCTACGAGACCGCCGTTTTGTTGATGGCTTTCCTCCTCCTTGGCAGAACCCTTGAAGCGATGGCCAAGGGAAGGACAAGTGAGGCGATAAAGAAGCTGATAGGTCTTCAGGCTAAGACAGCAGTAGTTGTAAGAGATGGAGAAGAAATAGAGGTTTCCGTTGAAGATGTCAGGGCTGGAGACATTGTGATAGTTAAGCCTGGAGAGAAGATACCTGTGGATGGTGTTGTAATCGAGGGCGAAAGCTATGTCGATGAGTCCATGATTACTGGAGAGCCAATACCAAACCTTAAGAAGGTTGGAGACGAGGTAGTTGGGGCGACGATAAACAAAAACAGCGTTTTGAGAATAAAAGCAACGAGAGTTGGGAAGGATACGTTGTTAGCTCAGATAATAAAGCTGGTTGAGGAGGCCATGGGTAGCAAGCCACCCATTCAAAGACTGGCAGATAAAATCGTGACATATTTTATACCAGTCGTTCTGACGATAGCAGTTACATCATTTATCTACTGGTACTTTATAGCAAATGTGCCAGCAGTTTTCGCTTTCACCACACTGGTTGCAGTACTCGTTATAGCCTGTCCCTGTGCCTTTGGGCTTGCAACGCCCACAGCTTTGACTGTCGGAATGGGTAAAGGAGCCGAGCTTGGAATATTGATAAAGAATGGAGATGCTCTTGAAATAGCCAGGAAAGTTAATACTGTCATCTTCGATAAGACTGGGACACTCACAAAGGGTAAGCCGGAGGTTACAGACATCATAGCCTTTGATGGTGGCGAAGTAGAAGTTCTCAGAATCGCAGCTATAGCAGAGAAAAGAAGTGAACATCCGCTGGCTGAGGCAATAGTGAGGAAAGCAGAGAGTGAAGGAATCGGTGTTGATGATCCAGAAAAGTTCGAGGTTATCGCAGGTAAGGGTGTTGTTGCGTTGCTGAACAGTGACCGCATACTCGTTGGCAGCAGGAAGCTGATGGCCGATAACGGACTTGCTGTTGATGAAAGAATAGAAGAGGCTCTTCAGAGACTGGAGATGGAAGCAAAAACAGCGGTGCTTGTCGCTTCTAATAGCAAAATTATTGGGGTTGTTGGAATAGCAGACACTCTAAAAGAATCTGCCAAAGAAGCCATCAAGGAACTCCACACAATGGGTAAAAAGGTTGCTATGATAACTGGCGATAACAGAAGGACTGCTGAGGCAATAGCTAAGATGTTAAATATAGATACTGTGCTTGCCGAAGTTCTGCCGCACCAGAAGGCTGAGGAGGTTAAAAGACTTCAGGAAAAAGGAGTGGTCGTAGCTTTTGTGGGAGATGGCATAAACGATGCGCCAGCTCTCGCTCAGGCAGACTTAGGCATAGCCATTGGAAGTGGCACAGATATTGCCATTGAGAGCGGGGAAATAGTGTTGATAAAGGATGATATAAGGGACGTTGCTGCAGCAATTCAGCTAAGCGGCAAGACGCTCAGTAAAATAAAGCAGAATTTATTCTGGGCTATGATTTACAACACCTTGCTTATACCCGTTGCAGCAGGTCTGCTGTATCCCCTCTTTGGCATAATTTTCCGTCCTGAATGGGCTGGAGCTGCCATGGCTGTGAGCAGTGTGAGTGTTGTGACGAATTCACTACTGATGAAGAATTACGTGCCGCCGATAAAAAGAAAGAAAAAAACCAACTAACCTAAAATTTTTTATATGATATAAAATGTAGGAAACAGAGACCATGTTAAGGGTTTCGAATGTCATAATCGTCACAGCATTGCTTTTGAGTTTGCTGATTAATGCTGAAACATCTGATGCAATTTCAGTTGAATATACAACATATCCTGAAGCTATCAAGCCCGGAACTACTGGATACATCCAATTGAAAATGATGAATCTCGGAACTCAGCCCATCTACAATCTTTACCTATTTCAGGTTAAGGCTGACAGCCCGTTAAAGATATATAATAAATACAGAGATCTCGGTAGCCTATATCCCGAAACGGTGAAATCCATCATTCTGAAGTTCGAGGTTCCCGAAACTGCAAAGTCAGGCTTCTATGCGGTGGAGATTCTTTTGAGGGCCGAATATCACAACTACACCAGCAGTTTCAGGTTCGATGTTCCTATAGAGGTAAAGGAAGAGGGTTTCATCAGATTGAATGTTACGCCGACCACTATTGAATCAGATGAAATCTCAAGTATCACCATTGTAATCCAGAATGCTGGAAGCGATGTGAGGGATGTGCGCATCTTCTGGATCGGAGACGGAATCGTGCCGATTGGTGAATCTTCCAATCTGTTCATACCGTATCTGAAATCCGGTGAGACTAAGGAAGTTCAGCTCAAAGTTAAAGCTATCACTCTGGGAACTGCAATCCTGAGGTTTGAGTTTTCTTACTCTGACTTAGCGGGAAATCAGATGAGCGAAAGCTACGTCATTGGGCTGGAAGTGGAGAGCAGAGAAGAAGACTACCTCAGAACTGCCATACATCCAGAAATTCTCGAGACGGGTAAAGCTGGTAAACTCATCTTTGACATCTCAAACGAAGGTAACGAGGAGCTCAGGAATATCTTGCTGAGGTGGGAGAGCGAGATCTTACTTCCCACCTCATCTAACACTGAGTTTATAAACTCGATTGGAGTTGGAGAGAGCAGAACAATTTCTTTTGACGTTTTTGTTGACGAAAACGCAAAACCAGGATACTATCCGCTTGCAGTCAACCTGAAATACGATTCTTCGGGCAATACAGTTGCAGTAAACCGCACCTTTGGCATCAGGGTTGATGGTAATGTATCAATCGAGACTACCTTTTTCAGAGCAGATGTGGATAAGGTCTTCGTTTCAATCGCAAACACCGGGAACGCTCCGGCCGAGAATCTGGTGGTTTATGCCAGTTCTCCTTACGGGAGAGCTGAAGTCTTCATCGGAGACATGGAGCCGGGAGACGAGGAGATCATAGAGGTTGACCAGAGCGGAGTCGATTCATCAAAGCCTTACAACCTGAGTCTGAAACTTGTTTACAGAGATGTGTTCAATCAGAAGTTTGTAGAGGAGAATCAGATAGTTGTGCATCATCCCAAGCAGAGCTTTCCGGTGTTATGGCTTGCAGTTGGAGCTGTATTACTTGTAGCCCTATCAGCAGGAGTCTGGCTCTGGAGGAAGGGGTGAAATGGTATCCATAGCCCGAAAGAACCTCTTCCACGACAGAGTAAGGCTTGTGATAAGCGTCGGCGGTGTTGCCTTCGCAACCATGCTTATCATGACGCTGATTGGGGTATATTACGGCATATTTACAGAAAGCACAATGTATCTGATGAATACCAGAGCTGACCTCTGGGTTGGGCAGGAAGGAATACACGACACCTGGCACACTTACTCCCTCCTTCCAAGAGGGCAGGAGGATGAGATACTGCAGGTTGGCGGAGTTAAGGATGTGCACGAGTTCATAGGAAGGGCTGTAAGGGCCAAAATTTCCAAAGTAGAGGATAAAGAGGAGACTATTTTCATAATAGGCTTCGATACAAAAAGTGGTGTTGGTGGGCCATGGGAGATTGTCAAAGGAAAGAAGATTCCAAGGGACGGGCAGGTGATTGTGGATAGGGTCTTTGCCCTCAGAAACAACATAGACATCGGAGATAAAATTGAGGTTGGAGGAATGGAGCTTACCGTTGTGGGCATATCGAAGGATACCTTTGTACTCGTTTACTCCTATGTCTTCGTCACGAAGGAAGATGCAACAAAAATATTCGGGGCTGAGGACTTCCTGAACTACTATATGGTTGAGGTTGAGAATCCTTTCTTCGCGAAGAAAGTGGCGGATGACGTCAAAAACAGGCTGGAAAAGCTTGGTGTTAAAGTGGATGTTCTTACAAAAGAGGAATTCATAGACAACCACAAGGAGGTGATAGATGAGAGCTTCAGTGCTATACTGCTACCTCTCGTCTTCATAGGCTTTTTTATAGGCGTTACAGTTATAGGGCTTACGCTATACACAGCAACACTGGAGAAGATAAAAGAGTATGCCATTCTCAAAGCCATAGGAGCAAATGAGGGTTTTATGATAAAAATAGTTCTGGAACAGGCATTCACAATAGCAATGCTCGGATTCGTTGCCGGCACACTGCTATCTCTCTCGGCAGCAAACTGGGTTCCAAACATCGCTCCGGAGTTCTACGTGGAGATCAACGTGTGGAACATCGCCATATCTTTTGTGTCCATCGTGGCGATGAGCGTGGCAGCATCCCTCATCCCCATCAGAAAGCTGGAGAAGGTTGATCCCGCAACAGTTTTCCAAGCTTAGGTGGTTTAATGCTGATAGAGACAAGAAATGTAACGAAGATATATGGAGCAGGAAGAACAGCTGTAAAAGCAGTGGATAACGTTTCCTTTTCCGTTGATAATGGGGAGCTGGTGCTCCTCATGGGGCCGTCGGGCTCAGGAAAAACTACGCTGCTTACGCTGATCAGCGGTTTGCTGAAGCCCACATCGGGGAACATAAAGATCGATGGCATCGAAATAACCCGACTCAGCCAGAAGGAGCTTGCGAGGTTGAGGCTCGAGAAAATCGGATTCATCTTTCAGCACTTCAACCTCCTCACAGCTTTGACGGCCTTAGAAAACGTGATGGTTCCTTTAATAATTAAGGGTATGAGGGAAAGTGAGGCAAGAAAAAAGGCAGCATCTCTGCTTAAAGATTTCGGGCTGGAAGACAGAATGGATCACAAGCCGGAAGACCTTTCAGGAGGGGAGCAGCAGAGGGTTGCTGTTGCGAGGGCTGTAATAACAGATCCCAACATAATCATTGCAGACGAGCCCACTGCAAATCTCGATTCAGAAAAGGGAAGAGAAGTCATGAAACTAATTAGTAGCATGGTGAAAAGAGGAAAGGCAGCTATAATAGCCAGTCACGATCCAAGAGTAGAGAAGTTCGCCAACAGGATACTGTATATGGAGGATGGAAGACTGAAAGATGTTCGAGCGTAGAAGGATTCGTTCTTAGCAGGACATCGAGTTCAGTATTGAGATAAAAGATAGCTGGAGTTAAAATTAGCTTTTTTATTAGCTTTTTTACCATCTCCGACTTGCGATGGAGTTTCTGCACGAGCTTGGACACATCAGAGTCGCCCCTCATGCTTACTTATTATCCCCTCTATCCACTCCTACTCTGTCAGAAAACTTCTGGCATCGCTACTAACTACCACTTGAGTATGCTCTTATTTTGTTATGTATCGTTTGTAGATCTGATTTATTGAAGATTTCCTCTGTTTCTGCTATGAATCCTGTTGATTTCCTTTTATCCTCTCCCATTATCTATTTTATCGCTCTATCGTCGAGTTTCACAACAGGTAAAGTGGGAAATAATTTTGGGAAAAGACATGTAAATTTCATCCCAGAAAAACTTAAATTCAATGTGCCTGCGGAGATACTTTTAAATAACCTTCTGATGGACGTGTGGTTCACACGATTTAAAGCTTACAGGAAGTGATCTAAAATGGGTAGAATTAGAAGATTACAGAAAAGAAAAACAGATCCGAATCTTGTCAGGTTAATCGATGAATTGCTCGAGAACAGTTTCAAAAACGATGCAAAGGTATGGAGAGATATCGCTGAGATGCTTTCAAAACCTAAAAGGCTTCATGCAGAGGTGAATGTTTCAAAGATACAGAGATACGCCAGAGAAGATGAAGTTGTTGTTGTTCCAGGAAAGGTTCTTGGAGCGGGCAAAATAGAGAAATCGACCGTAGTTGCAGCCCTTGGTTTTTCTGATATTGCAAGAAGCAAAATTGAATCTGTCGGGGGTAAATGCATCGGAATAAGAGAGTTAATGCTGGAGAATCCGAAAGGTTCAAAAGTAAGGATAATTACCTGAGGTGAGATTATGGTTGTCAACGTGAAGAGGATAATTGAGACTTTAGGGGATGATTTTACAGTTATTAACGCTGAGGGGCACGTACTTGGAAGGTTGTCGAGCATAATTGCAAAAAGATTGATAAATGGGGAGAAAATCGTTATTGTAAATGCTGAAAAGGCTATTATTACAGGCGAAAGAAACATGATTTTCAGGAGGTATAAAGAAAAGTACATGAGAGGCAGCCAGGAGAAAGGGCCTTACTTCCCACGACATCCTGAGAGGATTTTTAAAAGAACTGTTAGAGGTATGATACCATGGAGAAACAGAAGAGGAAGGGATGCTTTCAGAAATCTGAAGGTTTTCATGGGCGTTCCAAAAGAGCTTGAAGGAAAAGGAGAGGTAGTGGAGGATGCTTTGCTTGAAAAAGTTTCCAAATCAGAAAAATATGTGACGGTTGGTGATGTTAGTAGGTTCCTTGGATACAGATTTGAGGTGGAAGCATGAAGATAATTTTAACAAGCGGTAAAAGAAAGAGTGCGGTTGCAAGAGCTACTATCAGACCGGGAAAAGGTAGAGTCAGGATAAATAAAATCCCTGTTGAGCTAATTGAACCGGAAATTGCCAGGATTATGATAATTGAGCCGTTAATCATGGCAAAAGGGCTCTCTGAGAAGGTTGATATTGATGTCAACACTAATGGTGGAGGCTTCATGAGTCAGGCAGAGGCTGCAAGAACTGCCATCGCAAGAGCCCTCATTGAGTGGAGTGGTGATGAGGAGCTGAAAAGGATCTACCTCAATTACGATAGAACCCTGCTCGTTAATGATATAAGAAGGAAAGAACCAAAGAAGCAGATGGGAAGAGGAGCAAGGAAAAGAAGACAGACTTCCTACAGGTAAAAAATTAACAAGGTGTATTTATGTTCCCTGTCAGATGTTTTACATGCGGAAATGTGATTGCTCACCTCTGGGAAGATTACGTGGATAAACTCAAAGAAGGAAGAACTCAGAAAGAGGCCCTTGATGAGCTCGGACTGGAGAGATACTGCTGTAGAAGAATGTTTCTCACATATAAGTCTGTAATTAAAGAGCTGGCGAGCTTTAAGGGGGCCGTGGGGTAGCCTGGTTATCCTGCGGCGTTCGGGACGCCGTTACCCGAGTTCAAATCTCGGCGGCCCCACTCATTTAAAGGGGTGATTGTTACGGCATCAAAATCAAAAAAAGTGAAATTTCCATTTGAATATACCCGGTTTGAACGGGCAAGAATTATTGGAGCAAGAGCGTTGCAGATTGCCATGGGCGCTCCTGTTCTCATCGAAACTGATAAAACAGACCCTCTGGAAATTGCAAGAGAAGAGTTCAGTAGGGGGGCAATACCCATCACCGTAAAAAGGAAAAGAAATAATTTTGTATGGCTTGATAAAAATGATTTGTTCTGAGGTGTTTTGAAGTTGCTGAGAGGTATCTTAAATCTGCGAGGTGTCTTAAATGATTGTTGAAGATCTCCTTTATCGAGTCGTTTTCGATAGCAGGGGGAGCAAAACCGTTGAATGTGAGGTTTTTTCAGGTGATTTTTACGCCTCATCAAGTGCACCTGCCGGAGCATCAACCGGAAGTGAAGAGGCGATTGCAAAAGATCCAGCTTTCCTGAATGAGATTCAAGAGAAGGTTTCAAGAGCACTTGTTGGAATGAGCGTATTCGACCAGGTTTCCATAGATAGAACGCTCAGAGAAATTGATGGGACAGAGAACTTCTCGGAAATTGGTGGAAATTTTGCAATAACCGCGAGCATAGCCTGTGCAAAACTCGCAAGTCAGATCGTTGGGCTTCACTTATATCAGTATATTGGAGGTGCCTTTGCTAAAGAACTTCCATACCCACTTGGCAATGTTATAGGTGGTGGTGCCCACGCTGAGGGTTCTACAAACATTCAGGAATTTCTCATAATTCCAGTCGGGGCAGAAAACTTTCTTGATGCACAAACAGCCAACACAACAGTTCATAAAAAAATAAAGGAAGAATTTAAAAGACAGGGTATCTTTGCCGCTAAAGGAGATGAGGGTGCATGGGCAGCCCAAATACCTGATGAGAAGGCCTTTGAGATTATTAAATCTGCAATAGATAAGGTTGAAGATGAACTTGGGATAAAAATAAGAATGGGTATAGATGTCGCAGCCACGGAGCTATGGGATGGAGAAAAGTACGTTTACAGGGACAGAGAGTTGACGACAGATGGTCAGATAGCTTACATGGGAGAGCTTGCAGATAGATACAATCTGCTGTACATTGAGGACCCACTTCACGAGAACGATTTTGAGGGTCTTGCCGAGCTCACAAGATCTGTCAAATGCATGGTTTGTGGAGACGATATTTTCGTAACAAACATCAACAGAATAAAGAAGGGGCTTGAAGTTGATGCGGCGAATACAGTTTTAATAAAGCCAAACCAGATAGGAACCCTTACTGATACTTTTAAAGCCGTTAAATTGGCAAAGGATAGTGGATATGAAGTCGTTGTATCCCACAGGAGTGGTGAGACCGAAGACGATGCGATTGCCCACCTCAGTGTTGCCTTCAACGCAACATTAATAAAGACTGGAGTTGTGGGAGGCGAAAGAATAGCAAAGCTCAATGAGCTGATTAGGATCGAGAGCGAGATAGATTCGCCTTCGATGGTAAAAATAAGAAGACTGTAGGTGATTCATTATGATTAAAGGGGAGGAAAATAGGGAAAGCATGATTAGAGAGGATGAAACTTATGAGTATCTCATTCCAACGGATGAGTACCTTGCAGCAGGAGTGCACATCGGTACACAGGTGAAAAGTGGAGACATGAGGAGATTTATTTACAAGGTCAGACCTGATGGACTTTACGTGCTCGACATCAGACAGCTTGACGAAAGATTAAAGGCAGCCGGTAAATTTCTTGCTAAATACGACCCATCAAAAATAATCGTGGTTTCCGCAAGACAGTATGGACAGAAACCTGCAAAGATGTTCGCAAAAATAATCGGAGCTGAAGCAATTACAGGGAGATTTGTGCCAGGAACGCTGACAAACCCTGTGCTGAGCGAATATAGAGAGCCAGACGTTATTGTCGTGACCGACCCGGCTATCGATGCTCAGGCTGTGAAAGAGGCAACAGATGTCAGCATTCCAGTTGTTGCACTGTGCGATTCAAACAACCAAGCAGAGAATGTCGATCTCGTGATCCCAACTAACAACAAAGGCAGAAAAGCCCTTGCAATTGTGTACTGGATTCTTACAAGAGAAGTGCTCAGAAACAAAGGCATAACTGAGTTTCCCTACAAGGTCGAAGATTTCGAAGCTGAGCTGTAAGCACTACCCACTCTCAATTTTTAAAGATTGAAGTGGTTTTAATTTATTTTAGTTTTAAGTGAAATTAGTTTTTTACTATGCAAGATCGTCTGCCACCTTAATTTATTTAATCTGCTCAATTAAAAATCCCTAGCTGTCAGCATTATTTTTCACTCACTTACTCTCCACAATTCTATGCAATTCTCCAGAATGAGCCAGAACATCTGCACCAAAAGCGACATATATTTTCCGATCAATTAAGATTTATGGTAACAAATCCTACAGGAATTTCTAAAGCTCAGATGGATTATCTTTTTGAAGATGTTGTTATTACAGAAGCCAGCTCACCGGAATTCATTCTTAATGGAGAAAAGGTTGATATTTGGGATTCCAATCTCAGACAATACCATTCCACCAGCATAATCGACTACATAAAAGAGAAACTGCTTGATTATGAAAGACGGGGAATCGATCCTTTCCCTGAAATAATAGGAAAAGAATCTGAAAAGGAGATGCTCAAGAATGCACTTCTAAGCGGTTCAAACATCCTGTTTAAGGGAAGAAAGGGTTACGGAAAAACTACCTTTTCAAAGAGCATCGCCAAACTTCTTCCGGAGAGACTTTTAGCCGTTAAGGGGTGTAAGATCAATGATGACCCTGCACATCCAGTTTGTTTCTCATGTAAAAGAGCCCTTCTGGAGGATAAGAGGGTAGAACTTGAGTGGGTTCCTAAGAAATGGGTAAGGGTTTCAGGTGACCCTATGATGACCACCAGACAGCTTATCGGCGGGTTGAGCATACAGAAAATCAGAGAGGGGTTTGACATTGATTCTCCTGAAGTTTTCACCCCTGGAAGA
>MTML01000098.1 GCA_002011215.1 Archaeoglobus sp. JdFR-24
AACATGGAGGCTTTAGCCATGTTGGAGGAAAGAATTATTGAAGAATTGGCTGGAGAATTAGTTAAAGCAGAGAATGAGCGAATACCTATTCAACCGATAACGGAAATGTATCCAGAAATAACTACTGATGATGCGTACAAAATTCAGCTTAAAGTAATAAAAATTAAGGAGGAGAGGGGCGAAAAAGTTGTGGGCAAAAAAATAGGCTTAACCAGCAAACAAATGCAGGAGTTACTGGGCGTATATGAGCCAGATTATGGTCACATAATGGACGTGATGATGTGCTTTGAGGAAGATTCTATTGATACATCTCAGTTAATACAACCTAAAGTTGAAGCAGAAATTGCTTTCATACTTAACGAGAGTCTAGAAGGTCCTGGTGTTACAGTAGCAAAAGTATTGAAGGCTACAAAAGGAGTGATTCCTGCGATAGAAGTAATTGATAGCAGAATTAAGGACTGGAAGATCAAAATACAGGATACGGTTGCAGATAATGCCTCAATTGGACGAGTTGTTCTTGGAGGCAGAATTACACCCGTTGAAAATTTGGATTTGAGATTGGTGGGGATGGTGTTTAAGAAGAACGGTAAAATAATCTCAACAAGTGCAGGAGCAGCAGTTCTTGGGAATCCAGCTCAAGCTGTCGCATGGCTGGCAAATAAACTGGCAGACTATGGTGTTAAGCTAGAAGCGGGTGAAATAATTCTCTCAGGCTCACTAATTCCTGCAGTGGATGTAAAGCCTGGCGACTACGTAGAGGCTGAATTTAACGGGTTGGGTTTGGTCTCAACATATTTTGCGTGAGAATGCTGGGGGAGGTGCTAAATTAGTATTAATAGATGAGTGGCTAAATATTGCTTGGATATCTGTAGCTGGTTTTGTAAAAGGGACACAAAAATATGGTTTTCAAGAGCTTCTTAGACTTCTGGTGATGAAGAGTATTATTTCTCAATATCGTTTTTTACTCCTTGCAATCAGATACGCAAATACTATACCCCCAAAGCCGTTGTCAATGTCCACTACCGCAACATCCGAAGAACAGCTCTGCAATATGGCAAATAAAAGTTGCTAACCCACCAAGATTTGTTCCATAGCCAACAGATGTTGGAACCGCTATTAAAGGAGCATTCACGAGTGCAACGACTGATGGCAGAGCACCTTCCATTCCAGCTATAACGATTACAGTTGAGTGCAGTCAAATATCAGAGATGCTTGAAAAACTGGAAGAATTGCTATTATGAAATTTATCACCATATGATTGCGCATGTAGGCAATCGAAGAAGCAAGAAGTATTTTTGATTTTAATGATATCTCTTTCCTCCCTTGGATTATTGATCAGGTATCCTTAGCGTCCTTATCTTCAATCCAAGAGGTTGCGTAGCGTCGATTCCGCCTCTGTCTGAGGTATTATTTTGAGATGTTGGATCCAGTCCAGCTTTCGGGCACTGTGGGACTACAATCATATCTTTAGCGAGTTGGACTCGCGTCGCTATTGCCCACATCACATGGCTGTCGTTGAATATGTCAATGTCTTCATCCACGACAATCACGTGTTTTATGACAGGATAGGCGCTTAGAGCAGCTAAAATAGCATTCCTGCCATCATTGTCATTTGATTTTTTGATTTGCACATAGCAGTGAAATCTACTGCAACCTGATACAGGTAAATGAACGTTTTTCACTCCCGGAACAATCATCTTAACCGCATCAAAGATTCTTCCCTCTACAGGTATCCCTCCAAGTATCAGATGATCGTTGTGTCCTGGAAACACATCCATATAATAGGCATCCCTCCGCATATTTATTGCAGTGATTTCAATGACGTATCCATCTCGCACCTTGGGACCATAATATTTCGGATATTCTCCGAATTCTCCTTCTTCCTCTCTGACTCCTGCTAAAATCCTGCCTTCCAAAACTATTTCTGCATCGGCCGGGATAAGAAAATCCTTTCCAAGAGTTTCTGAAGTTGTAAGTCTCAATGGAGTTTCTATTACCCCGCCAATAATCTCGTATTCATTCATGTTAATTTCCTGAATTGTCTGTGCACCAAAATAAAATCTAGGATGGTGACCAATAACAATGGCAACTGGCATGTCATTGCCTTTACGTTCATAATCTCGGAAGTAGAGATCTGTATGTCTTCCAGGAACTAAAAATAACCCGAGCTTATTAGGCCTCTTGTACTGGTTCCTCAAAATAGCGGCATTATAGCCATATTCCGGATGTTTGACTATGTGAATTCCAGCAGTGATGTACGGGCCAGCATCCTTCTCGTGGTGCTTTAATATTGGAAAGTCCCGTAGATCGACTTTTTTACCTTTTACAACAACTTCTTTAACAGGTGCATTTTTAGGCTCTACAAATACTGGTTTTTTCGGGTTATTTTCGAGCCGAGCGTATTTTTTCGCCACATCTTCTATTGTTGTGTTGAAAATCCGGGCACAGCGTTCTCGTGTAGCGAAGATATTGACTACCAGAGGATGCCTGCTAATCTTACCTTTCAAATTTCTTATTTTTTTGAATATGACTACTGGATACTCATTACGTTTCTCCAGTCTCCAAAGATAACTTGTTGCTTCAAGATCCCAGTCCACTTCATCATCTATGATCAAAACATCTTCGTTGCCCTCAATTTCCTTTATAAAATCCCGCAAACTATTCAACCATGATCCCTCCATTTCTTAATTCGATCATTTTGAGTTAACATCCCTGTTTAAGTCCAATTCTTCGAGTTTCTCTTGAGAGGGGATGCCCATCTCTGTCCATCCTCTTTTCTGATAATACTCACTTAACAAATAACCAATATGTGGAAGGTGGCCTCCAGCTCCGCCAGCTTTACGGTGGGTTAAAAATCGTGGATGTAGGATGTCGTCTTTCCTGCTTATTCCTTCACGAACATTGAACATTCTCTTAAGATTGAATATACGTTCTCCAGTCATCATGAATGTTTTAATGTCGAAATTTAGCCCCGTAACATAATTTAGCCATTCAGTAAGTATTGCCGGACCAATACCACCAATCATTAAAAATTTGCAAAGTAAGAGAGAATCAAACATGCACATCAGATTCTGCATCTTAATAACCAGATCAGCTTTACCATCAACTGCAAACCTGTCTAGGGGTTTAGAATTACCAAGCTCACTTATAGATAAGTTCCTTTCAAGAGGATGCGAGAACGCCTGAAGATGGCAAGGTCCACGGTTACCTGTGGCATAACCAATAGCCAAACTTACATATGCCCTTGGATCGTGCATTGTGGGTTCAAGACCCTTTACATGGACTGCAAACTCCTCTGAAAGTGGGCCTAATTTCTGACTGGCTCTACGCACACCATCTCCAAGTATTTTTCCAAGACCCCTTCTTCTACAGATGTTATCTATGAGTCTCAATACTGCATCTGAATCTCCCCACCGAATTTTTTCCTCAATTAATCCTTTTTCTGAAGCTTCCATGGCAAATGCAACCACCGATCCTGTGGAGACTGTATCAAGACCATATCTGTCACACAACTCATTGGCTTTTACTACAGCTTTTAGATCATGAACGAGGCAGAGACTCCCCAATGCAGCCAGCGTTTCGTATTCCGGACCTTTACCATAAACTTTCCCATATTTATTTAGGTCTAGCTGAATTTTCCTGCCACAAGCTATTGGACATCTATAACAACTATATCTCCCTATTACCATTTTCTTTAGTTGCTCACCTGATATCTTTTCTGCTTTCTCCCATTTCCCCTCCAACCAGTTTTTGATTGGAAGGTCCCCCAAATATTCACATATCTCAACTAATCCAGCAGTGCCGTACTCAGATAAACCAATTGTTCTCTCTTTTAAGTCATCCAGTATTGCATTAATAGAATTCCGTAATTCTTCTTCATTTGCGATAAATACCTCACTGTCCCCTTTGACAGCAATAGCCTTAAGCCTTTTTGATCCCATAACTGCACCCAACCCACATCTTGCAGCTGCTCGTGACTTCCTTCCTTCATGCATTATAGACGAAATTAGAACCATGTTTTCTCCAGCTGGCCCAATGCACGATACTTTGGCTTTCTTGTCAGTTTCCTTACATACTTCCTCGTCAGTTTTATAGGTGTCAAGCCCCCATAAATGAGATGCATCCCTTATCTCTATATCTTCGCCATGAACCCAGAGGTAAGTCGCCCTTTTAGCCTTCCCTTTGATAACTATCCCCAAAAAACCTGCCCTTCGCAACTCACTACCCCACGAGCCCCCTGCAATACTCTCACCCAATATGCCAGTTAAGGGCGACTTAGACATCACAGCATGTTTACCGCTTGCTGGAACGATGGTGCCAGTCAATGGCCCGGCCATAAAGATGAGCGGATTTTCAGGAGAAAATGGATGAACGTATTCGTCTATCTCTTCCCAGAGTATCTTAGTTCCAATACCAACTCCTCCAATAAATCTTACGATAGTATCATAACTGATTTTCTCAATTTGCACCTTACGCTTCGTCAAATCCACTCTGAGAATCTTTAGTATACATTCCATCTCTAGTCCCCCTATTGTAAAACAAAAAATAGCTAAGGAGAGACCACTGCTTTAACCACTTTTCTGCGCTCGACTGCCTTTAAAGCCTCCTCTGTATCCTCAAGCCTGAATTTCCTAGTTATGAGTTTCTCAAGTGGATATTCCAAAGTTTCGATAAACTTTAGCGCTTTATATGTATGGCGTGGGGTGAAACCCTTTGATCCAATCACTTTTATTTGCTTGCCTGTAATTAGATATGGATTGATGAGTGTAGGCCCTCTATCAACATATTGTCCTATTACCAAATACCTCCCGGCATCCCTTACCATCTGAAGCCCTTCTTGGACAGCAGTTAAGGCTCCTGACGCCTCAATTACCAAATCCGCACCGCGTCCATTTGTCAGTTCCAAAACTCTATTGACTCGATCTTTTTCATCCTTATGAACATTCATGTCTACTAGATGGTCAGCTCCCATATCTTTTGCTATCTTAAGTCTCTTTTCGACACCGTCAATAACTATTACCTGGAATGCATAACTGGATTTAGCAAGCAGGAGTGCCGCCAATCCTACAGGACCAGCGCCTTGAATAACTACACTTTCACCAATTCCGATATTACCAGCTCGTTCAATACCATGTACAACTGTCGGAAGGCCACAACCCAAAGTGACAACCCTTTCAATGGGTACCCCCTCTGGAATTTTAAATACAGCCGTACCTTCACTCAGATACGCATATTCGGCAAAACCACCCCTAAAATGGGGCGGCTCTTCAGACGACCAGGCAATCCCGTAAACTTTCCTATTTATACAACTAGTGGTTTCCTGTTCTATTTTACAGTAATAGCACTTTCCGCAAGGGTAGCTTGGAGTCCATGTGACTAGATCACCTTCGGACAGTTTGTTTCCTGCGGTGTCTGTTTCTACTCGCTCCCCCATTTCCACTATTCGCCCTATATTTTCATGCCCCATAATCATGGGAGTTGTTGTTTTTTCACTGTGCCAGAGGTGAACGTCAGTTCCACAAACGCCCGCCAGTTCAATTTTTACGAGTATATCTCCATCTCCTACCTTTAGAATAGCATACTCTCTGATTTCTATCCTGTCCCTCTCTACTAATACTGCTGCTTTGCCCTTTTTTAGCAAGTTTCTCATCCCCCACATTGCCTTTTTAGTCTACACTATTCTGTTTGAGTTCGAAAAATAAAATTTGAAATAAAATACAAGGGTTACCAGCCAATCTCTTTCACTGCCTTCACAGTTTCTTCAGAGGGGCGAGCATCTTGGGTTAATAAGCTAACCACGCATAGTAAAATTATATCAACAACAAAACCCCAGAAACCAAAGTAAATTCCACCCGCATTTTTGAGTGGTCCTACGCTTGTAATGAACATTGCAGATGTGCCGCCAAGTATTCCAGCTATTACACCAGTTCTTGTTACCCATTTCTGAGCTGTCAACGCGCATATTATTGCAGGTAATAATATCAGACCGAAAGAAGCAGCATATCCACCAATCCATGCTAAATATCCAGGTGCAGCGAATGCTAAAGTTAACCCTAAAGCCATTGAGATTACGACAGTAGCTCTACTGACCTTTACAAGCATCTTTTCATTTAATTTTATTCCTGATTTCTCGAGGAAATCTCTTACAATCACAAGGCTTAGTGCATGAACTTGGCTATCAACTGTAGACAACATGGCCGAGAGAGCTCCAGCCAATATCAAACCATAGACCCATGGATTCAAGACTTCTTGCAGTTTTATTATAAATAGTTTATCTGCTATTGCTTCCTGTCCTGGAAAAGCTAGGCTCAACGAAAGTGCAACACCCACCATTATCATTCCAGTAATTATATTATTTGTGAGGAGTAAAACTGGCCAGAATCTAGCAGTAGTTTCATCCTTTGGTGTATAATTTCTAAGCCACATATGTGCGTGAGCTGCCCATCCAAATCCGACTGGTATTCCCCATGTTATAATCCATAGCCAATCCCAGCCCTTGTATCCACTAACTATAACCTTCTGAGGTATCTGTTGAGCGGCTGTAGAGAAAACATTGAATATGCCCCCTCCAAATTTCCATATAATTAGTGCTCCTCCAAACCATAAACCAAAGAATAACAATGCTCCTTGGATTGCGTCAGTATATGCTACGGAGCGGATACCACCTATCCATGTATAAATCATGACGAGTATATATATTGCCACAGCCCCGACCCAAAACGGTATCGAACCACCACTCGCAATCTGGAATAAATATCCAGCTGCAGTTACTTGAAGCTGGAGATATGGAATCAATGCCAAGAATAAAAGTCCAGCAACAATATATGTCAGTAATCTATTTTGCCCATAATAATGAACTAAAAGGTCTGTGGGCGTCATGTGTCCGTATTTTTTGCCGAGTCGCCATATCTTTACGGAGAAAAGTACAAAAAAGGCACTCGTGGTGAGCATATACAAGATATAATGCGCATGGAATGCCATGAAACCAAATATATACATGAACGAGACGAATCCCATGTATTGTAGTGCACTAAGTTGTGTAGCATGAGCTGTAAAGTAATTTATTAGTAAGTTAAAAGACCTTCCAGCAGTCCCCCACTCCTCTAACGAAGTAATTTTTCGTTTCCATCCTACAACTACTCCTACACTAAATAGTACTATAAGATATATTACCAATATATAGAAGTATATTGGTAAATTCATAACCTCACCTCCTTCATAACCTCACCTCTGACTTCTTTTGGTGGAGAATGCCCATTCATATAATAAGCATAGATCACTGTAATTGCTACTGTTAGTGGAGGATAGATGAGGTATGTAACAAATACGTACTGTGGTACACCAAAGATCGGAGTTACGTTATTAAACCACATAGGGATGGCAGTGTATCCAAACAAAATCAGAAGCACTATTGCTAGCGCGTATAGCTTGGCTGCAATTTCTGTCTTCTCTTTTTTTGACTTATGGGTAATACTCCCTTCTTTATCAGCCATATTCTCATACTCACCCATTTAAGCACACCCCCTCTTTCTCAAGAGTTTAACATTTAAAATATTTAAAGTTTACTATTTTAAAATCATGTTCCTAATAGTGAAACCAAAATAAGTTTATATTCCTATCAAAATTCTTCTATTATTATATATCATTTCTAATTTCTATCTACTACTCCATATTCTTCATTTAGATTTTATTATAACTATAGCTCCTATCATCCCATAAGCTAATACACATTATACACCATCAAAACCAGTATTATCTTAACAGCCAATCTATATCTGCGCACAGCCCTTACAAACCTCAATCCAAAATTCTCCAACATAGAAAACAGAATTTCCATCTTTTTTATTCTTGAAAGATTTCCGTAGTATTTTTCTTCTTCGCTCTATATCGTGCTAATCCCCTTTAACTGCGATAAAATCTACTTCCCTCTTCCTTAATTCCTCCTCAACTTTTTTGCTCACATACTCACATATCATCTGCTATAACCGTATTATCCTTCAGCCTTTCAGCAAGTCGTCCATGTTTTTCTTAATAGCAGTTAAATCGTGCTCGTTTGCTGAATTGACGTAGAATAAGGTGAGAAACTACCATTAGTTATGCACGTAATCTTGTATCCACAGTAGAATCTTTTTTAGAAAGATTGTAACCTAATAATTCCTCCTTTCCTATAATTTTAGATTTTCCTTGCTTCTTGTGCCTGTCCAATCTGACGAGTTCTTTTGTTTCGATGAGCTTTGCATCGACTATTCTTTAATTGCCTTTCACTAACTCCAGAGAAATAAAGTCAAGAACCTTGTAGAGCTGTTCTCCATACTTGTTAAGCCTTTCCATGAGCTTGTTGTATCTGATTTTAGAAATAACTGCAGATCTTCGATGAAGTGTATGTAAACGTGATTTATTATTCCGTTAAAATGAAGATGAGCAAGAACTACAAGAATAACGAGATCATACAGAGATATTTTTCCTTATTAGCCTTAGATAGATAATATTTGTCAATTATTGACTTTATCAATTTTTTATAGTGTTAGCCTTTTGACATTTATCTATAATATCTATAATTTTTCTGAATTAAACTTAATTTATATTATTTTAGACGTTTCATTATAAGAAACTAATAAGATAAATAGTAAACCTTAAATATAAGTATATAAGAAACTAAAAACATGGATGAAGAAATGAGCCCAATAGAACGTGTAATGGCTGCAGTACACCATGAAGAGTCTGATAGAATTCCAGTCTTTCCTTTAGCTTGGGATGCTGCTGCAAGACACATAGGTGTCTCTTTTGAAGAATATGCAAAAAAACCAAAAATTATGGCTAAAGGGCAAATAGAATTTCAGAAATATTATGGCTTTGACGCTGTAAGTGTTGGAACAGATGTCTATTACTTGGCTGAAGGGTTTGGATCTAAAATCAAGTTTCAAGAAAATGCAGTCACGCTTGAAAAGCCTGCTTTATCCAAGTTAGAGGATATAGAAACCTTGGAGATTCCTGATCCACAATCAGATGGGCGTATGCCTATAGTGTTGGAATGTATAGAAATACTAAGAGATGAGCTACCAGACGTGCCTATTATTGCAATAGGTGGTCAAGCTACTTGGGCATGTGCATTACAGATTGTTGGATTTGATAAATTCATCCTTGAGGCTGCAAAGGTTGTAAAAGGACATTCAGATGCACAACCTGAATTAGTGCACAAAGTCTTAGAGATAACTACAAAGGCATACATCAAATGGCAAAAAGCTCAGATAGATGCAGGAGTCCATATAGCTAGACTAGCAGATTCTTCTGCATCACTTAATGTGGTTTCTCCTGAAATATACAAAGAATTAATTCACCCATATCACAAAAAGATAGTGGATGAACTCCGAAATTACGCTCCTGATATACATATAGCCAAGCATACATGTGGAGACAACATGAAAGTAATTGAGTTATGGGCCAAAGAGGGTGTCAATTGGGCAGATATAGATTATCAAATGGATATTGGAATAGTAAAGGAGAAAATAGGGACCAGAGTTTGTGTATACGGTAATCTAGACCCTGTTGGAGTTATGTTGGAGGGATCACCAGAATTCGTGATGAGAAAAGCTAGGGAATGTATAAGAAAGGCAGGTATGGGTGGTGGATTTATTCTCGGCACAGGTTGTGTAATCCCATACACTACGCCTCCAGAAAACCTTAAAGCCATGGTTGATGCTGCTAGAAAATTTGGTACGTACTCAAAGTGAGTAATTATGGAGGTGGGTGATTATGGATAAAGAACAAGCTATTCTAAAAGAGTTAGAGAAATGCATAGTAGAATATGACGCAAGTAAGATTCGAGAAATTACTAAAAAAGCAATAGAATTGGGTATTCCACCATCAAAAATAATTCAAGAAGGGTTAGCAAAAGGTTTAGATGAAGTTGGTGAAAAATATGAAGTTGGTGAAGCATTTCTTCCTGATCTCATACTAGCAGGAGAGACTATGAAAGCTGCAATGGAATTACTTGAACAGCATCTTGAAGCTGAAATGGCCGAATATGATGTTAAAAAGAGGCCCAAAGTTGTCATAGGGACGGTTAAGGGGGATATTCACGATATCGGAAAGAATATAGTCATTGCTCTTCTGAAAGGTGGTAGGTTTGAAGTTATAGACCTAGGTGTTGATGTAGATAACGAAAAATTCGTTTCAAAAGTAAGGGAACTTAAACCTAGAGTTCTTGGAATGAGCGCACTAATGACTACTACTAGAATAAAAATGGGAGAAGTAATTAAAATATTGGAAAAAGAGGGGCTTAGGGATGATTTGATTATTGCAGTAGGCGGAGCAGCAGTTACTGAGGAATTTGCAAAAAAGATAAGAGCTGACATAGGTGGTTTAAACGCTGTTGAAGCTGTCAAGGAAATTAAAAGAATGGTTGGTTTATCTTTGGGAGGTAATTGAATGTTCAGGAATTCGAAGAATAGAGTAAAAATCATAGATATAGATAGTGTAAAAGCTGGCGGTAAAATTGGTACATATCCACCTATTATGATTGGTAGTGTGTTTTATAAGGGTCACAATGTTGTTAAAGATTCTAGTTTGGGTATATTTGATAGAGATATCTTGGAAAACCAAATTGAGGTGATAAAAAATATTTCAGAGAGAACCAATTTGCCAACAATTCTTGATGTAGTTTGTACAACAAAACAATCTGTGGATAATTATCTCAACTATATACTAGATAATTGGAATGGGCCAATTGCTGTAGACCCGCTCAACGAAGAGTCATTAATAAGATGTGTTGAATACTGTGACGAACAAGGATTATTGAAGAAAATTATAATAAACTCAATTACCCCGGATACAAAAAAAGAGATTCTTGAAATTATTAGGGGGAGTGGAATTAAGAGTGCAATCGTTCTTACCACAGGTACGCGCGCGTTAATTTCGGTAAAAGGTAGAATATCTGTAGCTAGAGAATTGATATCGGTTGCCCAGAATGTTGGAATAGAGAATATATTGATAGATACTGCAGTTACAGATGTGGGAAACCTCACTATGGCTTGTATTGCAGGACACCTGATTAGGAATGAACTCGGATATCCTGTTGGATGTGGTGCTCATAATGTGCTTGAGACTTCGAAGAGATACATTAGCAAGTTTAGTAGATCACATTCGTTGATTACTGGCCTTATTTGTTCATATCCAATAATTTTCGGCGGAGACTTTGTACTGTACGGCCCCATTAACGGACATCATGTTGAGGAAGTTTATGAGTTAAATAGCTTTATATACGACTGTTATCAAGTTCTAAGAAAGTATGAAAAATACGAACGAATTTTATAATCTTTCTCTCAAAAGAGATAAATTACTATTAGTTTCATGTAGCGCAATCTCGAAATACTTAAAAAAGATTCTTAAAGAAATAATACCAAATTATAAAGAAGCAATTGATATTTTAATACTTTCACATAATTATCATATAGCTCCCGAAAAATTAACTATATGTCTGGAAAATATTATTATAAAAAATAAATCCTCCTATGATAAAATTTTCTTATGTTATGGTGAATGCGTTCCCAAAATCAATGAATTGTCCAAGAAATATGGTATAAAAAGGCTGAATTATGCACATTGCTTTGAAATGTATCTTGGTAAGGAGAAGTTCCGGAGTCTTGTAGATGAGGAGCCTGGTACTTTTTTTGTAACTCTTGAAATTGTGAAAAATTTTGATAGCATAATTAAAAGTCTTGGTATAGATAGACATCAAAATTTGAAAGAAATATTTTTTAAAAATTATAGAAGAATTGCATATATTGATACTGGTGAAACTAATTACAAAAAAGACATTAAAAGAATATCAAATTATTTAGGCCTACCCTATATTGTCGTAAAGGCCGATAAAACTGCAATCCTTAAACCGCTAAAAAAGATATTAGATGGTTACTTAGTTGATGGGAATGAATCGCAACAACAAAATGAGTGCAAAGGAACTGAAAAATCTAGAGGGTGATCGTTATTGAAGGTAAAACTCACAGTAATCTTTGAACCATATGGCTTAAAGGTAATAGGGGAGAAAGGAAAAAGCATTTTACAGATTGCTAAGTCTAATGGTATCCAAATTAGATCTGAATGTGGTGGTTATGGACTTTGTGGTAAATGCAAAGTTATTTTAAAACATAAGTTCGGCTCTGCTAACGAGGTTACAGATGTAGAAAAAGAAAAACTTAAACATAGTGAGATAAAGACAGGCTATAGGTTGGCGTGTCAATGCTTCTTGGACGATTATGCTATTGTTTACATTCCAAATGAGAGTAGAACCCTGAAAAGAAAAATTCTGTCTGATGGATCTCTTAGAAATGTTGAAATTTTTCCAATCGTTGAAAAATTTTGTATATCGCTATCTGAATTGTCTTTATCTGATCTAAAACCTGATTTTGAGCGCATAGAAGACGTTCTCTCTAAAACATATGGGTTAAAAAATCTAAAAATCCCTATAGAATTGTTGACGATTCTACCGATAAAACTCAGAGAATTTAGAGGGGAAATGACCATCGGTATATGGAACAAGCAAAGAATTGTTTCTATCGAACCTAAAGACTCTTCAAATGATGTTTATGGAGTTGCAGTCGACATAGGTACTTCGAAAATCGTCTGTTATCTAGTAAATCTTACGAACGGTGAAATAGCTTCAATACATTCAAGTGAGAATCCTCAAATAATTCATGGGGAAGATGTCGTTTCTAGAATCACATATTCAATGAAAAGTTTCAAAAATGTTAAGGATCTTCAAATGATTACAATCGGGGCCATAAATGAATTAATTTCCAAAAGTTGTCAAGAAAAAAACATTAAACAAGAGAATGTATACGAAGTTGTTGTAATTGGCAACACAGTCATGCATCACTTATTCATTGGAATACCACCTAAGTATTTAGCAGAGTTTCCGTATATTCCGACCATAAGGAGACAGATCGATGTAAAAGCAAAAGAATTAGGTATAAATATAAACCCATTAGGAAATATTCACATCTTCCCAGTAATTTCAGGTTTTGTTGGAGCTGATGCTGTAAGCGTTATTCTTGCGACTGGTATCTACGAATCGTCAGAAACAATTCTAGCATTGGATATAGGAACTAATACTGAGATTATTTTAGGAAATAAAGATTGGATTATCGCAACCTCTTGTGCTTCAGGTCCTGCTTTTGAGGGTGCACATATAAAACATGGGATGAAAGCTGTTGAGGGTGCAATAGAAAGAGTCAAGATCGATCCAGAAACGTTTGAAGTTGAATATAAAACAATAGATAATATAAAGCCAATTGGAATTTGTGGGTCAGCAATAAATGACATTATTGCTGACATGCTGAAATGTGGTATTATTGACAATAGAGGGCAATTCATCAATTTAGATGTGTCAAGATTTAAAGATGTGAATGGTCAAAAAGAGTTTGTTATTGCTTATGCAAACGAGACAGCAATAGGAACAGATATTACGATTTCTAGAAGAGACATAGAGGAGATACAGCTAGCAAAAAGTGCAATTTATGCAGGCATTTCAATTATTATGAAAACAAAAAATTTAACGATCGATGATATAGATGCTGTGTATATTGCTGGTGCATTTGGGAATTCTCTCAATCCTGAGAACGCTATTATTGTTGGACTGATTCCAGATATAGAACTATCAAAAATAAAGTTTGTTGGTAACGCTGCTGGTTTAGGTGCTGTGAGGGCACTAATATCAAAGAAGGAAAGACAAAGAGTTGAAGAAATATTAAAACGTGTGGAATGTGTAGAACTTTCGACAAATCCAGATTTTCGTAAAGAGTTAGCTATGGCTATGTATCTTCCCCATTGGGATATCGAGAGGTTCCCGTCAGTAAAAAGTAAATTGAACTATCACACACAATAAAATTTAGGATTTTAAGTGCTTTTTCATCTTACCACCTAGAGGGGTTGTCAATATAATTACCTTCAAATGATCTAGAATGCCATAAAACTCTCCAACAGCTCTGAACAGACTCAAATGAACTTCTGAAGGGAAATCTGTTGTTGAAGCCCCCTAGTTCTATCTTTAAGTGAGAAAAAGAAGCCCTCTATAGAGTTTCTCTCACCAAAGATCTCACGCCTATATCTCAATCCAAGCCTTTTCAACGCCCAGAGATACCAGAAGCTCCATCCACAACAACTTCCGGACTGTTTTGACAGTTATTCCAGCACTTCTTTAAGAAAAACGTAGGCGTGAAAGCTTGTTCTACTGTCTGATGCCCATATAAACGGATCTTGCCTGTATCCACATCCCTTACAGACCAAATAAAGATCTTTCTGCTTCAAAAGTTATGTAAATCAATCTTATCCCATCTTCTCTGAACCACTCATCATGAACAATGACGCCTGCCAAGTAATCGTCTGAGATGGAAACGATTTTAACTAGAACAACTGGTAATTACATTTCAATCACCAAGAAAAGGTAAATGCTAGAAGATTTTTTATTAATTTTTCATCTTCATAGACATTCATTTGTAACTTAGGTAGTTGTTGAGTAAGCACCTATGAATAAGTATCTGTTCAATCTATAGGAGTGTTTAAATGAATATTAGGTAGGGTTTGCGGAATACCTTAAAAGATATTGGATGAGTTGTTAAGCTATCCTTTAAGCGTTTTTGATTCTAAGGATATGGGCGAAAGAGTGCAAGAAGCTTGTAAATACTATTTTCTGGCTTTTAAAGCTGATCTGAAAAATTTGAGATCTATAATCTATAATTGATATATTATAAAAAGGTAAAGTGCTTTTTTATTACTACTACCACAGATCATCGCAACGAGTTATTCTCAGGGCGGTATCCAAGCGCTCTGGATATTTTCATAGCGTACTCTTTGATTAATTTTATGTATTCCTCCATTTTATCTGGCATAAATCGTGTAGACGGTCCTGAGATGCTTATAGATGCTATAACTTTTCCCATATGGTTTCTTATTGGAGCTCCTACACATTTAAGTCCAATTTCAACTTCTTCATTATCAATAGCATAACCCTTCTCCCGTATCTTCCTTAATTCTTCTTTTAATTTCTCTGGATCAGTAAGTGTATTTTCTGTGAACTTAATTAACGGCTTACTAATTATTTCATTAACTTTTTCTTCTGGCATGTGTGCAAGAAGACTCTTGCCGACAGCACCAGTATGTAGAGGCAATCTTTTTCCGATTTGAGAATACATTCGGATAGTTCTTGGACTATCAATTTTTTCTATATATACTCCTTCACCATCTCTTTCTACCATTAGGTGAATCGTCTCGTTGCATTTTCTTGCAAGTTCTTCTAAAAATGGCTTCGCCACTCTTCTCAGTTCAAGATTCTCCAAAACCACCCCACTCAACTCTAAGATTTTAATTCCAAGTCTATATTTTTTTGTAGTAGGATCTTTTTCAATGAGCTTTAGGCGTTCGAGGGTATTTAAGTATTTGTAGGCCGAACTCTTCTTCATTCCAAACTTCTCAGTAATTTCAGTTAAGCTCATCTCATGTTTTTGTGTAAAAAGGAATAAAATCTCTATCGCTTTTATTACACTGCCTATATTGGTCTCATTTTTTTCCATACCTTTGATACTTTTTCTTCGAATTTAAAAAATTTTAGGATGTGACCATGCTCAATACATTTCAGACGAGTAGATTATAGCACACTAATTCTAGAAAGTCATATACGGATCGCAACCGTCCCAGACAACATTACAAACCCTTACAAATCTTCATAAAATTGATGTCAAACACTTTCGCAGCACCCTCACCGTATATATGCTAGAGAGGTGTAAAAAGTGAATCCCAATGGTAAAAATCACAATTCCAGCTTCACATAGGCCGTTAAGGATGAGGACGTTGAGAAGCTGAAGATTTATTACAGTTGCAACAATTCACGATGCTTAGGCTTGATGCTTGTTAAAGTGGAAGTTGTATAGTGGCTGAAATGAAAATAATGGATAGATAAATATAGTATTTATTATGGAACAAAGTGGGAATGGACGTAACTAACCACCAGCTATTGAACTGAGAAGGACAATGTATTCACTATCATTGATTACATCATTTAATGTTTTAGTGTGAATGCCCTTTTTTAAGATAATAATGTTGTTTAGTAATTTCTTTTCAGAAGAAGAGTATACTTTCAACTCGAAGGTTTGTTCATATTTTTTAGCCAATATATTCAGAAGGTTCTCAAGAGTAGAGTTACATTCAATTCCACAGTTTTTTGATTTCTCTACTATTTTTATAGCCAAACCAATATAAAGAACTGTTACTTTTATCATCACCATAAAAAATAAGAAATTAACTAGACAGCATATCTATCACGAACTCCAACCCAAGCCTTTCTAAGCAGTTATACCAGAATTCCTGTCAACAACGATTTTAGGGCTCGTTTTTTGCAGTATTTGAACACTTCACGGAAAAAAATACGTAAGCGTGAAAATTGCTTCTACCTTCCAAAAACAGATAAACAATGTATCTTTTTTAAACCTGTGGTATTATTTCATAGCTGATAAGGTATAGGAACTGAAAAATGATGTTCTCAATAAAGACTTTGCAAGCAAACCCAACAGATACTTGGTTGGGCATTGCACTAATTCTTGCTTTGATCCTTTTCTCCAGGTTCAGTATCAGGTGTTAGTATTTTTTAAGGTCCTTGCAAACTTACGACTCAGCCAACCTCTGCAAAACCTTCTTTTCCCTGAAACCCAGAGCTATCAAGATCCCAACCAAAAATACATTTAGAGCTGCAAATTTATAAACAGATCTCATCGTATATCTATACAATCTCTTCAAACCGAAGGATTTTGCGAGCTTAAAAACATCCTCAATTATAGATCTAACAGACTTGAAATCCTTCCACCTCTGCAAAAGGTTTATCAGTTTAGCTTTTAAACTCATATTCTTCCTCTCCCCCCTAAATTTTTAGAATTGAAAATACTACACAGAGGATGACTCATCAACCCATCAAGCTTTTCAATATCGAAGTTACTATTGTGGAAAGATGAGGTATAATCTTGTACTTTGATCCAATCAAATAGTTTCTGTAAGCGTAGAATTCCTCATCCGGATTATCACATCCCCTTTTTCTGATTAGTTTCCTCTTTTTTTAGCTCATTCATGACTTTCTGAAATATCCTTGCCTCAAGAACGTTTGCTGGATGCAGTAAGAACAGCAATGGCTTGAGAGGGGAAAACTCCAACAAGAGTTAATTTCATCTCTATGAAGAATCTCTTGGCAGAATAACCCCACCTGTAGTCTTTCCCTTTCAGATCCACCTGTTTAACAGGATTCCTGAAGTGGTTGATGTCGACGCTAATGTCTGTGCAATCGACTATGATTCTGGTGTTTCTTGCCCTTCTCTTTGTAACAGAGTTGAGAATTCTGAGGATCATGTTCAGGAATCCGTTAAGCTCGAATCTTGAAAGGAAAGAGTAGATGTAGCTTTCTTTTGATATGTCGCTTATGCTTAAAAACTCTCTCGACTCTTTTCTATGGTTTAGCTCTTCAACAACGTGTGAAATGGTTATTTAGGAGAAAATTGACGTGAGTACAACCTTTATCGATGTTATCGCGGTTTATATAGGGGAGAGATATCTTGCAATTATTTTCTCCTTAAATCGAAAGTGTTAAGCATTTCCGCCAGTAATTGCCATCTGTAGTCGTTTGGGTCGACTACGAGTGAGATATGCATGTTTTCACCAGAGGGTGGCATATGTTTATCCCTACATAAGTTTTACTGTTTTATCTAGCTTTGTTTCCTGTGAAAATGGATTTGGTGGTGTTTCCTTTGATAGCAAGATAGATGTGTTTGTTGTTTGGTATTTTGCAGTGTTAGAACTGGGATTTAGTTTGGTGTTTGGTAAGCACACCAAAACCCATTATAGACTAAACCTATCGATTAGGATGCGCATATTAACATTTTGCCAATAATTTCTAGATTAGCAGCAATTTCTATGGAAATTATAGGAAAGGCTGTCAGTTAAAGAGTTTTGTTGTTTGGACTCTTCTCCACATAAATAATACTACAGATATGGTGATGGCAGAAATAAAAACCACCTGTGTTGAGGCGCTCCCGAGCAGATCAATCATACTCCTGCCGGAAATAAGTCCTATGGTTAGTAAAGAAATCCCACCCAGAGCTGCATAAACTCCTTTTTTTGGCCGGTCCTTTGAGAAGTTGTGAAGGAGGACAATTAACAATACAGCAACAAAAATCTCTTTAACAATCAAGCCGATTAAAATGGATATAGCAAGAACATACCCGGCTGGATTTCCTTTCTTAAATACTTTCCTGATAGAATTTCCTACATGCATATTCGCCTTCACATCCTTATCTGCCCTCAACCCCACATCGAGGAGGAGAATTGTAGGCAGTAAGACTGCAAGGATCATAATCATGTCTGCAGTATATATGTTGGTTATCTCGAACTCATATCCCAGTGCCAAACTGTAAACGGAGAATAAAACGAGGAACAGGTATTTTCTGAATTTTGATAAATATATCACCGGAGCCAGTAGAGGTGTTTTTAATCCCGTTATGAGTCCAGCCAGGATTCCACCAATTACTGCAGCAATAACAGTGATCATTTTATCCATGCCCCTACGACATCAATAAAATCTGACGGCCCCAGGTCAAGTGTTGGAACCACTCTATTCAGTTTTTTAATAACTTCTTCCCTTTCCAGATATCTTTTATAAAGCCAGATCAGTGTTTCTCTGTCCAGTTTTGACTCGTCATAGAATAAGATGGGATTGGGTGTTAGAAGTAGAATCCTATGTTTATTTTTGAGTTCGGTTAAAGCCTTTATGAGTTCTGCAGTATGGGCAGTAATGTCAGAAATGAAAATCAGAAAGACTGAAGAGGGTAGAGTGCCAACTGTCTCAACCAGTCCTGTAGCAAAGCTTTTTCTGCCTTTAATAGCCGGCAATATTTTCTTAAGAAACTCTCTGCTCTCTCCAGATAATTTAAACTTTATTTCAGGCAACTTAACCCCCAAAAGATCGGAAAATATTGGACTTATATTCAGCGATTCAACAATTTTCTCAATCTGCCCCGGGGATTTTGAGGGTTCAACCCTGTATCTAACACCAAAATCGTCATAAACTATCAATCCCACCCTGTACTTTCTCAACGCATAAGCAAGCTGGAGTGTTAGAGTTGTAGCATAATCTATCTTGGAATCTCTAACACCTTTCCTCATCTCCCTTCCTGCATCAAGGATGATATAGATGTCCTCATCTTTCTCCCTGAGAAAATCTTTAACGATCAGCTCACCGAGTCTTGCGGTGGCCTTCCATTCGATGTGTTTTATATCATCCCCCATCAGGAATTTCCTCAACGAGTGAATTTCCATCGTTTGCAATCCCACAAGCATTTTTTGATAGGATGACGCAACTCTAATATTTTCCTCAGCTTTAGCCGCCTCTTTTATCATATCGAGGGATGGATAAACCTCAATCTCAATTTCCGTATCCACTGAGAAGTCAACATAATACAGCTCTCGCAAATCCGTTACCCTGATTTTAGGGCCTTTAATCCTGTACATTCCCTTTACAGGAATGATATGGTATTCCACCTCTTTCTCTTCTCCTTCATTAAGCAGGAAAGGAGGAGGTGTTTCTGCTTTAAATCCAGGTGGTAAAAAATCTTCCAGAACCTCTATCTTCAGTTGTTTATTTGTAAGATTCTTTAACCTCAGCTTCACACTGGCTTTTTCACCCTCTACCAGCTTATTGTCAATCTTCCTTTCAGCCTCTATTTCGGGTTGAAATTCTGTACGAAGGTATACAAGATAAATTATAATTGAGAGAGCCAGAAGAGCTGGGAAAACATTCTGAAGAAGATACCCCTGAACGAAGAGAAGGAATGCCAAGATTATCAATATCTCTTCTCTTCTCATTTTGGAACCTCGACTTCTTCGAGGATTTCACTCACCAGATCCTCTGACTTTAAACCGTCAATTTCGTATTCTGCCTTTACAATTATCCTGTGAGGTAAAACGTGCAAAGCAAGCTCCTTCACATCATCCGGGATGACATAATCCCTGCCCCTCAGGAATGCTAGGGCCTTTGATGCAAAGAGCAGATGTTCTAAGGCTCTTGGGCTTGCACCAAGCATAACTCTCTCGTCGGTCCTCGTTCTCAGAGAGATTTCATAGATGTAGTTCAGAATCGCATCACTCGCTTTAACCTTACTGGCTGTATTTATCAGGGAAAGAATGTTTTCTGCATCAATTATTCTATCAACAGAGTTGAATTCTCCTTTTTCCTTCCTGTTAAGGAGACGTAATTCTTCATTTCTGTCGAGATATTTGATTTTAATTTTCATCATGAATCTGTCAAGCTGCGCCTCAGGCAGATTGTAAACGCCCTCATATTCGATAGGATTCATGGTGGCTATTAAGAGAAAAGGCTTCGGTAAATGATATGTGATGCCTTCTATCGTAACCTGCTGCTCCTGCATCGCTTCGAGCAGTGCGGATTGGGTCTTTGGAGTTGCTCTGTTTATCTCATCTGCAAGAACGACATTTGCAAATATCGGCCCCTTTCTGATCCTGAATTCCGATGTTCTCTGGTCGTAAAATACCCCTCCTATTATATCGGCAGGCATTAAATCAGGAGTTAACTGAATCCGGGAGAAAGATAATCCTACAGCGTTCGCAAAAGCTTTGGCAAGAGTTGTCTTTGCAACTCCTGGAACGCCTTCAACCATAACGTGTCCCTTAGAGAGTAAGGCTACTGCCAGCAACTCTATGTCCTCCTCATTTCCAACGATAGCCTTGCTAACACTATTCTTCAGCTTTTCCAGAAACTCTTTTCTTTCCATATCTATCACCGAACCTTGAACCGGTACGTATCTCATTAATTATTTTTTCAAGAATTTTTATATCGACCCATTCTGGTAATTCTTCGAATATATTTTCTTTCCTTTTTGGAAGTATTCTCGCGATTGATTGTGCAACTTTAATTGCGATTCTACTTTCGATGAAAATTGCTAAAGCCGTAACCGCAACAAAAACCTGGAATGCCTTACCCCTATCGAGTTCCCTGTGGATGTAAACTGTTGTGATTGAGTAGGGATTGAAGTCAGAGTGGTGAGCTTCATCGAAGTAAAATGTTGTGCCAACTTCTGCAAGATTTTCTATGAATTGCTTGTTTTCTTCAAACATATCATTTATCAGGATGCTTGGATCGGAAAGCATTATTATTTTACCCTTTCCGTATTTAATCTCGGCAAGAACGGGATAACTTCTCATGCTCCTGCCAACAATACTTACCTTGCTTGAGAATATCTCTCCTTCAACACCTGCTATTACTGATGGTATGTTGAGTGTGAGTTTTTCGACTCCAGCGGCAAGCTCAGGATCTTCTATCCTAACCACGACTGGAAATTCTGACCTCTTACTGTAAAAAATATCCTTTAAAGGCTGATTGGAGAACCTCGCCTTTACACCAAGCTTTTCCAGCAGATCATTTGCTGTCCCAAAATCATCAGCTATAAAGAGAGTTCCACCCTTTTCAAGGAAACTGCTAACCTCTTCAGCTTCAATTGATGAAAAGCCCACATTAGGCCCAATTATGATCAAAAAACCATCAAGCTCGCCCAATTTAACAGAATTGTAGGAGTACATAACAGGAATTATCTTCCCTTTTCCAGCTAAAAGCTTTGCAAATTCAGAACAGCCATTCCAGTTCGTGTTGAACATACTAAATTCAGCAGAGGTTTTTATTACAGGGACGGCAAGGGGAAGAATAAGAAAAAGAATCCCGATGAAGGCCAGAAATCCATATATCACCCTCATTTTATCTCCTCAAATCTTCCAGGATTTCGGTAATCAATCTGAAGTACATTTCTCTTTCCTCATCTTTAAGCTTTATGTTACTATATACTGCTTTTTCGTGGAGTTTTGTAGCAAACTTTAACTTTTCAGCAAAGGGCTCGCTTCTAAGCGATTTTAAGAGTTCCCTCGGTGTTAAGCTCTTTTTGAGGTTGTATTTGCCAACAAGAGTATTGAAGAGTCTCCTATAAGCTTCTTCAACACTTTCTGGAAGCTTCAACGTCCTACTGACTTTTATTATTTCCTCTTTTACTTCCTCCTTTTCTTCTTCTATATCTTCCACTATCTCCATTACATCTTCAGTATGCTCAACCTTTAGTTCCACTTCCTTCCTTAAAGCTTTCTTCCTTAAATAGCGGGCATAAACGAAGACCAGAATTGCAACAACGATGACTAACAAAAAATAATATGGGAAGTTTTTAGAGATCTTATCTGATATTGTTTTTACCAGCGGGTTTTTAGAGATCTTATCTGATATTGTTTTTACCATTCCCTGGCTACTCAATTCTACTACAATTTCAATCCTGTTTGATTCTGCAGGTTTGTGTAGCGAATTTCCAGGAAAATAAGCATACACTTCATACGTTCCCGGATTTGAGAAGTTTAGATCGAAATAGAATTCCTTTGTTGAATTCAGTGCTTTTATATCAGTAGAATTGACGAATATGTGGATTGGTATGGTATAGTCTACTCCATAAATCCTGCCGGCAAAGCTTATAGTTTCATTGACGTTAACATGTGTTTTATTGGCTTCGATATAAAGAGAAGTCGGAAATCTTGAGAAGAAAATTGACGTGTTCGCAGTAGAGCTTTCGTAGGTTTCGTTTCCAGCATAGAAGGTCGAAATGTGCAGAAAACCTTCAGAGCTTTTTGTAACGTTGAAGTTAAAAAATCCCCCATGCGTTCCCAATTCCTCTTCCCCGCCATCTACCTTTACCGTTACTTTTGTCTGTAGTGGATTGCCGTAATAATCTGACAGAAAGCCAGTTACTTCAACATTTTCCTTTAAAAATGCTGCAGATTTTGACGATAAAACGATGTTGGTTGGTATTTTATTCACATACACCTTCACAACATTGGATTTTACGATTTTTTCTCCACCTATTCCTTCAGCATAAATTGTATGTTCACCAATTTCATCAAAGCTATGCCTTTTCAGGTTGCCTTCAAGGTTGCCTTCAATATCATATTCAATATCGTCTATGAACAGTGCAGTGGGAATAACGTTTTTAGCATATACGTATATCTTTATCTCCTGATACAGAAACGGATTGTTGTCCGAAACTGCCACTACAAGGATCTCTTCCATCTCCTCTTCAAACTCAAATTTCGTCAGCAAGCTTTCATAATAGGCTATCAGGTCATAAACGTCTTTTAGCTTGGATTTAAGCTCAGATACATCAAAATAGAGCTTTGACGTCCCATTCCACAGCTCTACTTTCTCGATCACATATAAAGATTCGTTTATTGCATCCGCGGATAGTTTCATGCTGATAACAGCTGTTCTTGCATTCGTATAAGCAGTGTAATCTCCCTCATTTTCAGAAAGGAGTTCAATATTTTTCAAAAAAATTGACTGATATTGGCTCAGTTTTTTAATCCCGCTCGACAGGGGAACAAATGGTTTTACTACCAGGGATACATTGCTTTTAACCCCTTTAGCAGCATAGAACCTGCTCTCCTCATCTGTAAGCTTAACTTTGTGTTCAAGGGAGACCGAGAGATTTATAGCACTTGGACTTTCTTCCAGAAAGTTATCCAGGCAGTTTTCAGCATCTTTCAGAATGTTTGAGAAATGCTGCCAGATACCTTCATCACTATACTTAGCTTCAGAATATACCTCATGCCTGACTCCTGTAACAGGAGGGATAAGAATTATGAGCAGGATTAAGATCAAGATTTTTCGCATTGTTTTACCCAATAAAGCAAATGGTATTTAAAGTTTTGATAATTATCGGTTTCAATGAAAAGCAAATACATCGCTGGAGTTGTATTGATTGTAATTGGTTCGGTGCTTACCTTCAAAGGTGCTATGGATGGAAACCAGAGTATGATAAATGCCGGAATAGGTGGGGTGTTTTTGGGAGTTGTTGTTTTAACATTCTCAACTTCAGATTACATAAAGTATGATGCCTTTAAGGCTGTGGTTCAGCCATACCACAAGCTTACCAGGGATATCGTTGATGCGCTGGAGTTAAAGAATAAAGCTGTATTCCTTCCACCATACAACAATTTGCCTGATGGTGGGGTTTTCATACCACTACACGAAGATTTCGATATCGACTTGGCTAAACTCGATAACAATACAATGTTTATCACAGACGTTGGCAGGGAAAGGGAGATGGGCCTGCTTTTGATACCACTTGGAAGAGAGCTGATGAATGAATATGAAAGCTACTCTGAAATGGATTTCACGAATGCTGGGTTAAATGTTGTTGAGAGTGCTTCAGCTGTCTTGAGATCACTTGGCCTGGCAAAATCTGTGACGGTTGAAGAGAGCGAAGACATGATAAAGGTGTATGTGGATGGCGTGAGGGTGAATACGTGCTCGACAGCCTGTGAGCAAATAGCCTGTCCTATTTGCAGCTCGATCCTGCGTGCAATTGCCAAAAGCCTGCAGGAATTAATAATAGTCGAGAGTTTTAAATTTAAAGATGGGTTTATTGAGATTTCTGCAAGGAGAATTGGAGGGATTGACAGGTGGATGTAGACGATGCAGTGATTTTAACCCTGGCAATATGGGTTGTTATCTCCTCATTACTGGTGAAAGCGGTTGACGTTTACGTGACGCTAATGCTCATCGGCCTTTTGATCGTTGCAGAGGTTGCTGGCAATTTCATAAATCCTGAAACGAGGCAGGGATTGAGGCCTGCCATATACTTTCTGCTCTTCATCTTTCTCGTGATAGTTGCAAAGAAGATCATGGAGGTGTTGAGTTAACCACCAACTTACAATTTCCATGATTAAGCAAAGTCATTAAGGCTTAAGCAAAGTCATTAAGGTGGTTTTTGATGCTGAGATTGAAAAAGCTGTATGAATACGGGAACAGAGGGATTGAGCTTCATGCGAGATAAACTTTTCAGAAAAATCTAAATGCGTCTGGAACTGTCATCCACTTACCATCAAATCCTACCATCATAACAGAAACTTTGATTAATGGGCTGGCTATAAGGTGAGTGCATTACAAACCCGGTAGGTGAATTACAAACCCGGTAATTCACTTTAGAATTCAAAAAGGTGAATTAATGGATATAATGCCATTCAAACTCATGTTCATGGGTCGGAGGCTGAGATTGCGATGATGAAAAAACTGTCACGCATATGGGATCTGCTTGCAATTATCACCCTTTCAATTTTCCTTATTCTGATAATATATGTGTTCCCTGAAAGCATATTCAGAAAAGTAATAGGATTGCCTTTCATCCTGTTCTTTCCTGGTTATTCCCTCATATCCTTCCTCTTTCCTGAAAAGAGGGATCTGGATGGAATAGAAAGAGTTGCTCTCTCTTTTGGACTGAGCATTGCAATAACCCCACTCACAGGTTTAGCCTTGAACTATACGCCCTTCGGAATAAGATTGACCCCAATTCTGCTCAGTCTGACATCCCTTAACTTCGTTTTCTCATTGCTTGCAGTATACAGAAGATTTGAAGCAAGAGATCCCTTTATCCCCAGGATTGAAGTGAAATTTGGCTGGGAAGAGATGAGCAAGTTGGATAGAATTCTGACGGTCGTTCTGATTATTTCAATTATTGCATCGATCGTCACCCTGATATACATCATCGTAACTCCAAAGCAGGGTGAGAAGTTTACCGAATTCTACATCCTTGGCGAAAAAGGCAAAGCTGCTGACTATCCAACGAATTTGAGAGTCGGGCAGAATGCCACGATAATAATAGGTATAGCAAATCACGAATACAGAACTGTCAACTACACGGTCGAACTCTGGCTTGTCAAAGCCACTTACGAGAACAACAGAACCGTAATTCATCGTATGTACTTCTTCGACAGGTTTAACGTTACACTCGACCATACAGATGTAAACATTGAGGGTAACTGGACTCCACAGTGGGAAATACCCTATACCTTCTCCATCGATAAAGCCGGGAGATACAAGCTCTGGTTTTTGCTGTTCAAGGATGATATTCCACCACTACCATCCAAACCTGAAAAGATGAAGGACTATACAGGAACCGAGGCTGAAAATAGGATTATGGATGCCGTAGAAGGGAAAATCCAGAGTTTGAATTTGAATATCGTTGTTAGATGATTTTAATCAGGGAACAGATTAAGTGGAATTTTTGTTCAAGCGATCAAAATCTTCCCGATGCCCGCAAACACATAGAATGATGCCTTAAAAAGTCCGATTATTTAAATCAGTTATGGAGAGTACGTGCATGGATAATGCTGTAAAGGTTGGATCAAGCTCTTTTACAATAAATAAAGCTATTTAAAAGATTGTAAAGTATTTTAAAGTATTAGAGACGATTATTTGTTATCCTGGTCGAAAGTATGGTTAAATGTAATATGGTAAAACATTCAATTGAGGTGAATGATAATGAACCTGAAAAAGAGGATTCTTGGAGCGGTCAGCCTAATGGCTGTGGTTGTCGTATTACTGTCAGCGATCACATCGGCGGATGATGCAGTGTATCCGGGTGAGGGATATACAATGTACCCGGAGAATGCAATGCATGGTAATGTGGATGACAATATAACATCGCTGAATGTGAGTGAGGTTGAAGCTATCATCAGCAACGAGGAGCAGAGAATACAAGAGATAACTGAAAAGATAGCTTCCCTCCAGTCTGAAGGTATAGACGTGACTGAACTGCAGGAGAGAATCGATGAACTGAAAGAAAATATAGAAGAGGCAAAGGAGAAGCTAATGGAGGCAAAAGAGGAGTTCAAAGCTGGCAATGATGAGAAAGGGCAGGAACTTTTGTATGAGGCTAACCTTGCCATCAATAGATGCCGTGAGATAGTCAGCGAGGTCATGATTCTCATTTCCAGGGTCGAAAGTGGAATGGATAATGATGGGATGGATGCTGATATGGGTACTGGTATGACTGATGATGGGATTGGCGCTGGAATGGGTACTGGTATGATGGCAAAAGGGGCAAAGGAGAGAGCTAAGGAGATGAGAGAGCAAGCCAAAGAGATGAGAGAACAGGCTAAGGAGATGAGAGAGCAAGTAAAAGAAAGGGTGAAAGAAGTACATAAGAAGATGGTGGAACGAAGCAAGGCAATCAAGAATACTAAAGAGAGATATGAATTTATGAAAGAGAGATTTGAAAATACAAGAAAAGAGCTAATGAAATCAAAAAAGGCTGGTGGTGCAGGCTTTGATCTGTCAAAGAGGTACATGGTCTTTGGAGTTGGAATGATTGAAAAATGGCTGGAGGTTATTAAGGAGTATGTAGGACAGATGCCACCAGAAGAACAGGAGAGAGTCCTTGAGAAAGTGAACTCGATTTTAGCAAAAATTGGAGAGATGAAGGAGAAAATCAATAGCAGTTCATCTCCAGAAGAGCTTAGAAGTATCGCTAAGGAGATCAATGAGGAGTGGAGAGATCTCAGGGATGAAATGAGAATGGTCGCATTCAGCGTAGCCATATCAGAGCATGAAAACATTGTGGAAAGGGCTAAACAGCTCGAAATAAGGCTTGAGGAGAGAATTGCAGAGCTTAAGAGTGAAGGTATTGACACATCAAAACTTGAAGCCATACTCAGCAACTATATCGCGAAAATCGAACAGGCTGAAGCGAAACTTGAAGGGGCAAAGGAACTGGTTGAATTGGGCGATTCTGAAGGGGCTCGTGAGGCTATTAAAGAGTGTAACAGGCTCATTAAAGATTCCTTCAAAGATATCAAAATGATTAGTATAGAACTCAAAAAGCTGATGAGACTCAAGCAGGGGCAGATATTCTTTGGTAACCAGACTGGAGAGCTCTTCGTTTCGGGCAACGGCAGCATCGAATTCGTGGGCAGTGGTATTATTGTTGTCAGAGGGAACGGAACGATTTTCGTTCAGCCAGACGGTGCATTGGTCACGAGTGTAGGGTTTGGCAACCAGAGTGTTGAGGGTGGCACAGCAATTGTGAGCGGAGAAGGTAAGGCTGTTATCAGAGGAGAGAAGATATATGTAAGAATAGAAGGTAGCGATATCAAACTCTTTGTCAAAGGCAGCGGAAGTGCATTGCTTAATGGTGAAGGATATTACAGGGTTAAAATGCTACCATCAGAGAGAATGAGCGAAAAAATAGAATACAGCGATGAAAACGGTGGTGAAACTGTTGTACTGGGTGAGCAGTCATGAAGAGAGGATTGGTCGCTCTCCTCCTCACTTCCATATTTCTGATGGGGTGTTCGGAGCAGGTCACGGAACAAATGAAAAGTCCTGAACCGGTTCAGACAACACAACCGATAGTCCAGCAAACACAGCAGATAGAAGAAGATCAGGAACTTCAGAACATGACGCAGGATCTTCAGGAGATCGAAACCATATTTAATGAGCTTCAGGAGATCGAGACTGTATTAAGCGAGCTTCAGGAGAGCTGAAATCCTAATTTAGCGTTTAATTTTTTTATTTACGTATTTAATTTTAGAGTGGAGAGTAAAGGAGATAAGAAGGCGAATCCCCTGCATAAATGCGGTGATCTTCTTCGTCCAGGTTTTATGAGTCATCAAAACTCCCTGAAACTTCTCCAATCAAAATTCTTTTAAACATGACATTTAATTAAATATCATTAAAAGGAGGGATAAGTATGGAAAGTGAGAGAAAACACACAACTGTAAGTATTCCCATACAGCTTTATGAGAAAATAAAGAAGAGGATTGAGGGGACTGGCTTCACTTCAGTTTCTGACTACGTGACTTACGTTCTGAGGGAGGTTCTCGCAAGCCTGGAAGAGGAAGAAAAAGAAGAGGTTTTTACAGAGGAAGAGGAAGAAAAGGTCAAGGAGAGGCTAAGAGCCTTGGGATACCTCGATTAGATTAACTTACTCGATTAGCTTATTCGAGAGCTGATCGAATTCAGTCAGCATGAACCTGATAATACATCACTGGGATACTGACGGAATCTGCTCCGCAGCCCTGATCGCCTCAATTGTGGATGGATGGAGAAATATCTCTCCAAAAATCGGGAATTTTTCCTTTGATGAGAGAGTGTGGAAAGAGGTAGAGAGAGCTGAAAGGGTGTTTGTTGCAGATTTGAATCTGAGAGACGTTAGAAAGATAAAGAGGCCAACTTTATATTTCGATCATCATCTGCAGGACAGTATCAACAGAGAAAATATAGAGCATATCAATCCTGTTCTGAAGGGTTTCACCCAGCATGAGTTTCCTTCGGCCTCATGGGTGGTCTCAAGCCATTTTGGAATCTGGAACCATCTCTCCGCCCTGGGTGCTGTTGGGGATGCTGGCACCAAGCTGTTCAGCTGGGATATAGGCTCTGAGGTTGAAAGGCTGCTAAAAAAAGCAGGGTTATCAAAAAATGATGCAATAAAACTGTCCCGTCTGATAGATACAAACTACATAATCATGGATCAGAATGGTGTGGAGAGGGCTGTGGTGGAGGTCATGAATGCAAAGCCAGAAGAGCTTCTGCAGAAGGATAGCTGGTTAAGAAATCTTGAAGTTATTGAGGATGCTGTAAAAGAGGCTTTATCTGAGATCGAGGTTAGAGATAACAGGGCTTTGATTGAGTTTGATAGCAATTTTAATGTAATTTCAATTGTTGCGAGAAAAGCTGTTTGGGAGCTCGGCTATGATGCCGCGCTTGTTATCAACAGAGATTTTAATGGCCTTGCTCAGATTTATTTCAGGGTTAGAAATCCTGACAGATATAACATCCCTGAACTGATTCAGGAATTGAAGTCTAAGTTCAATGCTGGAGGAAAAAACGATGTTTTGGGCATGATATGCAAACCAGATGAGGTTGAAAAGGCTTTATTAATACTGGAGGAGAAGATATGAAAGTTTTCGTGATGGGTTTGGATTCTGCACCGCCAGAATTGCTATTTAAAGAGTTCATTAATGATCTTCCAAATATAAAACGGCTTCTCGAGAATTCAATTTACGGAGCGATGAAGAGTTGCATCCCGGCAATAACGATCCCGGCCTGGATGTGCATGGCGACGGGCAAAACCCCGGGTGAGCTTGGATTGTATGGTTTCAGGCACAGAAAAAGCAACACGTATAATGATATATGGATAGCCCACAGCCTCATGGCCAAAGAGAAGGCTGTATGGGACTATATATCCCCAAAGAAATCCGTTTTGGTTGGGGTTCCACCATCATACCCGCCAAAGAAGATCAATGGATGGCTTGTTAGCTGCTTTATAACTCCCGATTCCTCAGTCAATTACACTCATCCTGCAGAACTGAAATCCGAAATAGAAAATGTTGCCGGAGAATATATTTTTGATGTCGTCTTCAGAAAGGATGAGAGGGATAAAGTTATCGAAGAAGTATGGGAGATGACTGAAAAGAGATTTGAAGTCATAAGATATCTTTTGCAGGAGAAAGAGTGGCATTATTTCCAGTTCGTTGAAATCGGGCTGGATAGAATACATCATGCGTTCTGGAAGTATTTTGACGAGGGGCATCACTTGCATGAGCCAGACAGTAAATACAGGAATGTAATCAGAGATTACTACAGATTGCTCGACAGGGAAATAGGCAAAACACTTGAGTTGATTGATGATGATACAGCCATTGCGATTGTCTCAGATCACGGTGTGAAGAGGATGAGGGGAGCTTTTGCGATCAATCAATGGCTTATTGAGGAGGGTCTGCTTAAAGTGAGAAACGCTGATATCCTCAGTTCTGGAAAGCAGATCAGATTTGAAGAGCTTGATGTTAAATGGGATGAGACGATTGCGTGGGCCTGGGGAGGTTACTACTCCAGAATATTTCTGAACGTCAAGGGGAGGGAGCCACACGGAGTGATCAACCAATCGGAATATGAGCGGGTGAGAGATGAGGTTGCTGACGCAATTAAATCGATCAGAGGTCCGAACGGAGAAAAATGGGATACCAAGGTGTTCTACCCTGAAGATATTTATCCGATTGCAAATGGAGATAGGCCGGATATGATGGTTTACTTCGATGATCTGTACTGGAGAGCAGCCGGCACCCTGGGACATCCATCGAACTATCTGGAGGAGAACGACACTGGCCCGGATGATGCTGTCCACTCCGAATATGGAGTTTTTGCGTTACATCTGCCAGGAATGGATGAGAGCAGGATTGTAGATTCGACAATTTATGATTTCGCTCCGACAATTCTTAAGCTTCTCGGAGTGAATGCTTCGTTGAGAGGTGTAAGCCTGATATGAGCTTTGTAATATGGATTGCCGGCCCGAGCGGGGTTGGAAAGACAACGTTAGCTGAGGCTCTGGAGAGAAAGCTGAGAGAGATCGGACTGAATGTTGAGATTCTTGATGGGGATGGGATAAGGAGCAAACTCTATCCTGACCTGGGCTTCAGTGAAAAGGAGAGGGTAATGCACAATAGAGTTGTTGTTCAGATGGCAAAGCTGCTTGCAGATAACGGAGTTGTCACAATAGTTTCCATTATCTCCCCCTATAGAGCCTCAAGAGAGTATGCAAGAAAGGAGATAAAGAATTTCATGGAAGTTTATCTGAAATGCCCACTTGAGGTGAGGATTAAGAGGGATCCCAAAGGACTGTACGCTAAAGCCATCAAAGGAGAGATCAAGGGATTGACAGGATATGATGGCGTCTATGAGGAACCGGAGAATCCAGAGGTCGTTCTGGATACAGATAAGATGAGTGTCGAGGAGGAGGTCGAGGCTGTCTTGAAGAAAGCTGAGGAGCTTGGATACTTGAGATTGGGGAGAGATTGAAATATGAAAGTTCTGGTTACCGGTGCATCAGGGCAGATCGGATCATATGTTCTGGAGAGATTTGCAGACCGCGAGGTTACTGGAGTGGATTTAAAACCATGCTCGATCAGAGATTTGAGGGATCTGGTTGTGGTGGGTGATTTAAGGGATTACGAATTTGTGAGGGATGTGGTTAAAGATGTGGATGTCGCCATACATCTGGCAGCCCAGGTCTCGGTGGAGAACAGCTGGAACGATCCTGTTTATGATGCCGAAAACAACATAATCGCCACGATCAACCTGTTGAAGGCTTGTTCTGAGGCTGGTTTAAGCAAATTCGTCTACATTTCATCGGCAGCCGTTTACGGAAATCCTCAATATGTTCCGGTTGATGAGGAACATCCCAAGAACCCTATATCACCATATGGTGTGAGCAAGCTTACTGGCGAGCACTATTGTAGAGTCTTTGCGGAAGGGGTTCATACCACTATTGTCAGACCGTTCAACGTTTTTTCAGCAAGAATGGATCCTAATAATCCGTATTCAGGCGTTATAGCCAAATTCATTGCCAGGGTTAAGCAGAAGCATGCTCCTGTGATTTACGGAGATGGTGAGCAGACGAGGGATTTTGTTCACGTCAGAGATGTGGTGGACTTTATTGAGATCGCGATAAAGAAAGGGAAAAATGGAGAAGTCTATAATGTTGGAACCGGAAAAGAGACGTCCATCGCGGATTTAGCTGAGATCGTGATGGGGATCGGTGGGATGGATGGTAAGCCGGTGTTCAATGAGCCCAGGCCAGGAGACATAAGGAGGAGCTGTGCAGATATATCAAAGGCAAGAAAACTGGGATTTGAACCCAGGACTGATTTAAAAACAGACCTGGAGGAGATTTTTGGGGAATGGTGAGTGAAGAGTTTGGAATGTAACCCATGTGTGAAGAGTTTGGAATGTAACCCATGTGTGAGCCACCTCACCGAGAGAACTTGCCCCGCAACAACCTCAAGATATTTTTAATAGCTGTCTGTGAGCTGTTGTAAAGAGCCTTCAATTATCCGATATTATTCCGATGACTTCTTAGCTTTTTCAACCTTTCAGCAAGGTCCAGCAATCCATCTCTGAAATCATATTCGGGCTTGAATCCTGTTTCAGATATCTTATCGAAGTTTACACTGTAGCTGAATTCGGGTTTTATTTCCTTAATGAATTCTATGTTGATTTCAGGGTTTACTGAGTTCCTGACGATTTCTGCAACATCTCTTATTCTCAGATTTTTTCCACCAACATTGTATATTCCATCTTTCCCGTTTTCCATTAAAAAGAGGAAGGATCTCGCAGCATCCTTTACGTGGATGAAGGGTCTCCAGTTCTCACCATCGCCAAAAACGGTCAGCTCATAACCCAGCAGAGCTCTCAGAACAAAGTAGTTGACGACAAGATTGAACCTGACTCCGGGACTGTATCCGTACACTGAAGCCAGTCTGAGGATCTTGACGTTTAGCCCATATTTCTCGTGGTAGTCCATGCATGCTCTTTCGGCTTTTAATTTGGACTGAGAGTACGGATTGAGCGGTTTTACGCTATCCTCTTCCCTCAGATTTGTGCCTATGCCATATATGTTGCATGTGGATGCGAAAAGAACCTTCGCATCTCTTTTTCTTGCCTCCTCTAACACATTCAGGGTGCCGTGGTAGTTGACGTCTTCAACCTCGCTTTTAACTTCATCAAGCATGCCTGGTGTTGCGGGCAATTTTGCCGCAAGGTGGATTACCGCATCTATATCTTCAAATGCATACTTCAGATCTTCCCGCTTACGGATATCTCCCCAGAAGAAGTCCACATGATCCAGATGAAGAAGGTTAAGGGGGTCAGATCCAGACAGGTTATCCATAACCCTGAATTTCTCGCCTTGCTGCATCAGGATGCTGGAGATTGCTGTTCCAATGTAGCCGTTTCCACCAGTTAGCAGGATCATTTTATCAAAGTGCAGGATCTTTCTGGTATTCCCTAAAACCAGTTTTCAGTATCTTTTCAACATCGATGAAGGTCTTCTCAACGCCACTCCTTATGTCGTATCCGGGATTGAAGCCCAGCACCTCTCTCACCCTGCTGACGTCATATGCGAAAGTTCTCTCCTTTGATTCCCTTGCCCCTTCAAAGGACACCTTGCTTTCGATGCCTCTGCTCCTCGACACCTCTATCACGATATCAGCGAGCTCTTTAACGCTGGCAACATAACCGCTTCCGGCGTTGAAGATCTTACCTCTGGCTTTGGGACTTATTGCAAGCCTGTATAACTCGACGACGTCATCTATGTGTATGAAATCCCTCTTCTGCTCACCACTTCCGTGTATGACCAGTGGCTCATTTGTTAAAGCCCTCCTGACAAAATTGGTTACAACAGTCCTCCATTTCGGATAGGTTCCAACCCCATATATATTCGTAAATCTGAAGATTACAGTTCCGATACCATGGACGTTGTAGTAGGCTTTGCATAATGCTTCACAGCTCACCTTCATAGCTCCATAGTTGTTTAGCGGGTTTGTGGGCATATCCTCTCTTGCCAGATCTGCGTTGATCTCTCCATAAACTGCCGCGCTTGAAGGATATATGAAGTACTCAACGTTACTGTGTTCAAGCAGATTCAGAGTTCCTTCCACATTCACTTTAAATGCAAGCTCTGGATTTTTATTGCACTGAACCACACCGGATATTGCAGCCAGATGGTATATTATTTCGACATCCTTCAGCATGTCTTTGATAAAATCCCTGTCACATATGTCACCATACATCAGCTTTACTCTTCTATCTTTCTTGATCAGTTCGTAGTTTTCTTTGTTGCCCACGAAGAAGTTGTCTATTCCCAGTATCTCATAATCCGCAAATCTCTCATCTTCCAGAAGTTTATTTATCAGATGTCCACCTATGTAGCCAGCAGCCCCCGTTACGAGTATCACTTTACCACCCTGGGTATGAACACGTCTTTGTAGGCGTTTATCGTATCAGAATGTTTTTGAAGTTTGTTTACGACCTCTGGCAGGGTTTCGGCCATCCTTTTATGTTTGGGTTTGCCCAGAATTTTGAGGAATTTAGAGTTATCAAATTTATATTCGCTCTCTTCCTTTTCCTTCCTGGGATTGGGTATATAGCTTACTCCAGGGCTTCTGCCCAGCACCTCTTCAGCGGCTTTATTCAACTCTTCAGCCAGATCCTTTATTCTGACGTATTCAACGAGCTGATTGTACACTCTGTATTCTCCATCATTTCCCTCTCGTATTATGTTAACAAAGCTCTGGCATGCATCTTCCAGGCTTATGAAGGGCTTGATCTGGTTGCCGGAGCCGTAAACTGTTAGAGGATGGCTGGCGATTATCATCGCAACCCATCTGTTGAATAAAGTGCCGAAGTAGAAGTCGATGTCGAAACGGGTTGAGAGTTCAGCATCAAGCCTTGTTTCTTCCGTGTCAGTTCCGTACACTATGCTCGTTCTGATGTCGGTGCATGGCATGCCCGTTTGCATGTTCATCAACCACATGTTTACGGCATCAAAACCCTTTGTTACGTGGTAGAAGCTTGATGCTATGTTCGGGAAGGGTAAGATGTCTTTGTTTCCTTCTCTATCGGAAACCTCCATAAAGCCCTCAGGAATATGGAGGTTTGGTGCTCCATAAATTCCGGTTGTGGTTGTTTCTATGAAGTGAGTATTTGTCAGGTTTTCCTCCCTCAATGCCCAGAGAAGATTCAAAGTGCCAAGGACATTATTTTTTTGCGTATAATTTGCTTTGTCCAGGTTTATGTGGGAGTAAGGGGCGGAGGGTTGAGCTGCAAGATGTAAAACGACGTCTGGCTTGAACATTCTTATAACCGTCCTGACAAAGTTTTTGTCGGTTAGATCTCCCCTTATGAAACTGATGTTGTTGAATCTCAGCTCATGCGCTCTCTTCACCCTTTCTTCCATCGTTGCGATGGGGATCATGCTTGTCGATCCGACTTCTTCAACCCATCTTCGTCTTCCAAGGTTGTCTATACCGATGATTCTCTCATCCGGGAATTCCTTCGCCACTCGAAGTGACGTGGGCCATCCCATATATCCGTCTGCTCCTGTTATCAGTATCATTTTATCACCTGTGTTATCACCATCAGTGGTAACATTAAGTATAACAAGATTTTTTAAATTTGTTGTGGTTGAGTGTGATGATGGACATCGAACAGATATTCGAGAATCTCGGGTTGAGCATGTATCAGGCCAAGGTTCTCTTCTCACTTATCAGACACGGAGAGGCCAAAGCTTCGGATATCAGCGAGCTCAGTGGCGTTCCAAGGGCCAAGGTATATTCTGTGCTTGATCATCTCGTCGACATGGGTTTTGTTGATAAGAAACCGGGAAGACCTGCCAAATACAGGCCAAAACCACCGGAGAAAATAGTTGAGAGGCTCAAGTACAACATACTCCTCGACTATACAAAGAGGCTCAGGATCGTTGAGGAGATTGGGGGGAATTTGCTTGAGATGCTGAAGGAGTTCTATTCCCCCTCTGAAGTTAGGGCCAGGGAGCTGATCAGAGTTATACATGTTGGCGAGCCATCGGAGAGGGAAACAAGGTTGCTCTACCAGGAGGCGAGGAGAGAGATCAACATAATCTCGAGGAGCTTTGAGTACTATCCGAAGGTTAGGAGGGAGCTGATTGATGCATCAAAGAGGGAAGTTAAAGTGAAAGTGCTTCTTCTGGGCAGCGAGTTTCTCAGCGATTCAAGTAGAAAGGTGCAGGAAGAGATTTTGAGGCTTGTAAGGAGAGAGGTGGGTGGTGAAATAAGGCTGAGCAAAACCATTCTGCCATTGAGGGGTACGATAGTCGACCCAAGCTACGAATACAAGACCGGAAAGGCCATCTTTGTTGTTGAGGATCCAGAAACTCCGCTGTATCTGAGGGATGCGGCTGTAACAGAGAACCCGAGTCTTGTAGCGGGGATGAAGAAGTACTTTGATCTGATATGGAGATATGAATCAACCCTGTGAACTGATTTTACAGGTTAGGGCTCATAGGGGAAGTATGATTTAAAAACAGGTCTTCAATGTGTGGATCTGTTAAAAAGCTGGAAAAGAGCCTTGCCATCTTCACTCTCATAATTACCGTATTTTCTTTAAGATATAGAGTATCACCACGATTATTGTTTCCCTTTGTACCGGGACACCGCTTCTCTGAATTTCTGCTCACATTCCTTTACCGTCATCCCTTCATAAACAATGTCCTCATCTATCCCTTCAATCTTGCCCAGCAACCTGCCAGATTCAACATCGGCAATGAGAGAACCGTAAAAACCATCATAGTAAAAAACCTTTTTCCTGCCTATCTTTGCATCTATGAAATCTGCCAGTCTTCTCTTTTTTTTCTCTTTCCAACTCCCTCATCGCACCATCTACGGGAACAGTTTCACTCTCTTCTGACCTGATCTCCCTTAACTTTTTAATCAGTCCAGAGCCTCTTGCCTGCTCAAGTGATATCATCCTCACCTTGAATTCATAACCTCTACTCTGTAACCACTTTTCTATGGTCTTACAAACCACCTCTTCTGAGAATGGTTCTTCAACCACAATCACCCACTCTGGCAGTTCATCTTCATTCTCACCATCTATTTCTAACTGCTTCTTGCTTATTACCGTCCAGGTCCAATTCAGGTGGCAGCGTTCATTGAGCTCATCTTGATAGATATCAATTGACCATTCCTCTTCCCCCGGAGCCACCTCTTCAGGATAGTAAATATCAAGGACTCCATATCCCTCTTTCCAAAGCTCATCTAACGCCTTTATCATCCTCTTGTAGGTTATAAATCTTTCAATCGATTCTACAGGATTTACAGCACCTTTAAGATGCCTTAAATTCCAGATAAACCAGACTTTGGTGGTAGTTTCCGGCATTTCATGTAACCTTTCCCCATACCATCTCCGAAGATCCTCCAAGAACTTTTCGTAGGAACGTTTCTCGTTTCGCTCTCTGATGTACCTGCGATAGAGGTCATGATACAAAAAGATGAGCTTCTCCAAATTCAGGTCATTCAAAAGCTTCCTCGCTTCTTCCAGGGTGTCAGTTATGCCAAGGAGAATGCCCCTGCATACTACGATATAAACGCTCTTCCCGATACTCTTTGAACAGTTGCTGCAGAATAACTCTTCCTTCACGATCTCAATCTCCTCTGCATGGCCAGCACAATCTCCTACACGGAAGTCCTCCAGCATATTCTCAAATGCCTTAGTCTGGACGGAACAGATCTTTTTCCCGCACACCGGGCATGTGTATGCTTTATCAAAATAGATTGTATCAAACATTCCCATCTCATAGCCTCCTGATGCCAAACAACGCTGTTAAATCATTCATCTCTCACCTTCTTTACCAACTTATCTCTTACCTGCTCAATCCATCTTTTTGCCTTTTTGATATTTTTATCTTCAAATAATCAATTCCATCCGGTTATACTGTCTATCAGTATTCCGACGCTGTATCGAGTTATCTAATTCGTTGCTGAGTCGTTAAGGGCCAACTTGCCCTGTAAGAGTTGCTAAAGAGATTCCAAGTAGCTATTCAGATTGCTTTATAATATTAGGTATGCATAATATAATTTCACACGATTTGGCTGAAAAAACTTGCCAATATGGCTAAGTTTAGAAATATGCTTGTACACATTTACTGGAAAATAGACGACAGAAAAGTTTATGAGATAATGCGAAAAGATATCTTAGATTTAGAGAAGTTCATTAAAGAGATGAAAGGATATGTCGATAAACAAAGAAGATATTAAAAGAAAGATAAATAAAATTCTATTTAAAAAAGATGAGGTCGTATTTGCATATCTCCACGGTAGCTTCGATAAAATGCACTTTAGGGATATTGATATTGCAGTTTACGTTGATGAAGAAAAGGTGAAGAATTTTTTGGATTATGAACTGAAACTTTCTGTTGAGATTGAAAAAGATATAAGGCTGCCTGCTGATGTTAAAATTCTGAATTCTGCACCGTTAAGCTTTGGGTATAGGGCCATCAAGGGTGAACTTCTGTTTAGCAAAAATGAGGAGGTGAGATTCAGGTTCATAGAGAATATGCTAATAGAATATCTGGATTTTAAACCTATAGAAGAGAGGATTATCAGGGAAATACTTGCAACATAATCCGATTTATGCCTAAATCAGATGTCTTGTTTTTAATGGTTACAGAATCTGTGGCTGCTTTCATTTTAAAAGTTTGGAATTAATGTGTTTAAATACAAGTCTGACTTATATAGCCGATGAGGGGGTGCTGGCAGCAGAGATTGATTCTTGTTGGAGTTTGCGGTTGTAAGAATATATGAAGAAATGGATGGATATGGAAAGGCATAAGTTTGGGGCATAACAGGTGATAAGTATATATCAGTCAGCTTAAGCTTAGCTGTCCAACATAGAATAAATTCGTAGATAGTCCAAGGAGTGGTGAGATGAGGAGGTTGGTTCTGGCAGTTGTAATCATTTCACTTCTGCTGTTGCTCAACACATACCACTACCTGAATCACGAGCTGCATGAAGAATATCCGGGGAATGAAGAAGTTGTTGAAGGTGTTACTGGTAAGGTCTCTATTGGTGGAGTGGTTGTCAACAGTAACGAATTCTACATTCTTGTTGAGCATGGATCCAAGAGCAGGGTTATCAGGGTTTTATCAGACTTGGATGTTGAGAAGGGAGACAGGGTGGAGGTTCTGGGGTTGTTGCAGAAGGATGAGATAACTCCAGAGAAGATAATAGTTTACAGGAAGTGGTCTTATTATTCGATTTTCATTCGTTCTGCCATTGCCATACCTCTAGTTGCTTATGTGTTCTTCAAATACTGGACTTTTGATTTCAGGCAAATGAGGTTCAGGAGGAGAAAAAATGCCTGATTGGTTAGCTCATATTCTGTTTGCCTGGATTTTGTGCAGAGTTTCAGGAATTAAATTTAGGATATTCAATAGAGAGAACACGGCAATAGTTATGGTTGGTGCCTTAATACCAGATATTGTGAAAGTTGGATTGATTTTTGATTTGATGAATATAGAGATATGGGATTTCATAGCTCCATTGCATACTCCTGTTGGTTCCTTACTTTCCGCAGCCCTGATTTCTCTGCTCTTTTATGATCTTACAGTATTTCTATTGCTGACATCAGGTTTTACAACACATTACATGCTGGACATGCTGCTCGGGCATGTGAGTGGTGGTATGCTAATGCTGTTCCCGTTTAGCTGGGAGGAGTATCAGTTAGGGTTGATTCAGTCGGATAATTACTGGATAACGTTGGTTGTGTTAGTATTGGCAGCTGTAGTTTATAGCTATACGGTAAATAAAAATTCAGAATTCAGGTGATGTTTTTATGAAATTTAACCAACGTTTATTTAGCCATTCGTTGTACTCTCTAAAAACATCTTCAGGAATTGGGTTAACTGCATGCAAATCTTTTACTCTTCTTTTCATTTTCTTATCTATCGTATAAATTATGGGAGCAGAATTGGATTTGGCTATCGCAACGATGTAACCGTCCCAAGATTCTATTCTATAGCCCATTGCATTTGTCAGGGATTCCATGGCCAGATCAACATTCATGTCAGTATAGAGCGCTGGAGATCTCGTTTCGAGAGTCTTTTTCAAGGCCTCGCATGCAGAGACCTTTTCAACTCCCAGATAGTTGGTGAGAATATGATACGCTCCAAGGAAAGCTGTTACAGGGATTAAACATCTTTTTTTCCACAACAAAACATTCCTTAAAAATTCGAGGGCATGATTCTTTGCCGGGTTTTCAAAATGTGCAATCACTATCAATCCAACATCAACTACTCCTTCAACCCTATCTTTTTCAGGCTGTATTCTGCTGAATACCACTTCTCTTCAACCTCCTCAAAGCTGACAAAGGGTTTTGGAGCATTGTTTTTCAGATAGCTTATTGCTTCCTCAACTCTTCTTTCAAGGCTGGAATTCTGCAGGTTTATCAAAATTTTTTCATCTTTTACCTCAATCTCCAGCTCTGTATTTTCTTTAATCCCTAGACTGCTCCTGATTTCCTTTGGAATTAGAATTCTGCCAAATTTATCTATTTTGACTTTTGCCAATCTAACCACCAATTGGAAATAGTTTTGGTGAAATAAATAGGTTGTGTTTTCTCAGGATTCTGCTGTATTATGGAATGGAGTTGGAGAATTTATTTTGTCGATAAGAGAGTATAGGGGAAAAAATGTTGGAAACTTCCATCTGACTGGATTTGAAAGGTTTTTTTGGATTGGAACTTATTGGAACTGGACAATACCACTACTATTATTCTGAGAAAGTTAAGGAGCTTTCTTTGGAGAACATAGTAACGCATGCACTGCTCATTGATTTCAGTCCAAGGACAATTTTATACTCAGCGGTTCTCCTGTTAGCTCACAGGGATAAAATAAGCGAAAGGAGGTTTTTTGAGCTGGGTAAAAAATACTGGGCAAAAAATATGATGTAAGTGTAAAGGATTTACTGGGACTTCTGGAGGGTAGAGAGGTTAGAGGGTATCCTTATCCATCCCTAAGGGAGGTAGAGGAAACTTTCAGGGCCTATTTTGGTGAAAAGAGATGAAAGTAACTCGAGAAAGGATCTGCTCAAAAAATTAAACTTCTACTCTCGCCTTTTTCATAACATTGGAAAGTACTTCAGACATTTTTGCATCAAGCTTGGGAAACAGAATTTCTATACCCACTACTTGGTCGTTTTTATCTAGATCAATCACTATATTGTCAGCAATCGGCTCGGATTTTGCTACTTTCCCTTCCTTTAACCTCAAGTACATTGCATTGACTTCCGGATCAAACTCTACTGAAGCCATATCTTTTCAACCTTTTCTTATCAACCTTTACTACTGTAACAACCACTATTTCATCTTTGTGGTCTTCATAGATTACAACGATATAGTAATCACCAAATTCCTTAAAAGAAGCTTTTCTACCAAATTTTACATTTACTGTTTCTTGTGGCTCGTTGATTACTGCTTTAATCAATTCTTCTGGGATTCCACGTTCATTAGCTCTTCTTGATGCGTGTATGGACACTACTACATTTCTCAAGTCCACACAACAGCTTGACTGTGGCTTCATTTAAATTTTGGCTTTTAACGCTTTTTTAGGTTTCGAAGTGGTTGGCATCATGTATTAATGCGTAGAATTCTGGCTCTTAGTGCAAGAGTGTAACAAAGGACTGATGGTGTATTAAGCAGGGAACAGCTCTTTTGCAATCTTTTAGAAGGTGCTGAGACAATCCCAATCTACAGGAGACTGTACTCCCAACGAGAATGACTGTCAGACCAGCCAGATATGAACATCCACTGGAAAAATTTAGTCTCGATGTTTTCGTGGAGAGGATTCTCAACAAGCTTATCCGAAAGTATGGTTGCGAGAGCTAGAGTTCAAGAATTCTCATCTCACGATATTAGATATATCTTGTTTCAAAGGAAGACATCTTCTTGTTTAAAAGCTTCAATTGAAAGAGTGAGGGATGTTGAGGATTTAATAATGCTTGTTGAAACTGGATTGGATTTTGAGATAATTTGAGATAATAATTCAAGAACTCAAAAACCAGCTCCCATGGATAACTCTCTCAAGATCTTAATCCCGAGGATACTGGATCGTATTGATGTCCTGATGGAACAGACTGGACTTTGAAAGGGCTTGTTCACTTCAAAAAATGGAAGAAGCAAACGAGTCTCTGTGAGCAAAGCGAGAGATGCTTTACAGATGATTGAAGGAATTAGTCAAAAATGGAAGACTCTCATTTTCGAGAGAAGCGGGTTTTATGGTGTTGTTGCTCAAGCATGTAGGTGGATGCTTCTGCTTCCGTTTAGCTGGGATTATATCAGTTAGGATTGATTCAGACGGATAATTACTGGACAACACTTGCTTTGGTGGTGGCAGTTATAGTTTTTGCATTTACGCCTACTTTTACATCAAACAGCCTAATAGCAAAAAGAAAAATTGCGTCAGGTCTGAACTGATCAGTGATGGACGGGGCTGATGCGATTAGGCATTTCTTTCAATTTTAACTTTTAGGAGGTAAGAGATGAGAACTCTAATCCTTTCTGGATTCCTGTTGCAAACAAGCCAGTTTATTTTATGCCATTGATGATGTGATAGAAGCTGGCATTATGGATATAGGGATAGTTGTTGGTCCAAACAAGGAGCAGGTTATCGAGGCAGTTAACTCCTTTGACTGGGTACGGAGGTGGAAGATGGTGTGATCATGGAAGGAAGCAAGATAATGAATGCCGGTAAGATAGTGGAGAGTCTGATAGGCAAAGGTGTAAGGATACATGAAAACGATTCAAAACCCAGTGGATACAGGTTTATAGTTGGAGATAATTCGGATATTTTCCTCTAAGGAAAAAATTAATAGGCTTAACGGTTTTAACTTATGGCAATGAATAAAAACGGGAAGCATTAAACGAATTTGTACGCAAATTAAAAGAAAGATATGGTGGAAAGATTGAGAAAATTATTGTCTTTGGCTCGTATGCAAGAGATAAAGCTAAGGAAGATAGTGACATAGACATTTTGATAGTTGGAGATATCGAGCTTGATGAGGCTATCGATACTAGCTTTCCGATTTTTATGAGATATGGCGTTTATCTATCACCGATTGTAATGTCAAGAGACTGCGAACTCATATTCAGAGAGAGAACTGGGTTTATAAGAAGTGTTTTAAGAGATGGTGTGCTGATGTATGCCAAAGCATGAAAGATATATGGAAAGGGCATACGAAGCTCTTGAATCAGCAAAAATTCTTTTTGAAAATGAAAAGTATAACAGTGCTATAGGTCTAGCTACTAAATGTTTTATGCTGCAAAAGCACTTTTGAGCATCAAAGACATACATCCGAAGACTCATATAGGCGTAGTTAGTAAGTTAGGTTTAGAATTCGTTAATAAAGGATTTGTAGAGGAAATTTACGGGAAGATTATTGCAAAAGCAGATGAGGGAAAGAGCAGACTATGACGTTTATTATAAGGCAACAAAAGATGAGGCCGAGAGTGCGATAAGATATTCCGAGAGATTCGTAGAGAGAATTAAAAAAGCTTTAGATGAGGTTGAGAGTGATTTGTATGAAAATACTTGTCACAGGTGGTTTGGGCTTTATAGGAAGCAACTTCATAAGATACATTTTGAACAAATACCCAGATATTGAAATAATAAATGTAGATGCCATGAAATATGGATCTAATCCAGACAATCTGAGTGATATAGATGATGGCAGATATACGTTTATCAAAGGTAATGTCTCAGATTACGAGTTTATGTGCGATCCAGAGCTTTTTAGGAGGTTAAAATCGAAGATTGAAGTTAATTCACACATATTTCTCCATGTCTCTCAAATGTTTATAAATTGTTCTGCAATCTTATTACTGTAAACTATTTTTCAGATTTTGGGAAATTTGATCTGTGAACTTTCAATCTTAGCTCGTATACTTAAAAGTGAGTTTCATGATGTTAATTTACAGATATAACAATAAACTTTCATCTATAAAAGTGAGGTTTTAGTTCTTCTTCTGGAATATACCTCGAAGCTTGCCTGATTATAGCTTTTAGTGTTCCCTTATCAAGTTCATCGTGCAAAGGTATGGTTAAAGTCTGTTTTGTTCTATCTGGTAAAACCCTTCTCAACTTCACATGACTACCTCTCTGAGATACGACTTCAAACCCGAACTTTGAAAGTATTTTTACAACTTCTTTCCCGCTAAGAACTCTAAGCTTTGGCATATTCGAGCTCCAGATTAACTAAAACTGAGAAATCCGGGGATATTTCCAACTCCTCTAGGTCTTCACCTTCTAAATGAAGGCTAATTGCTTCTCTGATGTTTTCTACGACTTCATCTAATGTTTTTCCTTGGGTCACTATCGGCAGATCGATGCATTCAGCAACATAGTACTTCTCCCCCATATAAATCCTGAACTGGATTATTCTTTTCATAGTGCTTTTTAGGGCTTGTTTTATTTATCTATTTTTCTATGGTGTTAACAAATTACTAAAAACTCTGAATATTCAATTTCTTACTCTTAGCAGAAAAAGTGAGGGTTATTGGAGAGAAGAGTTCCTGAATCAGCATTTGAGTGCTTATGCTCTGGATGTCGATATAATTCGCTGATGCCATTTTGAGGAAGATTGGAGTTACAGTTCTGGTTTATGGTGCTCCAATAAATCATGGGGATTTTCACAACTTAGGCGTCTTGCTCGTGTATGCTGTGGCGGTTTCATTTCTACTTCATCCTCTCGGTATTCGCTTTATAGATTCTTTCATCTTCGCAAGTGTGGGCTTTGCAGCGCACTTGCTAGAGGATGCTCTTGTATCTAATGGTTACAGGATGTTGTGGCCACTTTCTTTCCAAAAGTTTGGGATAGGCGTGTTTAAATATAGAGCTGATCTGTACGGCGTAGCAGATAAGGAAGTGTTGGCAGTAGGATTGATCCTTGTTGGAGTCTGTGCAGTTGTAAGAACAATGTATGATGGATAAAGAGGAGTATAAGGGGTTAACTCTAGATTGTCCAGTCCGTATTTATTAAACTGATAAGATGAGCGTTGAGGAAATTGAAGCAGTTTTTGAGAAGAAAAATCATGGGATTCAATCCCAGATTCATTGGCCAAATAAGGAAGGCCGCGAAAAAGAAAATAGGTTCAATGGAATATGAAATTGTTGGCATAAGATTTTTATTGCACCACATACTGCTGGTTCTCTGCTTGTTGCAGCTTTGATTTCTCTGCTGTTTTGTGATCTCTGTTTTTGCTGCTGGCTTTGGTCTTATCGATGATCATTTGTAGAACAAAAATAACCTGCTGTTGACCTTGTGGAGACATATGGGAAGATGTTGCTTGGGTAAGGTGTGGTTTACTGACGCTCTTATCAGCTAAGCTCCCTTAGAGTTTTTGATAACTCTCTCCAGGTCCTTCAAATCAAGAGCGTTTATTTTTTCCTTATTTTCAATATTCTTAGCTATTAAGTAGAATTCTCTATCTCCATTGAAATCCACAATTTCTGACTTTCTCTTTAAGTCCTTCAGAATTCTTTTTGCGTCTTTAAAACTTAGATCTTTCCACTTAACCTCAAAGAAATACATCTTTTCATCATTATAAGCTAGGACATCTATTTCATCTTCCTTATGCCACCACTTTGAGACGCTATTTTGCCCAAAGTCAAGGATTTTAAGTTTAAGCATTTCAAAAATTAAGCGCTCAAATGCTCTGCCGTAGTATGTGTTTAAATCGTTTAGTATTCTTCCATAAACATCATCAACCCTGCCGATCTCCAGATCTCCAAAATTAGGATATATGTAGCGGAACCAGAAGCTGAAGAAGTTGTCTTTGATGTAGTAATGGCCTCGCTTTTTGTATCCGTATGGCAGTTCATAACCGATAACATCTAATCGCCCAAGGACATCGATGTATTTTGATAAGTTACCTCTATCCAGGCCCGTAACACTAACAAGCTCACCTAAGGTCGTATATCCCAAGGCTATGTATTTTAAAATGAGCTTGTAAACTCTCGGTTCTCTGAGTTCCTCTCTGAGAAGGAATTCCGGTTCTTCGTAAAGAATTTCACCCTTTCTGAGAATCTTTTCTCTTATGTTTTCCTCCACACTCAACCTCTCATCAACTTGGGCTAAGTAAAAAGGTGTCCCTCCGAAGACCGCATAAATTTTAACCAGCTCTTCAAAGCTCTTTTCCGGGAACATACTGGCTATTCCGGTTATATCAAACGGATTTACTTTCCATTGACCTGTTCTTCTTCCGTAGAGTGGGCTCGTATAATCCAGGATACTTTCCATCATTCCTACACTCGATCCACAAAGTATCAGGAATATCTTTGAATTGCTTAGAATCTCATCCCAGATCTTCTGGAAGATGCTTAAAATTCCTGTTTGAAGTGAGATCAAATACTGAAACTCATCAAGAGCTATAATGGTCTTATTACCGGTCTCAGCCACGAGGTATCTGAAAAGCTCAGTCAATCCCACGTTCAGGTCTTTAAAGTAGTCCTTTCCCGTAAGTCTGGCAAAGGCGTATTTTATTTCATTTAGATTCTCTTTCATGGAGTCGCTGGTTAAAAGTGTGTAGATTCCCTTTTTCCCCTCAAGAAACTTCTTAATGAGCGTAGTTTTACCGACTCTTCTTCTTCCGTAGAGTATAATTAACTGAGGTTTATCCTCTCTCCACTTCCTCTCAAGGAATTCCAGTTCCATTTCTCTATCTGCGAACATGATACATCAAATGTTGTAGATAAAGTATAATAATTTTTCTACAGCATTATCTCCAAAAAAGTATAAAAGCGCTGCAGGCAAAGTAACCGCTTTAACTGTATTTGCCTCTCATGAATCATTGCATGCTTCGGAAATGTTTGTTTATTTCCAGCAGAACTACTTTGATGATCAAGCATTATCAAAAAGCCATCGATGAATTCACAACGACCATAGAAAATAAGATGCAGTAGATGGTGTTATCCTCTTTGGTTGCGAGAGGTGAGGCTAAGGAGGATTCGGACATTGACATACTGGTTATCTGAATAGAAGGGAAGCTGAGGGTTGGAGAGCAGTGACCAAGCTTGCTTTTGATGTGTTACTTGATATTGGGGAATATATCTCAGTAAAGATTCTCAGTTCAAAGGATATGCAGCAAAAAACGCCGTTTGTGAGAAATGTGATAAGGGTATAAAGATTGCATGAAAAATGGAGATGGCAGAAGAGAAGCTAGGTTGCAAAATATCTCTTTGAAGGATGGTTACAGTGATGCAGTGAGCAGGGCTTATTACTTGTTTTATGCTGCTAGCACTTTTAGCTTTAAAGGATTTATCCTAAAGCTCATAAGGGTTCTCTCAATTTGGCCTTGAATTCGTAAAGAAGAGATTCATAGAGGACATTTACAGATATGCCTTTGCTCATGCCAAAGACCGAAGAGAAGCTGCTGAAGATGATATCAGAAGAAGATTGACAAAGAAGAGACTGAAGCGATAATTGAGGATGCGGAAAGATTCCTGGAGAGGTGAAGAGAGCAATAGAGGAGCTGAGGGAGCGAACGAAAAGCTGCTCTTCTTGAATCAATTATTATAAAAATATATAATTTTCTGTTTAGTCGATGTATTGCTCAAGCATGTGGTGGGATGCTGCTTCTGCTTCCGTTTAGCTGGGATTAATCAGTTAGGATTGATTCAGACGGATAATTACTGGACAACACTTGCTTTAGTGGTGGCAGTTATAGTTTGCATTTACGCCTACTTTTACATCAAACAGCCTAATAAAAACCCAATGAAAAATTTTATAACTCATAAAGCATATTACTACTTTCAATAGAGGTTTCAATAGAAGTGGATAGAAATTATAGCAAAAATAGAATTGCACAGGCGTCAGGTCTGAACTGATCAGTGATGGGAGGGCCTGATGCGGTTAGGTGTTCCTTTCGATTTTAGGAGGTTGAGATATGAAAGCCCTAATTCTTTCTGGTGGGCATGGAACTCGTTTAAGACCGCTAACCTATTCACAGCAAAAACAGTTGATTCCCGTTGCGAATAAACCAGTTTTATTCTATGCCATAGAAGATGCAATAGAGGCGGGAGTTGAAGAAATAGGGATAATAGTGGGCCCGAACAAAGAACAGGTTATGGAAACGGTTAATTCAGTTGATTGGGATGCTGGTATAGAGTTCATATATCAGGGAGATCCCAAGGGTCTGGCACATGCGATTCTTGTTGCTGAAGATTTCTTAGACGAGGAATTCGTCATGTATCTTGGTGATAATATACTTAGAGATGGAATTGTCGAACATGCAGAAAAATTCAGAAATCTCAAATCTGATTCCCTCATCCTGTTAACAGAGGTCGAGAATCCCCAGCAGTTCGGGGTTGCTGAGCTTGATGAGAACGGCAGAGTAAAAAGACTGGTCGAGAAGCCAAAGGTTCCGCCATCAAATTACGCTTTAGTTGGTATATATTTCTTCAAGCCCATAATCATGGAAGCATGCAAGAGTATTAAACCATCGTGGAGAGATGAGCTTGAAATAACGGATGCAATTCAATGGTTGATC
>MTML01000101.1 GCA_002011215.1 Archaeoglobus sp. JdFR-24
TTTAAACGTCACTTACTTGACTTCGTAGGTTCCAATGCGTTTCTGAGAGTAGTGAACGAGTCTGCTGAGTGGCACGGTCATCATCAGGTAGAAGAGTGCGACTCCAAGGAAAGGTGTCCAGGCGTTAAAGGTTGTGTTTACAATCTGTCTCCCGACCCTTGTGAGCTCAACTATTGATATCACTGAAAGCAGCGAAGAATCCTTAAGCAGAGCTATGAATTCATTTCCGAGAGCTGGCAGGATGTTTCTGAAAGCCTGTGGAAAGACCACGTATCTCATCGACTGTAAATAGCTCATCCCAAGGGATCGTGCAGCCTCCATCTGTCCTGTTGGGATGGATTCAATTCCAGCTCTGACGATCTCAGCGATGTAGGCCCCGCTGTTAATGCTGAGCGCAATTATTCCTGCCGGTTCAGGCTGGAGATTTATCCCTATAGCTGGTAGACCGAAATATATTATCAGTATCTGGACAAGAAGGGGAGTTCCCCTTATAACTTCTACATACAGTGTGGAAAAACCAAATATGAGTGGATTCTTGGAAACTCTTGCCAGTCCTGCAAAGGAGCCAATTATAAGGCCAAAAAGAATGGAGAGGGTGGTGAGTTCTAAGGTTACCAGCGCTCCAAAGGATAGATCAGGGAGTATTCTCCAGAGAAGGTCAACGTCAAACTGCCCTATTGTAGACATACGTATCTAAAAAATTAAATAAGCGTGGTTAGGAGCCGGTTCCAAACCATTTTTCATATATTTTGTCGTAGGTTCCGTCTTTCTTGATCTCTTCGAGCGCTTTATTTATCGCTTTGAGAAGCTCAGGGTTATCTTTGTGAACTGCTATACCATAGTATTCAGGTTCGAATTCAGGATCCTCAACGATTCTGTAACTATCAGGGTTCTTCTTCACGGCCTCATAGGCAACAAAGTTGTCGATGATAGCGGCATCTGCATCACCCTTCTGAATGGCCATCAAAGCTTCTGGTGTACCTTCGAATCTCTTTATCTCGAATTTTATTCCTTTTTCCTCAACCAGCTTCATAGCAGCAAAGTCTCCAGTTGTACCCTGCTGAACTGCCACTGTTTTACCTGCAAGGTCATCCTTGCTGTTTATGCTTGTGTCATCAGCTCTCAGGATTATTACCTGTCTTGCAGTAAAGTAAGATTCACTGAAATCAACTTGTTTTGCTCTCTCTTCAGTAATTGTCATTGCTGAACAGATAACATCATACTTCTTGGCTAAAAGTCCGGGAATTATTCCATCCCATGCAGTATTCACGAATTTAACTTCAAGACCCATTCTCTGCCCGATGGCATTCATCAAATCAATATCGAAACCAGTATATTTTCCTGTCTTTTCGTCAGTGTATTCAAAAGGTGGATATGCTATGTCACTTCCGACAGTAAGCACACCTGGAGTTACAAGCTGATAGCTTGGTGTTGCTTCGGGTGTTGGAGTGGGGGTTGGCGTTGATGGCTTCTCAGTTGGTTTCTCCTCCTGTGTACAGCCCGCAAAGAAAGCTACAGACACAATTACCAGAGCCATTAATAGTATACTTCTTATATTTCTCATATCTTCACCTCACGTGGTTTGGAAAATCCATATTATTTTAGTCTTTCGAATGTTGATTCGTTTAGAATTCAGTATTGTTGAGTATTTTGTTGTTCAATTCTCCCAAACTTTTTTAAAATTTTCTTCACATAAATTAATATAATTTATTAATTAACTTTTTTAAAATTTTATTCTTGAATTCCAGTATCGACTCGATCCATGCATAATTTGAATTCCGGCCAAGAGATCATCGAAAAAATATTTTAAATATGCATCAAAACGGTGTTTGTGACGAAAGCAAGAGTATTTTTGATAATAGGCAACAGAGCAGCAACCTCAACATTCAACTTGAATGACCTTCCGGGGGCAGGAGGAAGAATGGATATTATCTGTAGATTTGTTGCACAGAGCCTGTTTATTTCGCATGGTATAAGAAAAGACGTTGAGGTTTTTCTTTTGCTGCTGGGAAATCCAGATCCACCCAAAGCAATCAAAATTGATGGGAGCAGGGTTAAAAGCATGGCACCGGATGAGCGAAACATAGCCGGGTTGATCAGAAAGGCACTCAAAACTGATATAGGAAAAGAATGGACTGAGAGCTCAACCGGGATTTTTGTTGCCAGAAAAAACTTGCAGGAATTGTTTGATGAGCTAACAGGTTATCGCATTTTCTACCTAAGGGAAGATGGAGTGGATATAAGAGAGCTAAGGGGGGAGCTTCATAAAGAAAATTTGGCTTTCCTAATTGGAGATCATCTTGGAGTGAGTGGGGAAATGGAGAACATCATCATCCAAAAAGCTGACAGCATTGTTTCTGTTTCTCCAGTATCCCTTCAGGCAGACCAGTGTGTTGTTATTGTACACAATGAACTTGATCGACTGGCTCGAGAATCTGTGGAAGAAGAATAAATTTCTTTGCCCTGAGGTTGGGTATATTGCTGTAGGTTGAATATATTGCTATTTTTTGCTTAAAGTTAGAGGTCATGCACTTTCGCTAAATTAGAGTTATGCTCCGGCCGGGATTTGAACCCGGGTCGCCGGCTCTCCTCGATAGGGTAACCTCGAAAGGCCGGAATGATTGGCCGGGCTACACCACCGGAGCATAAGTTGTGCGGATACTAATTGGTTTAAAATCTTTTTCCTTCATAGCCAGCTTACAAGATTTAAACTTTGCTAACAGCCTTGTTAATAATGGAGGTTACTATGGTTATATTATTTTTAGAATTGTTATGTTTAAAAGTTAGAATATCAAATTACTTACCCATAGAATATATAAAAATAGTGAAAAAGATAATTATTGGAGCAAACGAATTCGTAAACCATACTAGAAACACTGAAAATCAAAATTTAATGGGATTTCGCCAATGTAGGAGTATAAGCTTTTAACCCTTGCAAGGAGACATGAATTCTCACTTTTTAGCCCCAGAGTAATCATTCCCACCCTCATTAAATCAGTTTGAGAAAAATGAAAAAATATTTGATAAAGTGATTAATATTAAATAAACTTTATTGACTGAAAACATGCTTTACCTTCATCAGATACCAGAGAATTATGCCGTTTATGACAATTGTCACAACACCCTGAACAACTGTAGCCATGAGGATTGATTCCATACCCATATATCCCATACCCGGAACTCCAAGTGTTGGTGGCATGGCAATTGTGGCAATAAGACTCAAAGCTGTCAGTACTATACTTATGGCACTTAAAATTATGGTCACAACTCTTGCCCAGTTCTTAAGTGTCCATAGTCCGTAGGCTATCATCAATCCAGCCATTCCGAATATCAGCAACACAATGCCCATCGCACTTCCTGACATAGCCATCCAGGTACCCATACCCATATCACTAAATCCCGTTGACATCATAGGGGATGCAATCAGCAACACAATGCCCGAGAGTATGCTTAATATCGCTCCGATTCCCCATAGAATTGCTATTATAGTTACTCCAGTAGGTCTCATGATACCACTCAAAAAACATCGATATATAAATTTTTAGGATGCTTGCAAAATTGAATGCTAAATTCCGATTTGAGTATATGTCCTATAAGCATATACCCCACAAACTTCATTATAGAATATTGTATAATACTGAATATAAAAAAGTAAATATAATCTATTACAAAAAGGATTAGGCAGATATCAATTTTTCCTCCCATTTCTTAAGGTATGCTGAACTCTGTGTAACGTCCACAAACACACTCGCAGCTCTCTCAACATCTTCGAGTTCTACTTTACTTGAGTTTCTGAGTTTTGCGAATTCATATGCTGGAGCTAAAAGCTGAACAGTGTACCTCATGCTATTCTCCACGCCAAGCTGTGTCAGTTTTTCCAGTGCCTCCTCGCTGAACATTATTCCCGATTCTGCTCCCCTGATTTCGATAATTGTTTTTATCTCTTCTCTTTTGTAGGGTTCAGTTGTAATAATCAGCAATCTATCGAGTAAATCAATAGGGATGCCATGTGGTGCCACTATATCTGTCCCTCTGATTTTTGAAAAACCTCTGTTTGATGCGAGAATTATGATCGGCGCCATTTCTGATTCCATTGCTCTGTTCATAAATGCAAACAGTTCTATGTCCATCAGATGTGTTTCGTCTATGAAAAGAACTCCTGGAACGAGTTCTGCTCTTCCATCCTCAACCCATCTCTTCACCTGTTCATCTACAGCCTCCCTCACCTCATTGTCTATTTCCCTGGTCTCAGAGGTAAACAGGCTGAATATCGAGCCTCTTCTTGCATTTGCCTCATCCAGATCATTCAGTGTTACAACATATGTAAACTCTCTCTCCTTTTCAACCTTGCCTGAAGGAATTTCAACTATTTCTGAGTCACCAAGATCGTATTTCTTGGTTGCTTTCTCACTCTTTCCTATGAGAGATATCTTTCCAGTCTCCTTATCTATCATTATCACATCTCCGACCTGTATTCCATACTGAAGAAATTGTAGAGCAAGCCTTCCGCTAATACTGAATGTCCTTTTTTCATCTTTTGTTGCAAGAGTGAGATTAGCAGATTCGGGAATTTTCTGTGTGGGATTGTATGGGTTGGGGATCATATTGAAATCAAGGCCTGAGACTTCTCCTTCGAGCACAACCCTCGTTTCTCTTATCCTCACACCTATGGCTTTCCTCATTGACTGGATAAGCGCCTCAGTTTTTTTCATTTCGGCACTGTAGAACTCTGATGCGCTGACCTGTACAAAGGGGATATCTTTACCAAGTTCCTTGCTTATAGCAACAGCAATGGCGGTTTTTCCGGTACCCGGTGGTCCGGCCATAAGAATGCCTCTTCCTGCCATCTTACCTGATTTAATCAATCTCACTATAACTCCAGCAGCCTCTCTCGCTTTTTTCTGACCCACAAGTCCGTCAGCAACATCAATTGCCTTTAGATTATCATCTAAACCAAGTCCACGAATGTGAGAGTGTGCACCGATTCTTTCAAACCTCTGGGCAATTTCTTTGATTTCAGAAACCATAAGGAACACCTCAAGATTGGTGGGGAAGAATTACTATATAAAATTTGCGAAGCCCCTCCATAAAACTAAAAATTAAAAATGGAACCTTGGCATTGGGGAAAAGCCGAATGGAACAAATTTAATCAGCCAGATGCCTGCAAAAAAGGCAAACACAAAAGAGAGTAGAATAAAAACGATGGATGCCAGTATTGATACCAGAAAAGCCTCGACCATACTTATTTTTAAAAGCAGTTTCAGAGCGTAGAGGTACAGGAGGTAGATGATCAGTGGATAAATTAATACCATTAATGGAATAATCGTAAGGATTGATCCAACAATTATTGCAAAGATTCCAGCTGCAAAATTCGCAATCCCTGCTTCAAGGATCCCCCTATCTTTACCGATGATCTTCAGCCCAATCCAGAGGAAAAATCCACTGATGAGGATGGAGAATAACAGGAACATCGGAGCGAAAAACCATTCGAACATGTTTTTAAAATAGAGCATATAAATTTAAAGCTTGTGTATCGACTACTTGAATTGTGTATCATTTTATTCAATATTCAAACACTGAAAAATCATAATCGCTCAGAAAAATTCATTATACTTTCCAATAATCAAAACTGAGATGAAGGTCTGGGTTGGAATGGATGACACAGATTCACCTGAAGGCATGTGCACAACTTATCTTGCAACAATAGCGATTGAAAGTCTTGAGAGGGCAGGATGTAAAATTCATGGTTTTCCAAGACTTATACGGCTTAATCCAACTGTTCCCTTTAAGACAAGAGGAAATGGGGCGGTGTCGTTTCTTGTGGAATGTGAGAATATTGATGTTGTTATGGGAGTTTTAAATGAGACCATTTTGAATCTTTCTGAACTTGAACACAAAAATACTGATCCAGGAGTGGTTTTTGTCGATGATGAAAGGTTGGGCTTAATCAATACATTATCAACATTCGGCATGAAAGCGGTTAGAGATGTCGTCAGCGTGGATGAGGCGCTCTTCTTAATTGGGAAACATAAGATCCCGCATTTGAAATATAAGAAAGGTAGAGGCCTTATTGGTGCTCTTGCTGCTGTTGGTGTAGATAGCAATGATTATACCTATGAATTACTGGCCTATCGACAACCTGAAAGATTTGGAAAGCCAAGGGAGGTGGATGAGGATTCCTTTTTCAGAGCAGATCGCCTTACCTATCCGCTGACATGGGATACAGTTGACTGGCATAACAGAGTTGTGGTATGTGTTCCCGGCGGTCCTGACCCGGTGCTGTATGGAATCAGAGGATCGGATTTTAAGGCGATATACAGGGCTGCAGAGACGGTCATAACCGAGCCAGTGGAAAGAGAAATGCTTTTCATAACAAATCACTCCACAGATATGCACATAATTTCTGAGGAGGAGATAGAAGAAATTATTGATTACCACTCCTATGAAGTAAGAGGAAAGGTGGAGGAAGAACCATCTGTAATGAGGGGCGGACATGTTTTCTTTACGATTTCAACGAAATTTGGGACTGTGAAGTGTGCCGCTTTCGAACCGACCAAGCAGTTCAGGGATATTATTTTGAGGCTGAGAAAAGGCGATATGGTTAGAGTTTTTGGTTCTGTTAAGAAAAATACACTCAATCTTGAAAAAATAGAGATCATCAAACTCGTAAAAGAAAAAGAGCTCAATCCGATTTGCCCCGTATGTGGGAAAAGGATGGAATCCGCTGGAAGGAATCAAGCCTATAGATGCAGGAAGTGCAAGACGAAATCGGATAGTAAGATAAAGGAAAAGATAGAGAGGGATATAGATGAAGGATTTTATGAAGTTCCACCATGTGCAAGAAGGCATCTTGCCAAGCCACTTATCAGAATGAGTGTTCCTAACAAGAACATTTTCAGATAGCTCGATTATTTGTCTCATCCGTCTGTATGGGAGATTAGCAATAGTCTATCATGCCTCTATCCAAAAATCCTAAATATTTTCCCTTTTCCGGATACCTTGAAGTAAAATGTTTTGAGAGTTAAACAAAAAAGGTAAAAAATTAAAAAGAAAGCGTCTGAAATCCTTTGAGTTTGTAAAGTTTTAAAAGAGGTGATGATATGAAGGTCACATGGCTGGGGCATGCAGCATTTCTGCTTGAAGGAAGCAAGAACGTACTTATTGACCCCTTTATTACAGGAAATCCGAATGCACCACTGAAAGTTGAAGACATCGAGACTGATTTGATAGTCGTAACTCATGGACATGGAGATCATTTGGGCGATACGGTTGAAATTGCAAAAAGAAATGACTCTCCAGTAGTGTGTATTCATGAACTCTCCCGATTCTTGGTAAGGAAAAATGTCGAAGCGGTGGGAATGAACATCGGAGGGACTGCAAGGTTTAAAGACGTGAATGTTACTATGGTTCAGGCACTTCATTCTTCAGACGTTGAGGAAGGGGACGAAATCATAAGTACAGGCCAGGCAGCTGGAGTTGTAGTGGGGCTTGATGGAGTAAAAGTTTACCACACTGGCGACACAGATGTTTTTCTTGATATGCAACTCATCGGAGAACTCCACAAACCCGATATTATGCTTGTACCGATAGGTGACTGGTATACAATGGGAATCGCCGGAGCCGTTAAAGCTCTGGAGTTCGTTAAACCAAAAATCGCCATACCAATACACTACAACACTTTTCCGGTTATCGAACAGAATCCAGAAAACTTCAGAAAGGCTGTTGAAGAAAGAGGAATATCTGTTGAGGTCGTTATTTTAGAACCGGGAGAATCATTTGTTTTCGAGCCTTAAAAATCTTAAAAAATTGGTTAACTTTGTAGCTTTAAAATATATTTTTTATTACTATTTTTTTACTGGTTATTTGTTACGAAACTGGTTTAGGAAAAAGTTTAAGTATTCGATTATCCACATATAATAATCATCATATTGATGATGGGGTTATAAAATGGCAACCCTGATTGATACCCAAAAGTCATCTATGAATCTCAGTATTGAACTGAAGAGATTAAAGGCTATTGTTGAAGTATCTGGAGATAGTCTGAAGGTTGTTTACTGCACTGGCAGGGAGAGGTGTCTCCGGATGGGACTTCTTATTAATGGATCATGTCCTAAATATTGCGAAATAATTGTTGCAGTTAAGGATTATATAACTAAAAGAAGAAAGCCTAAAGCTATTGTAACAGAACTTTGATAAATCTCTAAAGTTGAAGGTTTTTTGAAGTTATTTTGCTTATCCGACCAGATTGTCATTTAAGGACCGAATTCTGATAGGTACCAGGATTTTTCCATCTTTCCCTGAAATAAACCTGCCTTTACCCTCTAGGAACAGTTTGACCGTTAGAGTCGATATTGCCGCATCAACCACATCTGAATTTTCGAGTACATCGAATTCTATGTATTTTCTCAATTCTTCGACTATTTTTTTCAGCCCGTTTTTATTCTTTTTCTTTGATTCGGGAGATATGCCGAGTATTTTTCTTGTGGCATATGGGTAAACTTCCCAGACTTTTATTGAGTTGCTTTCAAGTTTTTTTGCAATCTCCATTCCTTTAAGTGCAACAGGTTTGAAAAAGTCAGATCCGGATGGGAAAAGTTTTATTCCAGCGTTCAGTAATTTTCTTTCACACTCACGCAGAGTTCCACTTTCAGGGAGAGTAAGGGGAGCATCTATGCCAGCATAATCAATTTTGAAACTCTCTAATTTAATTTCATCCAGTTTACCGGTCTCTATAACTTTTCTGTCCCTTAAAACTACATAATAGGAATATTTAAGACCCACATCAATACCAATGATGTCCATCTTATATTCTGAAACCGGCATAATCTTTAAATATCTTCCTCCTTTTGCGTAATTTCAGAGTGGTGATCACATGTCTGAAGAATTCAAACATATAGTCAGAATCGCTGATACTGATCTGGATGGTAAAAAGAGCGTGATGTTTGCTCTAATAGGAATTAAAGGAGTAGGGCACAGAATGGCCAGAAGTCTCACCAATTTACTTCAAATTGATGCTACAAAGAAGCTGGGAGAACTGGACGATGAAAGCATTCAGAAGCTTAAGAAATTCATAGAGGAAGACATTGAAAAGGTTCCTGACTGGATGATGAACAGAAGAAAGGACAGGTATTCTGGAAACAATCTACATCTACTTGGAAAGGATGTGGACTTCTCTAAGATGGTCGATATTGAAGCGCTGATGAGGATGAAAACCTATAGGGGTATCAGACATGCAAGAGGCAGAAAAGTTAGAGGACAGAGAACAAGGTCAACCGGTAGGAAAGGAAGGACGGTTGGAGTTATAAGGAAGAAGAAGTAACACAGGTGATGATATGGGAGATCCTAAAAGGCACAAAAGAAAGTATGTAACTCCTACAAGGCCCTGGGATAAGGTGAGGCTTGAAAAGGAAGTAGAGGTTATTATAAAGTATGGTCTTAGGAACAAAAGGGAACTCTGGAGGTTCCATAATCTGCTGAGAAAGTACAGGAGAGTAGCAAGAGAGCTTCTTGCTAAAATAAATCTGCCGGGTAGAGAAGGAGACCTTGCAAAAGCCAAAGCGCAGATGGTTATAAAGAAACTCGCAAAGATCGGGATTCTGAAGGAAGATGCGACACTTGACGACATTCTGAATCTCACAGTTGATGCGTTTCTTGAGAGGAGACTTCAAACAATGGTTTTCAGGCAGGGACTTGCAAACACAATCAAGCAGGCGAGACAGCTGATTGTTCATGGCCATATTGCAATCGATGGAAGAAAGGTCACTGTTCCGGGCCATATTGTAACAAAAGAGGAAGAAACAAAAATCTCATATTACAACAACTCTCCCTTTACTAAGAGAGAACTTGTTGTGAAAGCTGAAGAGGTGTAGACATATGGAGAAAAGGAGAGGAAAATGGGGTATTGCCAACATTTTTTCCTCATACAATAACACGATTATAACGATAACTGATATCACTGGAAGCGAAACAATTGTGAGAATCAGTGGTGGAATGATTGTAAAGGCGAGCAGAGATGAGGGAAACCCCTACACTGCGATGCAGGCTGCTATAAGAGCTGCAGAGGCTGCTAAAGAGAAAGGAATAGATGGTGTTCACATAAAGGTTAGAGCACCAGGAGGAAACAAACATACAAATCCAGGACCTGGAGCTCAGGCAGCAATCAGAGCTCTTGCAAGAGCTGGACTGAAAATAGGAAGAATTGAAGATGTTACACCAATTCCCCATGATGGAACCAGACCTCCTGGTGGAAAAAGAGGAAGGAGAGTCTGATAATTTTATTTATTTTGTCTCATCCGGTGTCTGTTATGAAAATACAATTTCTTGAAGAAGATGAGTTCAAGCTCAAGTTCATACTCACCTCGTCAACAGCATTTGCTAACTCCTTGAGGAGGGCAATGAAAAGTCTTGTACCCACAATGGCAGTCGATTATGTTGATATTTACCTGAACACATCATACCTCTATGATGAAATTCTCGCTCACCGTATTGGCCTTATCCCCATAAAGACGGATTTGCAAAGGTTTAACATGCCCGATAAATGTGTATGTGAGGGTGAAGGATGCCCGAACTGCCAGATATCTTTCAGATTGAATGTGGAAGGGCCTAAGATGGTTTATTCAGGTGATTTTATCTCTGATGATCCGGAAATCGTTCCGGTTTTCGATAGGATACCTGTTGTGGAACTTTTTAAGGATCAGCAGTTGATGATGGAAGCCGTTGCAAGACTTGGAACGGGTAAGGAGCATGCAAAATGGCAACCGGTAACAGTCTGCATCTACAGAATAATACCAGAAATAAAAATTGATGAAAGCTGTACATTATGCGAGGATTGTGTCGAGGCCTGCCCGAGAGACGTCTTTAATATTGAAAATGAAAAACTTGTGGCTAAAAGAGTGATCGACTGCTCAATGTGCATGGAATGTGTAAATGTATGCGAAACCAGATCAATAGAGGTAAATGAAACAAATGACTTTCTTTTCGTGGTTGAAGGAACTGGAACTCTTCCTGTTAGAGAAGTTTTAAGAAAAGCACTCGAAATTCTCAAGCAAAAAGCTGAGGAGATGAATAACATCATAGAAACACTTGAATAGATATTGCTTGATTTCTATTTTCCTTTTACTTTAATCTGTTCTGATTCGCAGATGTGGCAGATTATCATGCAGCTTAATTATGTCTCCAGTATGCATGGAGCAGTGAATATACTCCACCCGTGATTATGAGAACCATACCAAGCCATACAAAGCTGGCTAAAGGGTTGATATGTATCTCAAAGCCTGCACCTGCGAAATCTCGTGTTACACCACTCATTGCTATGTAGATATCTTTGAATGGTTGATATATTATCTCTACTGATGAAACAACTCTGTCAGGTCTGTTCATCTTGTAAATATATTGCTTTGGATTTGTAGTTTTGATAAGTTTCCCATTTTCGAAAATCTGAAGTTCTGTACTGATTGTGTATTTTTCTTCGTCCTCGAAAATATTTACTGAAATCAACTTGAACTCCATACCATCTCTGATTGCAGAACCACCTTTAGTTATGAAAACATCGTTATAAACTGTACCATACATCCAGATACCCATCGCACCCATGAAAAGAAAAATAACTCCAAAATGGGTTAAATAACCACCATATTTTCTTAAAAATCTCAGTTCACCTGGATAAAATCCGGAGATATGGTTCAGGATTGCAAAAGCAAACACCCCTACTCCAATCACAGCTGAAATATCTTGGAAAATGGCATAAGAAGAAAGGGCTGAAATAAGAGAGATTAGCACAGGTAATCTGAATTTTTTCAAATTTTTTTCAACTTTCCAGGAGATTCTGATACACAGTCCTAGGAGGAGTATGAGTAAACCACCAATAGGTATTTCAACCGATTCATAGTATTCAGGTCCCACAGTAAGGTTGGGGTTTAACACTGGCATAACAGTTCCTACAAGCACTGTAACGAGAGATGCTGAAAGCAAAAAAACGTTGATGAGTATCATGGTTTCTCTGTTGGTACCAAGAGCGATCCTGCGGTATTTCGCCTTTTCTGGTTCTTTGTGGGATTCCACATTTTCATTCAATTTTCCTTTGATTCTTTGGTGTCCTGCTCCTGAATACCACACAAAGGTGGAAAAACCAAGTATGAAAATTATAAATGCAAGGTATGCCCAGCCTTCTGGATTCTTTTCAAATGCATGAACTGAACTTATGAATCCACTTCTGGTGATAAAGGCGGCAAGAACTATGAGGGAAAAAGTGAGAACCACCAGTACATAATTCAAATTCTTAACGTACCACCCTCTCTTCTCAACAATCATTGTATGGAGGAGGGCTGTAGAGGTTAGCCACGGCAGAAAACTGGCATTTTCAACAGGATCCCATCCCCAGAATCCTCCCCAACCCAGTGTCCTGTATGCCCACCAGGCCCCTATGAAAATACCCAGGCCTAAAAAGAGCCATGAAACAATCAGATACTTCTCTGTCCTTTCTATCCAACTCTCCTTCAAGATCAGCCCGGAAACTGCCATTGAGAAGGGTATTACGAAGCCCGCATAACTGATAAACAGTACTGGTGGGTGAAGGACCATTTCCAGCGTTCTCAGCAATGGATTCAATCCAAAGCCTTCCGGGCGTGGTTCAATTCTTAAAAATGGATTTGAAGTGGTAAGCAAGAGTATGTTAAGAAAAACAAGAAATAAACTCGAGATAATTAGGGTATAGGCAGTTAACCTGTCTTTTTTTTCTGAAAGAACGAAAGTGTTGAAAACCGATATGAACAGTGCCCATATAAGTAACGACCCCTCTCTACCCGCCCACAGTGCACTTACCGTATAAATAAGTGGAAGAGTAGAATCTGAATTCTCGAAGACGTATTTATACGAAAAATCCCTAGAAAGGAAATAGGATATTAGGAGAATACATGAGAAAAAGAGCATCGTGAAGTTGATTATCACGGCCCTCTCACCGATCGAAAGGAGTCGAACTGATCTGATTCTCACACCCATATAAAAAGCATAAATTGAAAATATAGAGGATATGAGGGCTATCACAAGAAACATCTCTCCCAGATCCATGCCATCACCTATCGTCTGCTTTTCTCCTTCAACACTTATCGTTTGTTTCCTTTCTCCTCTATTTTACTCTTGGACTTCCCCAGAACCAGAATTTCCGGATGTTTCGTACTTTGAAGGACACTTAATCAGAAGCTTGTATGCCTTAAATGTGCCATCAACATAATCACCAGCAACAACCACAGGAACGTTCTCTCTGTAATAATTTACGTTTCCAGTAAAAACAACTCTCATTTGAGATTTCCCATCAGTAAGGTAAAATAATCTTGTATTGTTCTCTGGAAAGAATACAGTTGAGTTTGGGGCAATTGTCCCGTTCACCTGAACGTTCTTCAATTCCCCTGCCTTTACAACTTCAGTAACGGTTTTGTAGGGAGAGATATTTGTTACAAAGTTATATGCGATAAATATCATAAAAACAATCACAGCGATCCCGATAAGGATTTTCCCCCTGTCTTCCATTAGACTCTTACCATTATCAGACTTATTTAAACTTTCTGGTAATTTTTTAAAAGATTGAGCAGGTATTGGATTATCAGTTATAGTTTAGCTCTAGTAGACAATATACTTTCAATGATAATCAAAAGTTCTGTTAACTGATTTTGTTATATGTTCAAAGTAATTGACCCTCCTCAGTAAATCAGGTTTTCGAGAATTCCCTTTGAAACTGCTAATTTTATCTCTCTTGCAATTCTCCTTCCCATATACATATTCTCTCCGAAGAGAATGTAGGAATATGGTGAGCAGGGTATTCCTGTATTTGTTCCTGCAACAATCCTGGCGGAAATCTCGAAGACTGTCATTTCAGCATTCTCATCGAAAACTGTCTCAAGACAGAAGGGTCCAACCATCCCGGGGTAGGCAATCTCCTTTGACACCTCTACGACCCTCTTGGCAGCATTTATCGCCTGGACGAGTAAACTCTCCCGTAAAACCACTGGAAAATTGCCTATTACCGTGTATGTTGGCATGGGTTCAATCTTCATCTGAATGGGGGATGGTATCTTCCCAAGACCATCAACGTCGGATTCATATCTTCTGTCGGTTGCTATCAGCTCAACCCTCTCAAAAACCGGTGAGTAAAAGAATGAGAAATAGATGTTTGCTCCTGCAATGTATTCCTGAATGAACACATTTTCTATGTCTTCTGGTGATGCCAATCCCGATCTCACCATCTCTTTCGATTTGACAAGAAAGTCATCATAATTCGTTGCAAGAAAGTATCCCTTTCCCCCTTTGGCTCCGGGGAATTTTACAATAACCATTCCATCGATATCTTCCGGTTTTTTCACAGTTCTCGGGAGTTTTAAGTTTGCCCTCTCCAGCCACTCCTTTTGTTTTTCTCTTTCAGTCTCCCAGAGCATGAGTTCACGATTTCCAAATATCGGAATTTTCAATTTTTCAAGATTGCCAATATATGCGTTGAAGGATCCATGGGGGATCATTATACCGTTTAATTCTGAAATGTTTTTTTGAACATCCCTTTTCAGCAAATCAGAATAATCCTCAATTTTGATTATCTCATCAGCCACACCAAATGATTCATAGATTATTCTTTCCTTTTCTCTGCACAGACAGACAGCTTTTAAACCCTCATCTTTTGCCCCTTTTAGAATGTTCAGGGCTGTATGACTCCCCAGTGTAACAATTGAGAGGTTATCTGTATCATATGTGGAAAGAATTTTCAGTATGCTTTCTCTCAGACTGGATTTTACCTCAGAGTTTATGATTTTACCTTCTGAATCCACGATTTTATTTTTTCTTATGTTTTTGACTTTACATTCTCCTGTTTTATTTTCTCGCACCACCATACCTCCTTTTACAGATCATGGAAGCAAAAACAGCCGCCCCGAAGCCATTATCAATATTCACAACAGCAACACCCGAAGAACAGCTCTGAAGCATCGCAAAAAGGGTTGTAATGCCACCGAGATTTGTACCGTAGCCAACCGATGTTGGGACTGCAATAACGGGGATATTGACCAGTCCCGCGATTACGGATGGAAGCGCCCCCTCCATACCTGCCACAACGACAATCGCATCAACATCACTGACAATGATATCTCTTATCGGCTCGATGAGCCTGTGTATTCCTGCAACACCGACATCATAATATCTTTTGACCTCTATACCAAGAAAGTCCGCGGTGGTTGCTGCCTCCTCTGCAACAGGTATGTCGGAAGTTCCGGCAGTTATTATGGCTATTCTTCCACCAGTTCTCTTCTTTTTGTTGCCCGCTATCACCGTTCCGGATTTTCTGTTTACCTGAAGTCGAATTCCTGAGAGTTCCTTTTCTAAAACCTCAATATGTTCCTCGTTTGCTCTGGTTATGAGGATACCATCCGAATGCTTGAGAATTTCTTTCACCATTTTCAAAACCTCAACTGGATCCTTGTTCTCAGCATAAATTGCCTCAGGTTTACCAGCTCTGAAATCTCTCATGTGGTCTATTTTTGCAAAATTCTCAATCTCTAAATAGAATAGATTAATAAGATCTTTTATAAGCTCTTCTGAAGATTCTTCACTCGCTTTATTGAGTCTCTCAATGAGCAATTTGATGTAGTTTTTATCCTTATCGTTTTTATCCTTATCATTCCTTTCGTGATCTTTCCTATTTCCATCCTTCATTGTCTCTACCCTTAACCCTCAGTTTCCAGATTCATCTGAATAGCTTTTTACCTCATCATGATACTCCTGTATCGATTTGACAGAGATTCCATCCATTTTTGTTCTTTTAAGGGATTCAATAGCTCTAACAACTGCTACGGCTCCGGAGATAGTGGTGATATAAGGTATATTGTGATCAACGGCAGCCCTTCTTATGAGAAAACCTTCGGTCTTACCTCTTTTTCCAGAGGGTGTGTTGATTATGAAATTAATCCTCCTGTTTATGATCTCGTCAATGATGTTCGGTCTGCCTTCACTCACTTTCAATATTATTTCAGCCTCAACACCATTCTCAGACAGAAAGGCAGCGGTTCCACTTGTAGCAACAATTCTAAAGCCCAGATCTTTCAGCTTTTTAGCAATCGGTAATACTTTTTTTCTGTCCTCAGTCCTCACGCTTATAAAAACGGTACCCTCCATGGGAAGACGCATACCGGCAGCAAGTTCCGCTTTATAATATGCAAGACCAAAATCATAATCTATTCCCATAACTTCTCCCGTAGCTTTCATTTCTGGCCCCAGTATTGGATCTACTCCAGGTAATTTGTTGAAGGGGAAAACAGCCTCTTTTACAGCCACGTGCTTCAGATTGAGTCTTTCTTTTATGCCGAGCTCTCTCAACTTTTTACCCACCATGAGTTTCGCTGCTATTTTCGAAAGTGGCAATCCGGTGGCCTTGCTGACAAAGGGGACTGTTCTGCTAGCTCTGGGATTTGCTTCGAGAACATAAATCACATCATCTTTGATCGCAAACTGAATATTTATGAGTCCCATAACTTTGAGCTCAAGAGCCATTTTTCTGGTGTACTCCTTTATTATTTCTATGTGTTCCTCTTTAAGGGAAATCGGGGGGATTACGCAGGCAGAATCTCCACTGTGAATTCCTGCCTCCTCTACATGCTCCATTATGCCACCGATTATAACTTCCTCCCCATCACATAGCGCATCAACCTCAACCTCAATCGCATCCTCCAGGAACTTGTCAATGAGAACAGGTTTTTCCTCGCTCACATCAAAAGCCTCAACGATGAAGTTGTTAAAAGCCTCATCATCATACACTATAACCATTGCTCTTCCACCAAGAACGTATGAAGGTCTCACAAGCACTGGATAGCCTATTCTTCTTACAATCTCCTTTGCCTCCTCGATGCTGAAAGCTATACCGCTGGGAGGCTGAGGAATTCCGAGTTTTGAAAGGAGAGCAGAAAACCTCTCTCTGTCTTCTGCGATATCGATTGAGTCGGGGGAAGTCCCGAGAATTCTCACTCCTGATCTCTCCAGTGGAACTGCAATGTTGAGCGGGGTTTGCCCCCCAAACTGCACCACCACACCTTCTGGCTTTTCGTTTTCGTAAATGTTCAAAACGTCCTCGAAGGTGATCGGCTCGAAGTAAAGTCTGTCTGAGGTATCATAATCCGTAGAAACGGTCTCAGGATTGTTGTTTACCATGATAGTCTCGTAACCATCCTCTTTCAAGCTTAAAACTCCATGAACACAGCAATAATCAAATTCAACACCCTGTCCAATTCTGTTCGGACCGGAACCAAGTATGATAATCTTTTTTCTTTCAGTAGGGACTGCATCGTTCTCCAGCTCATAGGTTGAATAGTAATAGGGTGTTTTAGCCTCGAACTCAGCCGCACATGTGTCGACCATCTTGTAAACTGCATTCAGACCTGATTTTCTCCTTTTCTCTCTTACCGCAATCTCACTTGTTTTGAAAATGTGGGCAAGCTGAACATCTGAAAATCCCCACCGTTTCGCCTTTCTCAAATAATGATCTGGGATATCGTCGATTGAGTATTTTCCGGCGAGCTTATGGAGCTCATCTTCAAAATCCAGAATATTCTTTATTTTTCGTATAAACCAGGGGTCAATCTTTGTCAGTTTTGATATTTCCTCAACACTTATTCCCTCTTTCAGAGCATACCTTATGTAGAAGATTCTGCTTGGATGAGGGGAGGTGAGTCTTTTTATTATATGGTCTCTGGATGGTTTTTTATCTCTTCCATCACTTCCAATCCCAAATCTTCTGATCTCCAGACTTCTGAGGGCTTTTTGCAAAGCCTCCTCAAAGGTTCTACCGATAGCCATAACCTCTCCAACACTTTTCATCTGCGTTCCGAGAGTCGGATCGGCGGTTGGAAACTTATCAAAGGCAAATCTCGGTATCTTTACAACAACGTAATCTATTGTGGGCTCAAAACATGCGGGAGTTTCTCTTGTAATATCGTTGGGAATCTCATCGAGGGTGTAACCTATTGCAAGCTTGGCGGCTATCTTAGCAATCGGAAAACCTGTAGCCTTCGAGGCAAGTGCTGAGGATCTGCTGACTCTCGGATTCATTTCTATTGCAACGAATCTTCCGGTGTCAGGATGAACTGCAAACTGAATGTTGCTCCCACCGGTCTCAACTCCGATTTCTCTGATGATGTCTATAGCAGCATCTCTCAAACGCTGATACTCTACATCTGTAAGAGTTTGTGCTGGAGCGACTGTTATGCTGTCTCCCGTATGAACTCCCATGGGATCGAAATTCTCGATTGAACAGATTATAACCACGTTGTCTGCGAGGTCTCTCATAACTTCAAGCTCGAACTCCTTCCAGCCAATCACACCCTCTTCAATAAGTACTTGGTTGATCAGTGACATTTCAAGGCCCAGCTCAACGATTTGCTTCAATTCTTCCCTATTGTATGCGATCCCACCTCCTGTCCCTCCAAGTGTGAAAGCAGGCCTCACGACTACTGGAAAACCAATCTCCTCGGCTATGGTCAGAGCATCCTCAATATTATTAACAACCTGACTTCTTGGCACATCAAGTCCTATTTTCTTCATTGATTTTTTGAAAAGCTCTCTGTCTTCAGCTTTTTTGATCGCATCGAGCTTTGCACCGATGAGCTCGACATCATATTCGTCAAGTACACCCATTTCACCAAGCTGAACAGCCACGTTTAAAGCTGTCTGTCCCCCGAGGGTTGGAAGAAGCGCATCTGGAGTCTCTCTCTCAATAATTTTTGCAAGTATGTCTGCGGTGATTGGTTCTATGTAGGTTCTGTTCGCCATATCTGGATCGGTCATGATAGTTGCAGGATTTGAGTTCACCAGAACAACTTCATAGCCTTCTTCTCTCAGCGCCTTACAGGCTTGACTTCCGGAGTAATCAAACTCGGCAGCCTGACCGATCACTATCGGTCCAGAGCCTATAACCATGATTTTTCTGATATCTTCTCTTTTTGGCATCAGCACACCCCTTTTACAGTTTTACAGTTCAAATTCATGTCAGTACTCCCTGAGCATTTTGTGGAATGTATCGAAGAAAAAGTAAGTATCATGAGGGCCTGGGCCAGCTTCGGGATGATACTGGACTGTAATCAGTGGAATGTCCTTGTGTCTCATCCCCTCAACAGTCATATCGTTGAGATTTATCTGTATCACCTCAAGTCCCGTCCCATCTAAGCTTTTTTCATCAACGGCAAAGCCATGGTTCTGACTTGAAATAAAAACTCTGCCTGTCTCAAAATCTTTGACAGGTTGATTGGCACCACGATGTCCGAATTTCAGTTTGAATGTTTTACCTCCGAGTGCTATTGCAACCAGCTGGTTTCCGAGACATATTCCTGCTATCGGAACCTTTCCTGCAAGATTTCTTATCGTTTCAATGGTCGGCTTAACCCTCGCCGGATCTCCCGGCCCATTGGAAATAAAAACCCCATCTGGGTTCAGCTCCATTATCTTTTCAGATGGGAAATTGTAGGGTACGATGGTCAGATTGATCTCTCTTTTGATGAGCTGCCTCACGATGCTCAACTTTATACCACAATCCACAAGAACGACCTCATACTTCCCGTCGGATTCCACTCTTTTTGGTTCTTTTACACATACTTTATCTACGAGGTCGATTTCTGTGATTGAGGGCTGTTCAACAGCCCTTTTTATCAATTTCTCTTTATCATAATCACCAACAGCCAGAACAGCTTTCATGGCTCCATAAACTCTTGTTTTCTTTGTTAAAGCTCTCGTATCTATGCCCTCAATGCCGGGCACGTTATATTCTTTGAGGAGTTCATGAACTGTTTTTTCGTGTCTCCAGTTACTCGGTTCTTTACAGAGTTCTCTTACAACAAAACCCTCAACCTTCACCCCATCACTCTCAAAGTCTTCGATGCAAACACCATAGTTTCCGATTAGTGGATAAGTCATCATCAGTATCTGACCAGCATAACTCGGGTCGGTGAGAGCCTCAACGTATCCTGTCATGCTCGTGTTGAAAACGAGCTCCCCCTCAGCAAATCTCTCCGCTCCAAATGCCAGACCTTCCACAAATGTTCCATCTTCTAAAGCAAGGGCTGCTTTAAGCTCTCTATGCTCTCCAGACGTATGATCCATTAATCTCACCTTTACATCAAATCTCTCAGCTCTTTTACAATTTCCCTCAATTTAGGAACATCAAAGAGTTTCATTCCGATTATTTCGTTGCAATATGCTTTATACATATTTGAAACTGTATTTTTAAGCTTTTCAGGCAATTTTGGCGGACTTCCAAGAACTTTTCGCCAGTTTTCTGTACCTTTGGTAACCTTCAGTCTTTTATACCAGTATGTCTTTCTGTAGTGTTTTCTTAAAATTTCCTTACTCAGTTCGATTCCATCAAGTCTGAATCTGCATTCATCAAGTGTTCCAACAGAATCAACAATAATTATCTCTCCTTTGTCGTCAAGTGCCAGTTCGATTTTTCCATCTTCGTTTACTATTCCTGCTTTAGAGACCTCATCACTAATAATACTGTTAACCTTCTGGACAATCTCTATAACCTCATCAATCCTCTCTCCCAGCCCTGAAATCTCTTTAGCTTCATCGATGGGTATATAGCGATCTCCATCCTCAAGCTTTGTGCTGAAGTCGATAATGGGTCTCTCAAGAATCTCACCGGGCACAGGCATTTGCTTCAGACCCAGAGCTTCTGGACTCAGTTCACCTGACTCAAGTCTTCTGAAAACACTCGAACCTTCTGGAAGCACATTCCGGTATATGACTTCAAGTGGAATCAGATAGTTTGTCTTCTCTTTATTGAATATCGAATAATCATAGCTTGATTTTGTTTTTTTGGGTCTGAGAACTCTAACGAGTTTTACCTGCATCTCATTTACAGGTTCATCGATTTCATCAAGTTTTTTCAGTTTACCTTTTTGGAGAAGTCCTTTATAATGAGTCTCGATCCCCTCTCTTTCGAGCATTTCGAAGAAATAAGCGGAAACTATGCAGAGCGATGAACCTTTTCCATCGATTTTATCTGGCATTTCTCCATAATCAAAAACAGAATACCTGTCTGAAAAAACGAATTTTCCTGTTCCTGCCTTCTTTGATGTGGGTTTCCTGATCACGACCAAATCCTTAACACTGCCCATCCACATTCATTTTGGTAAAATGTTTAATAATCTTTTCATTGGATATTGCGGATAACGGAAAAGTCTGGTAAAATAAGTTGGAGTTTTATAAATAGTATTGATGGGGCGATGGTTGGACTGTAAAGAAAGTCGACCTCTAAAAATTGTTAAGTTTTAGATTTCCTCTTTCTTGCGCCTTTGATATTCAATAACCCTTTCTCTCACCTTTGCATGTTTTATTGCAAAGATCTTTGCAACGGCAAGAGCAGCGTTCTCAGCTTCAAGCACAACCATCGGTGCAACACCTGATGGCATTCTCAGTGAAGAGAGAATATCCATTCCGGCAAATGATTCACTGTAAGGAGGGCATGCAATCACAGGTTTTGACGTATTTGCATCCACAAAACCACTTAATGCATTGCTTCTTCCTGCTACGGTCACAAACACGACATCTTTGTCTTCGAACTCTTCAATTGTTTTGAGAACCTTTAACGGAGTTTTGTGTGCAGAACCAAACCTGTATTCCACCTCAATACCAAAATCACCCAAGAAATCCCCAATTTTCCGTCCAAAGTTCTCATCTGATCTTGAACCCATAATGATGACAGCTTTCATATTCTGAAGGGTTGCTTCAATGTAGTTAATATTTATCCATTGTTTCGTTATGTTGTTGCATTAAGTAAAATTGTTGATTGGAGAGGATATCGATGTTCCTGAAATTCTGTATGTTGAAAATTGAGTTTTTCTTGTGCAACGAGTTTGAGATTATTTAAACAATACAGAAAAAAATTTAAATCACGTCCAGCCTGAGTTATTGATTAAATTAAACAAAAGGTGAATTGAATGGAAGAATTTGATGAGGTTATTTTTGACCTGATAGAAGAAGATGAAGAATCTGAAGATGATGACTTCAGGCTTACCGAAATTTACAAACTTGCAGTCAGACTGATAAAGTTACTTGATGGGCTTAAAAGTCAGGAATTGAAAGAAAGCGCATCATTGATGCTGATTAGAGAAATAATCGGAGATGACCCTCTTTTAATAGGTCTGACGTCCAAAATGATACTTGATATGAGTTTTGGGTTTGGAGAAGATGAAAAATACGTTTCTTAAATTTTTTAAAAATTAAAATTCTCAAGCTTCAAAACATCCTTAAGCCAAATCTGAGAATTCGAAAATTTAGAAATCTACGAAATTTAAATTTAAAACTGTTTAAAAAATTGAAAATTAAGAAAACGCTTTCTCAAAGAAGGGTACAACCTGTTTCTTCCTGCTCATCACACCTGGAAGCCAGACAGACTTACCTTCAAGCTTTTTCTCGAAGGCTTTTTCGACAACTGACGGATCATCTGTAACGGAAAGAAGTTCCGTCCCCTCCTGGATAATGTCAGTTAACATCAGGAATATGCTGTGGTAGTTGCCCTCCTCCTTGACTTTTTGCATTTCTTCGTAAAGGGGATCTTTGAGCTCATCGAGGAGCGAAAGAGAGACAACCTCCAACTGTCCGATCCCGACTTTGTTTCCTGACATGTTGAAGTCTTTGAAGTCTCTAAACATCAAATCTCTTGGGGATTTTCCTGCAAGATCGGATTTTATTTTGAACATCTCCATACCCAGTGCCTGGATATCCTCAACTCCCGCTATCTTTGCAAGCTCCTCAGCAGTCTTAATATCAGCATCTGTTGTTGTTGCGGATTTGAGGATCACAGTATCGCTTATGATTGATGCGAGAAGTAATCCTGCGATTTCATTTGTTATCTGGACATCAGCATCCTCATACAGCTTTTTTACGACCGTTGCCGTTGAGCCTACCGGCATAGCAAGGAAGAATATTGGATTTGGTGTTGTAATATCTCCTATTTTGTGGTGGTCGACGATCTCAACAATTTCTGCCTGGTTGAGGTTGTCAAGGCTCTGACTGACATCACTGTGATCAACCAGTATAACTTTTTTACCAGCTCCATCGGTGAGGAGCTCCGGTACTTCAAATCCAAATTTTTCGAGAACAAAAGCAGTTTCAGGATTCAGTTCCCCCTGTCTCGCCGGTACAGCATCCATCCCCATTTTTTTCTTCAGTTCGGCGTATGCAATTGCGGAACAAACCGAGTCCGTATCAGGACTTTTGTGTCCTACTACATAAACTGTGCTCATGCAACAAAAATCCAGAAAGTAGCTAATAACTTTTTCTATTCTATCGAAATATAGCCAATTGATTGTGTTAATTTGAAACCCCTAACGTTCTTATTAATAATTTTGATTTAATTTGTCTCGATTGCATCGGAATGTCAGGGGTTCTGGGTAATAGACACACTAATTGGTTGCTGATTAACTACTTTCTGATCACTTTCCACCTGGTTAGAATTCCGGAACCCAGTCTTGTCAGTTCTACCAGTTCGAGCTTTATGGGTTCATCAAAAGACCATCCATCAACAATGGTCGGCGAATCTTTCCCACCAATCAACATATTGCCATAGTAGATAGTCATTTCGTCAATCAGCCCTTCTCGAAGCATTGAATTAATGAGAGTTCCACCACCCTCCACCATCACTTTCTCGATTCCCTTTTTGTAGAGAACTTCAAGCAGGTTTTTCAGATTAACTTTCTCATCTCCAGAGAATACCACTTCAGCTCTCTCTTTCAGCAATCTAACTTTCTCTTTGTCTGCTGAAGTGGTTGTTGCGATAATCGTTTCTGCATTTCCTTCGAACACTCTGGAATTCAGCGGAATTTTACATTTGCTATCCACCACAACCCTCACAGGGTTTTCAGATTTACTCTTTCTGATTCTTGCAAGTCTTAACGTCTCACTTTTTATTGTTAAAGATGGGTTGTCTGATAGTACTGTGCCTATACCGACCATAATAGCATCAGAAGACGCCCTCAGCTCATCCACCCTTAAAAGATCTTCACCACATGAAATTCTGAGCTGCCTTCTCGATTCATCACTTATTTTTCCATCAGCACTCGCGGCGATGTTGATAAAGGTAAATGGTCTCATTTTTTCAGCAATTCTAATAACCTCCTCTTCGCTTTTTTAACCCGTTCTGCATCCTTACCTGAGAATTTGATGATAACATAACCTGGTTTTGGATAAGAGCCAATGTTGACATCTCTGAACTCATCTACAACTGTATTCAGTTCTTTCAGTATTTTCTCCTCATAGCCGTCAATTCTGAGTGTCTCCTCATAATAACTGTCTTTTGAGAATTTACTGATGATTTTCTCGAAGGTATCCTCCATCTCGACCGGGACTCCAGGCATAACGGCAATATTCTCGATTATAAATGCTGGTGCAGCTCCCTTATCATTGGGGATTACTTCTGCCCCCTTAGGAAGTGACGCGACTTTTTTAATTGCTTCCTCGTTCGTGGTCAGTCTTCTCAAAAGCCTGACAGCCTCCTCGTTAAGCTCGAGTTCCACACCAAGTGCTTTGGCTACACCTTCTGCAGTAACATCGTCATGAGTTGCCCCAAGTCCTCCAGTTACAAGAACGAAATCAGCTCTCTCTTTTGCTTTTAAGACCTCTTCTGAAATATCTTCTACACTATCAGGCACGGTTATGATTCTTTTCACTCTGTGTCCCATCTGAACCAGTTTTCTGGCCATGAATGTTGCATTTGAATTTGCTATATCTCCGCTCAGAATTTCATTGCCTACAGAGATTATGATAAAATCCATGTTCAAAAAATAACACGAAAAAAGAAAAACTTTGCCATTCTTCAATTCTGTAATTGAAAATTTGAGACAATCTGAATTACTCGGGATTGTCAGGATTGTCAGGATTTGATAGGTCTATGGTATCGAAAAGCACGGGTTAAATTACATCAGCTTAAATCGCCAACTTTTTTATGGAAAAATTTAAATTGACTCGTAATGTAGCACAACCACAGGAGGACTGTTTATGAAGATGCAGGCAGAGGTTAGACAGCTTAAAGAAGGAGGATATCTTGTTGTTGATGATGAACCATGTGAGATACTGAGCATCTCGATAAGCAAACCAGGTAAGCATGGGGCTGCGAAGGCGAGAATTGATGTTATCGGTATTTTTGACAAGCAGAAAAGAAGTCTGGTGCAACCAGTCACAGCAAAAATATACATTCCGATCGTTGAAAGAAAAAGGGCGCAGGTTATCAGCGTTGTGAATGATGTTGCACAGCTCATGGATCTTGAAACCTATGAAACTTTCGAACTTACAGTTCCCAAGGAACTGGCTGATGCAGTGACACCCGGCAATGAGATCATATACATTGAATCAATGGGTAAAAAGAAGATTGCTGAAAAGTAATTGTGTTTTTTCATGCACATAGATTCATATTTTTCTCTGACAAATTCACATTTTGAAGATGCGGAGTTTGTAATAGTTGGAATTCCTTATGATGCTACTCAATCTTTCAAACCGGGTTCAAGATTCGCCCCGAATGCAATCAGAGAAGCAAGCTGGAACATAGAAGCCTACTCAATGTATTTTGATTTCGATCTCAGCTTTGCGAGAGTATGTGATGCGGGAAATATAAACACGGACACTGACTTTAAGGGCATCATCGAAAGAGCCACAAGTTTCCTCGAAAATGTAAAGGGAATGCCCATTACTATCGGTGGTGAGCACACGGTTAGCTATGCATGCATTCAGGATCTTAAAGATGTTTGTTATCTAACTTTTGATGCACATTTCGATCTCAGAGATGAATTTGATAAAAACAGATTCAACCATGCATGCACGGTCAGAAGAATCTATGAAAAATATGAAGAAGGTAATATTGAAAGGATAGTTCAGATCGGAATAAGGAGTGGTACCCCTGAAGAAAGAAGTTTTGCCAGAAAATCTGGTATAGATGTTTATTATGCCTGGGATGTGCTTGAGAGTGGGGTGGGCTGGATATCCAAAAGGCTTGAAGAATATGATAGGATTTATATCTCTCTCGATATGGATGCTTTCGATCCAGCATTCGCCCCGGGTGTCTCCACACCGGAACCTTTCGGCATACATCCAATCCACTTTCTGAGGTTGCTTGATGACATATCGGATAGAATTGTGGGTTTTGATATTGTGGAAGTTGTTCCTGACTCGGAAAAGATCACTCAAACTCTGGGAGCAAAAATTATTGCAGAGGTAATCGCTGCAACATCGATATGAGCCGGATATTGCGAAGTTCATTGGAGGCAGAAACAATAAGTTCAGCCTAAAATAAAATATATAAAAAATTTTAAAGATTATTAAACAACGTTCTCGTTTCTCAGCTTTTCGAGCTCCTCTTTATCGATACCAAGCAGTTCTGAATAGATCATCTCATTGTCTGCTCCGACAGGTCTGCAGATCCATTTGAGTTTTCCGGGCGTCTTTTCGAATTTGGCGACAACTCCCTGAACACTCACTTCTCCATAATCAGGATCATTTATTTTCCTGAGCCCGCCTCTGAGCCACCAGTTGTCTTCTTTGAATGTGTCGATTGGTTTCAGAACTTCTCCGGCAACACAGGTCCCATCGCCGGTGTAATCGAGAGTTGCCTGGATTATTTCTTTCACCGTTTTGTTTGTGCTCCACTTTTCTATTTCTGCAAGACATTTTGGCCATGTCGAGGGTGTGAGCCTCTCCCTTATTGTCGGAAACTGCTCTCTCAGGTCAGGTCTTCCAATTATTGTTGTAAGAGCATAGAAGTTTATATCGCTGAATCCAGCCATAAATGCCATTCCATCCTTTGCTTTAACCAGCGTGTAGACGAAAACAGCGGGATCGAAGTTTGCGATTCTTCCGACCACTTTCTTTTTGGTGTGGTAGTACTGGATGTAATAGTTGTTCGTTTTCGCCTGTGCCTCAGCAGGACAGACATCAATGAACTGTCCTTTCCCTGTTTTCTTCTTGAACAGCAGAGCAGCCATTATCCCGAATGCGGCAAATCCACCGCCGACATACCATCCCATCCAGGGGCCAAGTTTTGTCGGCACCCTAGTATGCTCGGGAAACTCCTCGTATTCTTCGGGAATTCCTGTCGTCCAGGCCATTCCACTCATTACCTGGTGTATCACATCGTAACCTGGTTTTTTGGAGTTTGCTTTAGGTCCAAAGTGTCCGTATGGCGATATTGCACAGTATATTAATCCGGGATTTATCTTTTTGAGCTGTCTGTATCCGATTCCAAGCGAATCGAGATAACCCGGCCTGAAAGTCTCAATCAGAACATCTGCCTTCAGTACTAATTGTTTCAGGATCTCTCGCCCTTCTTCTTTCTCAATATTCAGAGTTATGTGGTATTTATTTCTCCCCTCTACAATGTATGCAAGCCCGGTGTCCTTTATTTTCAAGCCAAAGGGAGTCATTTTTCTTGCAACGTCTCCACCTGGAGGCTCAACGCGAATCACCCTGGCACCATATTCAGCAAGCAGAGATGAAGCGTAAAGCCCGGCAAAACTGCCATAACTCAAATCCAGGATAACCACACCTTCAAGTGCTTCAGGTTTCTCTGATGCCTTAAAGGGATCACAATTTTCCTTAGCCCAGTCACTCCAGGGCATATCTTCATAGGTTAAGGGGGTTGATTCTTCAATTGGTTCTCCGTTCATCATATCACCTCACGGATAAAACAGACCACTCTTTCCATCCCAGTCCTTGGGCGGACAGGAGAACGGAATGGCTGGATCCCACTTTCCTATTACTCCTTTCTGATATAGTTCATCAACCTCGTCTTTTGTTAAACCAAGCAATCTAATGAAGATATGTTCGTTATCTATTCCTGTTGGTCTGGCAGTCCATTTTATTCTGCCCGGGGATTCACTCAACCTTGGGGTGGGAGCGATTTCTGCAAGAGATCCGAATATCGGATCATCATAGATCCAGACGGATCTTCTGGCTTTCCAGTGCTCATCGTTGTACTGATCTTCAGAGCTGAAAACCTTATTTGAGGCAAATCCGAATTTTTCACCAAGCTCTTCAAGTTCTGCAACGGTTTTATCTTTGGCCCATTCATGCAATGCAGAGTATATCACAGTCTGATTTTCCTCTTTCAACCTCTCATCGATATCAGCATATTTTTCATACAGCTCAAGATTTCCCATCGCCTCACATAAACCTTTGAATTCTTCATCCTTAAAAGCTGCAATCGCAACAAATCCATCCTTACATTTAACAATATCTGATGGCACAACCGCAACATCTCTGTTACCGTATCTGTCTCTGTTTTTGCCAGTAAGACCGACATATATCCATGTCCAGTCCATGTTTCTCATAATGTTTTCAGCCTGTGGGTGGTCTATATACTGTCCTCTTCCAGTTTTATCTCTCCAGTAAAGCGCAACAAGGACAGCAAACGCACCCATCATAGCGCCGTAAAAGTCGCCAATCCAGGCACCTGCCTTTAATGGTATGGCATCAGGAAAACCGGTGGTCTCAATAAGACCTGAAGTGGCCTGGGCCACCGCATCATAACTGGGTCTAAAGGTGAAAGGCCCCCACTGTCCAAAACCGGACATACTTATATAAATCAGCGATGGGTTAATTTTGCTGAGCTGTCTGTATCCCAATCCCCACCTGTCGGTTGTTCCAGGTCTATAGTTTTCAACAACGACATCACTTCTTTTCGCCAGTTTGTATATGAGTTCTTTGCCTTCCGGAGTTCTCATATCGATCGCTATGTGGTATTTGCTGTTGTTTGTAGCTTCAAAACCAGCGGCGAGGTTATTGTGAAAATCTGCAAAGGGTGCAAGGGGACGCATAGTGTCTCCTCTACCGGGCATCTCTACGTGTATAACTTCTGCTCCGAATTCTGCAAGATATGTCGCAACCATAGGGCCAAAAATCAGTGTTCCGATGTCAAGCACTCTTATCCCCTTCAAAGGTTCCGGTTTGTCGAAGATCTTCTCCGGGTCAAGAAGTTCTCTTATGTATTCAGTGTAGGGTAGATTTTCTAAATCCTTTTCGTGGCTACTCATCACATCACCTATTCCTAATTATTTTTTAGTAACTTTTAAGAATGCTAATTTAAATTTTTTTCTATTTGGATTTGGATTAACTCGTTTTATCCTGTAATAACCAAAAAATACACTGAAGAGACAGATTATTGTCATTCTGAGAAGAAAATAAGATAATTGGAAATAGCATAAAGTTAAATAATTCTCAGGTAGTTCATGCTTCATGAATAAGACTGGAATTTTTTACCATAAAAGTTTTAGTAGGAAGAGCTATCTGACTATAGGAACGAGATTGAGGGATTTTCCAGAGGCTTTTGAGCATCTTTCAAAAAAATACGATAATATGATTATTTTTGAATCTAAACCTGTAAGTGAAGAACTTATTCTGAAGGTTCATACTCCTGAACTGCTGGAAGGTGTAAAAAATGATAGGTTGTGTTCCACAGCCTGGCATTCGGCGGGTGGTGTTGTAGAGGCTACAGAAAAAGTATTTTCGGGTGAATTGAGAAGTGCCTTCTGTTTCATCGGAGCAGGAGGTCATCATTCCGGTAGAAGGACCTTCTGGGGTTTTTGTTGTTTTAATGATGTTGTTCTGGCGATTCAGAATATCAGAGACAGGTATGGTGATGGAAGATTTGCGATAATTGATACTGATGCTCACCATGGGGATGGAACAAGGGAGCTGATTGAGAATGATCGAGATATTCTCCATTACTGCATATGTTCGAACGATTTTCGTTCGGAAGATGGAACCAAGATTGATGTAAGTTATGCTGGATGCAGTAAGAAGGAATATCTCGATCTGGTTTACGGGTTTGAAAAAGAGGTCAAAAGCTTCAAACCAGATATGGTATTCTGGTATTTCGGTCACGACACCCATGAAGGTGATTATGGTGACATAGGTCTCACAGTAGGAGAGTATGTTGATATTGCAACCTTCCTCAAAAGGCTTGCTGAAAACATCTGTAATGGAAAAATCGTCGTGGTTCTTGGGGGTGGAAGTGTGCCTTCAGTAGCAACTGGATCCTGTTTGGCGATAATCGAAGAACTCCTGAAAAAATGAGCCGAAATTGCGTTCGGTAAGATTTAATAAATAAAGTTTTAAAAAAGGTAAAATTAGAAAATTTACTCCTTCTCCTGTTTGAGAAATCTTCTCAGCAACTTTCCTGTTGCTGTCCTTGGAAGCGGTTCTGATGTGAACTCGATTATTCTTGGCAGTTTGTACTTTGCGATATGCTTTTCGAGAAATGCGAGTATATCTTTCTTCAGCTCATCACTTGGTTCATAGCCTTCTCTGAGCCTCACAACAGCCTTTACCACCTGCCCTCTAATTCCTTCAGGATCGGGAACACCTATCACACCGCATTCGAGAACTGCCTGATGCTGACCGAGTGGCTGCTCTATTTCATCCGGTCCTATCCTGTATCCGCTTGATTTGATGAGGTCATCGTCTCTCGAGACGAAGTAAATATATCCATTTTCATCTTTTCTGACGAAGTCACCCAGTACATTCCATCCGTCAATCACACTTTTCTTCTGTTTATCATCCAGAGGTCTTGTTGGATGATTCCAGTATCTGATGCCTGTAGGCCCTTTAATGTAAAGGTTGCCAACTTCACCAGCTTTACACTCCTCCTTTGTCTCCGGATCAATTATTCGTGCAATGTATCCTGGCACGGGCCAGCCAATACTCCCGGCAACAGGTCTGGGTGCGCATGTGTTGGATACGCATATGTGTACCATCTCTGTCGCTCCTAAGGATTCGTAAATTTCCATTCCAAACTTTTCTTTCCATTTTACTGCCGTCTCAGCACCGAGAGCCTCTCCACCACCGGTGCACAGCCTCAGGCTTGAAATATCATATTTCTTTTTGAATTCTTCGAGATTCGGATTGGCAAGTATCAGCCTGTATGCTGTGGGGAGAGAGGAGAATACTGTGATCCCGTGATCCTCAACAAACTTGAAAAAGTTCTCCACGCTAAATCCTGGCCATATGCTTGTTGCGGCACCGTGGAAGTAGGGGATCAGGCAACCATTGCCATATCCCATTGCAAAACTTACCGGAGCTGGACCTCCAACAACATCATCTTCACTCAGCTTCCACACATACTTTCCAACGAGATATACTGCTGAAAGGACGTTCTCGACGAAATGAGCACATCCCTTTGGAAGCCCTGTAGTTCCGGAAGTGTAAAGTACAACCGCAGGCTTCCCGAGTTCAAGAGGGACCGGATCAAATTTAATGCTCTCGTTATATATAGCCGAGAATGGAACAAAGGGATCTTCAAGTTCTTCCTGATCGGTGACTATGATTTTCTCAACCGTTTTGAGCTCAGATACAGACTCCTTAACTGCATTAAATGTCTTCTCGTCCCCACTTACAAATATTGCTTTGATCTCAGCATTGTCTGATACGTGGATTATCTCCTTTTTTGCCCACATGGGGTTCAGAGGGACAGGGATCGCTCCGGCTTTCATTATACCGAAGTTTACTGCAATTGCTTCAGGCATATTCCTCATTCGAAATCCAATTCTGTCATACTTCTCTACTCCTATCACGTTCTTCAGAAAGTTGGCAACTCTGTTACTCAGGTTGTAAAGGTCTCTGTAAGTAACTCTTCTGTCCATGAAATAGATAGCGGTTTTTCTCCCCCTACCCAGCTTTATGTTTCTGTCAAGTATTTCTTCAGCCAGATTCAATTCTTTCCTTCCACCGATGTATTCCATCACTTCATCAGGTATTATGATCTCCGGCCATGTGCTTTCCGGAACAAGGTATTGAGATATATCTCCCATTCTTTCACCCGGTAGAAAGTTTTAAGTTACGGTTATAAGTTTTTCGTAATTTATCGTTTATATTTGAGAGTAAAAGTGATAATATATATAGTTTTGAAAACTATAATGATTATAAAAAATCATAATTATTTAGATTGATATTGGGATCGGGTAAAGGATATATTCCATGCTGCCATAATCTGATTTGTGAGATTGAAGGATGTTTTCATCGATCTGCTACAGGAAAAGGGGATCAGAAGAGTATCATCCGCTATAAAAATTGCTGAAACCAGAGATCCAATTCAGCAAATGGCAGTTCATCTGGCAAATGGGGAGGCTAGAGTTTGCAGGTCTGTAAAGACAACAAGATATTCTTTCACCTTAGATGGAGAAAAAACTGAACTACCCTCAGATGCATTTGTTGGCAGGTGTGAAGGGTTGAATGAGGTAATAAAGCAAGAAGAACTATTAAAAAGAGCAGAAAAATTTCCATATATTCTTGTTGACTGTTCATTTTACGATCTCCACTCAGAGAAGGAAAAGAGCAAGATTGTTACCCAGCTCAAAGCAACTCTCGGAGTTGTAAGAGATTTCATGTGGGATGGCAGGTTTGTGGTTTCAGGAGCAACGTTTTCCGGGATTTCTGCAGTTTACTGTGAAAATACAGCTTCATTTCTAAAATTAAAGCTAGAAAGTGGGGAAATTGATAAAATCGTTCTTCTTGATCCTTATGCTGGAAATGTGTTTGAAGGTGATGCTGCTGACTGTTATATCATTGGTGGGATTGTGGATAAATCTGGAAATAAAAAGGGATTGACAGGTAAAATTGGTCAGGAACTTGTAAAGGAAGGAATTGATTTTGAATCGATGAGAATCGATCTCAGAGGTGATATCACAGGCGTTCCAGACAGGATAAATACAATATCGGAGATCGTACTCCTTTCGGTTCTTGATGGGTTGAGTGTCGAGGAGGCGATAAGGAGAGTCCAGAGTCCACTCGTAGCCAGATGGAGATTGAAAAAAGAGATTGGAAGGTATTCGATCAGGGTTGATGTAAATGGACGGGTGTTCAGATTTGTCAGGAAATCAGATTTTGAAATGTTCAGGTGGCTTAATATAAGTATAAAGGATTTTTTTGAAGTTTGCAGACAAATGGGCTTTTTTGTTGTGAGTGACAGGATTGCAGATGAAATAGAAAAGTTTGATTTTGATGAGAGAAAGAATAGATTCGTTGTGCAAATACCAAATGCCAATGGTAAGTAGCAAACGGCAGATAGATAAACGCTTGGAAGGACAATAACTTCTGGTAATCAGTCCACAACCCAAATTACTTTCTTAATTTCCTCAAGCTCTCACCAATGATTTTTCTGAGTGGATATTTTAATCCACTTACCAGAGTTTGATCATTCTTTATGGACTCCAGAATATCCTTTATCTGAAAATTCTGGTCTTTTACCTTGACCATTGTAATGCCGTATCCGACCGATTCTGCAGAATGTGCATCACTGCCTGCTATCACACCCTTATTGTTTTTCGCTGCAAGCATAGCAGCCCATCTGTTAAAAATCGAAGATATGGTTCTTGAATTGAATATTTCAACAGCATCAACGTACTCAATAATTTTTTGAGGTCTCATCACCCCATGTCTGAAGAACTGGTAGGGATGTGGTAGCACAGAAACTCCCTTTTTTCTTTTTACGATCTCACAAGCCTGTTTTATTTCGATCTCCTTTTCAATTTCATCTTCAATTCCAAAAACCAGCAGATGCCCCTCCTTGGCAGATAGCTCATATCCGGGGATGACGAGAATTGGAAGAGATTCCCTCTCAACTATCTCCATAGCCTTAAATGAGCCAGAGAGAGTATCATGATCCGTTATAGATATGGCCTGAATTCCCTTCCTGATTGCCGAGCTTATTATCTCATCAACGCTATCGAGCCCATCACTCATGTTGGAATGAACATGAAATTCGGTTCTGATTAGCATAAGGAAATGATTTTATTAAACATCGATTAATTTTTTTCGATGAAGGTTCTTGCGGTAACGGGAAAACTTGCAGAAAAGGACGTCAGAAAATATGCTGAAAGCGCTGATATCTATGTTGTGGATATCGATGTTGCTGCCTTTATAACGCCTCATTTTCTTGAAAAACTCGATTTGCAGAAATATGATCTTGTTCTCGTTCCAGGCCTTACACGGGGTCAGGACTGGGAAGGACTTGAGAGGAAAAAAGGTTCAAAAATCAGACTTGGACCGATACATGCATATGATCTGAAATTTCTCATGCCTGTAATTGATAAGGTTGAATTAAGTCATGAAATCCCAGCATGTCGTTTGATCAGCAAAATAAAAGCTGAGGAAAGTTTTAAACTGGTTGATGAACTGGAAGAACATTACAGTTTTAAAATCAAGAATACTGGAGTTGGTGGTTCTTCAAGAATGAAGGTTGTTGCTGAGATTGTTGATGCAACGAAACTCACAGAAGAGAAACTTATTGAGAAAATAAAATACTACGAAGAGAGTGGAGCGGATATCATTGATCTTGGCTTACCCCTTGTGGTAAATCCAGATGAAGTTATGAGCGTGGTGGAAATTGCTCAGGGTAGTACAGATCTTCCCGTGAGCGTTGATACCTTTAATGTCGAGGCAATAAAAGCTGCCGTTGAAGCTGGAGTGGATATGGTAATGAGCATTTCTGAAACCAACATGGAAGCTTTGAAGTATATCGACGATCGGGCGGTTGTGGTGGTCGAGAGAGATTTAAATAAGCTGGTCAAGCTTTTAGGTATCGTTAGAGAACACACGGATAGAGTTATAGCTGACCCGGTTCTCGATCCACCCTATAACGTTTTCAAATCAATATCTAGGTACGCTGAGTTCAGGGAACTTGATGAAGAAACCCCTCTTCTTTTTGGAATTGGAAACATAACTGAACTTGTGGATGCCGATTCCATTGGCATTAATGCCTTACTTGCTGTGATCGGTGAAGAAATTGGGGTGAATTTGCTCTTCACTACTGAAGCAAGCTCAAAAAGCATTGGAAGTGTGAAAGAACTCTATTATTCGAGTTATATGGCAAAGGCTGCGAAAATCAGGAATACAACACCTAAGGATCTTGGGATCAGTCTTCTAGTTCTGAAGGACAAGGTGAAACTTGAGACATGCGGAGTTCCTGAAGGAGCAATTGAAGCAGAAGAAAATGCTGGATTTATCAGAGACCCTATGGGAGATTTTAGAATCTGGGTAAAAGGAAACAGGATTGTTTGCGGTCATGAAAAAATTGATGTTGTTGGGAAAAGTGCGAAGGAGATTTATGACACTGTTATAAAAAAAGGGCTCATATCGAGGTTAGATCACGCAGCATATCTTGGTAAGGAACTGGAAAAAGCAGAAATAGCTGTACTCCTCAGAAAGAACTATACACAGGATCAGGAACTTGATTTTGGAGTATATGGATGGGATAAGGAAAATGGATGGGATAATAAAAGGATCGATAAGCATGAAAGGAAAGGGTAAGGTTAATATTGTATTGGGATCAGAATCGGTAGTGTTCAGGAGGCTTCCTCACTGGTGGGTTTTTAATCACTAATCAAAAGAATTTTTTAGTAAAAGTACAACATCAAATTTGTGACTGTGTTTGTAAAGAAAGTTGAGAGTTATATAGATGTTTTTGATTTTATCCGGGAAGCATTTGAAACTCTACTCACTTACGAATTGCCGGAAAAGATACTGGTCAAACCAAATTTCCTCAAATGGGAGAGGCCGGAGGCTGGATGTACAACACATCCTGAAGTTGTTAAAGCAGTTGCAGCTTATCTGAATAGTCTTGGAAAGGAAGTTTTAATTGCTGAGGGAGGGTTTACAAAGGGGGTTGCGGACAGATATTTTAGCAGTTATGGTTTTGAGGAATATGGCAGGTGCATTAATCTTAACAGAGATAAATTTGTTAGCTGTACAATAGATGGCGAGAAGCTGAAATCAATTAGTGTTGCAAAAACAGCTTTCGAGCTTGCAAAGGAAAAATTTTTCATAAGCATTCCAAAACTCAAAGTACACCATCTGACTACGGTCACCCTTGGAATTAAAAATAATATGGGCTTTTTGAAGAAGCCCGCAATCAACATGCACAGAAACATTAACTGGAAGCTTGTCGATCTGCTGAAAATTTTCAACCCTCCTATCACGATTATCGATGGTATTACAGGTGGAGAGAATTCTGAAAGCAACACAAAGCCCGTTGAACACAGAATAATGATAGCCGGAGATAATGTGGTGGAAGTTGATGCTGTTGGAGCTTATTTGATGGGATTTGAACCGGAAGAGGTTGATGTGATAAGACTTGCAAGTGCGAGTGGTTACGGGGAATGTAGAATAGGGAAAATAGATATTGATGGATTGAGTAAAGGTGAAATAGAAGAGTTGAGAATAAAATATAGTATTTCTGGTATAAGGAGATTTTTAAGACATTTTAATATTTAATTAAATTTAAAGTGTTATAGTAATATCTATCGCTCCGATAAAAGAGTGTAGCGGAAATGTTTTGACAGCTTTTATACATTTACATGCAACAAACGATCTCTCACGCTGTAGAGGGGTGGGCAGAAGCAAATAAAATTTTTGTGAATAGGTAAAGCTTCAGATAGCGCCATCTGTACATTGGATGATCAGAATTGGATGATCAGAAGTCCCCTCTAAGATTATTTAAAAATGATTCTCAAGATTTTCAACTCAGTGACAAAAGTCGGGGGCGTTATTGTACACATCATACATCGATTATATTTCTTTCATGGATTTTTAGTGAAGTGTGTTTTCAGTTCTGCAAAAATGCATAACGGTAATTTTAAATATATTTTGAACCAAGGGCTGATGAATGCACATAGAAATTGAGGAAATTAAAGGGAAAAGAAAAAAACTTGGAATAACTCAAAAGAAGCTGGCTGAGCTTGTTGGTGTAAGCCAGCCTTTGATTGCGAGAATTGAGTCTGGAGATATTGATCCAAAGCTATCTCTTGTTAAAAAAATTTATGAAGTACTTGAAAATCTCGAGGGAAAAAAAGTCAACGCTAAAGGTGTCATGAACCCCAAAGTTATGAGTGTAACTCCAGGTCAGTCACTCAGGGAAGTTATTGAGATAATGCTTAAACATGGAATCTCGCAGATGCCTGTTATGGAACTTGGCAGGGTTCTTGGAACTGTAACGGAAAGCTCGATTGTGAAAATAATTCTCAGCAGGGGAATTGAAGGAGCGGAAGAGATGAAGGTCAAGGACTGTATGGATGAACCCCTTCCGACTATCTCACCAAATGAGAACCTTGAATACATCAGCAAAATGCTAATTCATAATCCAGCAGTCCTGGTTGCTGATGGTAGAAATATTATTGGAATCATCACAAAGCACGATATTATGAAATCCATTAGGGGAAAGGAATATGAGGAACATTTTCTGGCACAGAATGGCTGATGAAGAGAAAATCGATTATCTTCAGAAATTCAGCGTTGGTGTTATAGGATCGAGAATGCTTATGGAAATACTTTGGCGGAGCGGTGTCGGATGCATACGTTACATTGGTGATTTCATAACTCCTGTTGATGTGAGACTTGATGCAAGTATCAAACCCCTTGAAGCAAATGATTATGATGTAGTTCATCCCATGAGCCCAGATTCATGCATAATCTCGTATCCCTACCCTGACGACTACAAAGAGCTGAAAAAGCAGCTAAGGGGCATAGATGTGATTGTTGCTCACAAACACATATCTCTCTCGGCTCAAATTGCAGAAGAACTTGGAACACCTTTCATACCAGATATCATAACCACGTTCCTCCCGGACGGAATCTCCTTTTTTGATGTAGAATGTCCAAGACCAGACCACGATCCGATTTCATATGCTCTTACTTGCTCGATTCAGGCAGGAGAGTTGATAAGAATCTTTACGGGATATCATTTACCGGCAATAGCCCCTACAGCATATCTGGTAGACTCCAGAATCCCCAATTATCTGAAAAAGATTGAGCTTAAAAGAAAAAACTGAAGAAATGTAATGGGGTTAGATAGTATATTAAGAGAGTTGATAATCCATGAAAAAAATTAAAATCAAGACACCATCCAGAATTCACATAACGCTTATAGATCTGAACGGAGAAATTGGAAGGGTAGACGGGGGACTTGGACTTACATTAACTGAGCCATATGTAGAGGTTGAAGGCGTTTTATCCGACTCGGTAAACCTTGCTGGCAATTCTCTCAATTCTGAGAGATTTTTAAAAACCGCAAAAAAACTCAGTGATGCTTTTGGTAGAGGGATTGAACTCAATGTAAATAAGGACTACAGAAGTCATGTTGGACTCGGGAGCGGAACTCAGATCTCACTCGCCGTTGCAGAAATTTATAAACGACTGTACAATCTTGATCTGAGCCTTACCGAGCTTGCAGGTCTTGTCGGGAGAGGAGGAACTTCAGGAATCGGTGTTGCAGCTTTCAGGCTTGGAGGTTTCATTGTTGATGGGGGGCACTCCAAAAAAATAAAAAAGGATTTCTTACCATCTTCGGCAAGCAAAGCCCCTCCACCACCCGTCATAGCGAGATACGATTTCCCTGACTGGGACATCGTAGTTGCAATACCTGATCTTACAGGATATTTTGGTGATAGAGAAGTTGACCTGTTTCAGAAGTACTGTCCGATCTCGATCAGCGAGGTGAGAGCACTCAGTCATATCATTCTGATGAAGGTTATGCCTTCAATTGTTGAGGGTGATCTCGATGATTTTAGTGATGCTATCGCGAGGATTCAGACTCTCGGGTTCAAAAGGGTTGAAATAGATCAGTATGGCGAGCTGATCCGTGAAGTTATAAACAGTGTCAGAGAAAATAAGGTTGCTGTCGGGATGAGTTCCACCGGGCCCACGATTTATGCAGTCACAGATTCGGGTTCAAACGAGGTCGCAAGGGATATAAAATCGGCATTCAAGGAAAGTGACATCGGTTGCGAAACGATCATTACTAAGGCGAATAATAACGGAGCTAAAATCAAGGAAATTGAACTTTGAGAAGTAATTGGTTTGGCTTTAGAAGTAATTGATTTGGCTTTAATGGATAATTAACTTTAAACGATTGAACTTAAGCTTTAATAAGGTCAGACTATCTCAGACTTAAAATACCAAATCTCAACAGTTAAGAGTGTGAAAAAGATGGGTGTGGAAAAAATATATAGGGTCTGGTTTGGAGAAGTTTATGCGGAAAACGGGAAGTTTAAAGCTCGCAGATCAGATAATCTTATAGAATCATTTAAAGAGTGCCTGAAAAATAAGGAAAAGATCCCTTTTTCGCTAATTAAGGCTGGAACAGAGATATTTGGTTCTGAAGAGATGTATTATAAAAACTTGAGAAAGGTTGCCATCTCTACAGCTTATGAGAAAGTTGAGGAGAATTTGAAAAGGGATGACCGTTATTTGATAATGCTCCTGAAAGCGGTGGATGAAATTGATCAGAGCATTAATTTATTTGAAGAAAAAATTAGGGATATTGAGGAGATAAAAATAACTAAAACGACTGTGGAGTTTAGAGAAGCTGTAAAGAATCTGAAAAAACTCAGAAAAAGTATTCAGGATGAGATCAATGATCTTGCAGCGAAAATAATGCCCAATGTGACTGAGATTCTTGGAGGAGTCCTTTCTGCAAGGTTGCTGGAAAAAGCTGGAAGTTTGAAAAGACTGTCTTCTTTACCAGCGAGCACTATACAGATCCTGGGGGCTGAGAAAAGTCTTTTTAAAGCTGTATCGAGAATCAAAAAAGGAAAACCTGCAAAAACTCCCAAACACGGCTTGATATTTCAACACCCCTTTATCAGAACTCTTCCAAAGTCCAGGAGAGGTAAAATGGCAAGATTCATGGCTGCAAAGCTTGCAATTGCTGCAAGAATTGATTATTATAGTGGAGAGCTCAATGAAAGTCTTTTAGAGGCTATAAAAAGAAAGTATGAAGAATTGAGATAGTGGGATGGTTGAAATGTCTGAGATATCTGAAATATCTGAAACACAGGGGATAAAAATAATCAGAAAGATTATTCACAACGCATTTGTTATAGCAAAGGGAGATAAGGAACTTCTTGCAACAAAAAGTCGCTACTCTACACATTACGGGGAAAGGAAGTATGGTGAATTAAGGGAATGGATCCCCTACAGGAGTAAGTTCGCTGCAGTACTTCTTAAAGGATATTCTATTGAGATCCCTCCAGACTGTAAAATGCTTTATCTTGGTGCAGCAAGTGGAACAACCGTCAGTCATGTTGCAGATATCGTTGATCAGGGCATCATCTATGCTGTGGAATATTCTGCAAAGCCTTTTTCTAAATTTTTAGAGCTTGCAACCGAGAGAGAAAATATAATTCCACTTCTCGAAGATGCATCAAAGCCCTGGAGATACTCCGGGATTGTTGAAGAGGTGGATTTCATCTATCAGGACATATCACAGAAAGAACAGATAGGAATCTTTAAACTCAACTCGGAATACTTTTTAAAAAAAGGTGGAGAGGGTTTGATAATGGTTAAGGCCAGGAGTATTGATTCAACCACAGAACCTCAGGAAATATATGAGTCAGTCCTGGATGAGATTGCTTCAAGCTTTGAAATTAAGGCTTACGGTTCGCTTGAGCCCTACCACAGGGATCACATTTTCATCCATACTGTTAAGTAACGTGAGATGATAATGGTAAAAAATAGAAATGGGGTAGTAAAATGAGACAGAGATTTGTTCTCGACACTACAGCTCTAACCGATACCGGAATGCGAACCAAGGAGGGTTATGAATCCATATGTGATTCAGCTGCAGAAATTCTCAATTTAATTGCAAGAGCGAGACTGAAGCTCGATATTAGCTGTTATATTCCCTTTCCTACAGTTTATACTGAGCTTTTAAGTTTTCTGAAAAGATATGATTGCAGTGAGGAAGTCTACGCAAAAATAGATACGTGGCTTGTAAAAAAGACTCCAAATAGGTATGAAGTGAAGATTCCCGCAGCGATATTTTATGAGTATGTTCTGACAATGAGGCAGAAAATAAATCGCGGAAAAAAGCTTGCTGAAGAGTTCATTTGGGAGAGTTCTGCAATTACTTCAAAGTTATGTGATCAGGAGGACAAGCAGGTTTCAATGGAAAGTGAAGTAGGCCAGCTTGTGAACAGATTTAGAGAGAGATACAGAACTGCACTTAGAGGGGGAATCCTTGATAGCGAGCCCGATATAGATGTGTTGTTGCTTGCAAAGGAGCTTGAAGCAGGAGTTGTGAGCAGTGACGCTGGAATAAAAAAGTGGTCAGAAAAACTCGGATTGAGGTTTGTCGAAGCATCAAAATTTCCCAGAATGCTCAGGGAATATTTGATGGCTATTGAAGATGTGAGTTCTGGAAAATTGGAAAAGGTATGAACCCGGAGGTTGAGAACTTGAAGATAGACAGACCAAAAGGTACAAGGGATTTTCTTCCTGATGAAATGGAAAAAAGAAGAATAATTGAGAGTTTGATGAGAAAAATTGCTGAAACATATGGTTATAGGGAAATACAGACACCCACTTTTGAACATCTTGAACTTTTTACACTGAAAAGTGGGGAAGGGATCATAGAGGAGATATATGCATTCAAGGATAAAGCCGGTCGCGATCTCGCTCTCAGGCCGGAGCTTACCGCTCCAGTTATGCGAATGTTCGTCAATGAATGCTCTGTGATGCCCCGACCCCTCAGATTTTACTACTTCTCCAATTGTTTTAGATATGAAAACCCTCAGAAGGGAAGATACAGGGAGTTCTGGCAGTTTGGAGTTGAGCTTATAGGTTCTGCCTCTTATCTGGCAGATCTTGAGGTCATAACTCTCGCCAATCGCATTATGGAAGAGCTTAATTTAGATTTTGAACTTAAAATAGGCCATGTTGGACTGCTCAGGACTCTGCTGAAAGAAGTTAGCGAGGATGAATACCACAAGATCATGAGGCTGATAGATAAAAAAGATCTGGATGCACTCGATGCTTATCTCGACTCTTCAAGTTTTTCTAAGCTCAAGGATTCGATTCATGCCCTTATCAGCTTGGAAGGAAAAACTGAAATCATTGATGCTGCAAAGGAGATCATTCCAGAGTTTGATTTTACACACCTTGAAAATCTCTGTCGTATGCTTGATTCTCTTAATGTAGAATACAATCTGGATTTAAGCATTGCGAGAGGTTTGGATTACTACACCGGAGTTGTTTTTGAAGCATATACGAAGCGTGGATTGGGTGCACAGAAACAGATTTGTGGTGGTGGCAGTTATCGCCTGACACATCTTTTTGGTGGAATTGATATGCCTTCAACCGGCTTTGCACTCGGATTTGATAGAATTGCTGAGATATGTAAAATCGAAAAAGAGCCGTCTAAGTATGTGGTGGTGACCTATACCTCGGGCATGGAAAGGGAGGCAATTGCAATCTCTGAGATGCTGAGGAAGAAAGGGATAAAAGCAGTTAATGACGTTATGGAAAGGAGCCTGAAGAAGCAACTCAGTTTTGCAAGCACGATAAATGCGAGATATTCAGTCATAGTGGCAAAAGAGGAGTTCAAAGACGGGATGGTAGTGCTTAAAGATCTCGATAAGAAGGAGCAAAAAACGGTAAAAATTGGCGAGATTCCAGAATATCTTAAATTTGACTGATATACTCTGAACACTCTGGGATTAGACCCTTCGAAGGTTTTGAGCATTATGTAGCTAATTAAAGGTAATCAATTAAATGAATTTTTCAATATTGCTGATTTTCTTCCCACAGTAATCGCATTTGGCAATTACCTTATTGTCTTCAAGATAGATATTGAACCTTGAACTTATTGGCTCCCGGCTGTTTGAGATGCAGTTTCGGTTGGGACAGGATATTATTCTCTCTACTACCTTTGGTGGGGATACTTCAAACTTTTTTGTAATTTTAAAGTTCTCTATAAGATTGATTGTTGCCTGTGGAGCTATGAGGGCTATTTTGTTCAGCTCATCCTCACTGATAAACTTTCCTTCCACCTTAACGATATCTTTTTTGCCCATTTTACTGCTTGGCACGTTCATCGCCATTGAAACAGCTTCTCTCGTGTTAACGCCTATCCCAAGGATTTTAAGAACAAGAATCGCCATTCCAGAGGTGATATGGTCTATAACTGTTCCATCTTTGATCTTGCTGATTATGAGGTGTTTATTGGTTTCTTTTTTAATTCCATCTTCACAATCCTTTTCAATTTTGTTCATGTCAGTTTTCATGTATCCACCTCATCAAGAACTTCACTCAAGATGGCCATTCTAACCGGAACACCGTAGAATGACTGTTCAAAGTACCTTGCATGTCCTGAAATATCTACTGAACTCGATATTTCATTCACTCTTGGAAGCGGATGCATAACTATGAAACCACTCTTCACTCTTTTTAGTGTGTCAGAGTTTATCACGTAACTTCCTGCAACTCTCCTGTACTCCTCCTCATCGGGAAAACGTTCTTTCTGAATTCTTGTAACATACAAGACGTCAATTTCCTCAATCACCTCGTCAAGTTCAGCCTCGTAAATTTTTCCGTTCAAACCCTCGAGAAACTCTTCAGGAAGTCTGAGAATCTGGGGGCTGATGAGGTATATTTCAGTATCGAAATAGGTGAGAGCTTTTATGAGCGAATGAACAGTCCTTGAATATTTCAGGTCACCCATGAGGGCAATCTTTGAGCCGTCAAGTTTGGACTCCTTTTTTATAGTATATAGATCCAGCAAGGTCTGAGATGGATGCTGACCCGCACCATCGCCGGCATTGATCACAGGCACCGATGAGTTCTCAGCTGCAAATTTTGCTGCCCCCTCAAGCGGATATCTCAAAACAATCACATCGACGTAATTTCCTACTACCCTTATCGTGTCAGCAAGTGTCTCGCCCTTTGCAATGCTGCTTGCTTCTTGGGCCGTCATGTTGAGCACATCCCCACCAAGCCTCTTCATAGCACTCTCGAAAGACATCCTAGTCCTTGTTGATGGTTCAAAAAACAGATTTGCTAGGATTTTACCCTCAAGAATTCTGCTCTTCTTTTCCCCTCTCGCGATCGGTTCAAATTCCTCGGCTTTTTTCAGAATATAAAGGATATCTTCCTTGCTGAGTTCATCTATGGAAATGAGATGCCTGAACCTCCTTCTTACTTCTGACATCAGAGTTTTTAAAAATTTGAGTGATATAAAGTTTGCTCGAATAACTGCTTGATATTGCAAATCTGCTCAACAAAAGTTAAAGGCTTGTTAATCTTGTTAATCTTGTTAGGCTTGTTGACCACAACGAGGTTTACTATAATCTCTCGGTTTTGAGTTGAGTAAATCATCAAGAAGAAATCTCGAAAAAAAGGCCAGAGAATGTTTTTAGGTCATGGGTGTTGAGACGGGACATGTAGATTCAATTCTGGTAAATTGATTTTTTATATGCGCTATAAAATTAACTTTAACTTCTCTGTTAAAACATCTTAGTGGGAAAATTTTGAAACCACAATCTTTAAAAGCATTTGATATGTCTGGAGAATTAGTCAACTGGCAGTCAACTGGCCTGTCTGGATGACTAGCATCAAGTATGTTGGGTTTATCAAATGAGGGGCCGTAGGGTAGCCTGGATATCCTCCCAGCTTGGGGTGCTTTTATCAGGCCTGAAATGCTGGAGACCCGAGTTCAAATCTCGGCGGCCCCATCTGGGGTCATTTTTACACTTTCATTCCACTCGCAAAAAATATCTTTCAGCCTAAGGTTTAAGTTTTCATGAATTATTATGCCAGCTGGGTTTTCAGATGTCCTAGGTGGGTCTATTTCAAGATCAAGAATCCTCATCTTGAAGTTGTGAATCCTAAAATCAAGAAAATAGGAAATTTGGGAGAAATTCTTGCTGAAAAGTTACTTGCAAGAAATTACAGGGTTTTTCCAGGTAAAAAAAGGAGAATATACCTTGATAACTTCATGATATCTGGAAAACCTGATTTCAGGGTTCTATCTGGTGATGAATTTGAGATTGTTGAGGTAAAGGTTGTAAGAAGAATGAGGAAGATTCCCTTGAAGAGGTGGATTGCGCAGTTGAATCTCTATCTTTATATGGAAGACCTTAAAAAAGGATTCTTACTTGAAATATCTGGAAAAATAGTAAGAAAAAGCAACTGGAGATTTAACACAACTCTGTTTGAAAAGAGTATTGAATATTTTTCAGATATTGACAGATATATATCAGAAGAAAACATTCCACCCGGGAGGGTTGGTGATTGCTTCAATTGTTCCTTTAGAAGATATTGCAGAACCTTAAATATTTCCCGGAATTCGTCTAGTTTTTAACCACTCTTCGTTCCTTTTAATCAGCTCCTGTCCAGTACTCCTGCAGTCTCGCCAACTTGACAGAACAAGGTCATCTAACTGAGATTTTTCAGATCTCCTGAACTGTAAAGTGTTTTTGCTGATATAATTTCAGGGTAAACTGCAAGGCTCTCTCTTATCTCTTCGATAGTAGATCTCTCTATAGCATGAACCATGAAGTAAACAGGATAATTCCATTTTTCGTTGGTGTATCTTTGTACGAGATGTGTTATTTCGGGATACTTTTTTAAAAGCTTTAATGCAACTTTTTCAGGTTTATCAGTCTGAATAACAGTCATCCCATTCTCTCTGAAACCGATTTTTCTCTCCTTCAAAACAGCATAGAAATCTCTAATAACTCTGAGTTCGATAAGTTCTTCAATAATTGAAATCAGCTCACCCTCTTCATAACCGTATTTCTGTGAAATATCTCTGAATGGACGTCTGCAAATCGGAAAATTCCTTTCAAGTTCTAATAATAGATTAGCACTGATTCCAAGGTCATCTACATCGGGAATTCTGTTCTTTTCAATCCCCATTTCGCTATAGGAAACACCTCTGAAAAGATCATATTTTACATCCATCTTGTAAACTCTCTTTGAGGGAAGAAACACATAGTCTACAAATCCACATTTTTCTGCAATCTCCTCAACTTTTTTTCTCAGTTCCTCGATATTTCTGTCTTTTATTGTGAACCATACATTGTATTTTCCACCATCTCTAAGAAAGTTGTGTTTTGGGTTATATGAGTTAATTATTCTGGCCACTCTCTCAATCTCTCCTGCATCAACTCTTGCTCCTACCAGTGCTGCAGTGCTAATTTTTCTGAAGGCCTTATAGTTAAGCTGAGCTCCTATTCGCTTTATGATCCCTTTTCTGAGGAATTCCTGAATCTTATCAAAAACAACCTGGACGCCGAGATCGACAAATTCGGATGTATCTACAAAAGGATCCTCAGAAAGAGGAAAATTGAACTGTAAAGCCATCAGGAGATTTTTCTCATCATCAGTAAAAATTTCGGAACTCATACTCATCATCTCAGGAGCGATTGATCCTTGTTATTTAAAAGAAACCCTTGGCTGAATACTGAACTTTTTTCTCCCACTGACGTATTCTTCAATGAGGGACTCAGCATACCTTTTTGCCTCTTCTACTTTTCCTTTTTTTACAAGTCCCCTGAAACAGTCATCAGAGCTTATTTCGAAATAGAGTTTCATTCTGAGATCCACGGGAATGTTCTCGGATTTCATGTATTTTTTCAAGTAATCCATTGCTCTGAGTAAAAATATCGTCTCTTCATCGTTCTGGAGCATTTCAAGAAAGGCATCTCTTACCATTCTTGCAACAACCCCACTTTTCCCCTCTGTAGTGACAGAAAATCTGATACCCTCAAACTCGCCCTCAAATGGTACTACTATCTCTGTTTCGGATGCGTCATTGGCCAGATTTACAAAGCACTTGTATTTTTCTGCAAGCTCTTTGACGATGCTATTTATTCCAACATCACCAATCGCAACAGTAACAATATGTGCCCATTTAATAAGTGGTTTTAACACATCAACATTAAATGCATCATCTCTAATGAGTTCGAGGTTTGATTTTTCTTCCAGTTCTTTCAACTCAGAACTGAATTCCTTGCTCAGAACCTTGACATTAGCTCCAGCCTCAATGAATTTTTTAGCTCTCAGAGTGCCAACTCCTCCACCCCCAATTACAAGGATATTCTTGTCAGTCAGATTTATGTAGAACGGCATCCTCATTATTGCTTGAAAAGTTAGCAGACTTTAAAAAAGTAATGGTGACCTGGGAGCTGATGAAAATGTGTCATAAAGTCTCAATTTCTTGGAAAAACCAGCACATATGAAAAAATGTTGAAATAAGTATTTAATCGAGTTTGATGATAATTTCGACTTCCGCTGGAAAAATGGAGTCATATGATAATGTTATCGTCAATTCGAAAAATGAATGGGGGTAAAACAGAAAAATCGAAATATTGTTTTTTAGTGGATTGAGGTTAAAAGATAGGGTTTGTACTGGTGTAGAATTAATGATAATCTACGATAGATGCCTCTGAAATATATAAGGAACAGAAAAGTAGTATGAGTTAATGATAAAATTTCGTTTGCGAGTGTTATTACGTTTCCATACTTCTTTTTAGAATCTCTCTGATGTTCTCTGACTCCAACCATCTCTCATCAAGTTGTTTAATTATTTTTTCAATTCTTTCGACTTGTGATATTATTTTCTCAGAAATCTCTTTATTGTGTTCCATCTCTGCAAATCCGACAATTGCAGTAAGTGGATTTCTTATTTTATCAACAAGGATTGCGAACTGCTCAATATTTTTCTCTATTTGTTCGAAGGCCCTTTTTCTCTGTTCTTCGAGTTTGATAGATTTAATAGCAAAAGCAAGATCGTTTGCGAGTGTCTGGAGTAAATCCAGTGCGTCATTAGTGGGCTCGACATCGGAATATGTGACCACCACACCGTAGATTTTTTCTGAAATCATTGGGAGAGATATGCAGTATTCATGCGGGTAGAGTTTGTTTATTGGGCAAATCAAGCATTTTTCTGTTTTAGCCGGTCTGAAAACTGTTCTTTTTAGTTTTACAGAATCTCTCACAACATCACAGGGCGGATCATCCTCTCTGAGATCTATTTGTATATCCATGCTGGAGAGTTTTTCAGAGAAGGCTACACCCTTAATTTTTTCATGCTCCAAAAATCCAATCCAGACACTATAATACTCTTCAAGATCTGCAAGGCTATCACATGTTTTTTGAAGCATCTTCTTCACATCTTTTTCTCGAGCGATTATTTTACTCACATTGTAGATTGTGCTAAGGAGTTTGTTGAGCCTTAGAATCTCGGTCACATCCCTCACAATTGCGATACAAAACCTTCCATCTGGAAGGTCAAGTGGTATATAACTGGATAGAAGATATCCATTACTTCTGTCTATAAACGAGATGGCTCTGTTCTCTCTTAACACCTTTTTCAGGTAATCCATTCTGCTTTTTGCAACATCTTCAGGAAACAGATCATAAAAACTTTTACCAACAGGATTCTTACCGACATTCTCGATCATTGCACGGTTAGCGTCGAGGAATACACCATTCTCATCTAAAATACCGATAAGGCTTGGTGAATTATCAAATATCTTTTTATATTTCTCCTCTGATTTTTTAAGTTCCGTGATATCCACAAGTGTACCTATCACGATGGGTTTCTGATTTATTATCGCCCTCGAACCGTACACCTCGACGAG
>MTML01000091.1 GCA_002011215.1 Archaeoglobus sp. JdFR-24
CTCGTCGGATGGATCATAAAGTTTGGTAAGTGGGTGGCCATAGAGAAGTCATTCAAGGCATCTCATCCTGACCTCATGAGTCCAGTAGCAGCACTGATCGCGAGCTACATAATATTGATGTTGACGACCGCAGTTGGTGCGTATTTTATGAAATGGGATATCAAAAAATACATTGGTGCGTTTACAATCGTTTTCTGGCTATCGGTTCTCAGTTATATAGTCGGTGAAAACGCATACATAGCTGCTACAGAGCTTGACAGAGCGAAATATGGTATCGATTGGAGCCTGTCTCTCGGTGGAGCGTTCTATATTATGGCACTGATCGTAGGTTTAATTATTGGCAACTTAGCTCCAAAAGGATTCAGAGAATTCGTTAAGCTCGGAGCAAGACCAGAATGGTTTATCAAAGTTGCTATAGTTATGCTCGGTGCCAAACTTGGATATCTTGCGATCAAATCACTTGGTTATGCAGTGCACTTACTAACGGCTGGAGCAAGTGCTACAATAGCTGCATATCTGCTATTCTGGCCTCTTGCATTTCTGGTTGGCAGAAAATTGTTTAAGCTTTCAAGAGAGTGGGCAGCGTGCTTGGCTTCGGGAGTTTCGATCTGCGGTGTATCTGCAGCGATCGCAACTGCCGGTTCAATTAGAGCAAGACCAATAGTCCCGGTAATGATCTCCGCGCTTATTGTTGTGTTTGCTGTCATTGAGCTGATCATACTTCCGGGGGTTCTTGCCGCAACTTGGTTACATGAGCCAATAGCAGCAGGAGCCAGCCTTGGTCTGACTGTGAAAACTGACGGTGCAGATGCTGCAGCTGGAGCGATTCTCGATGAACTGATGAGGTCGAGAGCCACATTAGAACTCGGACAGAACTGGGAAGAGGGCTGGATACTGATGTCTGCAGTTAATACAAAGATCTGGATTGATATGTTCATCGGTGTCTGGGCTTTCGTTCTTGCTACGATCTGGGTTTACAGAGTTGAAAGACGCCCGGGAGAAAAAGTCCAGAAAATGGAGATCTGGTGGAGATTTCCAAAGTTCGTTCTTGGCTATTTCTTAGCGATGGGTCTGATACTTTTCATAGGGCTTAACCTATATCCAGATTCTGCCGCAGCATACAAAGCATTGACTGTTGGAATTAAACCTGTAGAGGGTTCGCTGAGAAAATTCTTCTTCGTTCTGACATTTACAAGCATCGGCATTGTAACTGACTTCAGAGCTCTCAGGCAAGAGGGACTTGGAAGACTAACATTAGCTTATGCATTCATTCTGGCAGTAATCATAATACCAATTGGCTGGCTAATCGCATGGCTGTTCCACATGGGAATGATGCCACCAACAGTATCTCCATAAACTTAAAACCTTTTTTATTTTTTATGAAAGCGTTTATTAAATGTAGTTTTACGCAAAAGTAACGGGGCAGGAGATTTTAATGAAGACAATTAGCTTTGACATATATCATGATGGAAAAGAATGGGTTGCAAAGAATGATAAAATCACCATCACTGCTGAAACCATTGATCAGCTCGATGAAAATATTAGGTTGAAATTAAAGGAGATTTTAAAAGGGGGAAAAGTAAAGGTAACTATGGAGCTCGATTATAGGCGGAATGTGCCACATTGGATATGGCAGTATCATCCCTATTACTTTTACCGTGCTATCTTTTTAGATCTGGACTGATTTTTAATTAGATTTTTTGACGAATTCAAAACCTGATAGGGCTTCCCTTTATAAGCTTTTCAAATAAAATTGAATAACAACAACACGCCTCCATATTTTTATTTCTTAACTCCTGAAGGGTGTCTCTAAAAAATAACATCTCAAAACAATCTAAATAAAAAAAGAATCCATATTAAACGAAAAATTTAAAAACAGAAGCATATACTTCCTTTTCATGATTATGGATGAGATGAGGGAGAAGACAGATAGAAGAGAGATTTACGAAGATGAATTGAGAATTCTCATTTACAGCTTCGCTTACACAATCAGCAGAACCGCAAAAAAGCTGTTTAAAAGAAAAGAACTGTTAGATGATGCCTTCATAGACTACTTCAAGGTTGAAACAATAAGCTTTGGGAATGATTCCCTGATTTTACCTCTATCTCAGCTTTGATGAGAAATTAAGGAAAAATTTAAGTTCTCGACACCTTTATTGTTCCTGCTGATTTGAACAAACGTAGAAATAGAAAGAAGATGTCAGGAATTTTGATGCTGAATTCGTCTTCGATTCCTTAAAAAGGGACTACGGTGGGTTACGTTGTTGCTGTTTTAATAAATCTGTCAAATTTAAGTTTAGTTGACGTTAGAATTTTCTCGAAGAAAGCATCTTAAGATATGGGAAGAGATGGTGATGAAGAACATAGGAACGCTAAACGGGAAAATAAAGGCTGTAATAGTAGATGCAGGCTTTTGCTGCTACAAGGTATATGAGATGTCAACGTCATACAGAATCATACCGATCGTAAGATGCCAATCAACTTTGACTGGCTTGACTCCCGCTATTCCAGCGTTTTTGATAAAATCCTGTTAAGAGATCTCAACGAGATAATAAGGATGATTCTCCAAACGATCAACGATTATTGAAGATTTGAGATGCGATCCGAGATTGAACTGCTTTTCAAAGCTTCTAAGACTTCGTTTGGTTTAAAGGATTTGCACATTTATTACAGAGATCTGGCCATTCAGGTTACCATGTGTCTATATGTCGGATCTTTGTTTATGCAGTTCTGTATGGAGAATGCTAAAGCTGACGTTATCATAGAGCATTTGAGGAGGAGAAGGCTGTAAATCATAAGACCACTTTTTGGAACCATTTATTTTAGATTTGGATTTGCTAAGTGTTGGGTTTGTTAAAATAGAGAGACTGGATAAAGGGAGACCCTAAAATTGTGTCAAGATATTTCGCAGTATCGTTAAAAAATGGACTGCTTACTGAGTTGAGTGTATGTGTTTAAGCTTGGGGAAGAAGTTAAAAGCGTGCCACGCTCAAACCTTGGCCCTTTGAGCCATCAGGAAGTAGTCCTTCCCGTAATCTGTCAGCTCGAGCAGCTTTATACGACCGTCTTTTTCAATTTTCAGCAGACCTCTCCCTACAAGATAGTTAATTCTTTTCTTGGCTGTATTCCTTGCAATATTGAACCTTTCCATAACATCTTTGATGGAAGGTTTGTTTCCAACCCTGTTCTCCATGTATATATATCTGGCCAGCTCGTATATTTCAGATGGCAGATCTACAGATTTTGATCTGATGGTTTCACATTCCTTTCTGAGCACCTTGAACTCACTATCAGACACCAGAGAAGGATCAATATTCAACACGATTACTCCTTTCCTGAAAAGGTAAAATGCATCTCTCAATTCCTGAATGAACTCAAGCACCTTTGAAAAACCGTTCTTTATAATCAGGTAATCAAGGTCAATCAGAACAGCGTTGTTCCAGCCAGGAAGGTTTAGAATAATTTCTTTAAGCTTTTTCAGATCTGACGAAACAACATCCTTGCTCTGTTTTTCAGAAATGTAGTATATTTCCGCATCACTACAATTTATATCCTCTTTAGACCGCCTGGAAAAGATTGTCCCATTAAAACCACATTTAATCAAATCAGCAACCACTTCGTCGCAGATCTCAGGGGAGTGTTCTACAAGGTACACCTTTCCCTTATCAATATCATATCGAGATATTTTACGCAAGAGCTCCTTTTCAGTTTTCATTCTGATAGAGATGTCCCTTGAGATAAATGAGATCCTCGAAAGCTTTCCATCATGATCGTAGACTGGTGTCACAGTCACCTCAACATCAATTATTTCACCATCCTTGTTAAATCTCCTGGTTTCATAAGATATGTGAAAAGCACCTTTTCTCATCCTTTCCCTGATATTTTCAATTTCAGTTCTTATTTCTTCAGGAACCAAAACTTCTATACCTCTTCCGATGATTTCATCCTTTTTCCATCCAAATAGAGTTTCTGCAGTTTTATTCCAGCTCGTTATCCTGCCATCAAGATCTATCGAAAAAATAGCATCATTTGAATTCTCCACAATATTGGCCAGATACTCCAGCTCTTTCTTTGACTCAAGCAGTTCCTTTGTTTTCTCCTCAAGCTCGTTGTAAGCGAGTCTCAGTTCTTCCTCTGACTTTTTCCTCTGTGTAATATCTCTCATTATGGCAACAAATCCCACTATTTCACCCTTTGAATCATGAATCGCTGTAAGAGTTTGATCCACTATTATCATTCTGCCATCTTTTGAAATTCTCACAGTTTCAATATCTCTTGCATATCCTTCCTGGATCGCTCTTTTGAAGTTTTCAGCACATGCTCTGTGGCGATCTTTTGGGAGCAAAACCTGAAGTGGTTTACCAATCATCTCTTCAGCAGTGTATCCAAACATAAGTTCGGCCCCTTTATTCCATGAGACAATATTTGTGTCAAGATCAAGGGAAACAATTGCATCTATTGTGTGCTCGAGAATACTGATAAGATAAGCCGCCTCCTCTTCTGCCTTCTTTCTAAGACTGATATCTCTTGCGACACATCTATAACCTTTAAGTCTCCCCGTTTCGTCAAAATAAGGTCTTCCACTGACCTCAACAAATATTTCTCTCTTTTCTCCAGCCAGATGTATATCAATTCCACTAAAGAGTTTACCACTCTCCAGGTTCTCAAACTTTTCTTTTATGATGCTAAGATCTCCAGGATTGACAAGATCAAAAAATGATTTTCCGTTTATCTCTTCAGGTCTTTTACCAATCATATCTATACTCCGGGAGCTTGAATAGGTTACAATCATGTTTTCGTTAATTTCAAAAACCCAATCGTTTATGTCTTCTATAAGAGCCCTATATTTCTCCTCACTCCTTTCGATTACTTCTCTCTGCCGGTTCAGCTCATAAGCCATTTTATTGAAGGAGTCTGCGAGCTCTTCCAACTCATCACCAGAGTTTATTTCCACAAAAACATATTCTCCCCTAGTTATCCTGTTAAACCCTTCTTTCAACCTCTCAATTGGTTCAACTATACTACCTGCAGCAAACAAGGATGTGCCAAGCAGTATTATACCAATGTAAACCAAGTATTCGAAAATGAATGACCTTGGCGAATAAAAGGTAGCAATATAAAGAGAAAGAGAGAGTAGAGAGAAAAACAATGATACCATAACTATCTTAAGAAATATCGGGAAATAAAAGGATGGTTTTGTGTTCTTTACTTCAGGCGAGTTCTCTTTTTTCAATTTTGCTCCATCTAACTTTAGATATTTCATTGGCTTCATGAAAATCACCTCAAATCAGACTCATAAGAAGTATAACGACTATCACGGAGAACAACCACCCCACATACACAACAATTAGAGGAGTTATTCTCACATTCTGAATGTCGCTAAGATTTACTGAGAAACCAATTGAAGACAGAGTTAAAGCAAAGGCAAGAGTAGAAAGAGGTTGCAGAGAACGTACGATGGCCTCAGGCAATATATTTTCCGACAGAAAAGCCATGGCTATGAAAGCAACTATATACCATGGCACATAAAACCTGTGATCTGAGTAAATGAACGAAACTATCAACGCCACAACTGCAATCATCGCGATCCTGACTGCCTTTATTGCAAGAGCGAAATTTATCAGGTTATCACTGAAGGGACTGGTGGCAATTTTTACGAGGCCAGTTTGCTGTAAGGTTGCACCACTTAAGAGAGCATATTTGTAATCAGGCAATCCAATTATGTAGTTAACGGATGGGTACACAACAGCTCCAGTAAGACCAACAACCGTGATTATTATTATAGATGCGGAGAACTCCTCCTTTTTTGGATTTATTATCGAAGAAATGATTGCAATTGCAGAGGCTCCGCATATGGCATTTCCGCATGTTAAAAGCGTTGTGAATTTGCTTCCAATACCATTAAGTCTTGCAAGATAGAGAACACTCAACCCGAGAATCAATGTAGAGAGTAGAGAGAGGGCTATATATTCTGGAGAAATCGTAACTCCCTTTGGAAAAACAATATTGGTTCCATATAAAATGATCCCAACAGGGAGGGTAACAGAAAGGGCTTTTTGTGCAACAACATCTTTTCTTTCACTACGATAAAGAGAACCAAACAGTATTCCAAGAAAAAGAGCCATGAACAGAGCATCAAATGCAGGATCCAGAGTACTTATGACATATGCCATTGTTCCCGATACGAGAATTATCAGGATTGCGGGGTAGTTTCTGATGACTTCATAAAAAACCTTCCTAATAGCATGAGCCGTGAACAAATTTCGCTGCATATGGTTGTGAACATGCTATCATATATTTTTAATTTTTGACACTATTATTGACAGTCAAGTTAACTGATACTGCACCTGCGTAAAATTAAAATCCACTGATTTTTATTTACAATTATGCGTAAAAAAGACAGAAGCAGAGAGAAGTTTTTCACAATATCGCAACTTTCAAAGGAATTTGAGGTGAGCACCCGAACGATAAGATACTATGAAGAGATAGGGCTTTTATCACCGATGAGAACTCCAACCAACCAGAGATTATACACAAAAAGGGACCGTACCAGACTCAAGTTAATTTTGAGAGGTAAAAGACTTGGTTTTTCTCTCGAAGAAATAAGAGAGATGCTTGACATGTATGAAGTGAGCGAGCCAGAGCAGATCCGCCTCACCATAAAGTACGGAGAAAGGAAGATCAGAGAAATCGAGGAAAAAATAAGGGATCTTGAAACTCTCAAAAGCGATATCATTTCCCTAAAAGAGACTCTATTAAAAAGATTGGAAGAGATCGAAAAGCAGAGATGAAAAATTTTAAATAATTTAATTTACGTTTACGTAAAGTGAAAGCACTATTTGAGAGAAAAGTAAAATAAAATAATTTATCATATCTTTTTGAATCAGATAGTCAAGGTGGTTTAAATGCTGGAAAACAATTTTCTAAACAGTGAAGAGGAAATAAAGTTAAGAGAAGAAGTAAAGGATTTCGTAAACAGTGTAGATCCTGAACTTATCAGAAAAATGGATACGAATGAGATCGACTACCCATATGAGTTCCTGCACGAAGCAGCAAAAAGAAATCTTCTCGGACTGAGATTTCCAGAAGAACACGGTGGAAGGGGGTTGAGCTGGACTGCAGAAAGTGTTGCCATGGAAGAAGTTGGAGTTTTAGGAATGGGTCTGGGATGTTCGTATGCGATGGTGAGTATTGTCGGTGAGGCCATACACAGGTTTGGCAACGAATGGCAAAAGGAAGAGTTCCTTAAACCTATTATCAAGGGTAAAAAACTGTCTGCCGAGGGTCTTACTGAGCCGAGAGGTGGAAGTGACTTCTTCGGTACCACAACAAAGGCAGAGAAAAAGGGGAACTACTGGGTATTGAATGGTATGAAAAGATTTATCGCTGGCGGAAAAACTGCCGATTTTTACCTGATCTATGCCAGAACCGATTTCAATGCCCCCGGACATAAAGCCCTAACCGCTTTCATAGTAGAGAGAGAAATGGGTGTGGAAGTGGAAGAAGTCTATAATCTGCTTGGTTTCAGAGGAATGGGAACTTCAAGAATAGTCTTTAAGGATGTTGAGGTTCCTGACGAGTACAGAGTTGGTGAGCTAAACGGAGCTCGAAAAATATTTAACAGGATGATGATTCCAGAGAGGCTCACCTCAGCCGCAGGGGCGATCGGAACTGCAAGAGCAGCTCTTGAAGTTGCGATAAACTATTCAACAAAAAGAAAAGCTTTTGGAACTCAGATAAGAAACTTCCAAGGTGTGAATTTTAAAGTAGCTGAATGTGTTGCCAAGCTCGATGCAGCCAGGGCCCTGGTTTATACCGCAGCTAAGGCATCCGATGCTTGTGACAGTGGATTAGCTGTTGATCCGAGAAGACTTGTCAGCGAGGCAAAATATCTCGCAACGGAGTTTGGCTGGGAGATAGTCAATGAGGCGATGCAAATAATGGGTGGAATAGGCTATACGCATGTTTATCCGATAGAAAGGTTGCTAAGAGATATGCGACTTGCTCCGATATGGACAGGAAGTAACGAGATAATGAAGTTGCTCATACAGCATGAGACTTACAAAATGATGGGGTTGCCATCTAAGGACAGAAATATCGAAAAGGATGCAAACGACTGGTATAAAGAGGTTGAGAAGGTCTTTGAGTGAATATGGCCCTTGAATTCAGTACTTTTTTAATTTTTTGAGTTCTATTTTCACTGTGATTTGGCCAAATATATTATTTTGAAGATTATTAGATGTTATTAGATGTTCAGATATTATCAGACGTGAACTAAATCCCAGAAGTTTAACAAAATATTTAAGTAGACGACCCGATCTGGAGGGGATAGAGTTTCAAAATACAACCTATGATAGTATAGATGAATGCCAATAAAATATAGCATGGAGGTAATACACATGGAGGTAATACAGTTTGATTAGTCATATTGCCAGCATTTTCTTCGGAATGGTTGTTGTTTTCATTGCAGCACTTTTATTTGTGAACGCAATAGAGTATCTTGCGTTTGTATTTGAAATGGGAGGATCATTTGTTGGTGCTATTCTCTCACCCCTTTTCACATCTCTTCCAGAAATGATTGTATTCATTGTAGCAGTATTTTTTTCTGGTGCAGCAAGCGGAGAAGAGATTGGAATTGGAACTATTTTTGGACAACCATTCATGGCATCGAGCCTCTCGTACGGTCTTGTCGGTATTTCAGTGCTGATTGGATTTTATTTAAAGAAAAGAGATGATTTAGTACTTGAAGTGGATAAATCTCTTGTGATTCCCTATGCAGTAATTTCAGTAGCCTTCCCTTTAACCCTTGTTCCGGCATTTTTTGGTTATCATCTTTTCTTTGGAATTCTGTTTTTGCTGATTTACCTTGGTTATGTGGTTTTGATGTACAAAAAAGGCATGTCTGAAAAGATTGATGGTGCTGAGAAACCATACATATGTAGATTGATTCCCAACAGGAATCTTGGAGGTATTATTCAATTAATTGCAGCGGTAATCCTGCTTTATTACGGCTCCCATGAGCTCGTTAATTCTGTAGATGGTATTTCAAAAGAGATTGGTGTGAGTGCTCTCGGCCTTGCCCTGATTATAATCCCGGCAGCTACTGCAATTCCTGAAACAGCTAGTGCCCTTATATGGAGTTACAGAGGAAGAGATACCTTGAGTGTTGCATCATTAATAGGTGAGAAGGTTCTTTATTCAACATTTTATCCAGGAATTGGCCTTCTTGTCACATCCTGGGTACTTGATGTTCACGCATATATGAGTGTTGCAGGTACCTTTATTATATCACTGTTACTGCTCGGATTTGTGATGAGACAGAGGATTCCATGGTGGGGATTGTGCTCAGGGCTCGTGTTTTTTGTGTTCTATTCTGTCCTTGTGCTGGTGTATCATGTTTAGTCTTAATTTTCCAAAGATTTGCGAACAGTTTTAATAGCAAACTAAAAACATATTAATAATCTTTAACTAAATTTTTATCATGGCTAAGAAAGCAGTGTGCGGAATCTGTGGTCATGAATGGGATGTTTGGGAGATAACCGAATCTTCACTTTGCTGTCCCAAGTGTAAAGCTGAAAGTGTTGAAATAATGCCAAAATAAGATACGAATCTGCTTGGCCATTAATTCCTTTTAAAACTGATCTTTTATGTACCAAAAGTGAAGAGTTTAAATGCACCACAACCTTCATAAAGTTTAACTGATGAGATATGCGTACAAGTACCTAATCTGTCCTCTTGTTTCCCTTGCGGAGGTTGCCGAGTCAGGAAAAGGCGCTGGATTTAGGGTCCAGTCCCGAAGGGGTCCGAGGGTTCAAATCCCTCCCTCCGCATCAGAGCGTTCTTGTCGGAGGGACTTTACCAAAGAAGCTTTGAAAATAACTTTAGCCACTTTATTTTCATCCATAGCTGAACATATTAACGAGAATTGATATTCTCATAGGTTTTCACTCTACGTGTAACAAACTAATAAAATATCAAGTGGACCGGTGGGGATTTGAACCCCAGGCCTCCGCCATGCCAAGGCGGCGCTCTTCCAGCTGAGCTACCGGCCCTAAGTTCCTTTCAATACAAACCAAGCTTCCAAGCATTCTACTCCAGGTTTGTTTATGAATCTTACGGTAGAATTTGTAAAATTTACTTTGGATAACTTATACCTAATGTTCCAGCCCCTATTCAAAATATTACATAATCGCCCCCACAACTCCCCCACCAACTCGACCATAACAGGCTATATAGATATCAGAGACGTAGTTTCAACTAATCAGCTTAAACTGGTAACATATATTCCTCATCCTCAGATCATTCAGACGACAAAATTTTTAAAACAAATGCTGATTTTGGTTTTCATGAGAAAATATAAGGCAGCAGTTCTTGGTGCAACCGGAATGGTGGGCCAGAAATTCATACAGATGCTTGATAGTCACAAGTGGTTCAAGATAACATCTCTTGCCGCTTCTGAAAGAAGAATTGGAAAATATTATGGTGACGAGGTTGAATGGAAAGTTTCTGCAAACATACCGGATAGTGTCAAAGATCTGGAAATGGTAGCAATGGATCCAAAAAAGGTTGATGCTGACATTGTTTTTTCTGCGCTCCCAAGTGATACAGCAAAGAAAGTTGAAAAGGATTTTGCTGTCAGCGGATTTGTTGTTGCAAGCAATGCTTCAGCCTATAGAATGGACGAAGATGTTCCTCTTATTATTCCTGAGGTGAATCCTGATCATCTAGGTTTAATTGAAATACAGAAAAAAAACCGGGGTTGGGATGGATTTATCGTCACCAATCCCAATTGTACAACCATTGTCTTGGTAATTAGCTTAAAGCCACTTATGGATTTGGGTCTGAAAAATGTGTTTGTTGCTTCGATGCAGGCTTTGAGTGGTGCAGGATATCCAGGAGTTCCTTCACTGGCAATAACCGACAATGTGATTCCTTTTATTAAAGGAGAGGAAGAAAAGGTTGAGAATGAACCTTTAAAGCTTTTGGGTAAATTTAATGGCACTTCAGTTGAGGATGCTCCTATAAAAGTATCAGCATCATGTCACCGTGTCCCAGTGATTGATGGTCATACTGAGGCTGTGTGGGCCGAATTCGGCAGAAACATCTCAGTTGAAGAAGTTGTAGATGCTTTTGAATCTCTGAAACCGCTGGATTTGCCAACATCCCCTGAAAAAGTTATAATCGTTAGAGATGAGCCTGACCGGCCTCAACCAAGACTTGACAGAGATGAAGGAAAAGGGATGAGTATCACTGTTGGAAGGATAAGGAATGATAAAGAGAACTCAATCAAGTATATTGTGCTCGGACACAACACCATAAGAGGAGCTGCAGGAGCAAGCATTTTGAATGCTGAACTTATGATTACGGAAAAATTAATATAACATTAAGTAGGGTTGCAATTCACCGAAAAACAAGGGGGGTATAAAAGATGGCCGAGAATGCAGTGTTTGTTGGAAATAAGCCGGTTATGAACTATGTTCTGGCAGTTCTGACGCAGTTTAACAGCGGAATTAAGGAGGTTTCTGTTAAAGCGAGAGGAAGGGCAATCAGCAGAGCCGTTGATGTTGCAGAGATTGTCAGAAAGCGCTTTTTGCCAGATGTTGAAGTTAAAGATATTCAGATCTCTACTGAAAAGGTAGAGAGTGAGCAGGGAGAAGCAAATGTATCTGCCATTGAGATTACATTAGCTAAGAAATAAGCCCGGATTCTAAAACTTTTGATTTGAATACTGCAATTATCCAGATATTTATTTTTAACTATTTTAACTGTATATTCAGTTCTGATGTCTGGTTTCCAGTATTTTTCCAATAATAAATTCCAGAATCTACCCTGTCGCAAACAGCAAAATAATATTTTTGAGATATCGAATTAAAAAGTATAAAAGGAGTTCACGAACAAATATCGTCGATCACCAAACACCAGCTCCAGATGCCGTCTTAAAATTCCAAAAACACAAAATTTTTTAAATTCTCCATTTAAGTAATGTTTGATGATTGAGGGTTTACCCACTCTTGATGATGTTAACTCTTCTGGAAAGAATATCCTTTTGAGGGTCGACATAAATGCACCAATAGTGAACTCAACTATTCTCGATACAACAAGATTCGAAAGTCACCTTTCCACACTCAGAGAGCTTGAAGGGTGTAAGGTGGTCATTCTTGCTCACCAGAGCAGGCCAGGCAAAAAAGATTTTACACCTCTTGAGGCCCACGCAGAGGTTCTATCAAAGCTCCTTGGGAGAGAAGTCGAATACATAGACGAGGTGTTCGGAAGGTGTGCAATAGATAAAATAAAGAGTATGAAGCATGGTTACCTTTTACTCGAAAACGTCAGATATTATGCCGAGGAAACTCTCAAAAGAGATCCGGAGGGGCATTCAACTTCAATGATAGTCAGCAGACTCTCTCCCTTGTTCGACCTTTACGTTAATGATGCCTTTTCAGCCTCACATCGCAGTCAGGCATCACTTGTAGGTTTCCCGCCTGTATTACCATCCGTTGCTGGAAGGCTTGTGGAAAAAGAAGTTACGGCTCTCTCCAAGGCTCTTAAAAGCAGAGATGATAAGATTTTCATATTGGGAGGAGCGAAGATTGAGGATTCAGTAAAGGTTATGAAAAACGTTCTTACCAAAAATATAGCGAAAAAGGTTGCTATCACAGGAGTGGTTGCAAACTATTTTCTGATGCTTGAAGGGAAGAATATAGGTGAGATCAACAGGAAAATCGTAGAGGAGAACAAGAATGGTGTGAATGATGAAGAGATGCTTCGGATCCTTAAGGAATATCGTGAGAAAATAATCCTTCCCATAGATTTTGGTGTAGATATGGGTGGAAAACGGGAAGATATAGATGTCGATAGCTTCGATGGAGAAGGAAGAATAATGGATATTGGTGTTGATTCAATTTCAGTGCTTGCAGAAGAGATTCAAAAATATGGTGTTGCTGTAATTAACGGCCCTGCCGGAGTTTTTGAAGATGAGAAATTCAGTCTTGGGACTTTTGAGGTTTTGAAATCAGTTTCGAAAGCTAAATTCTCAGTAGTTGGAGGAGGTCACATTTCAACTGCTGCAAGACTGATCGGAATTGAGAGGAAGATGAGTCATGTGTCAACAGGTGGCGGAGCAAGTATAAGATTTTTAAGCGGTGAAAAGCTTCCCGCTCTTGAAGTGATAAAAGAGTACTGGCAAAAGAAATGGTCAAAAGAGATACCGTTATAAGGCACAAGGAGCTGGGAATTAGAGCTGTATGCACGTGGTATGAAAGTGGAAAAACCCATCCCCTGCATCCCCTCACTAAAGTGAGGAGTTTTCGTAGCAACATTTTGTAACAAGCTGTCCTGTTTTTCAATGCTCATTTCTTAATATTCCTGCTTAATAATTTTAGTTTAATATTTCAAACTGTATTCTCAATAAATCATATCGAGTATTCTCAACAAATCCAATCGGTAACTGCATACCTTACTGCTCAATCCCAACCCATTCTTTATAATCCACATCGAAACCGAGTTTTTCAATAACACGAAGAACAGTTTGATCCACAATCTCTTCAATTGTTTTTGGTCTGGTGTAAAATGCAGGTACAGGTGGCATAATAAGTGCGCCAAATTTTGCCAGTCTCAACAAGGCATCCAAATGCCCTTCATGCAGTGGTGTTTCCCTTACAAGAAGGATCAACTTCCTCTTTTCTTTGAGAGTCACATCTGCTGCTCTCGTTATAAGATTGTCAGCGATTCCATAGGCTATACTCGAAGCAGTTTTCATCGAACAAGGTGCAATCACCATTCCATCATGCCTGAAACTTCCACTTGCTATTTTAGCTCCAATATTTTCTGGAGTGTAGAAATAGGTTGCAAGAGATCTCAGATAATCCACAGAGAGATCAGTTTCGGCCTCGAGGGTCAACTGGGCAGGTTTTGAAACGATAACATGAGTTTCTACATTAAGATTATTGAGTTCCTCAAGAATTCGAATGCCATATACCTGTCCGCTTGCACCAGTTAATGCCACTACAATCTTTTTCATTAAAAAATGGAGAGTTGAAAAGTATTTAAAGTTATTTAAGACGCTATTCAAGAGAATATTGTTTTTAGATACTGTGGAAGCTTTAACCCAGATAGAAAACAATCCGAAAAATCTTACACCATAACCTGTCCAGCATCTTTTTAGATCTATATCGAACAATAAGCTCTCCAGCAAAAATCGTACCTAACATCCTGATTAAACTTAAAAAACAAAAATAAAAAAGAAAAATTGTTCTTTATCGTCTCCTCAGCAGGTATGCAACTGCAAGGAGTCCTGCTACTGCGAAGATTGCTTCAAATCCAGGTGATGGNTGNTGGTGTTGGTGTTGGAGTAGGTGTGGGTGTTGGTGTTGGTGTTGGAGTAGGTGTGGGTGTTGGTGTTGGTGTTGGAGTAGGTGTGGGTGTTGGTGCGATTTCTTCTACGACTGAGAATAACGCGGTTGCGATTGCGTCATCTTTCAGATCTGACGGTGCCCATGGTGAGTCTGGAGATGTCTTGATGTTTGTAGCATCCATACCACTATCAAGTGTCCTTGAGTCGTCTCTAACATAGATCACATAGTCTCCCACTGCAAATGCATAGGTCTGCAATTCGTAGGTTACTGTACCGTTTGCATCTGGAACCAGGTTGTATGGTCCAATAACTTTGTTCGGTCCATCCACCATGAACCAGATGTTGCCCGGTGGAGTGAGTGAGTTATAATCTGCAGTTCTGACCGTAGTAATGGTAGCAGTAACTGGATCACCAATCTTAACTACTGTAGGTACTGAAACAGATACCCATGGTTTCTGCAGCTCAATTGCTACACTCTCCGCTGCAATATCTTCACCTGCATACACCATCTTAACTGTCAGTGTGTACAGACCTGGTTCAGGATATCCGCTGGTCACCAGTCCATAAGTATCCAAGCTGATAGTGAATTTTCCGTCACTGTCTACTGAAACAGTATCCGATTTCTTAATGTTCTGACCTGCAAGTTTCCATGCAATGGTCACTGCAGAGGTGTTCTCAGCATCAGTTTCTCCCGTGACCTTTATTTCGTTACCGAGGTAAACTGTTGTTGGTGCTGATGTGATTTTGAGGGTTGGGTCAAGCACATTTACTGCGAGGACTATCTGTGGGTCATATTTTGTGTCAACCTTCGAGGAGTCAACAACACCATAGATGTACAGCAGGTATGAACCTGAGGATGCTCCATCCGATACCACCACATCAATCGGGAACTCGTCAACAGTTATGGCATATCCTGCCGCCACATTGATAATTCCGTTTGCATCTGGGTCCACATGCTCTACCAGCGTAGTTGTACCAACTTTAAACATCTGGTCTCCATCTGCATCAGTGTAAATGACCAGATATGGTGAGTCAGTTGTTCCATTGAGCTTGAGTGTTCCACCTCTCTGTACAGTTGAATCATCAAAGTAGAGGTTTACACTCTGCCTTATGATCTTAACTTTGAGAGTATTACTCTCAACAGTAACTCCAGATGCGAGAGTTGCTTTTGCTGTTATTTCGAGAGTGGTAAAGTTAGCATCAGTCTTTACAGTGAACTTCTGGCTGAAAGCGCCTGATGCATCAGTTTGCACAGAAACATTGCCAGTTAATCCTAATTCACTGGGCTCATCAACGTCTATAGTCACAGTTGTGTTCACCGGAAGTGTAGATGTTCCAGTAATCGTGAATGATTCTCCTCTAACAACACTGTATTTATCAGAGGAGATCGTAATTGATGGTTCAAGGACATCGAATTGTGCTTCCGCTGTTTCATTTATGTCGCTTGCTACCTCCACAGTAGCCTTTACAGTTACGGTTTTACCTACCCAATCTTCAGGCACCAAGAGGTATGCTTTCCATGTACCTCCAGATGAGATCTTAATTCCTGTTATGCTGTTGCCAAGAGATTCTGAGCCATCATAGAAATTAAGGATGACTACGTTATCTGGAGCAGCATCAATATTTGCGCTGCCAGATGGGGCAACATTGGTTGAACCGGTAATTTCAATTATCGAATCAGCTGAAGCTTCGGCCGGCACACTTACTGTAATTTCTGGGGCAACAACGTCGAAGGTATATTCTACTTTAGTTTTCGGAGTGTCATTAACCTCCACTCTGAATTTATATGATCCCGTTTCAGTCAGCATTACTTTTACAGTAGATGTGTTGTTGCTCATAGCAACATTTGGACCTAATATGTACCACGTAAAATCATATGAGGGATACACATCAACAGTTGCGTAGAAGTAATCTCCCGTCACCACAGTGAAATCTTCAATATCTACAGATACCTCTGCACCACCAGCTACCACTGGCTCAACTGTCACAGACGTGTTGTAGGCTGCCATTTCAGCTGCACTCTCATTCAACACTACAACCCAGTAATCTCCCGGATACATCAATCCAGTAGTATCAACTGTCGTTGTGAAGGGAGATTCTCCCGATTTAAGCGTAAAGATCTTTACTGTACTTCCACTTGAATCTTTAATCTTGACGGCACCTTCGCCAAGATAACTGACAGAGATTGTAAACGAGTCTCCGTATGTTACAGTTGTCGGACTAACGCTGTAATCGAAAATTGTCAGTGCACTGCCTATTCCGGTCGCTGCAATCAATAGTACCAGTAATGCGGCAATCCCTATTTTCATATTTATCTTACTCATATTTTCTCTACCTCCTTACATAAACTTCTAAGGTGTGGTTTTGCATTACACCTTCCACTATATAAACTCTGCTTTTGTGTGACGACGAAGACGGATTCGACAATAAGCGATAAGGCATATTCTTGCCTTTCGCTACCCAGCCCGCCATCTCGCCGTCACCGTTCACTCTTTATAAAACTTAACCATATTTAAATTTTTTGCTATTTTGACTTATCAAAAATGTTTAAGAAGATGATGGAGTATATGGAAGCATCTCAGAGATGTAAGGGGATATAGGCGACCATAAAGAATCACTAAAGATGAAAAAGGAGTCAGAATTATAATATGGTGAAAAAGTATAACTAATAATGCACTTCAATATGACAGTAACCATAATGTCAACCTATAAAAAATCACATTTAATATTCTTCTCTGAATATATGAATACCCACCTTTCACGAATTCCCAACCGTAGAATCCCGATAATTCAACATTAAACCCGACATGGGATTGAGATCATTCTCGCTAAAAGTGACTGCCAATATGACAACCAAAATTGCAAAAACGACCTGAATTTCAATAATTAAACAGAAAGTCAAACTATACCTCAACAACTCGCTATCCATCAACTAACCAAAATCAAAATTAAGTGTGAACCTTAAGTATGAGCGTCGAATATTATAAAAATCCATAAAAATAACATTCCATTCTATCCAATGATCACAATGTTTTTAGGATTGCAGCGAAAAATGTTGTGTTTTTGGAAATACGCTTAAAGAATTGAGTAAAAGATGTTGAAGTGATTCTTAAAGAGAAATAATGGTAGAAAAAAAAGTTTATATATATTCTAAAGAAAATGAAGAGTAAATGTCTTCAAAAGTTGTTCTTGCGATTGACAGGGATGATGACCTTGGAAGAAAAGCCGGAATTAAGGGAGCTGTTATAGGGCGTAATGCAAACCTCCAGGCAGCAATTAAGCTCGCTGAGAACGATCCTGAAGATTCAGATGTCAATACAATTTTTGCAGCTATTAAAATCTATGATGACCTGATTAAACAAGGAGAAAGTGTTGAAATAGCCACCATAACTGGAGATGTAAATATCGGAGTGATTTCAGATAAAAAGATTGCAGAACAACTTGATTTTATTGCAAAAAGACTCAATCCATCAAGTGTTATAGTTGTCACCGATGGATCAGAGGATGAATTCGTCCTCCCTCTGATAAGTTCAAGATTTAAAATCGACTCTGTCTCGAGAATAGTTGTCAAACAGAGCAAAACAATCGAAGGGACTTATTATCTGATAAAGAAAATCCTGAGCGATCCGAAAATTGCAAAAACATTTTTTGTGCCTATCGGGATAATTCTGCTCATCTATTCTATTTTCGTTTTCGCTAACTATCCGCAGTATGCAGTGGGTAGTATAATCTTCCTTTTGGGATTGTATTTAATTCTAAGGGCATACAACCTCGACACCGGAATCGAGACCTTCTTTTCAAACATAAAGACAGCTCTGATTGAGGGGAGAATTTCTTTTGTCACATACATTATTGCTGCTGTTCTCTTCACAATTGGAGTTATTGAAGGATTCTACACATTCTGGAGGTTCTACATTCAGCCAGTCTCTCCAGGTCTGATAACTCTGGCAACTTCATTTATCTATGGATCCATCTGGTACTTTACAGCAACAGGGATATTCATTTCTGCGGGAAAGCTATTCGATGCCATAATCGAGCACAGGAGCTTCAGAAAATATATTTCAATATCGTTTCTGCTCATTTCTGCAGGACTTGCATTATGGGGAGGTAGTCTTTACATTCTGTCAAATTATGATCCATTCCAGATGAAAACTGAAGATGCAATCAGGTATTTTGCTCTTTCCATTTTTGGTTCTGTGGTTATTGCGATTCTCGGCATGATGCCGATGAGAATGAAAAGGGATGAGGTTGAGATTACTGACTGAGATTGCCTATGGTGCAGATTTCAAATGGGATTGCAGTTCCTCAATCAATACGCAGGCCTGGCAGATATTTTTTGGAGTTGGTTCTCCGCAAATCTCACAACTGTTCAGATCTTTCTGAGGAAAATTTGTTCTGAAACAATCCATAAGAGCTTCAAAACTCCTCATTACAGAAAACTTTCTTCCAGGATACCTGTTTTCAAAATCGTAAAGAAAATCTCTCACTGCAGCTCTAACAGGAAAATGACTGTAGGGACATTCATTCATATCTACATCTACCCCATTGAGAATGCAGTAAAGAACCACCTCTTTCTCATAAACTTCTCTGAATGGTTTTATCCTCAAAACGAGATTTTTCTGAACTCTATGAGGGACGAGTCTGGCAAGCCTTTCTATATCTCCTTGAAGGAAGTTGAGCAGAATGGTTTGAGTTTCATCATCAAGATTGTGACCTGTTGCCAGCTTTGTCGCGTTGTTTTCCCGTGCAGTTTTATTTAAAAGATACTTCCTGAACACTCCACAGTATGTGCAGGGTTTTTTATCTCCCTTTTTAACCATTTCATCAAGTTCCATCCCGAATTTTTCCTTAAAGGAAACGATAATGTGGTCAATCCCAAGCTCGGATGTTATTTTCTTTGCGATTTCGACTGTTGGGGGGCGATAACCTTCTATCCCTTCATCAACCGTGATGGCAAAAAAGCTCACATCTCTTCTCTTCCTGTATAATTTATCCAGTACAAGGGTAAGTGCAGCGCTATCCTTTCCTCCACTAAGGGCTATCGCTATGCGATCATTTCTTTCAATCATACGGTATTTTTTTACCGCATACTTAACTCTCTTCTCAAAATCCAGCATGAAATGCTTTGCACAGAGATGTCTTCCTGAGTGTCGTTGAAAGTATACAGACCTTCTCCCACATATGCTGCAATTCTTCACAGCTAAGGTTATTTATCCTGAGAGTTTTAATCTTTCTCTGTGAAGGACCTCGCAAAAGTTTACAGAAAACTTGGCAAAATGGAGTGGAAAGCCCTTGACACCATATTCAGGAAAATATGGGAATACAAGTATGTTCCCTCCGACTTTATTTCAAAAAAGCTTGGAATTGATGAGGACACAACCATTAAGATTCTAAAGGTGCTCGGATCAGAAAGACTTGTGGAGAATCGCATCGTATCTTATTATGGTTCCAACCTGACTTTCTTCGGAATGTCAGTCTATTCTTTGAGAAGACTCGTGAAAAGAGGCAAAATAGATATGATCGGCCAGAGGATGGGGGAAGGAAAGGAAAGTGTGATATATAACTGCTATTCAGAAAAATACGGTGAATGTGTAATCAAATTTCATAAACTCGGTGGATTTTTCAGAAAAGTGAGAGAGAAAAGAGATTACGGAGATCTGCATTTAACCGTGCTCACTGTAAGATCTGCTGGAAGGGAATATAAGGCCCTGAGAAGATTATTCGGTTCAGTATCAGTCCCTGAACCATTTGGATGGGAAGGTAATGCTGTTTTAATGGAACTCATCGAGGGAAGAGAGCTTTTCAAGATCAAAGTTCAGAACCCGGAGGATGTTCTGGAAATGATTATTAATGAGACGAGAAGAATGCTCAATTCGGGCATTGTTCATGGAGACCTGAGCCAGCATAATGTTCTTGTGGGAGATGAGATATATCTAATCGATTTTCCACAGCACATTGAGATCGAAAGGCATGAGGACTGGGAAGATTATCTTAAAAGAGATCTCAACAACATACTCAGATATTTCCAAAAAGTTTATGGAATAGAAAAGGATATTAACTCTGTCATTGACTATGTTATGTCACGATGACATGTGTATTTGGTGTGGATATAATTAAAGGTTCTCCTGCCGGTAAACAAAGACCCAGGTATGCCCTTTTTGTGCTGGATGACGGGAAAGAAGAGGTTTTCAAAGTCACCCAAAACAAGCTTTTCAGATTGATCAGAGCTGTGAAGCCAGAAATTGTGGCTTTAGATAACGTTTCAGAGCTTTTTAGTTCGAAAATAGAACTCGTCAACTTTTTGAAAGAGATACCCGCTTCAACAAAACTGGTACAGGTTTCAGGTACGGATAGGGGTTCTCTTCCCCTTCTTTCAAAAAGATATGGCATCAGGATTAACATAAAAAGCCCGGCTGATGAGGCAAAGGCATGCGCATACCTTGCAAGTTATGGAGTGGGAGAAGAGATTTCTGTTTTTTTTGATAAAACTCTGATAACCGTTTCTCGGAACAGAAGCCTTGGGAAGGGTGGATGGAGGCAGAACAGATACCGGAGGAAAGTTCATGACTCTGTCAGAAGGATTTTCAAAGAGATAAAGCAGATTATCGACAACCTGGGATTTGAGTATACAGAAGACATAAGGCTTGGTTATGGTGGTATCTCAAAGGGTACGTTGCTGGTAAACGCTCCAAGATCATCAATCCCTATCAATTCATTCAAGACAAAAGACGTTCAGGTGAAGGTAGAAGCGGTGGAAAAAGATAAAATAGAATTCATACCACTTTCAAAAAGAACCCAGCATATTATCGTGGGTGTAGATCCTGGAAATACAATTGGAGTGGCTGTTCTAGATCTCAATGGGAATATTCTGGGTATCAGAAGCAAAAAAGGGTGGAAGTTATCATCCGTAATCGACTACATTCTTTCATTCGGTAAACCGGTTGTTATTGCAACAGATAAATCAAGCCCGCCCGAATATATCTCAAAACTCAGGGCATCCTTTAATGCAATTCTATACACTCCGAGAGAGGATATGAGCGTCGAAAAGAAGAACACCCTCACCGAAAAATACAAGATTTTTAACGATCATGAGAGGGATGCTCTTTCTGCAGCCCTTGATGCCTTTAATTCCTACAGAAGCAAACTCAGAAATATAGAAAAAAGAATTCCCACAGGATTTGATATAGATCTGGTAAAGGCACAGGTGATAAAAGGCACACCGCTCAAGGAAATTCTGGAATGTAAGAAGGAAGAAAAAGTAAAAGAGATTAAACAGGTGGTTGAAACTGTTGATAGAGAGGAACTCGTTAAAAAGGATAGAGTTATTGAGGAGTTAACAGAAGAAAATAAGATCCTCAAAAAAAGTCTTAATGAATTGAAGGAAGAAATTGAAAAACTCAGAACCAGAATAGTAAACATATCTAGAGAAGAGCACGAAAGAGTCAGGAAAGACAACTATATCAGAAATCTTGAATCTGAGTTATACAGAGTTAAAAAAGAACTTGTAAAAAAAGATCAAATTATTAAGGATCTGGAGAACAAATTGCAACTTATAAAGAAGATGAGATATCTGGAGATATTTGAGGGCTGGAAATGGGTAAAAATGCTCAAGAAATTTACCAAAGAAGAAATTGAAAGGCTGGAAAAAGAATTCGGAATAAATGAGAATGATATTATATTTATCCAGGATGCAAGTGGTGGTGGAAAGGTAACCGCAGAATATCTTTGTAGAAAAAGAGTGAGAGCGGTGATATCACAAGGGCTCATGTCCCATTTAGCTGCATCGATTTTTGAGGAAAACGGTGTCCCGGTATTCGATATAGGAGATGTTGAAATCGAATATGGCGATGAGATGATTCTCATAAATTCGTCCAGATTCGAAGAGGTTTACAGAAAAAGAAAGAGAGATATGGAGAGGAAAAAAGTAGATATGGTGGAGAAGCTCTTTGAGGACTATAAAAGCAAAAGAAAAAGTGAGGATAGCTATTTAGCATCAAAGTAGCTCATTTCAATTACTTCAGCCTCTGTTGTGTCAAGAATTCCTGTGTTTAATAAATTCAATATCCTTCCAAAAGATTTAGGATTCAGTCTCAGCCTCACAACAGTCATTTCGCTTTCCTCAATGTATCTGTCGCTTGAGAAGAACATTGAGTGTGACATGACCTCCTTACCCACAACTTCGGCGATTACTCCTGAAGTCCCTCTTTCTATGTCATAAAGCTTCGCCGGGGTTAGAAAAACGCAATTCCCCACCTCAACTTTTATAGCTGTAAAGACATTGTGCGCACTCCTCAATTCAATGGTTCTTGTCATTCTTCTCAATATATCTTCAATTATTGCCCTCGATATTCCTGTTATCACCAAACATCTCATACCTATCACCCGTACATGGGATATTCTTCTTTTCTTGTCGCTTTTTCCTCCTGAATTCTAGTCTGTTCTGCAAGTTTCTGCATCTGAGTCTCTATAAACTCGGCTTCTTGAATTAGCCTTTCAACACCCACTTCCCAGCCAAGTAAATTATTGAGAACTTCGATTATCTGTGCTGCAGCTCTTGGATCGGGATTAAAACCAAGAGTTTCACCGAGCAGAGCTAACCCGGGGAATCCCTCAAACACACATTCATTAAGTATAGATCCCGCAAGTCCGGAAATCGTTCCTGTTTTAAATATCTCTACGTGACCCTTGATCTCTTCCAGAAGCTTTTTTGTGGTTGCGGCTCCAAAAACTCTGTGTTTACCTTCAAAGGTTGCCACACCAGCAAGAGAATATATCCTGGTTACATTTATAGATCTGGCCCATCTGACGATCTCCTGACTTAAAGGAGTAGCCATCTCCATCCCGATAGGTATGTCTGAATGGATTAAAACCATATTAAGCTCTTCAGACTCGTAAATTCTGATGGGCGGTGCAATAACACCATCAATAAGAGTAGCGATTGGAGGTAACAATTCTGAACCAATTACTCCCTTATGCTCCAGTCCAAGTTCCGTAACGAAATGAGCAGTAGCAATTGTACCTACAAGTCCTATCCCTGGAAAACTTGTAAGCAGGACAGGCTCCTTAACTTTTAAATCGTGGATAACTATTTCAGCCTTTGTCATATACAAATACTGAAAAACTAAAAATATTTATCTCTTCCGAATGGTGAATCAGAAGGAAAAGAAAAATAGAAGAAAGCGATTAAAATAGGTGATATAATGAGGGGATACAGATTTAAAAGAGGCTTCAAAGCAAGCCCGGAAAGGCTTGAAGAACAGATCAAAAAACATTTTGGAGAATTTGAAAAGGAAGGAGATACTTACATCGTGAGGTATGGTGCGATTAGGGAGCTCAGATTATGGATAAAAGAGAAGAAGCTGTATGCAGAGTCGAAAACAGATCCCAAGGTTGATCCAGATGTTGCTTCAAGTACCCTTAAGACATACAACAGATTCCTTGAGGAATTGACTGGCTACACAGCAAAAGAGAGACAAAAAATGTTGAAAAAGGAGATCGATTGAGACAGATATATCTAACAAGATTTATTTATATATAACCTATAGATTTAATTTAAATTTAATTTAAAACTAAGATCAGTTAAAAAATAAATTATTTAATATTAAGGTTTATTAGGATACCAGAAAATTTATTAATAAGCCCTTAAAATCTTCAATAATATGTCAGTTCTCGTCAAGGGCGAAACTGGAATTGAAAAATTCATCCTTATCTCTCAACTTGCTTCAAAATTTAAAAACATCATATGGATAACTTCAAATCTCTGTCCTGATAAAATCAAACTTTTCTTTGATAACCTGGACTGTGAAGTAAATTTAAAAACCATCATATGTCGAAGATGTTCTGAACCAGAGCCGGATCAGTATGCAAATCCCCTTAACCTTAACGAAATAAGTATCTCAATGTCAAAACTCATGCCTTTTAGTGATGGAAACAGATTTATCGTGGTGATTGACAACCTGTCTGAGATCCTTGTTATCCATAAGGTTGAGAAAGTATACCTCTTCCTGCTCGATTTCCTGAGCAAGGTTTCAGAAAAAGGTGGGGGTGTTTTAGGTTGCATGGTTTCAGGAGCACAGGATCAGAAATCAGAAATTCTTATTTCTTCAATTTTTGATTGGGTTATTTCAATCCACAAGAGTGTTGAGAAGCTAGAAATAAGAAAAATACTTATAATTGAAAAATGGCTCGCTGAACCGCCAAGAGAGATATTAGAATTTACAATCAATGAAGGAAAAATCAAAATCGATGAAGATATTTGGAACTTTTTGGATTATGCTCTTGATTTTAAATGAATCGTGGCTGTTTTGAAAATCTAATAATTTTTTGAAAATCTAATAATATATCTTTTCCAGATCTTTTTCAACTCTTTTTAGCTTTCTTTTAGCTTTCGATTCATTTAAAATCAATTTAAGTCAGGATTGCAAGATGGATGAAATTTTTTTAAACCTTCCATCAACCTGAACTTATGGCTCATGTTCCAGAAAGCCATCCAAGATACATCTCACTCAAATACCGGGAAAAGATCGTTGAAGGGGTCAGAAAAGGCATCACAGCTCCCGAAGGTATGGTAGCCCATGGAAGAGGGGAGACATTCGACTATATTCTTGGTGAGAGGTCTCAAAAATTTGCAATTGAATCTGAAAGAGCTGCAGTAGCCTTAATGCTTCTTTCAAAACATCCTATCATTTCAGTTAATGGAAATGTTGCAGCTCTTATCCCTGAAGAGGTGATCAGGCTTTCAGAGGTCCTTGAGGCTCCACTAGAGGTAAATATATTTCATTATAGCAAAGAAAGGGTGGGCAAAATTAAAGAACATATAGAAAGTTATGGTGGGAAAATACTGGCAGATTGTGATGCTTCACTGGAAGGTATAGAACACGCCAGAAGGATTGTGAGCAAAAGAGGTATTTTCATTGCCGATACTGTCCTCGTTCCTCTCGAGGATGGAGATAGATGTGAGATACTTAAAAGACACGGTAAAAAAACCATAGCTATCGATTTGAATCCACTATCAAGAACATCCCTTATGGCAGACATAACGATAGTGGATAATATAATCAGGGCGATTCCCAATATGATTGAAATCGCCACTGAGCTAAGGAATGCAAAGAAAGATTACCTCAAAAGAATTCTTAGAGAGTATGATAACAGAAAAAATCTCAGTTTAGCAATAGATGCGATAAAGGAATATCTTTCGAAAAAAGCCGGTGAAGTGATCAATCAGAGATAATTTATCAATGGAGGAGGTGCTGAATTGATTGTTAATTCTGAATTTATTCTCAAAATGGAAAGAAGAAAATCACTTGAAGATATATTTCCCGAAGTAAATAAGATAATAGAGAAGGTGAGTAACGAAGGAGACAGAGCTCTTTTTGAGCTTACGGAGAAATTCGATGGTGTTAAACCAGCTTATTTAAAGGTCCCGAATGAGGAGATAGATAGAGCCTATGAAGCCGTAGATGATTTGCTAATAGATGCGCTTGAAATCGCGAAGGAGAACATTTCCAGATTTCATTATATAACATCTGTTGACAGAGACATTAAAGTGGACTTTGACGATATGATACTCGGTAAAAAATACGTTCCTGTTGAATCTGCAGGATTATACATACCTGGGGGGAGGGCAAGTTATCCATCAACAGCATTGATGGCAGGGTTGCCTGCTAAAATTGCAGGTGTTGAGAGGATCGTCGCATGCACCCCTCCAAACAAGGAGGGAAAGGTCAATGAATTGACTCTAATTGCATGTGACATAGTAGGAATTGATGAGATTTATGCGGTTGGTGGTGTTCAGGCAATTGCAGCCCTCGCCTACAGTACCGAGACCATCAAAAAGGTTGATAAGATAGTTGGACCGGGTAACGCGTATGTTACTGCCGCTAAAATTCTCGTCCAGAAGGATGTTGCAATAGATATGCCCGCAGGTCCTTCAGAAATTCTGATTATAGCAGATGAGACTGCGAACATCAGATATATAGCTGCTGATGTGCTCGCTCAGCTTGAGCACGATCCGATGGCGATCGCGATTGTTCTGTGTACTTCACAGGATATGGCAGAAAAGATCGAGAAAGAAGTGAAAAGCCTTGTTGACGACTCATTCAATCTCAACAATTTCTATACCTGTGTCGTTAGAGACATTGAGGAAGCAATAGAGATCTCGAATCATTTTGCCCCTGAACACCTCTCAATGATGTTTAAAGGAGCAGAAGATGCAATAGATGAGATCAAAAGCGCCGGTTCTGTCTTCATAGGAGATTTTTCTCCTGTTGCAGCGGGAGATTATGCTTCCGGAACCAATCACATACTCCCCACCTCTGGTTTTGCGAGGATGTTTTCAGGGGTCAGCGTTGAAACATTTTTAAAACACATCACATATCAGAAACTCGAACCTGAAGGATTGAAAAGAATAGGTAATGAAATCATGAGAATAGCCCAGTCAGAGGGATTGATTTACCATAAAAAATCAGTGGAGGAGAGATTGAATGAATGTTGAAGGTGATCCGGTAAGAAAATACACTTCGGAAATCGGCGAAGAAGATATTGGAAAGACAGTACTTCTTTACGGATGGGTTCATGAAATAAGAGACCTCGGAGGAGTTGTTTTTGTAATTATGAGAGACAGAGAAGGTTTCATGCAGATAACATGCTCAAAAAAGAGGTCAGCCGAGATAATAGAGAAGATGAGGAAAGTAAGAAGAGAGAGCATAATCAAAGTGATCGGTGAGGTAAAGAAGGAGGCGAAAGCACCTGGTGGTTACGAAATACTGCCAGATTCATTTGTGGTCTTGAACGAATCTGACGCTCCTTTACCCCTTGATGTAGCAGAAAAAGTTCCTGCAGAGCTTGATACACGTCTGGACAGCAGATTTCTTGATCTTAGAAGGCCGAGAATTCAGGCAATTTTCAGAATCAGGCACCAGATGCTTCAGAGCGTCAGGGATTTTCTATCTGAGGAGGGTTTCATTGAAGTCAACACCCCTAAAATAGTCTCGACAGCTACTGAGGGAGGCACAGAGTTGTTTCCAATAACCTATTTTGAGAGAGAGGCTTTCCTTAACCAGAGTCCGCAGCTTTACAAACAAGTTCTCATGGGCGCTGGATTGGAGAAAGTCTTCGAAATCGGTCCTATTTTCAGGGCAGAAGAACACAACACCATCAGACATCTCAATGAGGCGATTTCAATCGATATCGAGTGCAGCTTTACAGATCATGAAGGAGTTATGAAGATACTTGAAAGACTCATCAACAGAATTTACACAGATGTTAACGGGAACTGCCAGAGATATCTTGACTGGATTGACGTTAAGCTCGAGATTCCCGAGGTCCCCTTTCCAAGAATAACCTACGACGAGGCAATTGAAATAATATCAAAAAGAGGAGAGGAAATACCATGGGGTGAGGATTTTTCCACCCCGGCTCTAAAGGCATTATCTGAGGAACTGGAAGGTCACTATTATATCGTCGACTGGCCAGCCCAGATTAAACCATTCTATGCCATGCCATACGAGGATAAGCCTGTGTTGAGCAAGAGCTTTGACCTCATGGTTGGAAGTCTTGAACTTGCCAGTGGTGCACAGAGGATTCACCTCTACGACCTTTTAGTCCAGAAAATAAAGGAGAAAGGGATGAATCCAGACAGCTTTGAGTTCTACTTAAATGCATTCAAATACGGAATGCCACCACATGCCGGGTGGGGTCTTGGAGCAGATAGACTTATCATGTCAATGCTTAACCTCAAAAATATAAGGGAAGCGGTTATGTTCCCAAGAGACAGGAACAGACTTGTTCCATAGAACAACAAAGCATCCATCACCATATTTCTTTATTTAATTTAAGCATACCATAATCAACCCATATCTTTTCTATGAGTATCTTGATCGTTCAGTCCTTTGTTGTGGAAATCTTTAAAAGCAATTGAAGGCAGTTGGAAGGGAAAATTATATTAATACCTTTTTTCATTATTTTATTGGATGGGAGAAAGTGACATACTGGTCGAACGGCTCGAAAAAAAATTGATTGAAAAAGATAAGGAGATAGTGGAGTTGAAACGAATGCTATCAGCAAAAGAATCCGAGATAGAAGCAATTAAGAGAGAAGTTGCAGAAATAATTAAATCTGAGATCTCAGATGAGCTTATAAAACTGAAAGAACTGGAATCCACGATTATAGAGCTTAAAAAAATTGTTGAGAGCTTAACGTCAGAAATATTATACATAAAAACTGAACTCAAAAGGCCAGAAAAGAAGTTCGAGGTTTCAGAATCGAAAGAAGAGAAAAGACAGAGAGGAGATAGGAGAAAGACAGAAGCTCAGCATACACCTGGAACAGATGAGGCACCCATAGAGAAGGATTCTGAAGACGATAACGATATAATCATATGTGATTAGCTCATACATCCAGAACAGTTTCGAGCCGACAAATTTAAAGGATCATGCACATAAAAAAACTGATAATAAAAAATTTCAAATCATTCAATAAAAAGGTGGAGATTCCTCTTTTCAAGGGATTTACCGTTATCAGCGGGCCAAATGGCAGTGGAAAATCAAATATTGTCGATGCAATTCTGTTCTGCTTAGGTTTGACACCCTCAACAAGAATTTTGAGGGCTGACAGGCTGACAGATTTGATCCATTCCGGGAATGGTAATCTTAGTGAGGCCGAGGTTACCGTTGTTTTTGATAACTCAGACAGAGTTTTGCCTGGAGAGGATGAAATAAGAATAACGAGGAGGATCAAAAGGACAGAAAAGGGATATTACAGCTATAATTACATCAACGGGAAGCCTTCAAACCTTTCCGAGACTCAAAAGCTCCTTTCAAATGCAGGCATTCACAGTGATGCATACAATATTGTGATGCAGGGAGATGTTACAAGAATAACTGAGATGACACCATTTCAGAGAAGAAAAATTATCGATGATATTGCAGGTATATCTGAATTCGATGAGAAGAAAGAGAAAGCTCTGGAAGAGCTTGAAACTGTCAGAGAGAACATTGAGCGAATAAACACAATACTGATCGAGGTCAACTATCAGCTCGAACAGCTTGAAGAGGACAGAAGTGAGGCTTTGAGATATAAAGGACTTGTTGAGGAGAAGGAAAAATATCTCAGGTATTTGATGATGCAAAAATACATGACACTCCATAACAAAAAAAGAAGACTTGAAAACGAGATTTCAAAACTCGAGAGAGATAGAGATGCGGTTTTAAACGATATAATAAAGATCAATACCTGGATAGGAGATCTCAATGCAAAGGCTGATGAAGTATCCAAGAAGATTTTCGAACTTGCAGATGAAGATTACAAACGCATCCAGGAGAGATTGCTTGAGATCTCCTCAGAAAGAGAGGGTTTGAAAAAGTCGAAGGAGTTGAGGCTTCAAGAGATTTCCAGACTCGATGAGGATAAAACCAAAATTCTTGTGGCCATATCAAAGCTCAAAGATGATTTGCGTAAGGCCGAAGAGGAAATTGAGAAATTTTCTATTCAAAAAATTAGCATACAGGAGGTTGTTGATGAACTTGAATCCAGAATAAGCATCATAAACCTCAAACTGGATGAAATGGATACTAAATACAACAACCTCAAGGATGAGCTTCTTTCCAAAAAGCTGAAGCTCGATTCAATTAAGGAAGTTCGTTCAGAAAAAATAGGTGAGAGAGATCGATTACTGGAAATCATAAGAAGGATCGGATTGGAACTGGAAGATCTTGAAAAGGAGAAAAGAAACATCGAGAGCGAGCTAGATGATCTCTTAAATAACATAGTCCGGGAAAAAAAGGAGCATTCACAAATAGAGAGGGATCTCGAGTTAAAAATTAAAAATAGAAACGAAATCGATAAAGAAATATTCTCCATAAGAAACGAGTTATCGCAGATTGAAGAGGATATAAAGTCCCGGGAAGTTGAGCTTTCAAAAATAAAGGCCCAGTTGAATGTTATTGAATCATACTTTTCTAAAGCAGTTGAACTCATACTCGAGGCAAAGAAGCGAAAGGCGATGCCAGGAGTATATGGAACGGTTTCTCAGCTTTGTGAGGTTAGTGAGCAATTTGCTCTTGCTCTTGAGACTGCCGCAGGAAACGCTCTGCAGTTTATTGTTGTTGAAAACGAGAATGACGCAGTCAGATGCATAAAATACCTGAAACAGATAAGTGGTGGAAGGGCAACATTCATACCTCTGAACAAAATCAGGAAAAACTTTGGAAGAGTTGAGCTTGACAGATCTGTTTTGAAGGAGAAGGGTGTAATAGATTACGCTGTAAATCTGATAAAATGTGATAAAAAATTCGAATATGTTTTCAATTTCATTTTCAGGGACACACTTGTGGTAGATAACATAGATACGGCAAAAAGACTTATGGATGGTAGAAGAATCGTCACACTCGATGGAGATTTGATAGAGAGATCGGGAACTCTAACAGGAGGAAGTCAGGAAAAAAGAAGAGGAATACTCGCAACAAGAGAACTGTTTGAAAAACAGAAGAAGATTAATGAGGAGATTACAATTTTAAACAGCAAAAAAGCAGAAATTCTTGGAAAATTGAGAAGGCATGAAGAGCTAAAGAGAAAAATCCAGGAAGAAGTTGATTCAATCAATAAAAGACTGGGAGATGCCAGAAACAGAATATCTGTAATCGAATCTAGAATCGATGCACACAGGAGAAGAATAAAGGAGATCGATGGGAAGATCGCGCAGAGAATTTCTGAAAGGGATGAAATATACAGTAAAATCAGCGCCATTGAAGGTGAGATCTCAGATATAGAGAGTAAAATGAGAGAAATCCAGAAGGATACTGGAGAGATCGAGAAAAAGCTGAGAGGGAGTGAAATACCAAAACTCACTGAAGAACTGGAAAGGTTGAAAGATGAGCTCTCGAGAAATAAAGAGGCGCTTCTGATCGCCCAGAAGAACCTTGAGAACGCAGAATTCAGAAAAACTCAGATAGAGAGATCGATTTTCGATAAAGAGATGCAGATTTCTGAAATTGATGAGAAAAAGAAAGAGATACTCAAAAAGATTGAAGAAGAGGGGATTTTATTCAAGTCTCTGGGAGAGGAGCTTGAAAGTTTGAGGGCAAAGGAACAGGAAGTGGGTGATACTGTAAAAGAGCTGAGAGATGAAAGAGGAAAGATTCTCAACGAAATAAGGAGTCTCGAGCGGAAGAGGGATGAGAAGAGGTTTGAAGTAACAAGTATTGAAGAGCGGATCAGGGCGAGGAGAGAGAGTCTGGAAAATGTTAACTCAGAGATTGCTGAAATGGGGGAAATTGAGATTGCAGAGGACGAGATGATTCCTACACAAGAAGAGATAGTCAGAAAGCTTGATGAGATAGAATCGGAGCTTGGGAAGTTTGGAGATGTAAATCTTAAAGCTATTCAGGAATTTGAGGAGGTCAAGGCGAGAAGAGATGAACTCTTAGAGAAGAAACTCACACTCGAGAAGGAGAGAAGCGATATCTTAGAGAGGATCGAGAAGTATGAGGGGATGAAAAGAGATGCTTTCTTCAAAGCCTTTAATTCGATAAACGAACATTTCAAAGAGATCATATCTCAGCTTGCAGACGGAGAAGGTGAGCTCTACCTTGATAGTTTTGAGGATCCCTTCAATAGCGGGCTGCATATCAGAGTTAAAATAAGGGACAAACCTCACCAGAAACTGGAATCTATGAGCGGTGGGGAGAAGAGTTTAGTTGCGCTTTCACTGATTTTTGCGATTCAGAAATACAAACCCGCACCGTTTTATGCATTTGATGAGATAGATATGTTCCTCGACGGGATAAACGCTGAAAAGGTTGGAAAACTTATAAGTGAGAGGTCAAAGGAGGCACAGTTCATAGTCGTTTCCCTGAGGAAGCCGACCCTTGAAAAGGCCGATTCAATAATTGGAGTTACACTTGGGAGGGATAACTCATCAACAGTAACCGGAATAAAGATGAGAGCATGAAAGAACTGAATCCAGAACTGGAAGACCCCATTGAAATGTTTGTTGAGATGGCTAAAAAGGGCGAGATAGATCCATGGAATATCGACGTAATTGATGTTGCCGCAAAGTTTCTGGAGAAACTTGAGAGGGCTCAGAAACTTGATCTCAGGATTTCAGGCAGAGTTCTCCTTTATGCAGCGATCCTGATAAGAATGAAAGCAGAGATACTGTCTGCAGAGGCTGTTAGAGTGAAAAAAGAACCTGAAATAATTCCTGATGAGGTGAATTTCGAAGAATTTTATCAGGAATCCTTTGAACCCGACTCATATTTAATGGAACTCGATGAAGGATTAGATAAGTCAGAATATAAACCAGAAACGGAAGAAGACCTCATACAGAGTCTGATGAAAGTGCAGAGAAAAACTGTTAGAAGGTTTACCACCTTACAGGATCTCATAAGAGAACTTCAAATGGCTGAAACCGTTGAGAAGAGAAGAAAGAAGAGAAGAAAGAAAATAGATGAGCAAGAAGCAATAAAAGAGACTCTGGAAACCCCGCATGAGGAGAACATAGAAGAGATTCTGGTTAAAGTTGAAAATGAGCTCCTGAAACTTTTTAGAAGGAAAAACCTCCTTTACTTTTCTGAGATTATAAAAGGGAAAGAGAAGGAAAAACTTTCATATTATCTTTCCGTTCTGCATCTCGCCTACAGGAAAATCCTTGAGGTGAATCAGAAAAGGATATTTGAAGAGGACATCGAGCTGAAACTCTACAAAAGTGAAAAATCGTAATTTCTTGTTTCTGATCTTTAAATGGCCTTATATAGTATTAAGACTTTTTAAGAGATTAAATGGGTGATGGATGTAATTCAAACAGGTGATGAAATATGAACGACGCTGGTGAGAATCTCAGGGAAATAAAAAAAATTGTTGAAGCTGTGCTCTTTTCCTCTTCCGATCCTGTTTCTGTAACCAAAATTTCAAAAGTAACAAAGATAGATGCTGGTCATGTTCAGAAGGTCATAAATTTACTGATTGAAGAATATTCAGCCAGAGAGAGCTCAATCGAGATTATTGAGCTCGGGTCAAAATATATCATGAGGGTTAAACCATCATACTACCCTTATGTGGAAAAATTCATGGAAAAAGACCTCGATAGGGGGACATTGAGAACTCTTGCAGTGATTGCACTTAAACAACCCATTCTGCTGTCAAAGCTGGCTAAGATACGGGGAAACAAATGCTATGGACATGTTAAGAAACTTGAAGAACTTGGCCTGATAAAGGGTAATAAAAAAGGAAGAAGCAAGCTTCTTTCAACCACAAAACAATTTTCTGATTATTTTGGCCTCAAATCAAACAGCCCTGAAGATATCAAAGCATTCCTGAAAAACTATGCATCAGCAAATGACCTTGGGCTTGAAAAATGGATTGAGGGAGTTGAGGGGAGGGCGAAAGATCAAATTGTGAAGAATGAAATTAAAGTCGATCGCGATTAGAAAAAGTAAAAAATAAAAGTTAAAATAACTCTGCATCGTGCAATTCTGATGATGGAAAGAGAAGATTTTAAGGCTAAACTGCTGATGGAAATATCAAGATTATTAGAAGGTAGAATGGTAGTCTCTGAAGAAGAGGTTGAGGTGATTTTTTATCGAGCAATTATCAGAACATTTGAAGGTTTTTCTGCAAAAATAAATCCTGATTCAGGAATAATCACAGAAGTTAAGGAGAGTCTCTTTCATGCACCTCACTCCATCAACTCTCCACACTTCTCAGATTTAATTGAAATCGCCGGAAACAAGTTTTATCATATCCACACGTGGAAACCTGATAAAGGTGAGCTTGAGCATGCATACAGGATGCTTTTGAGGTCGAAAAGACTTTTAGCATCAATTCCAGAGATGACCGCAATTACAGACAGATTTTTCAATGGTTACTCACCAGTAAACGGAATCATAAGGGAATATGTCAACTCGACAGGCAAAAATTACGGTGTTTTTTATTCAACCATTGAAGAGGTTGAAGAAGATCTGGAGAGTCATCTTGAGATCTCCAAAGATTACGGTGGGAGGTATTCCGTAATCGTTCTGACAGAGAAGAACCCAAAACACTTCATTAAATTTTTCAAGAAACATTCTGAAGATGCAAAAAAGGCCGGTCTGAGAATCTGGGTTGCAGATACGAACAAAAAAACTCTTGATCCGTTTATAGGTTATCCCAAAGATCTAAAACTGCTGAAAAACTTCAAAAATCCAAGACTTGCATCAATTATTTCCTCACTATGGAGGGTCGATGTTAACAGAATCGACGATTGAACCGAAGCCTGTACCTATTGCTTTCCTTTAATTCGTTCCTTGCGGAATCCCTTACCCACAAAATAAATTTCTGCACTTCGTTTCCTCGACGCCTGAGGTGAATGGAACTTTTTGAACCCGAAGTTTGGTGCTGCATACTTGTAGAAGCTGTTTATTTCTTCACCCTGGAAAATCTTTACGAGGAAGTTTCCTCCCGGGCGCAAGAATAATCTGGCAAAATCGAAGGCTGCTCTTGCAAGATCGATGGAGATTAAATGATCTATCGTCCATTTTCCGGTTAGTTTGGGGGAGGCATCACAGATTACCGCATCAAATTCATTACATACACTTTTAACAGCCTCTATTGTTTCAGGTTTGGTAATGTCACCCTGAATAAAAACAACACCTTCAAGTGAAGGCATGGGACTGATATCCACCGCAACAACATCAGCCCCAATGTCTGATGCTACCTGACTCCACCCCCCCGGAGAAGCGCCAAGATCGAGGACCCTGTAACCCTTTTTTATCAGTTTGAATTTCTTATTTATCTGGATCAGTTTAAAAGCAGCTCTGCTACGGTATCCCTTCTCCTTAGCTTTCCAGTAGTAATAATCCTGTCTGTCTCTCGTTCTTCGAGGTTTCATCTTACAACCTGCTCCCAAGAATTTAAAAAATTGTCTGATCGATTTTAAGATTAAACTTTTAAAGACCAAACCAACCAGAAATTCAGGCAGGGATAACCTTTACGATGACCCGTCTGTTGCTCCTTGGTCCATCGAGTTCCACAAACAGAACCCTCTGCCATGTACCAAGATCGAGCTTTCCATTTGTTACGGGAATTACGGAGCAGTTTCCGAGCATAACAGCCCTTATGTGAGAGTCTGCATTATCATCGATTATATCATGCCTATATCCTGCCCCACGTGGCACAAGTCTGCATAACATTTCCAAGATATCTTCAATTAATCGGTCTTCACCCTCGTTCACAACAATAGCGGTTGTGGTATGTCTTGTGTAAACCACTGCAATTCCATCCTTGACACCACTCTTTCTCACTTCTTCCTGAACCATAGATGTTATATCAACAATCTCAGTTCTCTTTTCAGTCCTAAGCTCTATCATGATCCACCTCAGGTCAGCTAATAGTTAATTATAAAGAAAATTTCACAAAACATTCTTTAAAGTTTTCGTTAAGTCTAAACTCTCCAAACTCAATCCTGTTTATTTTTTCATTGGCCGATGTGAAAATTATGACCTTTCCTGATCTGAAATCGATGTCTTTTATAATTCCAAAACCTCTATATCTCTCATCCATATAGAGTCCTGCAACAAGCCCACGAACTCCATCCTGTGAGATTATGTTTACTTCTTCCACACCATAAACCTCTTTAAGGGCTTTTATGATTGCGTTTCCAACTTCAACTTCTTCTTCCGTGCAAATGTTCAGAAAACCCTGACCCTTCTCTGCGAAAACTACCTTAGTTTCAAGCATTTCCTCGAAGATGTTTTTGTCTATTTTTTCACCTTTAAACAGATTGCTTGATCTCGATCTGAGTTTTTTCAGGTTTAATTCGAGATCTGAAGAGTTATCCATCCATTCAGCATACAGTCTGCTTCTTAACTGAATTCTCGTATCTCTGTCTCTTTTTTTCACCACAAAAGAATCAACCTTAACGGTCTCACAATGAAGAAAATCAAAATAAGCTGGTTTTTCTCCAAAATAGATTACCATATCAGGTTCCAGGATTTCGATCTTTGCAAGCTTGTATTCAGCAGCTCTCCTGCCCCTCACCCAACCAGTGGAGTCTATAATTACCTTCTTAACAATTTTAATCTTATCAATTTTCCTTTTGATTTCCAGAACACCATTGATGCATTTCGCCTCTCTACCTGTGGGGGATATCGCTCCGATAAAAGCACCATCCAGCATTTCAACATCTGAAATGGAAATTATTCCTCCATCTGTAATCCCAATGCCCATTGCTGCTGGATGTGCTATATTCGCCTGTCCAATATCGAGATCGACAAGGATTTTCGTGGAGTCAAGCTTGTTCGAAAGATAGGTTGCAAGACTGCTCTTACCTGAATCTGACGACCCGTAAATAAAAAAGGAGTCAGCTTCGACTTTTTCGAGCCTAGTCCAGGATTCAGGAATCGTACAACCCTTTACTGGAACAAAAAATGTTTCTTCATCCACGATTACTCTTGATGGTTCGGTCAAATAAACCGGAAGGGTCTTTTCCTCCGGAACGAAAATATTTTTGATCTTGCACCCGAAAACCTCAGCAGATCCACTCTCAACCTTTAATTTTGAGGGGCCACGAATTATCAGGGTCGTGTCTCTGTTTTCCTCAATTGCTATGGGCATTGAAGAAAATAAAATTTTCAGACTTAAATATTTTATTAAATCTTCTGCTCAGCCTCCTACTCAGTTCACTTTCCAGGCTTTCCAAGATGCCTGATGGATTTTAATTGGCTTCAACTTATTCACCAGAATTGCTGGATTCTTGAACTGGTTTTATCTCAATTCTCCTCATTTCTGGCTCAAGAGACATGAGCTTTGTGAGATTTGTATCCCTCATTATTGCTACACTAAGTCCGTCTTTAAAGTTGGTGTAATTGTAATAGAGTGTTTTGTTTGATTTTACAAACCATCCATTCTTTGTGAAATTCATTGCAACGACCTTCTCGTAGAATGTTCCATTTTGAGTCTGATTTATTCTGTAACCGGCGAAATAAAAATCAAAGAAGTCTGTTGCATTTCCTCTTGCCAGCCCTTTAATAGCATTTCCCTGAAGCAACATAACCAAGTTATAATCTCCCCCAGGAAGCCTGGTGATAAATTTTCCAACATCATTATTTAAACTGCCCTTTCCTCCGCTGGAGATAAGTTCGACAGTTTTCACCACAATTTGGCTCGTTCCCAGGATGAACGGACTCGTACTTTCTACCAGAGAAATGCCTTGCTTCGTTTTCACAGTATATCCAAGATACTCCTCCTTCGAGTCGTATGAAAAGTACACTTTTGATTTGCTGGTATTTATCAGAAACAAAATTTCTGGATACATGCCAGGATAAATCGAAATGAGTACCCGGTGTATGTTTCCGGATGTTCTCAGATTTTTAAAAAAGTCGTAATTAAGATTGTTCGCCACGATGTCATTCAAGATCGTCCTGAGTTCAGCATCAGCCCCATCATAATTGACATAGATAACCTGATCCGCCCCTGAAGGGACATAGGATATGTATCCGGAAAAACCATTGGGAAATTCGAACTTCACATCTCGTTCAACCAGAGTATTTGATTGTTTTACAGCATAGGCAAGAACCGAGCCAAGCATGATTATAGTCAGAAGGAGTGCCAGTAATCTTGCAGATTTCGTCTCCATTCTTCGAGCCATAAACACTAGGATTGCGATGGGAAGATAAATCTTTTTCTAATACAGGTCAGTGGATTTAATTAATATAATTTAATATGAGATCAGCTAAAGGTGTTTACAAGTCTTTGTAATATGAGATCAGCTAAAGGTGTTTACAAGTCTTTGCTAGAGCATGCTTTCTGGGTAGCTGGATAGTATAGTCTAGATAGTCTGGATATTTTGAAGGTTTATGAAAGTCGTGAATGTCTTAAAGCATGCTCTCATCGCTGAGCATTCCTTTGTATCTGTCCTGAAGCATTTTGTTTAGCTCATCAACAATATTCCTAATATGTTCTAAATCCAAGCCCAGTTCAGATGCTGCGTCATTCACTTTCATCAAATCTAAAAGAGCTATACCATCTTTTGATACACGTTCATCGATTAACTTTTTTATGTAGCGGACAATTTTTTCCTCATCACTGCCCATAAAAAAAATAGATTCCATACATTAAATAATTAACGATTTGTCATGACATGGGATAGGGGGGAAAAGGTTTTTATCATATTCAAAGCACTTCAGACAGAACGTTCAGAATGCTACGGATTGAAGGGAGTTAAGAGAGATAGGAGAGATGTGGATAGGAAAGATTGAGGGGATGTGAAATGCCAGCTGTTATTGATAAGGAGATGTGCGATAGCTGTGGTACATGTGTTGATGAGTGTCCAATGGGTGCTATCGAGCTAAATGAGAAGGCAGAGGTTGATGAAGATATATGCACGGAATGTGGAACATGTGTAGATGTGTGTCCAAATGATGCTATTACACTGGAATGAGTTAAATAAGTAGTTCAACAAGATTATTCAGATAGTGGCTGCAATCTTCATCGGTGAACCATATAATCCGCAGAAACTGTAGGAAAGCATAGTAAAAGCATAAATTTTAATTATCATTGAATCATGAAAACTAAGCAGAAATCTAAACATATATTAAGGGGGATAAATTAAAAAGTTCATGTATTAGAGGGAGTTAAAGGTAAGTAGAGGTGTATGCATGGGTTTGATGCTCAGGATTAAAAAAAGGTTTGGCTTCATTTTCAAATGGATATTTAAGAAAGACAAGATGAGAATTGGAATTTATGGCCCTCCTAATGCTGGCAAGACGACTCTGGCAAACAGAATTTTAAGAGACTGGACAGGAGACATAATGGGTTCTGCAAGCGATGTTCCCCATGAGACGAGAAGAGCGAGGCTGAGGGAGGGTGTGAAGATAGAAGTTGATGGTAAATCTCTTAATCTCGACATCGTAGACACTCCTGGACTTGCGACAAAGATAGACTTCCAGGATTTTCTCCGCTACGGAATGGATGAGAATGAGGCTAAAAGAAGAGCAAAAGAGGCGACTGAGGGTGTTATCGAAGCTATAAAATGGCTTGATGATCTGGATGGTGTTCTTTTAGTAATGGATTCATCCGAAGATCCATTCACACAGATCAACGTCACGATCGTCGGTAATATAGAGGCGCGAGGTCTGCCACTGTTAATTGCAGCAAACAAGATCGACCTTCCCAATGCCTCCCCAGCCAGGATAAAATCTGCATTCCCGCAGCATCCTGTTGTCCCAATTTCAGCTCTTAAAGGGTTGAACATAGATAACCTTTACAAGATGCTTGCAGAGAAATTCGGGTGATAAAATGGAAGGTGTGCAGCTCAACCTCATCTCCAGAGACAGACTTGAAAAAATGGCAACCATGGAGAAGCTCAGGATGATTCTGGACGAGGTTAAATCAGGAAAGATAGTTGTTCTCGAATCTGGTCTTTCTCCGGAAGAGGAAGCAAAACTGATAGAGATGACCATGCTCGAAATTGATCACGAGAATTTTATAGGAATCGAGGTGGAATCCTATCCACAGAAGGCAGTAAAATCGTTCTTTAAGAAGATATTCGGAAGGCAGGAGAGTAGATTGACATTAATTGGTCCAGCAAACAGGTTAAAAACCCTTGAAAAGCACGAAGACCTGATAACTGCTCTGGTTCAGTTTGAGTGATGTGGTTTTATGCCCCACCAGTGCACAAAATGCGGAAAGCAGTATCCTGATGGTGATATGCGAATACTTGGTGGTTGCGAATGCGGCAATAATAAGTTTTTATATGTGCCTAAAACCAAAGTAGAAGTTGAAACTCAGGTTGAGGAGTTGAAAGAGCAGTTTTCAGATATGGGTATTGCCAGCGTGAAGATAATAGCTCCTGGAAAATACGAGCTTAATCTTGACAGGCTTTTTTCATCTGATGAGATCGTAATAGCCTTGCAGGAAGATGGTAAATACGTAATCCATCTCCCATCTCTTTTAAAAAAGAGAAAAAAGCAGAAATAAATGAAGGCTATTGTGAAATAATACTGGCTTAAACTATCTACTTAATCCTGAACCCACACCAAGTCGTTCTCCTTCCATCCATATTTGAACACAAGTAATCTAAAGGGTTTATTTGATTCGTTTATAACCCAGTGGACAGTTTCAGGTCTGCAGAGGAATATGTCTCCTGGTCTGGCAATGTACTCTTCCTCACCCAGACCAAGTACAGCCACTCCCTCAAGTATGTAAAATACCTCTGTCTGACTTATATGATAATGCTTCCTAACATTTGATGAGCCTTTTATCTCCACAATTTGAAGAAAGGAATCGTCAGATATGCTGAAAACTTTCATTGTTCTGTATCCATTCTTGTCCACCCATAAAGAACCGTCAAATTCGAATTTCATAGGATCACCATAATAATCCTGAATTCTGAGATGATAAATTTTCCGAGTCTGAGATTAAACTCTGGCTCACAGTCAATTCTATCTCACCAGAAATTCTCTCAGGTTTTTTAAATTTCCCAGAAAATAAACACGATCCTCTACAGCATAGACCTCTATTTCCCCAAAATCGAAACCATTCAGCAAAGGAGAAAGAAAGGAGTCCGAGCTTATCGTATCACTGCCAGAAACCATGGGTGAGAATGCAGGAAGAACTATGATTTCCCTCTCCTCATTCTTAGCCCGCAAATAACACGGGAATGTATAGGTGTAGGAGCTGGCTCTGATTTTGATTGATGGATGCTCATGACCCATTATGATTTTTGACGCAGTAATCTGACTGTGACCATGCGTTACAGCCCACCCATCAACTATCGCATAGTCCGGCAGCGATATATTATATTTAGCCAGAATTGTCGCAAGATAGTTGTCATGATTCCCCCTTACAACCTCAATAACCTCATCCCCAAATTTGGATCTGAGTTTTTCCACAAAAAACTCGACATCATCCCACTCATAGGGCAAATTCTTGCTGAATTCATGTTTCATATCTCCGGCGATTATTAACCTTTTAACACCATATAACTCGAAAATTTTCTGAATATCTTTTACTATCTCACCTATTTGAAGCCTGGGGATTGAGCCTGGCATGGATTGTTCGATCCCCAGATGTAGATCCGCAATAATCGCAACCTTTCCCATCAGAACCGCCTTTTGTGGAGTGAGGATCAGCTCTCCCACACTAACAGTCCCAAATTCCAATGAGCTTTTTTTCTGCACACATATCACCCACAGGGCCCAAGTTAAGCTAATTATGATACATACCTGAATCTGAATCTTATATATTTCCGTATTCTTAATCCCTTCGGTTTACTCCTGAGGTGATTGTAAGAGTTGAAAGAGAGAATACCTAAATTTCTGAAGTTTCAAGCCCGTGTACTTCAATTATTCTTGAAATTTTCTCATGAAGTTCTCTGATGATTTTCTTCCTGTCCTCCATAAGAACTACATCTTCCTCACCGAGAACGAAAATGTTGAACGCAAATGGGCTTGGGTAGAGTATGTTTGTAATCTTGATTTCCATGTGCTTCACTCTGTTCAGATAATCCATCGCATTTTTCAGATCCATTGAATCCTCCATTATCTCCCTGTAAGTTTCCCTGAGAACGATGAAATTGTTCCCAAAGTTTTTCTGTATCAACCTCAAAAGGGAATCTGCGCTCAGCTGCTGCCTCCACACACTCTTTTCTCTACCCAGATAATTTCTCAACACCATGAAAGATCGTACCGCCACATGTCTGAATCTCCTCCTAAGGATTTCTGTTCGATCAAGAGCTTTAACAAGGTGCTCTTTGAAGTTCTCTGGTGTCAGCATTTCCATTATCTCTTCATCGGTCAGCTTTCTATTATAGGGCATAACAAGCATGAAACCGTTGTCATTCAGAGCTATCCTGACGTTGCAGTTTTTCATCATTCCTGCCCTGTAAGCCATGACCCTTGAAATAGCACTGTTGGCCTTTCTCCCAACAAGCGTGTGAAAGATATAATGTCTTTTACCATCCTCCTCGAACTTTTCTATCACCAGTTTTCTGTCGGTGGGAATGTAGCTGAAAAGATACTGCTCCCTGAAATACCTCACAATCGCTTCAGCAGAATTTCTTTCGAGGAGATAGTTTCTCTTTAAATACCAGACAGCATCCTCAAACTCGAGCAAATGGGAGCTGAGGATGTTTTCCATCTCACTTCTGAATTGCTGGATTCTTAAGGCGAGATCGTAACTCAAAGGCAACTGTTCAGAGAACCAGCTCGGAACCGTTGGTCTTTCCCCTTCCACCTCTTCAACAATTATCTTCAATCCTTTCGATTTCAGAAATCTGAAGGTTCTTCCCGCAAGAACAAATACATCCCCCTTTACAAGTCTTTCTGCAAATTCTTCCTCAACTTTACCGACCCTCTTACCCTCTTTCGTTATAACGGAGATTGCCACCTCATCAGGGATTGTTCCAACATTCAGATAATAAATTGGCCTTGCAAGTCGCCCACGCCTTCCAAAGGTCCCTTCTTCCTCATCAAGCCATATCTTTCCATATACCTTTTTCTTTTCAAAATCAGAATAGCCGGAAAGATACCTTAAAACATCCAAAAATTCCTTTTTTGTCAGATTCCTGTAGGGATAGGCACTTCTAATAACTGAGAGGGCATCATTTATTCTCCATTTTTTCTCAATGGCCATTCCCATGACGTGCTGGCAAAGAACATCGAGAGGTTTTTCAGGAATTTCGATTCTGTCAAGCCTTCTGTTGAGAGCTTCATAGGTCAAAACCGTGCATTCCACCAGATCATCGTGGTCAAGAACAAGAATTCTTCCAACCGATACCTCATGCAACCTGTGTCCACTTCTCCCAACCCTCTGAAGTGCTCTGTTGATGCTCTTGGGCGAGCCAAGCAGGATCACCAGATCAATATAGCCAATATCAATCCCGAGTTCAAGGCTTGTTGATGAAACAACACACCTCAAATTACCGTTTTTAAGCTCATCCTCTACCTCAAGTCTGACATCTTTTGAAAGTGAGGAATGGTGTGCCTTTATTGGGAAGTCCTTGCCGAGTCTTTTTTTCAGATGATAAACCACCCTTTCAGTTGCACTTCTCGTATTTGTGAATATTAAAGTGGTTTTCGAGGATTTTATCAGATCCGTAAGCGTGCTGTAAAGGCTCTCGCTGATTTGATCTGCGGATTGCTGAAAAAAATCATCAACTGCTGACATTACTTTGATGTCTATCTGTTTTGAAAAGGTTACATCAGCAACAACACAACTCCTTTCATTCCCGTTTTCATCAAAACCAACAAGGAATCTTGCAACCTCATCAAGCGGAGCTATTGTAGCCGATAATCCGATTCTCACCATATCTCCTTCCTGAATACTTTGCAAACGCTCTATTGAAAGTGAGAGATGAGTACCTCTTTTGTTTTCTGCCACAGAATGAATCTCATCAACAATCAAATATCTGATTCTGTTAAAGGATTTTGAGAACTTTGGACTTACAAGAACTATTGAAAGCGTTTCCGGAGTTGTTATAAAGATGTGAGGTGGTTTTCTTGCCTGTTTTTGTCTCTCTTTCTGATCAGTATCACCAGTTCTGACACCTACCCTGATTTTTTGAAGTTTAATTCCATTCCTTTCAGCTAAACTGTAAATTTCATGGAGTGGCTCTTCAAGATTCTTTCTTATATCATTGTTAAGAGCTTTCAGAGGAGAAACATACAGCACATAAACTCTATCCTCAAGTTTGTTCTGTGCTGCAAGTTCAATAAGCCTGTTGATAGCTGCAAGAAAAGCTGCAAGAGTCTTTCCACTCCCTGTCGGTGATGAGATGAGAACATTGTTCCCCCTGAAAGCCTCAACTATCGCATACTTTTGAGGAGGAGTGAAAGCATTATACTTAGACTTAAACCACTCCCTCACCAGAGGATGCAGTAATTTTTCGATTTTTTCATCACTATATTCCTTTCCCTGGACTATGCCCTGAACTGCCATCTGAGATGAAAAGTTGTGGATTTTTGTTTATATTGGTTTTTGTTGAAATTTCACTGAATTTTTTGCAGTTGATTTTTCAGATCGTGTCGTTTACAGACTGCCACTAACTTATGGTTTTAACCGTGAGATGAATTAAGGGGTAGTCCATCACTCTCGCAACACCCAAGAATATCCTGCATCTCCTGCATCTCCTGCATCGAGCTAAAATCTTCTCAGTACACAGAACGAACTCATTGCTTCCGAAGGCTTTCATCTCCACCCCTTCACTTTTCCCACAACCTGTCGTCAGCATGGAAGCAATCTCCTGGTTTTAGTCGAGGAGGGTGTCAATCATTAATCTCTTCGTTTGACTTTTCTTCAAATTTTTTGGCATATTCAGGGAGGAAAACATATGCCTTTGTACCTCTGTTGGGTTTACTCTCAAGATAGAAATAGCCATTGTGCTGTCTCACGATACCATAAACCTGTGACAGTCCCAAACCGCTCCCTTTTCCAACAGGTTTTGTTGTGAAGGAGGGATCTAATGCTTTCTTTAGAGTCTCCTCATCCATCCCAACTCCGTTATCTTCAACAAGAAATCTGACATAGTTTCTCGGTTGTATTTTTGTTTTCTCTAAATCCCGGACTTCCCCATAGCTTACTTTTTTGATTTCAATTTTTATTTTTCCACCTTCTGGTAAGGCATCTCTGGAATTGAGGACTATATTCAACAAAATCTGCTGAAGTCTGATGGGGTCCATGTGCACCATAACATCTTCAACATGAATTTCGAGTTCTATGTTCTCTGAAATCGTTGCCCTGAGCACTTTTGAAAGCTCATTCATGAATAGTTTTACTTTAACCGGCTTTGGGGTGATCATTGCTTTTCTGCTGAAATCAAGAATCTGTCTGACGAGCTTTGCTGCTCTTTCTCCCTGCATTATTATCAGCTCTGTGAATTTCCTGACCTCTTCATTATCGGATTTTTCTAAAATGATGTCTGAGGCCCCAATAATAGATGCCAGAATGTTATTAAAATCATGAGCTATTCCACCAGCCAGCTGCCCAACTGTTGCAAGCTTTTCCTGCTGAAGGATTCTTTTTTGCAGCTCCCTCTCTTCAGTAATATCGATCATTGTTACAAGCCAACCATCAGCATATTCTGTGTTAATCGGATTCGTTTCAACCATAAACACTTTATTATCCAGGCTGATTTCCCTTTTCCAATTTCTTTCGATGAGTTCAACGTCCAGATTTAGTTTATCACCAGTTCCCAGGTTGAGCGTTTTGAGGATTTCTTTTGCAGTTCTGTTAGCTATGAGGATTTCTTTTTCACTGTTTACGAGCATAACAGCCTCAACCATGTTTTGCAGGATTGCTTCAAGCTGCTCCTTTGCAGATATAATTACTTTAAGACGTGAAATTGCAAGAGCAATCTGATCTGCAATGCTATAAAGCATTTTTATCTGTTCTTCTTCCAGTTTTTCAGATGGTGCGATAAACATAAAACCGAGGACTTCTTTGGCTTTTATCGGAATCAGAAGTTTAGGGATGATTTTCCGGAATGATTTTCCGGTTTTCAAAATCATGACACTATCTTTATTTTCCGAGATTTTAGGATTCTGTCTGATAAATTCCTCCTTTATCTCATCTATCAAAGCAGATATCCAGGATTCTTCAGCATTTTCAGGAACCTCAAAGTGAATTAAATTGATATCTTTTTCAGCAATTACGAGTCCCAAAACTTCGTAATCTACAAGCATCTTTACATATTTGAGAATAATTTCGGAGAATTCATTGAAGTCGGTCGTGAAAGAGAGTTCCTTTGTCAGGTTATACATTATCTCAAGCTGGGATGTTCTCTGCTTCACTTTCTCCTCGAGTGAAGCCATTAGCTCCCTGAGTTCATTTTCCAATCTTTTTCTCTCTGTAATGTCTCTTGCAACTCCTTGTATCGCCACAACTTTTCCATGCTCCAGAAATGGTCTTGCTTTGACTTCAATCCATATTGATTTTCCATCTTTTGTGTGGCAAAGCAGTTCAACAGGATCAATGCGCTTTTTTGTGAGATGGACTGTCCTAATTTTTTCAAGTGCACTGGACAGATATTTTCCATCAAGAATATCTCTGATATTCAAACCTTCTACTTCTTCCTCCCCATATCCAAATGTTTCTCTTGCAGCCCTGTTTACTTCTACGAAGTTACCATCCAGATCGATGATGAACAGAATGTCGTTAGCATTCTCCCAGAGTTCTCGGTATTTCTCCTCTGATTTTTTAAGTTCCGTGATATCCACAAGTGTACCTATCACGATGGGTTTCTGATTTATTATCGCCCTCGAACCGTACACCTCGACGAG
>MTML01000107.1 GCA_002011215.1 Archaeoglobus sp. JdFR-24
TTAAATTAAATTTTTGTGTAATTGAACGTGTAGCTTTGTAGAAACGACCTATAAAATTATTAAAACTTGTAAGATTATTATTATAAAATATTAAAAATAATGTCCTATCCATCATTTTATCCCAGTATATATCTTTATAAGTAATTTCTTATTCTCTATTCTTGCCTTAGTTCTCTTTTTCTATAAAGCATCACATATTTCGCTTCAACACATTCAGTCCCAGTGATTAGGTCTTTAAGATTTGCCCGAATTGTAACAATACCACGATTTCCTCTACTGGTCTCCCTCTTGTTAACTATTTTAGCTTCAGCACATATTTTTCTGCCAGGTCTTACGGGAGCCTTCCATTTTGTATTCACATCGAGCATTATACCACCATCAAATAAGCCAATTTGAGAGACCAATCCACTTAAAATGATGAAAGAGAGTGGCCCAGGAACTATCCTCCCCTCGAATCCTAATTTTTTAGCGAATTTTTCATCCAGATACAGCGGATTATGTGCTCCGATAAATGTAGAGTAAAAATCTATATCTGTAGTAGTTATTATCCTGTATCGGGACTTAAATTCTTCGCCTTCATGGAAGTCTTCATAGTAATTTATACCTTCTATAGCCTTTTCATACATATCTGCCACACTCTCACCTCCTATATAAAGAAAAATTAAGAGCTTCTTTCAACGGACTCTTGCGTGAGAATACTAACTACTACTATTAGTGTAAAGCCTATAATAAGTCCAATAAGCCCTGCGGGTATTTTAGGCACTTTATAGACATACTGGAAAAATAGATAACCAAGCCCACCACCTATCATACTAGCAATCGCCCCATGTTTATTTGCCTTTTGCCAGTATCGACCTATGACCAGTGGCCAAAGCAATGTAACCATTAATATGTTAAACGCTACTGTGACTATCCAGAGAATACCACCACCATAGATGGCAATCAGCACTCCAATTGCAGTTACAACTAATGTTAAAATTCTAACGACTTTTAGCGACTCCTCTAAAGAGGCATTTGGTTTGAAGTATGGCATGTAGAAATCAACGGTGAATATTGATGAAATCATAACTATAGAAGTGTCTGCAGTAGACATTACTGCTGCGGCAATAGCCGCCAAGAATATGCCCCCGATTACTGGTGGAAAGAATTCTCTAAATAGAGCAGGAATTGCTTGGTCTGGTGAAATATTTGGCACCACTACATTTGCAATAACACCTAAGGTAGGTATTGCAATACCCAGTATCAAAAATAATATTCCAGCGATTATAAACCCTCTTTTAGCTGATTTTTCATCTTTTGCTGCAAAAATGTCCTGATAAAATGGCGCAGCTGGTATCACCCCTATAAACCAAGCCAAAGCTAGTATTACAAAGAGTTCCGATGTGATTGGTGATAGATCCAAGTGTCCAGGTGGTGCATTTGCAGCCAATCCTTCTAACCCTCCGACTTGCCACAATCCTATTGCGAGAGACGCGAACACTCCGATTCCTATGACTAGTATCTGGATAAAATCCGTTAAAGTTACAGCCCAAAGTCCACCTAAATAAGTGTAAATTAGTATTACTACTGCCCCTATCACTATCAAAATTTCAAAGTTAATTCCAGGTACTGCTACTGAAAGAACTGTTCCCGCTCCTTTAATCTGGCCCCCTACTACGAATAAATATGCAAATACGGATGTCAGAGCTGCTAGTGCTCTTACCAATGCGCTGTTATACCGCACGTAAAACCATTCAGGGAGAGTCCTTAAGTCGAATTTTTTAAAGTAGCTAACTAAAAACACTCCAATGACTATCAAAGCTAAGCCTTGCCCTAATGAGGGGAAATATCCTATAATCCATCCTCTAGAGAAAGCACCCCCAGCAGCACCTAGGGAGTTCGCACCCCCGAAACATAGAGCCATGGTTGTACCTACCAATAAGATAGTGGGCAACCTCCTACCGGCAATTACAAAATCCTCTAGATTTTTGATGTACCTAGAGGTAATATACCCGATAGACAACAATGCTAAAAAGTACAAAACCAATACTATTGCCGCTACACTCATCTCACTCACCCGTTTAATTATGTTATTCATTGTCTATTTGATTCTTCTGTGAAACAATTAGCAGTAAAAGTTTTATACTTCATACTTCAGTTTTTATATTTCATTTTATTTTTTTATTAAATTAAAAAAATTAATTTAAATAATAAATAATTGAAATTCAACACATACAATCCATATTATGGGAACTAGTTTACTGCATTAGAGCTACAAAAATCTTTCTCAAAAATGAAATAAATGCATACTAAAAAATTTAACAGCCTTATATTATCTTTCTTCTGCATATTTGGAAAAACAAAGATTTCCTAGCTATTTTCAAGAAAATAAGTTATATGCATCAGCGAGAATTTGTTATTATAGTCTTATAAAGGCGATAAAACCTACTGAAAAAAGGAAAAGAAGATTTGTTGGAATAAATGAAACAAAAATCAAACTGGAAAAGAGGCAAATTTTCGTCTATGGCAACAAATGTAGATATAATAAAATGTTTATTTATTCACTCCCTGATAGTGTATTAAGCTTTCACACCTTACGTTATTAATTGAAGAACTAAAATACTGCGAAAACAAGCCCGAAATCGTCGTTGATAGAGTTTTTCAATAAACAGGCTTTAAAAAGGCTTGGATTAGATTATAGGCATGAAACCTATGGCAGAGAAATACCCTTGAACCATTCTTTTCTTCGTTGAAAGGATGTGCAAAAAGATTTTCAACAAATTTCAATTTAACAACAGCTTTTTTCCATTCAAAGCTGACTAGAAAGCATTATGGTGTTTTTATAAATTATTGAAGGACGTTATCTTTAACAATTCAGCTTTTCTGAGATATAACTCAGTTATTATTTTGAGTGTTGTAAAGAATTGTAAAAATTTTATTTTTTCAGACAACTACTGATTAATTTCTGCCCTTTTTTATAAGCACGTTTAAAGCCGTTTGCGTCTGAAGAAGGTGTATTTTCTATTACTATTTTTATAAGCGGTTTGAGTATTTTATGTTCTGCTTGTTGTAATCTTCTACTAATGGTGGCTTTTGATACTCCTTCATTTTCTGCCATATTTGCCAATTTTATTTTTTTATTAATATCATAATATCCCAAGGAATAAGCTTCTTTTAATATTCTGGTTTGCTTGTATGTTAGTGATTTAACCGTGACTAAAAGATCAAGAATCATATCAATATTTTTAAATAATGCACCTAAAGTTTCTATATCTAACGGAATTTCATCTTGTATAATTGTATATTCTAGTTCATCACACGTTGATATAATTTTTTTCCTACTTCCAAGTTCTGGTAATAGTACAACCCAAATTTCTTCGTATGGAGTTACGATAACCGGCGGAATGACATATCCGCCGAGTTCTTTAATAAGTTGCCATCCTTCAGTTATTTTCATAATGTACTCTACCTCTAAACAATCACTATATTTACTAATCACTTCAAGATTTCCACTCGACGATTTTAAATATGAGATTGGGTGATTTGGATTTTCAGATTTTATATATGCAAATATTTTTATATATTCATCTGCAATTAAACCCTTAGGAAACCCAATTATGAACGATGTTAAGTCTTTGGAAGTATATGAACAATTTAAACAATCTGTCTGCCAAACTTTTACCAAGTTTATATTCATCAATCATGTGATTACTATAAAGGTCTTAAAAGTTTTGGTGTATGACAACGAATGTAGCTTCTTATTATCGCTTCCAGCCATCGAACCGTCTCCAGCGATAAATCCATCAATTTAGCTTTTAAATTTATGAATGGCCTTTCTCCCTTAAATTTTTAGGACTATAAACACTCAAAGGATAGTTTATCAATCCGTCTAATCTTCCCATTTTGATGTTGTTCTGGAGAAAAATGAATGGTACAATTATACTATTATTCTACTCAATCCAGCCGGGTAATTTATATAGGCGTAAAATCCCTTATCCATCAAAACTACATCGTGCTCCCTTATTATTCTCCTTTTCTCAAACTCTTCAAAAATCTCTCTAAATACCTGCTCTCTCGAACGTTTGCAAGATAGTAAGAGGAATCCCTCTCAAGTTGATACGTGGGTGTTTTCCTTAAAAAGAATACTATAATTGCTGAAAAAAATAGCTCCTGAAATCTCAAACCCAGGCACTAGTTTTTCGAATTCACTATTATCAGCCAAGCCTTCAGCTTATTTCCTAGAGTTTCCTTCTCATTTCATCCTTTCGATGTTTGAATACAATGGCTGTGAAGAACATCGATGGGATTGAGAGGGGGAATTATTGCTTTTTCGATTCCCTCATAAATGGAAGTGAAATAGTATGCTGAAATGAGTACTAAAAACAAGTACGCAAATATGAGGTTCCCTTTCAAAGGATATAAACATCACAATTCCAAACCCAAACATTCCCATAATAGCGCTTGTAACAGTTAGAGAATCCATAAATTAAATCGCTTTTACAGAGAGAGAACATCTCTTTTTAACTGGTTCAAAGTCATAGCAGTGAAATCGCTTTAAACTATATGTCTCTTTCTCCAGTTTGATTATATCCCCTATTATCGATCACAATGTTAAACATCTCTCGAAGGATAGAAACTTAATTAAAGCAGATTTCAACTTCAACGTAAACTGCTGTTAGAGAGATGTTGAAGAAGCTGGGTTTATACTTGCACAAGGTAAACAATCACATAACACATACTACATAACACCATAATCCTTATATGTCCTCATACAATAATTCGCCACTGTCAAGGCTCGCCACCATAGGCGATGTTTTGATGTGAGGGCCGGTGGCTCAGCCAGGCAGAGCAGCGGACTCTTAAGGTTTATACCCGGAGTGATCCGTCGGTCGGGGGTTCAAATCCCTCCCGGCCCGCTTTTAGATTTTATAAACAACATCCATGATTGTCCTAATATCCATGATTGTCCTAATATCCTAACATATTCAACAACCTTATCTCTGATTTTTCTCTTCGCGAGCAACTCGATGATCTCTGCAATTTCCCCTTGTATCTTCTTACATGCCCTGCAATGTCATACATAGTTCCCGGAATCATCTTATTCCTGAGAAGAATTATCCCGCACACTGAAGAGCGAGATGTATGTTTTTCCACAGCCTTCTCAAGATCACTTCAGGAGAATATAGATTCCACCCTGAATTTCATCGCAGTAATGGATTTTCTCCTGTATTCATCTCCCGAGAGAGCAGGAAGTGGTTTTCGCAGAACTGAACGAAAAATTCCATATCATAAATTATTTTTCCATAGGCAAGCGCAGATACAATAAAATAATCTCCCTTCAGATGTCTCTTTTCAAATTCCACCCTGCTCATCACAACAATACCTATATTTTCAAGAACGGGAGCCTATCTTCCCAGAAATCACAAAGAAGCCTATATCACTGCCATCCTTCCCCTCTGCAACAGCAACCGAACCTACAAAGACTGCGCTTTCGATTCATCCCGTAAAGAATTCTTTCAGCAATGCTGAAAATTCTACCCTTCGGTGCAGAGGAGACTATGAACTCAGAATCTATGAACTCAGAATCGAAAAAAAAGCTTCAATCTTTTACAAACCACATTTGAAAAATTCAGTCTGTACGTCTTTCTTTCCTCAATGAGCATATTGTCTGAATTTATCCAGCTGTCTGTAAACCCAGTTTCTTGAGAGTCCCGTTCTTTTCGATAGCTCATGAACTGAGAAACTGTAAAACAGCTCTATACAAAAATCCCTGAATTTTTGAGCATATTAACCATGTTCTCCGCTGCTATATAAACTATGGAACCTGTTTGATTTTGAATCGGCCAGAAGATCAACTTGTGACCTCACATCAAAATCCTACCCAATATTCAGTAAAGTCCCTCTCCTCAAAAAAATCAGCCCGGAACGGCCTTCATCACTCTCTCAGCCCTCATAGCAATTGCATAGGTTACAGCAGAGGCCACCAGCCCCGGAACAACAGGATACACCCAGTAAACTTTGTAGAAGTAAAGGTACCACACCACACACACGATAACCGACACAATCATGCTTGCAAGTGCCGGTGTTTCCGAAGATCTGGAATAGAAAGCGGAGAGCAGAGGTATCAGGAATGCCGAGGTTATCACTGAAAAACTCAATCCCACGATCACGACTATCACATCAGGAGGATTGATCGCCATCACAACAGGCAGCAGAGCGAATGCAAAAACACTCACCCTCGTCAGCACCAGCACTGTTTTGTCACCAACCCTCGTTGCATTCTGCACCACATCCCTCACGAAGGAGGTTGCGATTACATGAACCAGCGAGTTTATCGTGCTCATGGCTGCTGCGACAATAGCAGTCAGCAGCAATGCATTGAGTCCGGCAGGAAAGAGTTTCATGGCTATGAAAGGAACGACAAGATCCGGATTTTTCATGTATTTTACAGGATCATCGAATTCCGGAATTATCAACCATCCAAAGGGCCCTATGCTGAAAACACATAACGCAAAAATACCTATTATGAGCGGTGTGAGAATCGCTCCCTTGGCAATAACCCTCTCATCCTTTGCTGCGATGAACCTGATTACAAGCTGGGGGCTTGCAAGCTGTGCAATACTGATCGCAAAAGTTAAGCTCAAAATAAAGGGTATGACCATCCCTGCCTTCATTATCGGAGGAGGAGCGAGCTTTCCAAACTCAAAAAGCTGCTTTCCATCACCCATTGCAATTTCAACAGATTTCAGGCTTTCAATTGCATTAAAAGGCCCACCAAGATAGAACATCACCGCCGCAAAGAGCAAAATCCCACCAGCAAGAACCAGCACACCCTGGATCAGATCAGTCATAACCACCGCTCTGAACCCACCTATCGCTGTGTAAACCATCACCACCACAGCAGTAATCACCACAGCCGATCTGTAATCGATTCCGAGCATAACTTCCAGTAGATTTCCTGCACCCTTGTAAATTGACACCATATAGAACTGGAAGAACACTATGATAATCAAAGCTGCAACAAACTGGGTTGCCCTTCCAAAGCTCATTTTAAATATCTCAGGAATCGTAATCGCTCCGTGTCTGTCAGCTATTCTTTTCATGGGTGGAGCTATAATTGCCCAAGCTACAAGTGCAAAGAGGATATGGAAGAATATCAGGAACGCTGACCACTGAAAACCAGCAATAAATCCAAAACCTCCACCACCCAGAAAAGCGGCCGTGCTGAAATAGGTTGCGAAGAAGGAAAAGCTAACCACCAGCACCCCAAGGTTCTTTCCGGCCAGATAAAAATCAAGAACACCCTTTGTTTTCCGGTACTCATATATTCCTATCGCTAACATCAAAATAAGATATCCTGTCAGAACTATCAACGCATCCATAAAATCACTTCGCTAATTTTCTGTATGCGATTATAAATCCAAAAACCATCATCAGAACCGACGCCAAATACACGAGTTCAATAACCATAAACTCACCCCTACACCCTTACAAGCCTTTTGGCCTTGCCCTCAAACCTCTCGAGAGTTCCGGCAGGTACTGCTTCCAGACGTGGCTTGAATCCGGCAAATTCCTTTATATCTCTTCCTATTCTATCGACTATACTCTCTTCACCCTCAAAAATCACTTTTATACCGTTTCCAACCTCAATTTTATAATTTACAATACCATGTGAGAAAAGAATCTGCTCGATGTCGGATGGATAGAACTTCACACCTTTGTAAATGACCATATCGTCCGTTCTTCCTCTGATCCTCTTTATCGTCATGTGTTCTATCCCGCAATCACATTCCTCTCTCGATACAACTGCTGAGACCTCACCACTCCTGTACCGGATGAGTGGCATCGCCTCCCTGTTTATGGATGTATAAACCAGTTCTCCTTCCTCCCCATCCTCAACAACCTCACCGGTTTCGGGATCCACCACCTCCACTATGTAGTTGTCCTCCCATATGTGAAGGCCGTTTCTCTCCGGACACTCGAAGCCAATGGTGCCAACTCCTCCCATTTCCGTAAGGCCTGGGATATCGTATGCTCTTGCCCCATAAACACTCTCTATTTTCCTTCTCATTTCATCGCTCCAGGGTTCAGCGCCGAGCAGCATTTTTTTAACAGAAAGATTGCCAACATCAACCCCCATCTCTTCCGCAACTTCAGCTATTCTGAGAGGGTAGCTGGCAGTAGCGCAGAGAACGGTTGTGCTGAAATCAACCATAAACCTGATCTGGTTTCTCGTATTACCCGCCCCGATAGGAATGACAAGGGCATCTATTGCATCGGCAGCAAAATGAAAGCCGAAACCACCATTCCAGAGACCGAAAGCGGGCGTGATCTGTATCACATCATGGCTGTCAATACTGGCGAGCATAAAAGCCCTGAGCATCATTTCCTTCCACTGATTGACATCCTTCCTCGTATAGGGTATTATCACCGGCCTGCCCGTTGTCCCTCCACTCATCTGAATTCGAACAATTTTCTCCTTCGGCACGCATGCCATCTCAAGGGGGTAGCTGTCCCTCAAATCCTGCTTTGTTGTCAGCGGGAGATTTTTCAGATCTTCAGCAGATTTTATTTCATCTATATCAACCCCGTATTCTCTGAAAATCCTTCTGTAAAACCTGCTGTTTGAATAAACATATTTGAGCGTCGCCCTCAACCTTTTCTTCTGCAATCTGACTATTTCCTTTTTATGAGCATAAACCCTTTTTCCAACAACATTCATGCCAGATGAGACTGTATTCAAGAATATAAAACTTTCCCTTCTGATCAGAACATATATGTTTTAGCAGATCGCGCATCAATAAAGTCCACTGAAAATCAGCCCGAGGTCAAGATTTTCCTCCATTATTGCAGATAGCTTTTCTATTCCATCTTCAGGACAGGCAATGCTGATCCCGAGATACCTTTCCAGTGCTCTTATTACATTCTCATTCCAGAAAAGACCGTGAAGATAACTTCCCCATACCATGCCATCCTCACTCATGCAACCATCGTCTTCAAATACGGGCCTTGAGGATTCGGTTATTCCCTTGTGGATCTCGTATCCCCATACAAACTCACCTTTTATTCTGTCGACTATCACAGCATCTCCGGTTACTCTCTTTTTAACTTGCACAGTTTTTTTCTTAAACTCTCGAAACTCAGTCACACAATCGAGCAGGCCCAGACCATTTACCCTCAGAAAACCGTGTTCCACACCCATATCTATGATTTCCTTTCCGAGGATCTGATAACCACCACAAACCCCTATTACAGGTTTTTTTCCGGCTATCTTCCTGATTTTCTCGGCCATTCCGCTTTCCTTTAAAGCCTTAAGATCCCCAACTGTATCCTTCGTTCCGGGAATTATTATGACATCGTATTCATCCAGATTTTCCTTAAGCTCAACAAACCGACTTACTGCCCTGATTTTTTCAAAATCCGTGAAATTTGAGATTCTCGGTAACCTCAGAATCCCCACATTGCTCATTCCAGCCCATTCATCTATGTCAAGGGAGTCCTCTGAAAACATTTTTTCACCGATGTATGGTAGAACTCCTGCAACAGGCAAGTCTGTGAGTTTTTCCAGCTCCCTCATACCGGGAATCAGAAGCTCCTTCAAGCCCCTGAACTTGTTGATTATGAATCCTCTCACCAGAGGCTTCACGTCGTCGGGAAGGAGAGAGTAGGTTCCAAAAAGAGATGAAAAAACACCTCCCCTGTCAATATCCCCAACAATAAAAATATCCGGTTTTACCATTTTTGCAGTCTTTATGTTCGCAATATCCTTTTCGTAAAGGTTTATCTCGGCCATTCCTCCTGCACCTTCAATAACAATAACATCATATTCGCTTTCAAGACTTCTGAAGGCTGATTCAACCGTGCTCATTATATCTCCAATTTTCCTGTAATATTCTGTAATTGAGATATCTCCCACAGCCTCACCCATCAAAACAAGCTGAGATACTCCATCTCCCTTCGGTTTGAGCAGAACCGGATTCATTCTCTCATCAGGAGTTATACCTGCTGCAAAGGCCTGAAAAGCCTGAGAAATCGCGATCTCCTTACCCTTTTCAGTAACATATGAATTCAGGCTCATATTCTGGGCTTTGAATGGTGCAACGTTATAGCCTCTCTTTGAAAGAATTCTGCATAGGCCCGCAACAATCACACTCTTACCAGAATGACTTGAGGTTCCTGTTATCATGAGATGCATAATCTCATTTCACGGGAACAAATAAAAGAATATTGAATAGAATTAAAATCGCAAGATATTTAAACTAACTTTACCTGGAATCAAGTATGTCTGATATCATGCTTGTGGTTCTGGGAAATACCGATGTTGCAACGATTCCGGGAATATCTATGGCTGGAGCAACGCCCGAACTTACGAAGTTCACACCTCCAGCTGATGTTGAATACGTTTTCTTTGGAAAACCTGTCACAATAGATGCAATCCCGGTGACTCCTGAGGGGCATCCAACCCCTGCGATAATAACAAAAGCCTGTTATGAGCTTGCCAGCTTTACACTCGTGGCAGTTAGAGGTGGTTCGCATCTCCCACCCAGGGCACCGCACATTTTCGTATCAGATAAAGCTGGAAAAGATTTTCGCTATGAAAAGGCTGTTCCCGAAGTGAATGAGGTTATTGAATCTGCTAGATTACTTGGTGAGGAGTTGAGCAAACTCAACATTGAAGAGCTTGTAATAGGAGAGAGCACGCCCGGAGGGACGACTACGGCACAGGCCGTGCTGAAGGCTATGGGTTACGATGCAAAAACAAGCTCAGCCGCCCCTGAGAATCCTCAAAAACTGAAAGAAGAGGTAATAGAGGAGGGATTCGACAGGCTCAAAATAAAAGAAGGTGAGCTTGCGGATCAGCCTTTAAGAGCCCTCGAGGAATTTGGCGATCCGATGCTTGCCACAGTTCTTGGCATATCTGCTGGTTTTAAAAAAAGGGTTGTTCTGGCTGGTGGAACGCAGATGCTTGCGGTTGCAGCCCTTTTAAAGGCAATGGGAGAGGATATGTCAAGATTCATGATTGCCACAACAAAATACGTTGTTCAGGACGAGTCCTCAACCTTTAAGGATACTACAAAGGAGATCGGGATAGAGTACTGGGCTGCGATGCTTGATTTCAGCAATTCAAAGTTCAAAGGTTTGAGAGATTACGAAATCGGATACGTTAAAGAGGGTGTTGGAGCTGGTGGAAGCGTATATCTTGCAAAAAAGAGAGGAATTTCTGAAGTAGAGGTTGTGGAGAAAGTCGAGGAGCTCTATAACGCCCTGCACGAGAAAATGATCTAATTACATATGATCAAAAAATTTGATGGATTTTTTATTCACAGCAATTTCATCAAAAAATTCGATGAGGAGATGGTAGCACTTTCATCGGCACCATATAATGGAGGTCTTTTCAGGGCTAAAGGATTTTTCTTCATGCATGTGGATAAAAACTATTCAGGAGATTATGTAGCAGACTGCAGGGAGTTTGAACGGAAGAACAAACTTAATAGACATGTTGGTTTCATGACCGCAGCTACCATTCCTGAAGTGATGAGCTATTCAAAAAGAGACTTTGTGGAGGCATATGTAACTGCTGGGATTACGAATCCCGGTATAGCGGGTGAGGAATCTGATGTTGCTGAACACTCTCCAGGCACGATTAACATAGCCCTTATTATAAAAAACGGCCTTACACTGAACGGTATGGTAAATGTTCTGATGACCGCAACAGAGGCAAAAACCAGAGTGATGATGGAAAAATACAGAGCGACAGGAACAACAAGTGATGGAATCGGTGTTTTCTGCTATGAAGGAGATATCAACTGGGCTGGGACCGCAACGGAGATTGGGCAGAAGACAGGTGTGGCAGTGGAGAGGGCACTGAGAGAGAGTATTTTGAAATGGGAAAAGATCAAGTGCTGATGAGATTTGAACGTATTATATTTACAAAAATAAAATTGGATCGTTCTAGATTCACATCTGAGAGAATCAGATTGGCAAAAAATTAACCAACTTTAACCACCGAGTTTTTGGACTATATATGTGCCAAATACAGTAAAATTTGATTATTTTTGCTAAAATTTACCAATTTCAAGTTGGATTTGGATTTTGGGTACCATCTTTGAAGTTGTTTTCGGGAGTAACAGCTTCGAAGCTGTTAAAGGTATGTGTTCGAATTGTCGTGTATGGTTTACTGTTTAACCATCTCGGTTGGATGTGTGTGTACGCCATCAGAGTTTGAATATCGTGAACTACAGCATGCCTGATCTCTTTTTTAACGATGTCCTCGCTTGATTCCCCCTCTTCCTTAAAAAACCTCAGAAGCTTGGCAGCGAATAACGAGAGTACAGCAGAGATTACGAAAAGAAAGTCGTAGTTTGCGAGATGAATGGCAGGAATGTCTACAAAGCCTAAGGATGACTCGATGTCTATCCGTATAGCAAAGTTTGCAGACAAAAAGGCTGAAGCGATAATTCCGCCGCTGATGGATCCTATGGCTGCGAACAATGACACAACTACATTGTGAACCGCATAATATGAAGCTGATGAACCCCTTGGAGTCATCTTTGCGATCATGTTCATAAATGCTATACCCGATATACCTGAATAAAACCCATCCAGTATGTAGATTGAGATGAGTAGTAGTGGTGTTAAATGATGCTTTTCCGGCATGGTTGTGAATGTGAAGGCAAAGGCTGCTATTGAGAAGGAAATGAAAGATAAGACTGTTATAGGCTTGTTTCCAAACCTGTCCATTATTCTGCCTGAAATATGCAGAAAATACGTGGAACTTAGCTGGCTGATGGATGCTAAGGCTATAACAACCCAGACTGGGTATTCTAGAATTGTAACGATGTAGACTGAAAAGAATGGTAGAGCCATTTCTGAGGCAAATTTCCATAACGATAGAGATGTAACAAGCTTTAAGAAGTTTGAATCCTTCAATGGCTCTTTAAGATTTCTTTTTCCCTTGTGCTCGACTTCTACATCTTCAATTCCTTTTATGAAAAACAAGCTTACCATTCCGGCTGCGAATGCAGTTATGAAAACCAGCGAAAATGCTGTCTTACCGAATGCATTGAAGATGAACGTGAATGCAAGAACAACAAACAGTGCTGCAAACTTTCCATAAGCAATTCTTTTTGAATAGAATTCCCCCCGGATATGCATTGGGATCAGATCCCTCATCCACGAATTCCAGGCAACCGTAGATACCTCCTTGAAGAGATTGTAAATTGCAAAAAGTATTACGAAAGGCAGAATTGCTGAATGCCCGTTAATATACAACACGATTCCTGTAACCAGTAATGAAGAGCGAGAAATAAAGTTTGCCAGAACTGAGATCTTTTTTCTGCTGAATTTTTCAGCAAAGATAACTGAAGGAATTTGAATGAGCTGTGAAATGAAGGGAATTGCTGCAACCAGGCCTATTATAGATGGATCCGCATTTATGGAGACGAGATACGAACTTATGATGGATGCTGTTAGAAGAGAAAACATTATCTGCGAGGCTACCCCATCCATCAAAAGGTTCCTGAGGCTTAAATTAAGGCTTTCTTTGGTCTGCTCACCCATACGAGGTCTTTCTCCAACCGAACCAACCACAATCTACTCTGAGTATTTAAGGATGGTGGTTGATAAGTTGGGCATAGAAACATTAGCAAAAATAAAAGCAGAATATGATCGAATAATATGTTAAAAGTAAATGATTTTGTTAGGGGTCAGATTTCTTCAAAAGGATCAAAAACCATTAGAGATCCAGATGCGGTATAGCAACTTTCAAAAATAATCTTTCAGAGGGGTTGCAAGAATCCTTTTAGACATACGATTTCACAAACTACTTTTCAAAATATCAATTAACTTAGAATTCTCTTCCGGCATTCTTACAGAGAACCTGATATAACCTGGCAGACCGAAGGATGTGCAGTCCCTGACGACAATCCCTCTGGATTTCAAATAATCCACAGTCCCCTTACCAGTCTTCATGAGGAAAAAGTTGGCATCACTCTTCAACCCGAGATTTCTTTCGATCCTGTTTTTCTCCTTCCAGATTTTGGGCATTGTCTTTCTCAAAAATCCGAACTCGTCCTCTACAACCTTTTCAAGAAAAGCATAGCCAGCAGAACCTATGCTCCAGGGCATTCTAACTTTCCTGAACTCTTCTGCAAAACCGATCACATACCCAACTCTGATTCCCGGCATCCCATAGCTTTTTGTGAAGGTTCTCAGCCTGATTATCCTCTCACTTTCAGGAGATCTGTAATTCTGAACAAAATCCATGAAAGCCTCATCCAGAATTAGGATCGATTCTGTATCTTCCACAGCCTCAACCAGGGGTTTAAGCCTATCTGGTGGAAAATATTTCCCATCAGGGTTGTTTGGGTTGCAAAAGAACACCACACTATCCTTTTCAACCATCTCTGCCATATCCTCTGGATTTCCCGGACATTTTGTGATCTCGCAGCCAAACATCCTCGAAATTCTCTCATATTCTGAGTAGGTGTGCTCGGGAATGAGCACTCTGCTTCCCAGCCTCAAAAGAAGTACTCCCACCAGATATATTGCCTCAGTTGCTCCTGCTGTAATAGCCAAATCTTCATCAACAATCTCACCAAGCTCTTTTTCCAGACTGTCCCAGTAAACATAATCCGGGGCTCTTTTGGCGGCCTTTGAGAAAATTTCATCCTTCCATTCCGGCTGGTAAGGATTTACGGAAACCGAGAAATCTATAAATGTATCTGTCCCGCTTTTGCTGTTTATTCTGCCACCATGTTCAGTGGTGAAATCAAAGAGGTAGGGTTTCATGGGTTAAATTTCAGGCATGACTTTTAAAACATTTTCAAATGAGAGAAGATTCTACCAAAAAGAGTGCAGCAAACACAACAAGGAGCCATTCAGCAAGTATGATTCTGAACACCCTTACAGACCTCAAAACATCTTTTAATCCTGCTTTTCTTCCCGGAAAAGAATAAACTCCTTTTTTCTCAAGATTTACTCCAAGAACCGCACTCATGCATGCAACCGGCTTATCACCATTTATCTTGAACCTCGCCAGTTTATAGTAAGCTGCAACTCTGCGGGGAGAGAGAGGTAAGAAGAGACAAAAGGCTATTCTCGCTGGAATGTAATTGAGCAGATCATCGAGTCTCGCGATAAACTTCCCGAAATATACATATTTTCCTGTTCTATACCCTATCATAGCATCCATTGTATTAACGGCCCTGTAGACCATTGCTCCGGGCAGACCGAAGAGGATGAAATAAAACATTGGTGAGATTACGCTGTCGACGAGATTTTCTGAGAGACTCTCTATTGATGCTGAGCATAACTCATGTCTTTCAAGTTTTGATACGTCCCGGCTCACTATCATGGCTGTTTGCGATCTCTGCTCCTCCAGGTCTGTAACAACTGTCCTTTTGATGTGCTCTTCAAGGCCCTTTATGGCAAAGGTCGTTTTAGTCAGGTAAACTGAGAGCAGGAAACCGAGAGGAATCAGAGGGGTCAGAGGAATTAACTCAGGAATAAAAGAGAGAAACAGAGCAAACAGAATGATTGCAAGGGATGATACGGCACCTGCAAGAAAATCAATGTACTTGCCTCTTCGGACATAAATTCTGTCAGCAAAGGAGATCAGCTTGCCAAACCAGACCGTTGGATGTACCATCATCTTCGGCTCTCCGACAAGAAAGTCGAGAAGAATTGCCAGTAAAAGAACCAACATCTTATCAGGGTGCATGCTCCCGGCTGAAAGAATTGAAGCTTCCATCAGTTGAAGTATATTCTCCATTAAACTTCATCAGACATTAAATCAAAAAAATTTTATCTTTAATAGCTTCAGACAGTGTCATGAGAAATCTGATTTCATTTTTCACGAGAATCCCGATAAATGGTGATCTGAATAAAACAAGAAGGGAAATATGGCTCCTTCCAGTTCTCGGGCTTGTAACAGCCTTCATTCCCTCATTGATTCTTTATTTCAATTTTCCGTTGAGGGGGGTGCTATCAGTTATAGCCCTCTATTTCTTTACAGGCCTGATTCATCTCGATGGTCTGAGCGATTTTGCCGATGGAGTTATGGTAAAGGGAAACAGAGAAGACAAGATAAGAGCGATGAAGGGTGTTGAAGTTGGTACTGCAGGAATATTCGCTTTAACATCAGTGGTTATCTTACAGATGTTTGCACTCGCCACCCTGCCCTTCTGGGCATTACTTGTTGCAGAGATCAATTCAAAGATGTCGATGATGATTATGCTGTCTTTTAAAAAGCCACTTGGTAATGGGCTTGGAAGCTATTTCATGGAGGCTGTAACAGTAAGGAAATTACTTCTCTCCTTTATCGTTTATCTCGCACTCATGGCTATATTTTCCGTATTCTACAAAATTTCAGTTATTTCAGTAGTATCACTGGTGATGGCGCTTTACATTGCCAGAATTTCGCTGAAAAATTTCGGTGGGATAAACGGGGACTGCATCGGCGCATCTGCTGAGTTGACAAGAGCCTTCAGTTTGATTATATGCACATTAGGGAATGCCCAAGTTTAGAACGTTTCCGGGGTTGAGCTATGGAGATTTTAAAAATAATACTTGCAGGTGGAAAATCAACGAGAATGGGGAGAGAGAAACCAATCTTGGGGGTTAATGGGGTTCCACTGGTCATGAGAGCTTACAGAGCTTGCAGTAACGCGGTTGTCGCGGTAAGCAGACACACTCCCGAAACAAAAAAATTCTGTATCTCAAACAGAATCCCTTTCATCAATACCCCTGGCAGAGGATACGTTGAAGATGTTATATGGTTGCTTGAAGAATACGGCCCCTTTTTAAGCGTATCGTGCGATATTCCCTTCATCAGAGAAGGAGATATCATGGAAATTGAAAATCATTTCAAAAAGCTTTCAAAAAGAATAAGCTTAACAGGATACTTAGATCTCAAAGACGTTCCCAAGGGAGCAAACACAAAAATATTCGGGAATCGCTGTATTGTTGGATTGAATACAGTATCTCACGACAGAGAAGATTTCATCAGGTTATCAAACCCACTCCTCGCCTTCAATATAAACACACCCTTCGATCTTTTTCTGGCAAACAGGCTTGCAATCATCCTGGATTCTGAAAAAGTTAGCGATTTATAGTCTGATAGTGATCATAAACCAGATTCGCAAGCCTTTTCAAATCCTCTTCCTGAAGCCTGAAAGTTGTGTAGCCGGGGACACTTCTCTTACATACCACTGCAATAATTCTGCCATTTTCAAATCTCGAGATCTCTTCAGGAGAGTTCACGACTACTATCCTGTCCTTTCCAGCTCTGCTGAATCCTTCTGTAAGAACCAGATCATACCTGCTGAGATATCGGTCATAAACGTATTCAAGATCATACTGTAACTCGTCAACCCTCTTTATGAGAGCAAACCTGGTGGGAGATGATATGGCAACATCTGCACCACTCTGGTAAAATTTCCATGAATCCTTACCCTCTTTATCAAAATCAAAATCTCCATGGGCGTGATGCTTCACAACAGCAATCTTCAATCCCTTTTCTATTAAAACAGGAACTATTTTCTCAATAACCGTAGTCTTGCCCGAGTCTGGAGAACCCACGACACTGATAATCATAAAAGGATTACTTCCACCAGACTAAAAAGTTTGTCACATGAACGTGGGCGGAGTTCCGATGGTTATGTAAACAGCCTTTGTATTTCCAGTGTTCCGCATCTTATGTGGAATGCTGGATGGGTGCCAGATTACATCGCCAGGACTCATCGCATAATGTATATTCCCAACCCGGCATTCCACATTGCCCTCTAAAAGAATTCTTACTTCCTCACCTTCATGCTCGTATTCATCCGTTTCGGCACCCGGCTCGAGTTCAGACTTTATTACAATCAAATTACCGGATTTTGCTTTTATTCTATAGGTGATTCCATCAAAAATCCTCTTTGCTATTTCCTCGCCGGATTTTATCAGGACTGCCATCATAAATTAACATAATGATTAACAATTATAAAAATGTTATGTTGGAATAATCCTTATTTGAGCAAGGAAGGTCAAAAAGAAAAAATCAAATAAAAATAATCGAAAGTTCAGGCAGGTTGCACATCTACTGTATACTTTGTACCCTCAATCTCCACTTCAAATTTCCCTGAGACTGCTTTGGCTACGGGCGGGAAGGGTTCTTCCTGAATCTCTCCTCTGAGGAATTTGAGTCCAGTCTGCGGAAACAGAGCATAGAGAAGGACATTTTCATCGGTCGCTTCGATACCCATTTCCTCCAGCTCTTTCTTCCTCTTCTCAAACTCCGGCTCAAGGAGATCTGCTGGTCTCCCATCAATCGGTTTTTCATCTCCGAGAATCAGCTTTATAATTTCTTCACTGATCGGTGCGGGAGTTCTACCATACATTCCTTTAACCAGATCCTTTGTCTCCTTTGTCACAACCTTGTAGCGCTCTCCAACAAGAACGTTGACGACTGCCTGTACTCCAACAATCTGGCTCGTTGGTGTAACAAGAGGTGGATAACCGAGATCTTCTCTCACTCTCGGTACCTCTTTAAGAACCTCGGGCAGCTTGTCCAGGGCGTTCTGTTCTTTGAGCTGGTTTATCATGTTGGAGAACATTCCGCCGGGTATCTGATATACCAGCACTCCTGTGTCAGGAATCGTGGAAAGCGGATCCAGATAACCCGCATATTTTTCCCTGATCTTCATCATGTATTCTCTTATTTCTATTAAAATTTCAAGATCTACCCCAGTGTCGTACCCGAGTTCATTCAGCGCATAGACTATACTCTCAGTTGGTGGATGGCTTGTCCCCATACTCAATGGTGACATGCAGGTATCAATCATATCCGCTCCGGCTTCAACACTCTTAAGGAGAGTCATCGAAGCCATACCGCTCGTATAGTGAGAATGTACATTTATTGGAATGCCCACTTCACTTTTCAAAGCCTTAACAAGATCGAATGCCATTTTTGGCGATAGCAAACCTGCCATATCCTTCACACATATCGAATCGACATCATAAGAGGCAAGTTCCTTTGCGATCTCGATGTACTTCTCAATCGTGTGGACGGGAGATATCGTATAGCAGATTGTGGCCTGAACATGGGCATCGGTTTTTTTTGCAGTTCTTATCGCAGTATCAAGGTTTCTGACATCATTCAACGCATCAAAAATTCGGAAGAAGTCGAGTCCGTTCTCCGCGGTTTTCAGCACAAATTTCTCAACAATATCATCGGAGTAGTGTCTATAACCCACAACATTCTGTCCTCTGAGAAGCATTGACAGTTTCGCATTTTTTACTCTTTTCTTTATCTCTCTCAACCTTTCCCACGGGTTTTCATTTAAAAATCTGTGAGCTGAATCAAAGGTCGCTCCTCCCCAGACCTCAAGGGTGCTTATACCGGATTCATCAAACTTTTCAACGATCGGAAGAATGTCTCTTGTCCTCATTCTTGTTGCGAGGAGAGATTGATGGCCATCCCTGAGTGTGAGGTCGATTATATCCACTTTACCCATAAAAATTCACCAGACTGAACTTGAGTTTTAAGTATTAATCTTTTTCTTTTTTGTTCTGTTTAGGTGTCAGATGTTACAAATAGAGGTGTATAGTATCTAAAAAATTAAGGGTGTGAGGGTTTTTCCAGCATCAGATAGTTGATTTCAATACCAGTCCGAATGGTTAGGAGTGAAGTGTGGACGATGCTCATCGTCGAAGAGGTTCCAATGTCCATTTGCACGAGCATCTGCACAAGCATTTGCACGAGTATAAACTACTGGACTCAGTATTAACTCCAGCAAATTTATATGTTAAGATTTAATTCTCGAACATGGAAAAGCAAAAACAGGCATACATTTACGCCATTCTCGTTGTATTGATCTGGTCAACTGTTGCTTCTGCATTTAAGGTTTCGTTACGTTATTTAGATTTTCTCAGGCTACTATTTTTTGCTTGTATCGCTTCAGTAACTATCCTCTTCATCATTCTGCTTGTCCAAAACAAAATCCGGCTTCTGAGAGAGTTTTCAGGAAGAGATTATTTACGTTCTGCTGTACTGGGATTTCTCAACCCCTTTCTTTACTACATTGTCCTATTCAAAGCCTATTCATTACTTCCTGCTCAAGAAGCACAGCCACTTAATTATACCTGGCCGATAATGCTGGTTTTGCTATCAATTCCCCTGCTAAAACAAAAAATAAAACTGAAGAGTGTTCTCGCTATAATTATCAGCTTCACTGGTGTTTTCATCATTTCAACACAGGGAAAGATCCTGGATTTCAAGTTTACAAATTCAGGTTCATTGCTGGCCCTGGGCAGTGCGATGATCTGGGCATTATTCTGGATTTACAGTATAAGGGATGAGCGTGATGAAATTGTTAGGCTCTTTCTGAATTTTGTTTTTGGTTTTTTGTATGTACTGATTTCGACACTGCTTTTTTCGGAGATCATAATCCCGGATATTGCAGGACTTTTAGGAGCAACTTACGTTGGCCTATTCGAGATGGGAATTACCTTTGTTATATGGTCAAAGGCACTTAAACTATCTGAGACCACAGCAAAAGTTAGCAAATTCACCTATCTTGTTCCGTTCCTGTCCCTGGTGATTATACATTTCGTGGTTGGAGAGAAAATACTATTCTCAACAATAACAGGGCTGGTTTTAATTGTCACCGGAATTTTATTGGAACAGTTGAACAGCCACAATAGCCCAGCACTTCGTCAATCCTAAGGGAGATGTTAACACTCTGGCTTTGCCGACACCATCATATAAACGCCTATACGGCTCGCCTATATGGCTAAGCTCACACTTCACCACCAACTTTACGGTGTTGGCTTCGCAGACGCTATATGTTAATTGAACTTTTTTATCGATTTCAATAAAATAATCAATAATATCTAACCTACCAAACTAAATTAAGCTTGAGATACTTTCAGGACGATTTCTAAAAGCTGTCTGGCTTTGAGCTCCGGGTTATTGTCTGCAGCTATTGCAGATATAACTGCAATTCCAGCACACCCTGTTTGCATGGTCTCAAATGCATTATGATGGCTGATTCCACCAATCGCAACCACGGGGATTTTGACAGCCTTTATAATTTCCCTCAAGCCCTCAAGCCCTATCGCATCGCCAGCATCTTCCTTGGTTCTGGTTGAGAAAACAGGCCCGGCACCAAGATAGTCTGCTCTATCAAGTTCCGCTCTCACTGCTTCCTCAACATTGCTTACAGAGACTCCTACAATAACATCACCAGCAATTTCTCTTACCAGTGGAGCTGGCATGTCTTCCTGACCCACATGAACACCATCAGCATAGGAAGCAAGGGCAACATCTACCCTGTCATTTACTATAAAAATCGCTCCGTAATCTTCAGTGAGCTTTTTGATATTTCTTGCGGTTTCCACCATCATCTTAGTAGCCATCTTCTTTTCTCTGAACTGTATCGTTCTCACTCCAGCCCTGAGAGCCATTTCAGCAAGTTCCTCATGTGTGTGTCCGAAGCTCCTGTCCGTTATGAAATAGAGTTTCAAATAATCTCTCAATTTTCTGGACATCGCATCCCTCACAGCTCTTCAAGCTTAATTCGCTCAGCAACAGTTTCTGGAGATATCGCAGAAAGAGTGTCGAGTAATTCGGCACGAAAGCTTCCAACTCCTCTGGCAGATTCAGCAGCAATTTCCCCAGCAATGCTGTAAAGTGCTGCACCTTCTATTACAGAGATCAGAGGATTCTTCTGAACTGCAAGAAAAGATGCTATAATACTACCAAGCATGCAACCGCTTGCTGTGATGCTGCCCAGCTTCTCATGACCATTGTGCAGAATGCAGAGTTCAGAACCATCTGAGAAAATGTCGGACTTTCCAGTTGCAACCGCTATCGTGTCATGAAGCATCGCAAATTCTCTTACAGCACTTGCAATATTTTCAACATCTGCACTCAATGAATCTACCCCTTTAACAGCCCCTTCTGATCCCATCAAACTTAAAATTTCACCATAATTTCCTTTCACAGCGGATATGTCAAACTGAGAGAGCAGTTGAAGCGACACCATTGTTCTGAGTTTTGTAGCTCCTGCCCCAACCGGATCAAGCAGAACCGGAATCTTTCCGCTTGCTGCTTCTCCAGCAATCAACATGCTCTGGATCCAGTAGTCATCCAGAGTGCCAATGTTAATCACCAAAGCAGACGATACTGAAATTATTTCCGGAATTTCGCTGTGAGCATGTGTCATTATCGGTGATGCTCCAATTGCCAGCGTGGCATTTGCTGAGTCGTTCATGGCGACATAGTTGGTTATATGGTGTATCAAAGGTCTTTTTTCCCTTATCTTTTTAAGGTCTTCCTTCAGAGACCTGACTACCTTATTTGCAATTCCCATAAATTCCGGATCACCAAATAATATATAAGTCTCTTGGTATAGTGAATAAGCTCTTTTGAATGAATCTCCTAAACCCTGAATCATTCTAAATCATTCACTAACAGATAAAACTTAATTATCCTTCACACCAAAGCAGTTTTGTGAGTCTGAAGGATTTGCTCAAAGAAAAAGTCAATGAGGATGAGCTTCTGAAGATTAGAAGGAGTTTTGAAATTATTGGAGATGTTGTGATAATCGACATTCCAGATGAGGTCATGCACATCAAGGATTTGATAGTCGATGCTATTCTCACAAAGCATAAAAGAGTAAAAACCATTCTCAGAAAGGTTGGAGAGGTTAATGGTGTTTTCAGGGTCGCTAAATACGAAATTATTTATGGTAATGAGACTGAAACTACAGTAAAGGAGCATGGATGCAGATTTATTGTTGACCCCACCAAAGTATACTATTCCACGAAGCTTTCAGGAGAGAGAGAACGAATTTCCAGACTTGTAAAGGACGATGAGCGTGTTTTAGTAATGTTTGCAGGTGTCGGGCCTTATGCAATAGTGATCGCAAGGCTTGCAAAACCATCAGAAGTCGTTGGAATTGAGATCAATCCTCAGGCTGTGGAATATTTCAAACAGAATGTCAGACTGAACAAAATAGAAAGTATCGTCAGGATATATGAGGGTGATGTGAGGGAGATTCTTCCGAAAATAGAAGGTAAATTCGATCGCATTCTTATGCCATCACCCTACATCGCCGAGAACTTCGTTGATACTTTAAGGGGTAAAATAAAGGAGGGCGGTACTGTTCACTACTACACCTTTGCCGGAAAGGAAGAGAGAGATGTAATTTTGCCCGAAAGGGTTTCAGAACTTTTCAGGAACAACGGGATGTATGTCAGAGTTGAGAACATCAGAGAATGCGGAAATTTTGCACCCTATGTCTACAGATACGTTCTGGATTTGAGAATTGAGAGAGTTGAGAATTAGCTTCCGATAAAACCTCAAACAGTTTCACAAAACCAAAAATAAAAATAAAAAATTTTAGAGGGTTTCGGTCAGTTTCACACAGTATTTGTCCACAACCTCTTTTTCGGGCTTCTTTGTCACCAGTGATATTACGATGAACAGCAGGAATCCCACAGGAATTGCCCAGACCTGGTGTGGTGTTATTATGGCCGTTTTTGGAAGTCCAAGGAGTGGGTTGAGGAAGAAGAAGGAGTGGTGACCAAGAACTGTCTTTGCATAAAGCCATGCATACAGGTGGAGGACGAACATAACCACTGCAGTAATCCATGTCGCGGTTCTGGTTGCTCCCTTCCACCACAGTCCAAGCACTAAGCTCGGTCCGAGGGCAGCAATGATAACCACGAACGCCCATCCGGAGAGGTCAAGAACCAGACCAGGCGGATTTATTGCAATCACCATGCTGACGGCGAGGAAGATGACTGAAACGATTCTTGCCATCAGAACGGGGTTCTCCTTGGCAAATTTGCTTCTGAGCATCATGTCTGCCCAGTCTCTGGTGACAAGGACGTTGACGACCATAACCCATCCGGCAGCGGTGGACATCGCAATTGCAAGACCACCAGCACAGAGTATACCGAGAATCCATGGGTTCTGCAGAGCTTCAACTGCTGCAACCATCGAGTAGTCCGTTACAGTTCCAACACCATAGGTCGTTGCATAGTATTTCAGAACTCCAACCGCTCCTCCCTTTGTAACAACTCCCTGCTGGATGAGCGGGTGAGCTGATTCAATCATCACTTTTGCTCCAGCACCGATTATCTCAAGACCCAGGTAGAATATACCTGCGAACAGCGTACACCAGAAGATACTTCTTCTTGCTGTCTTGATGTCCATAACTGTAAAGAATCTTACGACCGTATAAGGCATCGTTGCAAAACCGTAGTGCCAGACAAAGAACCATCCGACAACTCCAAGCCAGGTTCCTGCAAGAATGTGATGCGGTTTAGGATCAGATGGTGTGTTGAAGAAGGTCGGGCTGTTCTGAAGGATTGCCTGGTGGTATCCGGCAAGACCTCCAAAGTAGTTTATAATACCTATAGCTGCCAAGAGAGCTGCTATGGTCATAAGAACTGCCTGAAATGCAGCATTCCAGCTTGTAGCGATCATTCCACCGAAGACGACGTAGACCATGACGATTACAGCACCAAGTATAACTCCGTAAAGATACGGAAATCTCAGAATTGCAAGCAGGAATATACCCATACCGACTATAGAGAGCGTAATGTAGAGTATTGCACCGAACATCACAATTACACCAACAAGCCATCTCAGTCTCTGATCATTGTATCTGTCTGCATAATAGTCTGCAAAGCTCGTAGGACCGTATTTCCTCATCGCAGCAGCCGTAAGCAATGTTGCAACAGGCATACCTGCTATGATAGCGGACATCGCCCACCAGAATGGATATCCCAGAATGAACACATAAGCGGGCAATCCAAGCATGGATGCTGGACTCAGATATGTCGACTCAAGAGCGAGACCGTTAACAACACTACCAATCTGCCTTCCGGCAATATAATAATCGGTGGCACTTTTCATCTTCTGTCTCGAATACCAACCTATAGCTATAACACCGAGGAAATACAGTGCTGTAATTCCAACAACAATCGGATTAGCCATTTTTTTCACACCTCCTTACGAAGCCTCCTCCGCTTTCTCCGGGAAGTAGAAGTATATCACTGACATTATCAGTGGCACTATCCACGTCCCCAGCAGTGCCGCATAGATCTCTGGTCCCAGTAGTATGTGGTTCCATCCCATAGTTGCTTCGCCTATCCAGCAAATCGCTGTAAATCCATAATACAATACCAAACCTGCCCAAAATATTTTAGGTGGCCACGGCATTCAATCACCTCAATCTAAACAAAAAATAATTAAAGATTTAAATCTTTCTATTTCTTTCGGTTAACTAACATTAAATCATTTAAAAATTGTCAGAAAATAAAGTCAATTTTCGATACTTTGCTCGCATCCAGAATGGAAAGGACTCTTTCAAGAGATGTAACTCCATATTTCAGTAGTTTGAGGAGTTGAATTTGAAAAATTTGGGCCGTGAAGAAGGCGTCCGCCAAAGCATCATGTCTAAATCTGCCACTTAGGTTATAAGCTTTAATTAAAGAATCGAGATTGAGATCAGCAGTACATTTTCTCTCTCCAAGCCTGTCGCAGAGCCACTTTTCAATGATAGCAACATCCACATACCTGTTCTTGAAGTCCATTCCCACTGATTTAAAGGATTTTTTAAGGAAGTCCACGTCAATTTCCACCGCATGACCTACAACAATTGAATCCCCTATTCTTTCCTTCACATCATTCGCTATTTCTGAAAACTTGGGTGCCCTTTCAAGCGTTTTTGGATCAATACCGTGTATTCTCATTGATTTTAACCTGTATTTTGATGGCCTGACGAGGGTGTGATAACTCTCTCCCGCCAGAATTCTTGTGCCACGCATTGGCACAATTCCAATTGAAATTATCTCATCTTTCCTCAAATTCAGACCTGTAATCTCCACATCAACAACCGCAAATCTTGCATCTCTGAGATTCAATCCAATCACCATCAATCAAAATAATTTAAGTTGAGTCGGAAGTTCCAGCATTTTAAAGCACTCTTTCAACACCATACCTCCCCTTGATGAACTTCTGAAAAGATGAGACTATTTTCAACGATTCCTTGAGCACATAGATGTCCATTTTATCAAGTTCCTCAACTCTGATGATGTTATCGCCCTCTCTTCCAGCTGAGACCGAGAGAGACTGATGCTTGAGTCTCAAATCCTGAAGAAATTCATAACTCTCAAGAAGATCACTTGACCTCTCTTCACTCAGAATGTCGAGCTCACTCAGCTTTCCTATCCTTTCCTTTGTATTGGTGATATCAATGATACCCTTTTCCAGAGCCATAACTCTAACTCCATTCGCAATTGGATATATTCCGTATTTTTTGAGGTCTATACCCTTGTCGAGGTTCTTTATTCCAAATATCCCCACAGGAGGTTCGATTGCTGTTGCATCAAGTGCGAGAAACCTGATTGCCTGATTTGTTATATTCTCCTTTATATAATCTAATAAATCAACATATAGCCCCTGATCCCCATGTATGGGTCTTAAATCCAAAAATACTGACAGATATCGAATGTTCTCTCCTGTTAGAGAGGTAAACCACTTCTTGAAATTCTTTTTCCATTCATCAAGGGTAAGATTCCACTTCGGATTGGAGGCCATGTAGTTGGCAGTGCATTTTGGAATCCCTATATAGTCAAGGGTCTCGTTTACCTCTCTGGCAAACTCCAGCATCACCTCTCCATCTCCCGAATGGATGATTGCATTATCCTGATCAGTTGCAATTATCTGTTCTTTCCTTCCCGAACTCCCCATATGAATCCACACATAGTCTGGAAGTTCCATCCCCCTTTCGCGAAATTTCTCCTCGATCATTCGGATTGTTCTGACAACAACCGAATCGTTAACGGAGGTGATCATTCTACTCAGATCGTAGAAGTGCATTCCCTTCATGGCCAGTCCCGCCACAGCCTTCCTGATCCCTTCGAGTGATGTTTTAAGCTCCTCAACACTCGTTGCCTTTCTTATATTCCTGTAGAGGGCTATCAAAGAAGATGTTGGTTCAAACTGGGTCAGTATGTCCTTGCTTGTTATAACTCCAGCAACACCATTCTTCTTTGTGATGACCAGATGATTGATTCCTTTTTTAAGAAGTGTGAGATATGCTTCAAAAATTGGCTGATCATCTGATATCGTGATAACAGGAGAATTCATAAAATCTACAACTCTGGCATTTTTATTTCCGGAAATCAGAACCTTTCTCAGATCATGATCTGTCAGAATACCAAGAGGCTGATTATTTTCATCAACCACAACTATCGAACCGACCCTGTTCTCAAGCATTATTTTTACTGCCTCTTCAATTGTGGTTTCTGGAGAGCAAACAACCGGATTCTTTTTGATCAGTTTGCCTATGCTCGTCAGATATACTTCTTCCTGAAATGTTCCCTCAGTCTCCCTCAAAAGATTTGAGAAGGACCTGAACCTCCGATTTATGAATGTGCTGAAAAAAGCGGCAAATTTTGGATTCATTTCAAATATCTTTTTAAAAGCGTCTTTTTTGATGAGATAGCATATCGTATCTTCAACAGCAACGGCAGTGAGTGAAAAAGGGTTCTCTGAGATTATGGAGATTATCCCAAACAGTTCTCCCCTCGAAACAGTGTCCACAAGAGTTTCATCATCGTACAATCCGACGAGTCCTGAAAAAACAAGATAGAGATAATTCGTTTTCTTCCCTTTCTTCACAATCACCTTACCCTTCTCGTAAGCTTCAACTTCAAGATTTTCCACAAGAAGATTCAGTTCCTCCTCTGAAACGTAAGAAAATGGTCTAATCTTTCTCAGAAATTCCTTTGGTGGATTTGACACCAGTTTCACCTCAGATCTGACACCAGTTTCAGCTGGTTACTGGAGTCCTGATCACTTGAGAACTGTCCTAGATATAATTACCTTCATAATTTCAGATGTGCCCTCAGCTATATCAAGTATTTTCGCATCTCTATATGCTCTTTCAACAGGTGAACCAGAAATCACTCCGTGTCCACCAAATATCTCAACTGCAAGATCTGCAGCCCTTTTTGTGACCTCAGCAACCTTCAGTTTACACATAGCGCCGAGGGTTGTGGCATCAATCTCATATTCCATCCCATCGGCAACCCTTGCCGAGTTGTAGACGAGCCTTGAAACTGCCTCTATTTCCGTCGCAACTTCAGCAATCATCCACTGAATTCCCTGAAAGTCCGCTACCTTTTTACCAAAAGCGTCTCTCTCCTTCGCATACTTTTTCGCAAGCTCAAAACATCTTCTCGCTATACCGACGCCCATAGCCGCAAAGGGAATTCTGTTTGGGGCAAGGGTGGCAAGAGCAACCTTCATTCCATTTCCCTCACCACCCAGAATGTTCTCTTCCGAGACCTCTATATTTCTGAAACCCACTGACGCCAGACCGCTTCCTCTCATGCCTGTGGCATTGAGTTTCGTAACTACAACTCCATCCTTCTCAACAATAAATGCTGTCAGACCTTTTGGACCCTCACCTGTTCTTGCAATCACAATAATAACATTCCCAAAAACCGCATTTGTTATCAGAGTTTTTCTGCCATTCAAGATATACCTATCTCCCTCTTTTTTTGCCTCCATCTTCATTCCAGCTACATCACTTCCCCCTGCGGGCTCTGTTATCGCCAGAGTTCCAACACTCTCCTTAACAAGTCTGTTTAACCATTTTTTCTTCTGATCTTCGCTTCCAAATTTTCTCAGCGCATCCACTGCCATGTGATGCACCACAACCGAGTGTGCAACTCCGGCACTGACCTTTCCAAGCTCCTCCGCTACAAGAGAAGCTTCAAAATAGCCTAAATTCAAACCACCATGGGTTTCAGGAGCAAATATTCCCATAAGCCCATTCTTGAATAAAAGTTCGATAACTTCCCTATCCATTTCATTGTTCGCATCGATCTGGCTGGCTTTTTTTGCCACAAGAGATTTAACTGAGGAAACCCTATCGCTCAACTCTTCTGTTAACATTCAAATCACCATTATTTAGAATGATTTTTCCCTATAATACCTTTTTTGTTTAAAGTGCTTCGGAATCGTAGCCGAGAACTGCTGTCCACCACCATCTCGCCATGTCAGCAAGATCTCTGCTGAAAACACCACTGAGCCTGTATTCTCCATCCTTTATTGCAATCATTCCCGCTCCAATTAGCTTATTCCTCATTGAGTAGAAAGATGACCTGACCATCCCTAATTCTTCCATAACCGTCTCCCATTCCTCCACTTTCAAAGGTTTGCCTGCTTTTTGCCTCTCATCGATAATGTTGATAAAGCGGATAGCCTTCATTGCCACATCCTCTTTTCTGAATATCCTTCGCATCAACTCAAGAAAGGGATTTTTGGATTGTGTTATTCTTGCTGAAGATGCTGACCTGACAATCATGCTTGTTGATGTTTTTGGAGCTTCCTTCACCTTCATATTTCAAAATTTGTGTAATAAAGAATATAATATTTATGGTATCATTTTTCAAGAAATACAAAATAATCCGAGGAAATCAACCCCTTATTATCAATCCCGTATTTTTGAGGCGATCAGATCTGCAACCTTCTTTCCGCTGAGTAGCATTCCACCAAATATCGGTCCCATCCTTGGCAGGCCGTAAACAGCTGCTACAGTCATACCTGCAGCAAACAGCCCCGGATAAACCTCAGATGTGTTGTCTATTACACCCTTCTCCCCTTCCTCTGCGTGCATGTATCGTTCTCCTTTCAGCACAAGTCCAGAGGTCTTTCTTGAAACTATGCTGCAAATCGATGCGTCATGCCCGGTTGCGTCAACAACTGCCTTTGAGAAAACGGTGATCGGATCCACATGCAGGTTACTCATCTCAACCGCTGTGAAATTGATGACAAGCCCCGTAATCTCACCATTCCTTATCATCACATCCTCCACATTCACCAGATTGAATATCCTCGCAACTCTGGATGCTCTGTAAACAAGCCCACCTGCCAGTTCAATTGCATCAACAACATAGTGGTTATCATCGTACTTTTCATAGGATATACCGAATTCATCCAGCACACTGGTGGCTTTTTTCTGGACAACGACCTTGTTGAGCATCATTCCGCCGCCCCATATTCCCCCGCCAAGGCTGAGCTTTTTCTCAAAAACAGTCGTCCTGAAACCCATGGAACCTAGGTAATATGCTGCAACAAGTCCTGAGGGGCCTGCACCAACTATCGCAACATCATTCTGCAGAGAGTCGATCAGCTTCTCAGAATATTTTTCAACTATGGCCTTTGAAATTATTATTTCATCAATTTGAGACATGTTCCTACTTGAGAGTTTGATTTTAAAAAATTAGCCATAAACACATGTGCGTTCAGAGAAAGTACAAAATTTTGGATGTGTTCAATTATTGTCCAACTATTTTTCCAGAGCACCTATTTAATTTTATTCAGGTTTGTGATATCCCAATACATTCCCTCAAGATACATAAAAATATTAAAGTGGATATTAACCCTGTGAATCTTTATCCTTGTTTCCTTTGTATAATATTATCCTAACCTTCTCTTCAGTTACAAGCCCCTCTTTTACAATTTCGAGCAGTTTTGGTTTTATTTTCTCAATCTTTTCTTTCTGATCAACTACTTCCACTACTACTGGCAAATCTGTCGATAATCTCAGTATGGATGTTGTGTGTATGCGACTCGTTTTTCCAAATCCAGAAATGCCCCTCAAAACTGTAGCTCCGGCTAAACCTTCCTTTTTAAACATCTCAATAAGATGTTTGTAAAGCGGCTTGCCTTCATATCTGTCTGATTCACCGATAAAGATTCTCAAAAGAATAGCCTCCTCTTCCATTTTAATGCCTCCATAAACCAACAGCAACAACCCTGCCGAGATATACGGCAAGCAGTGTTGATATAATTGTTCCCACTAAATTCAGAGCAAATAAAAAAATTTCCTTTTGCTCCAGAAATCTAAATGATTCGTAGCTAAATGTTGACATGGTTGTAAAAGAGCCCAGAAAACCTATCGTCAGGAATATTCTTGCATTATCACCAAAAAGTCCTTCGTATTCAGAGAGGTACATAATCAGACTCAAAATAAAGCTACCAGTAGCATTTACCGTAAGTGTACCCACAGGAAAACTCAGAAATCCATCCTGTATCCATCCACCAATCAGGTACCTCAACACCGCTCCCAGAAAGCCACCCAGTCCTATCAACAGCAAATTATACACTCCACTCACCTGTTATAAGCATTAGAGTTCACTTTCAAAACACCTCAAACTCGCAATTGCATAGTAGGTATTCTCAAGCGTCGAGATACCACCGGAGATACTCCTTCTAAAACCGCCGTTGAAATTCTGAAGTGATGAAATATACTCTATGGTTTTTTCATTTGCTCTATGGCCCAGCAATTTAAGGCATAAGAGTGCATAGTACGTTTCTTCAAGGTAAGGGGGATAGCCACCAGGAGACTTTGTAAAGCCTCCTTTGTGACATTCGTGTTCCTCAACGAAAGTTATCACAGCATCATCTCTTTTAATCTCATCACAAAGTATAAACACGCAGTAATAGGTCTCTCGAAGGTTTGGAAAGGTGATACCAAACCCACCATCCTTTCTGAAGTTTTCGATGATTGTTTTTACAGATTCTGGAATCGTGTGTCTTGGATCAAGCAACCTTAAAGAATGAGTGATCATATATACTTCCTTTAAGAAATTGGGTGTTTCAGAAGAGTAGGCTACTGTTATTTCGGTACCTGCACGGGGCGTTCTGTTCAAAGCTTCGTCGAGTTTTAGGAAGAGAAGATCACTCATATCAGGCAGTTTTTCTCCAAGCAGGCTTAAGGAATTGAACGCGTAAAAGATAGAGTGCAGATTATTCCTGAGGTTGCTTTTAAGAAATTCTATAAGCTTTTCTTTATCAGGTATATCCTCCCCAACAGACTTGAGAACATATATCGCATAGTAAGTTTCAGGCAACGAAGGTGGTAAAGGTCTGCAAAAGGCAAAACCATAATCCGTTTTTCTTGATAGTATAAAATCTCTCAGCTTTCTAATGTCGATTCTACTGAATGGGTTTCGATTGATCTGCAAGCACAATGTGTCCACCCCCTGCAAAACAGGCGTCATCATCCCCTTTGGGGAAGTTAAGGGTGGACGCCATCACCCACCAGGAAGCAAATAGCAAAGGATTATTATAATTTACGTAAGAGATAGAAAAAGTTCAGAGAACATGCATTCAAATATATTAATAACAGTAATATATTAATCACAGTAATCAATAACAACCGCTATCACAATATAACCAATAACTCATCAATAACCACAACTTTCACCTAACCCGGAAATTATTCTGGGAACTCATTCTATACAAAACACTTGCAGATCGCTCAAAGTACAATCCTACCAAGCTTTGCCATGTCGTTACTGTTCAGAACCTCTCTGCCAGCAGATAATAAGAGTTCTTTCATATCTCCTATCTCCCGGAGCATTCTACCTCTCTCTTTCGGGAGATTTCCATGAACTCCTGTAAAAATCGGTTTTCCTCTGTAAAAAAGATAGTTCGAAACATGATCACAGGTCAGATATGTCTCCACACCTATATTTTTTACAAGCATTTCAAGTTCTTCAAGCTGTTCAATTGGAGAGAGGAGAGTTATTTGCTTTCCAATCATTTCCTCAATTTCCGTTCCTGGCAATATCGTTAAAGTTCTGATCCTGACAAAATCCGGATTGGCTTCATTAATTACCTCAGCACTGCTCAATGCATGATTTTCCATTCTTTCTTTGCCACCCAAACCGAGAATATAATAAAACGAGACTTCAAAATACTTCCCAGCTTTTTTACCAGCCTCAATCATGTCATTTCTGGTTGCCCCCTTGCGAACAAGCTCCAAAACCTCATCATCGCCGCTTTCCAGTCCAATGTGCAACCTATCAAGACCTGCATTTCTGAGAGCTTCCAGCTTTTCCTCACTCATTCTTGCGATGGTTTTTGCTCTCGCATATGCTGTGATCCTTTCAATATGGGGGTGCTTCTGTTTGAGAAAACTGACAATCTCAACAATATCCCTGTGAACGAGGGGATTGGAGTCTCCCAAAAAGGCTGTCTTTGCGACAGGGAAATGCTCTCTCAGATTTTCAATATCCCTTAAAACTTCATTTTTCGGTCTTTGCTGAAATTTCATATCGCGATACATCGAACAAAAAGCACACTTGTTCCAGGTGCATCCTCTAACCACTCTTATCAGAGCACTTCCAGCCTCACTTGGAGGACGATAGGGTGGATAATCATAATCCATGTTTGCATTATGGTGATTCTTCAGAAATACTTTTTTATTCAGAAAACCATTATCTCTGTGGAACTGAATAAAGATAGAAAAATTGTTATTGGAGTTGTACACCTCCTCCCCCTTCCCGGTGCTCCACTCCATGAATCCTTCGAGGAGGTAATCAAGAAAGCACTGAAGGATGCAAAAGCAATCGAGGAAGGAGGAGCGGATGCATTAATAATTGAGAACTATGGTGATATGCCTTTCCTCACCGAAGTCGGAAAGGAGACCATAGCCTGCATGACCTCCGTTGCAAAGGAGATTAAGAATGCTGTATCGATTCCCCTTGGAGTTAACGTGTTGAGAAATGATGGTTTTGGTGCACTTGCCATTGCCAAAGCTGTTAAGGCAGAGTTTGTGAGAATAAATCAGCTTTATTTTACTTCTATTACGCCAGAAGGTGTTCTAACAGGAAATGCCGGAAAATTGCTGAGATACAGAAAAATTATAGGATGCAAAGCCAGAATTTTCGCAGATATCCATGTCAAGCATGCAATCCACTTTGCAAGAATCGAAGATTATGCTTCAGAGTTCAACAGATCCATGGCTGATGCAGCAATCATTACCGGCACAAGAACGGGAATTCCACCAGATATTGCACATTTAAAGCTTCTGAGAGATATTGTAGAACTTCCTGTGCTTGCTGGAAGTGGTGTGAACCACAGAAATATCTTAGATATACTCAAATACGCTGATGGTGTCATAGTAGGAACATATTTCAAAAAAGAACCTAAATTTGACTCAGAAATTGATGTAAAAAGGGTTAAAAAGATTGTTTCAGTGGCGAAACTGTGATAGCTTTGGATCTCTGTTAAGAATCTATATTCAATAACTTCAAAATTTTAACCGATAGTCTTAAATACAATTTAGGTCTCCCTAAAAATCAATGCATTGCCACAGTAATGAACATGAGGAAATTAAAAAAATTAAGGCAGGAAGTAAAAAAATAATTCTTGTTGGAAGTCCAAATGTCGGTAAGAGCTTGCTCTTCCACAATCTAACGGGTAAGTACGCAACTGTATCAAATTATCCCGGCACGACTGTAGATATAACAACCGGAAAAATAAAAGAACTGGATGCAATGCTAATAGATACGCCTGGAATGTATTCCCTTCTGGCCATAACTGAGGAGGAAAGGGTTGCTAAAAAAATTTTACTTGAAAATGCGGATGTCGTTGTTCACGTAATGGATGCAAAAAACATCGAAAGAATGCTACCTTTTACGATTCAGCTTATTGAAGCAGGATTCAAAACGATCCTTGTTTTAAATGCAATGGATGAAGCTGAAAGGCTTGGATTGGAGATTGATGTATCACTCCTGAGCCGGAGACTCGGTATTCCCGTGGTAAAGACTATAGCAACTCAGAAAAAGGGTATTTCAGAGCTTAAAAAGATACTTAAAGACATTCTTGATGAGCGATACAGATTTGAAAAAAGAGATCTAATCAAGATTAACACTTTTCTCGGTAATTTTATGATTAGAATCACGGAAATGCTCGAAAAGGAGTATCCAATAAGTAAGAAGATGCTATCCATTCTGGCGTTAGCAGGAGATAAAGATACACTCGAACTTTTGAAGAATGAAAGAAAATATAATGAAATAGTTGAGCTTATAAACTCTGTAAAATCTGGGATGGCAACTTCCCCCTCTTATGAGATTTTTCTGCAAATTCAAAAGAATGCTAATCAGATTCTTGAAGGAGTTGTCAGCGAAAAAAGGATTGAAAAAGGTAGTTTGAGAGATAAAATAACCGACCTTTCCACAAACCCTTACATTTCTTTCCCCATGGCAATTCTAAGTTTGTATATGATCTACCTTTTTGCCGGAGTCCTGGGGGCACAGATTCTTGTTGATTATATTGAGACTTCTTATGAAATATATATTAACGAGCCACTTAATTCCTTTCTTTATGAGCATGTCCCTAACTACTGGTTAAGAGAACTGATAGGTGGGGAATATGGTGTCGTGACGCTCGGTATCAGATATGCCATTGCAATAATATTTCCCATCGTAACAACCTTCTTCATAGCCTTTTCTATCCTTGAGGATTCTGGTTATCTGCCAAGGCTTGCAGCTCTCCTTGATGTGGCGTTCAAAAAAATTGGTTTGAGTGGTAGATCTGTCATTCCCTTACTGCTCGGACTTGGGTGTGGAACGATGGCTACAATAGTAACCAGAACACTTGAATCGAAAAAAGAGAGAATAATTGCCACACTTATGCTTGCAGTCGGAATTCCCTGTAGTGCTCAGTTAGGAGTTATGCTTGGTATAGTCCCTGATTTTAGAGCACTTTTAATATGGCTGGGCATAATCAGTGGAGTTCTGATCCTGATTGGCACAGCCGCCTCAAAAGTTATCCCCGGAAGTTCACCTTTATTTTTCATGGAGCTTCCACCGCTGAGAATTCCGAATGCTGGGAATGTTTTTTACAAAACCTTAGCAAGGCTTGAGTGGTATTTCAAAGAAGTTATGCCAATTTTTGTACTGATTAGTGTTGTTATCTGGATAGGAAGAATTACTACAGTTTTTGATCTGGTCGTTGAGATGCTTTCGGTGCCCTCTGTTGCAATAGGGCTTCCCAAGGAAGGGGGTTTAATTCTGCTTTATGGCTTTTTCAGGCGAGATTATGGGGCAGCAGGATTATATGACCTTATAAGCCAGGGGATTCTCAGCTATTCGCAGACTGTGATTGCAATGGTAACTCTTACACTTTTTGTACCCTGTGTTGCTCAATTCAGCATGATGTGCAAGGAGAGGGGCTTAAAAACAGGAGTTGCCATTTTCGTAATAGCAATCTCTCTTGCCTTCTCAGTGGGGTACTTGACAGGTATCTTATTAAACTATGTTGGATACACATGATGTTGGATACACCTGACCACAGGTTGTACTGAGACCAGAGGAAAATGATGAAGGGTGGGAAAATGAAGGAGGAGCTTGAAAACGCTTTAAAGGAGATCTGGATGTCTTTAAACGAGACTAAAAAAGATGTGAGTGTGTCAGAGTTCAGTGAGGACATAATTAGAGACCTGATCTCAAGTGGTTATATACTCAGGAAAGGGGACAAAATTATTCTCACAGACCAGGGAGGTGAAAGAGCCAGAAAAATCATCAGACTGCACAGACTCGCTGAAAGGTTACTCAATGATGTTCTTGGAATGGGTGAGACTCATGTTGAGGAGTCTGCATGTAAATTTGAGCACGTTTTAAGCGATGAGGTTGAAGAGGCCATATGCACCCTGTTAGGACATCCCGGCGTGTGTCCCCATGGAAGAAGAATACCCAGAGGAAAATGTTGTATTGAAGGTGAAGAAGAGGTAAAAAGACTCATATTTCGCTTAAGCGAGCTTTCTCCTGGAGAGGAGGCTGAAGTGAAATATATAGTTGCAGATGATGAGATCTCTTCCAAAATACTTGCTGTAGGCTTGTTGCCTGGTAAAAAAATTAAAGTAATCAGAGTGTTTCCAACATTCGTCATTCAGATTGGAAATACTCAGTTTGCACTTGACAGGAAAATAGCTGATGCAATCTACACACTCAGGTATTAATCACACTCAGGTATAATTTTACCAAGTTTTTTAGTGATTTTTGCCTTCGATGTTTAGTTTCAAAAAATGAGATTTTATCAGCCAATTTTTAGTAATCTTGCATTTATAGAGACTATTACTGTACTCAAACTCATAAGGACTGCACCAAATGCTGGGGTAAGCAGTATTCCATATCCGTAAAGAACACCCGCAGCAAGCGGGATTGCAAAGGAGTTATATCCAGTTGCCCATAGCAAATTCTGAAACATCTTGGAGTACGTTTTCTTTGAGAGGGAAATTACGTCTGCTACATCTCTTGGGTCGTTTCTGACCAGAATTATATCGGCTGTCTCAACCGCAACATCGGTTCCTGCACCTATAGCGATTCCAACATCTGCTTGAGCTAAAGCAGGAGCATCATTAACACCATCTCCAACCATTGCCACCGCATATCGACTCTGAACCTCTTTGATCTTATCAGCCTTTTCATGAGGTAGAACTTCTGCGAAGAAATCATCCAGACCGAGCTCCTCTGCTACCCATTTGGCAACAAATCTATTATCTCCCGTAAGCATCATACATTTTATTCCCATGCTTTTAAGGCTCTCAATTGCCTCTTTAGACTCTTTCCGCACTATATCTGCCAGAGCCAAAGCCGCCAAAGGTCTTTCATCTTCAATCAGAAAAACAACTGTCTTACCTTGCTGTTTTATTTTCTCTATCCTGTCATCATTAATTTCTATTCCATTCTCTCTCAAATAATTGGGACTGACCACTTTCAGTTTTCTGCCATCAATTAGTCCCTCAACTCCCTTACCCGGGATTGATTTGAAGTGCTCCAATCTTATAAGTTCGATACCTTTTTCCTTCGCACTATTCACTATGCCCTGGGCAATTGGGTGCTCTGAGTTTACCTCTAAAGATGCAGCTAATTTAAGCGCTTCATTTTCGTTCATATCAGCAATAGGAATTATGTCAGTCACTCCAAATTTTCCTTCAGTAAGGGTTCCAGTTTTATCAAAAACAACTGCCTGTATATCCTTCGCCCGCTCAAAGGCCTGTCTATCTCTGATGAGCAAACCTGATTTTGCAGCAAGAGATGTGGAGACCGCTACCACAAGTGGAACTGCCAAACCCAAAGCATGGGGGCATGCTATTACCATAACAGTTACTGCCCTTTCAATTGCAAACGTGAAGTCTCTGCCAAAGGATAACCATGCCGTTAAAGTCAAAGCCCCTACAGTTAAAGCTATAATCGTTAGCAGAAAAGCAGCCTTGTTTGCCAAGTCCTGAGTTCTGGATTTGCTTTCCTGCGCCTGTCTTACAAGCTCAATAACCTGATTCAGATAAGTTTCTTTGCCTGTTTTTCTAACCTCAACGACTATTGAACCTTCACCATTAATAGCTCCACCTATTACCTCGTCTCCCAGTTTCTTTGTAACAGGTTTGGATTCTCCTGTTAACATAGCCTCATTTACCGTTGTCTCTCCTTCAATTACAACACCATCAACAGGAATTTTCTCTCCTGGCTTGACAAGCACTCTATCTCCAGTTTTTAACATTTCAACCTTGACATCCACGATTTCTCCGTTTTTCATGAGGTGAGCCTCAGAAGGCATTATTTTTACAAGCTCCTCTAGAGCTCTCGAAGCTCCCAGAACTGATCGCATTTCAATCCAGTGTCCAAGAAGCATGATGTCGATAAGGGTCACAAGCTCCCAGAAAAAGAACTTGCCCTTCAAGCCGAAAACGACTGCAGAGCTGTAAATGTATGCAACACTTATTGCCACAGCAATTAGAGTCATCATCCCCGGATTTTTGTTCTTAAATTCCTTGAAAAGTCCTTTTAGGAAGGGATAACCTCCATAAAAGTAAACAAATGACGATAAAAAGAATAAAACATAAATTGAACCTGTAAATTCCAACTTGAATCCAAAAAAGACTTGGATTGCAGGAGATAAAGCAAGAATCGGAAAGGTCAATAATAAACAAACTAAGAATCTCCTTTTGAAGTCTTCAAGCATGTGGGTGTGGTGATCATGCCCCTTCATTTTATGCATTTCGTGCATTTCATGGCCTTTATCCTTTTTATCCATCTCATGTTCCTCGTGCGTTCTATGTTCCATCTTTTGTTCTTTGCTTTCAATCATCTCTTTTTCGTGCATTTCATGCAGATGCGTTTCATCAGATTCATGACGAGTTCCCGACATTTTATCACCCTCCATGCTCTGGAAAAACCACACTATTTCTCGAGCTCATCCTTCATTCTCAGATATTCTTCTCTTGTTATTTCACCCTTGACATATCTCTCTTTTAAAATCTCCAATGCTCTACCTCCCTCACCCACCTTTTCAGGGGTTGTAGGAGCTGTAGGAGTTGTCTCCCTTATGACTATGTACAGTATAAGGAAAATAATCCCCACCATTGGGAGAATTACTAAAATAAACCAGAGCAGTCCATTCATCCCTCGTTTGTTTGCATCCTGATAAACGATATATCCAATTGCAAGAAAGATTATCCACCCGAAAAACATCCAAAATCCAAAAAATGGGAATCCAAACCAGTTCAGAGGATGCATGAAACCGTTCATAAAACCGTTCATAATATAATTTGTAATAGTTCAGATATTTAAATATAACTCATATAAAATGATGAGGACGTCAATCATAATTTTCCTGAAATAATATTCAAACAAATTTACCATATTCCATCAATTTCGATAGAGTTTAAGTAATATGATTATCCTGTGATTTTTGACCAGATTGCTTATAATCCCGTTTATTCTCACCAGTTTTTACAGCACTCAATTAATTTTTTTAGCAAATAGTTTATTTTGCCATTATTCTTATATACATATATTAAAATAAATATCAACCATACAACTGATAAAAATAGTATGCTTTTAATTATATCATCCGGAACTGCTAACAAAGAATGAGCAATAACTATCAGCGTAAGCAGGAAAGGTAATCGAAACAACTTGAATACATCCTTCAATTCTTTCTCCGCAAGATAAAAAATGCCAATGGTGGTTTGTCCTATAAGCAAAGCAATAATGATTTGGTTCTCAAAAATCCTCAACCAGTACAAAACGAGAAGAAATATCCAAGTAAATGTCACAGCCGCACAAATAACACAAAACCGTTCTTTGAATTTGTGATTGAACAGTTCTTTAACTGCAAGCAGCACAAAGAAGAGTACAGTTATACCTGATAATACAGGAAAAATATTCGCCATGTCACATCACCACCAGTTGAATTGTAGCACCCACTATCACCAACAGCAACATAGTAAGTATGACACCCTGAAAGGGGAAAGTCCTGCCTTTTCTCAACATAGTTATTTTGCTACTAAGCCAAGGAGTTAAGGAAACTATTACCCCGCCTATTATGCTACCAACTAAAAACAAGTTCAGTAAGTATGTCCTATTCAGTAATGAACCATAATCCCCTGTAAGAGATATATATACTGGATAAACATCCCTCATAACCGGGAAAAGGGGTAAAACCGTTGTGGCAAAGGAGAGAGATATAATAAGCAATCTCTGGAGGGGGACATACCTTTTTTTAATCAGCCTGGAGATCCACCAACCCATTGAAACTGCAAATGCTCCGATAAACAAACCAATAACTACCGGGCTAATACCAAACCAAGCTGCTCCACCAGCTGCAGCAGCTGCACCAATAGTGCATAAAGGACAGTGAGCCTGTGCCTTCTTGACTAAAAAAAGAGAGAAAAGAGAATTCAGCAGCAATAACTTTTTTACATTCATTTCAGATTCTCCTCTGTATGCCGTCTTTTATAACCTCATAAACTCACTATAGCTTCCTTCATTATCCACTGCGTAAATGATGAAAGGATCGTTCTTACCTCCAGGCATGCCTGGAGAGCCTGAAGGCATATCGGGCAGAGCTATTCCTTCAATATCAGGCTTTTCTGTCATTAACTTATCAATAGCCTCTAAAGGAACATGGCCTTCAATGAAATAATCCCCAATAATTGTCGTATGACAGCTTTCCAAAGCAGCTGGAATTCCATACCTTTCCTTAATAGAGGAGATACTATGCATTTCAATAACTTTCACGTTTAATTTTCCTTTACTTTTCAAATAATTTGCATACAAATCACAACAAACACAATTCTCGGATTTGTAAAGCATTATTTCACCATAACTCTCCAAATAACTCAAATTAGCCTTAGAACTGTCTTTTACAGGTATAGGATCTTTTGCAAGTACAGACCATAATAACAAAGCTGTCACAACAATAACAATTCCACCAACTAACATCTGGTTTTTACTCATGATCAATATCCTCCCGTATTGATTGTGATACATTCATATGGGGTGCCCAAATATGGTTTAATACCCTAATAGATTGATAGTGGGGTTAGAGTGGGTGTTAGAACGTTAAAAAATTTAAAAAATTTAAAAAACCCACCCTAATACCACATAGGGCAGTGCCAGCCACCGTACGGCTGTGGGTATGCGTTGTTATAATCTCCATTCTGG